>CAVPQD010000011.1:0-201164 GCA_963707335.1 uncultured Thermoleophilia bacterium | reverse complement strand
CCATTCGCGCAGTACCTGCCTTCCCTGGTCGGTGATCGTGTAGACGGTCCGCGGCCGTTTCCCGACGTATTCGCGCTCGCCCGAGGCCAGCCCGATTGCCGCCAGGCGTTTCACTTCCCTGTATATGGCGCTCTCAGCCCGGGGCCAGACGTAGCGGAAGTACCGGACGCGCTGCCGGGCCAGCTGATAGGTAGACCACGGGTGCACCGCAAGTTGCGCGAGCACGGCGTAGGAGGTGTTTGTCAGGTTCGGGAGAGAATCTTTCTTATCCATGGGCGTGTTAGAAACAATACTCCAAAGGGGAGTATACGTTTACTCTATATTGGAGTATATCGCCTCGCGGGCTCTTACGCGACGCGAACCCGCGAAGTCGGCTTCCCGAAAGGAGGAGAAGTGATTTCGGGAACCATCGATATTGCGTCCCGGGAAACCGGAAGCATCAGCCTCCCCTTGGAGGCATTAGACCAGTTCCGTTCCCGGGTAGAGGGCCCGCTGCTGCGGGCCGGCGACCCTGGCTGGAAAGGCGCTGTCGACATCTGGAACGCCATGGCGGCCAAGACTCCGGCTTTGGTAGTGCAACCGGTCTCGGCCCGCGACGTCGCCGAGGCTGTCACATTTGCCCGAGAGCACGGACTGTTGCTGAGCGTCAAAGGTGGGGGGCACAACATCGCCGGGTCTTCCATCGCAGAAGGCGGACTGACCCTCGACATGTCACGCATGCGCCGGGTCGTCGTTGATCCTGGTGCTGGGAGAGTCGACGTCGGCCCAGGTAGTCTGCTGAAGGAGGTTGACCGGGCAACCCAGGAGCACGGGCGAGCCACGGTCTTGGGCTTCGTTTCCGAGACCGGCGTAGCCGGGCTCACGCTTGGCGGTGGCTTCGGCTACTTGACGCGGCGGTTTGGCTGGGTAGTCGACAACCTCGAGGAGGTCGAGATCGTTACCGCCGACGGCGAGATACGCAGGGCCAACGGGGAAGAGAACGGCGACCTGTTCTGGGCCATCCGAGGGGCCGGCCACAACTTCGGCGTCGTCACGCGATTCACCTTTCGGCTGCACGAGGTGGGCCCCGCTGTCACCGGCGGGCTCATCGGGTGGAGCGCCGAACGGGCCGACGACGTGCTCGCCGCCTACCGGGAGCTTACCGAGTCTGGGCCACGAGAGCTGACGGCGGCCGCAGTAATACGCCTGGCTCCGGCGGCGCCATTCGTCCCTGACGAGTGGCGCTGGAAACCCATGATCGGGATTCTGCTTTGCCACAGTGGGCCGGACCCCGAGGGCGACCTCGGCCCTCTTCGGACCCTGGGTGACCCGATCTTCGACACGGTTGGCCCGAAGCCCTACGTCGTCCAGCAATCGCTCGTCGATGCTCTCGAACCGAGGGGTTTCGCCCGCTACTGGAAGAGCGAATACCTGCCCGGCTTGCCCGCGGACTTCCTGGAGGCTTTTCGCGAGAGCGCGCTTGCGCTGACCTCCCCCATGTCCCAGTCGCTCATCTTTCAGCTCGGCGGAGCGCTACGAGACCGCGAGTACGACGACGGGGCCGTAGGCAACCGGGACGCCGAATACACCAGCGGGTTCAACGCGACGTGGCTCCCGAACGCCAGTGCCGAGGAACACGTCGCCTGGGCCCGCCAAGGCTGGGAAAGTATCCGCCCGTTCTCCACTGGGGGCAACTACGTCAACTTCCAGCTGGCGGAGGACGACGTCTCTCGCACCGCCGCCGCCTATGGGAAGAACTACGCACGGCTGGAGCGGCTCAAGGCGCAATTCGACCCGGCCAATGTGTTCCGTGTAAACCGGAACATCTCGCCGGCTGCCTGACGCCGGACTTGTGGCCGGTGAATCTTGAGTGCGCTCGCACTCGGTGGTCGATTCATGTCGGTGCGCCCGCAGCACGACCGGCGGGCGTACCTCGCGCCCGGGGAGTAGCAGCTGTCGGGGATGTCAGTCCGGAGGTACCCGAGGGACGAGCCAGGCTGCATATGACGAGGAGGAACGGAAGAACCTGAAGCGCGCGTCGGTCGACCTTCTACGTCAGTCGGGTGCCCCACTTCGGAGCGGCGGCTACATTCCTCGTCGGCGTGTCCGATAGCGATCACCTCAGGTTGGACCGGTTTTGGGAGTGAGGTCAGCATGATCCACCGACCTGACAGCAGACGTGAAGGGCAGAGCGATCGGGTAGGCAGGAGGTGGCTGTTTGCAGGAAGAAACGTTGTCGAAATGACAACGTGGTGGGCCCAGCAGGACTCGAACCTGCGACCGGCCGATTATGAGTCGGCTGCTCTAACCAACTGAGCTATAGGCCCACTATTCGTGGTTTGCAGGGGTTTTATCTTCGCCCCCGCGAGGCCTCAGGGCCTCAAGTTGCTAACAAGTTGCTAGTTTCCGCCAATTGTCCGGCGGAAGCCATCGCTTTCGCGATGCGCGGCTCCTGCTCTGTGCGCGCCTTGTCGCTCGCCTGCTCCGTCACGTGCAGGTAGATTCGCGCCGTGGTCTCGCCGGGTCGGCGTGCCCCAGGCGCTCCTGCACGATCTTGAGCATCGACTCCTTGCCACCCTCGAGCGCGTTCTCGAAGAGGTCGGTGGCGTAGGAGTGCCGCAGCCCGTGGTGCGTGAGCGGCGGCAGCTTCCGCGTCTTGACGAAGCGAGCCCAGTTCGAGCTAATCGTATCAGGGCTCATGGCGCGGCCGTCGAGGGTGGCCATGACCCAGCCCTCCTCGCTCCACCGGCCCTTGCGGGCGAGGCGCAGCTCGTCCTGGCGGAGCCTGTGTACGCGCAGGACGTCGACGGCCTGTGCGGGCAACGGCACGACCCTCCGGCCGGCCTCGCTCCTGGGCGGCACCACCTTGAGGCCCTTGGAGGTCTGCTCGACGGCGCGCTCGACGAGGATGTACCAAAAGCAGCCTGCGCAGCGCCTCGGGAGTGTTGGGGATCACACGCTCGTCGCAGGCGCTCGCCCCCGGCCGCAGCACGGCCACGGCGATGGTCTCCTTGTGGACGTCGAGCCCGATATGCGTACACTCGTCCATGGTCGGTCCCTCCGTGTGTGGCGCCTGCGGCCGATTCCGCCGGCGATCCACGTTATACGCGGAATGGACCGGCCATCTCATGGTGACTAGACGCCCAAGGGGCACACTCGGCCCATAGAGCCGCGCAAGACGAGAGGAGCGAGTCCCTTGACAGCAGACGACGAGGTGACTACAGGCCCGTTCTACCATGGCACCAAGGCTGACCTGAAGCCGGGGGACCTGGTCACTCCCGGATACCGCTCCAACTACGGCGACAGCAAGCGCACGAGCCCTTGGGTGTACATGAGCGCGACGTTGTCGCCATGGGGGGCCGAACTCGCTCAGGGCGACGGCCCCGGCCGAATCTACATCGTCGAACCAACCGGCCCGTTCGTGGACGACCCGGACCTCACCGACAAGAGGTTCGAGGGCAACCCCACCAAGTCGTACCGCTCGCGCGACCCGTTGAGGGTCATCGGCGAGGTCACGGACTGGCAGCCGCACTCGCCCGAGGAGATCAAGGCGATGATTGACGGCCGCGACCGCATGTTCGCCGCACAAGCGGACCGGATCGCCCACATTCCGAGTGAGGCCGACTTCGCCCGGATCCACGCGCGCGCTGACGAGTTGGCGTGCACGTGGGCGGCCGACGCCGAGTACCTCGGCTGCACGCTGCTGATGCTCATCAGGGAAGCTCACGTGGAGGTCTTCTCGGCGATGAAGTTCCGCTCGGAGGCGCGGGACGGGACTCGCACGATCGACCTGCCTGGCGGGACGGAAGTGCAGGGCGCCTGGCAGGAGGGCGAGGTTCCGCAGTCCGGCCGCATCACGGCCGTCACGGCCTGGCACGACGGCTGGGTGGCCGTGATCGAGTCGTGCATTACCGAGATCGGCCTGAGTCTGGAGACAAGGTTGTGGATCGCGGTCGACGCGGACAACGATAGGCTGACGTTCCGTGTGGACGCCGACGGACCCGAGCGTTCTTGGCAGCGCAACCTGCAACTCGTGCGCGGGGTGCTCACAGATACCGAACACGGGGAGATCTGGGACTTCGGCACGGGCCATCCCGCGTAGCACGTCGCGTGACCCGGCTACCCGGGACCAGATGATGGCGTCGGCGTCTAACAAAGGCATCGAGCAGAACGCCAGAAGGCAGACGGCCGCGCTTTGAACGGGTCGCACGCGGGCTGTATCGACCCTTGTGATCGGGGACAGCTCGTTGGGCCTCCCGGGTTCCGCGCCCATCATTCTCGTCTTCTTCGACAAGACTCCTCGTTACATGCCACTCGACGACTCAGAGAGCGCCGGCGTGATGCCTCAGACGGTGCGGGGTCGCCATGGCTCGTGCTCGTGCGCGAGCCAGACCAGCTCGGGGTCGAGCGCGCGCACCCGCAGCTGGCCTTCGGTGTGCGGCTCGTCGAGCTCGCCGAACCAAACCGCCACGTCGCCGCCGACGACGACCGGACGCCCGCCAGTCTCGACGACGACCACCTGCATGCCGCGTGTGTGGCCCGGCGCCGGGACGAGCCGGAGCCCGGGAAGCAGCTCGAGCTCGCCGTCGACCGGCACGTACCGCACGCCGGGCGCCTCGACCCACTCGCGAATGGTGTAGTCGTCCTCGCTGCGCGCGTCGTCGAGCTCCCGACGCTGGACGTAGATCGGCCTGCCGGCGAAGAGGTGGTTGCCGCCGCAGTGGTCGAAGTGCAGGTGTGTGTTGACGACGATGTCGATGCCGCCGAGGTCGAAGTCCTGCTTGCTCAGTGGCCGGAGGCGGGGATCGAGGTCGGCCACCGCCGGGTGCAGCTCCGTCATGCCGGTGTCGACCAGCACGCGCGCATCGGGATGGTCGATGACGTGCACGTAGACCGGCATCCGCTCGCCCTCGGCGAGCAGGTCGGCAACGCGGACTGGCGTGATGGTGATTGAGGCGGGGGCGTTCATTGTGTACCGACCGCCGCGGTGGTGGTTGATATGTGAGTCATGATGACCTCCTTTACCGGTGACTGGCCGACGCGCGGCCGGCCGCACTGCCTCGCGCGCTGGCCGAGCAGCTCCTTCAGTCGTTGGCTGGTAGAGCAGTGAGCCGGGTGACGGGCCCCCGTTTGTCGGTCCAGCCGCCGCTATGAGAGTTGGAGTCGGTTGTGCTGGGCTCCTTCGGTCACGGTAGCGGCGAAGGCGGCGGGAGTTCTCCAGCCGTGGCTGCTGTGCGGCCGTTGGTGGTTGTAGATGTCTTGCCCACGCATCGGCGGTAAGACTCTCCAAGCGACCGGACCGACCTCACGGGGTCACGCCATGTGTCCGGGGAACTTGGCCCGCCTGAATCACGTGCAGAACTGCGCCTATCGGCAAGCAGACCGACGCACAGCGTCATGGACTGCGCCGCATTGGTAAGCGGCCCTCGGGCAGGTTGCTAAAGAGTTGCTAGTTCTGCCGTGAACTCGACGCTCGGCCTCGCAGGCTGCCATCCGGCGAACGGCGGAAACCGGCCTCAGACCGGCAGAAAAGGGTCCAAACAGGAGTGGCCTTGCCCGATCATGAGTCGGCCTCTCTGACCACCTGCCATGGGCCCACGACGGCTCGCGAGGGGGGCGGCGCGCGGCATGTACTCCGCGCCGCGTTCCGATGATACGGTATCGGGCACGGTGAGTGCACGAGAAACCGCAGGGGGCAGCGAGTGCGACACGCGAGGGCACGGTGAACAGATGATCGAGGACGGCGACCCCCAGCGCGGGGACGGCTCGCGAGGGGCGGCGGCGCGCGGCATGTACTCCGCGTCGCATTCCGATGATACGGTAGCGGACACGGGAGTGCACGAGAAGCCGCAGGGGGTAGCGCGTGCGACACTCGAGGGCACGGTGAGCAGATGATCGAAGGCGGTGATCCGAGGCGCGGGAGGATGCCGACGGCGGAGATAGTCCGCCGCTCGGCCATCGCCTCGCTCACCGTGATAGGCGTCGTCCTCCTCGCCTACGTCATCGTCGAGATCCGTCAGATACTGCTCTGGGTCTTCATCGGCATCGTGCTGGCCATCGGCCTGGCGCCGGCCGTCGCCTTCCTCGTGAGACACGGCTGGAACCGGATGCTCGCCGCCCTGGTCGTGTCGATCGCGACCATCGGCGTGCTCGTCGCCGGCGTGATCGCGCTCGCCGTCCCGCTCGTCACGCAATCCGGCGACTTCATCTCGAACCTTCCGCACATCGTGCAGGACATCTTCGGGCGTGGCGGCGAGCTCCACTTCATCGAGACGCGGTTCCACATCGTCGAGCGCCTGTCGTCGATCTCGCCCTCGGATGTCTACAACGTGCTGGCCGGCAACCAGCAGACCATCGTCAGCGCCGTCACGCGGGCGGCCTCCATCGCCGCCGCCGCCGTCACCATCCTCACCATCATGGTGATGCTCCTCTTCGAGGGCCGCAGGGCGTGGGACGGGTTCACCGGCATGCTGGCCGGCGAGCAGCGGGCGTGGGCGGTGCACATCGGCGACAACTTCATGCGGGCGACGGGCGGGTACGTGCGCGGCAACCTCGCCATCAGCCTCGTGGCCGGCCTCTCCTCGTACGTGGTGCTCAAGATCCTCGGCGTGCCCTACGCCGAGACGCTCGCCGTGGTGGTGGCCATCCTCGACATCATCCCGCTCGTGGGCGCCACCATCGGCGCCGTGATCGTCGTCATCGTGGGATTCGCGGTCGGCGGCGCGACCGACGGCATCGTGCTCATCATCTACTTCGTCGTGTATCAGCAGTTCGAGAACAACGTGCTGCAGAACGTGATCTACGCGAAGACGGTGGCGCTGTCGCCGCTGGTCGTGTTCATCGCGGCGCTCATCGGGGCCTCGCTCGGCGGGATCGTCGGGGTGCTGCTGGCGATCCCCATCGCGTCGGCGGCCTGGTCGATCGGACGCGACGTGCTCCAGATCCGGCAGGAGCACCGCGACACAGCCCGAGATGGGCGGGCAGACCGCCGCGCTGCCGCCGCCCGGGCGACGACGCCGAGGCGGCGCCGGCGGAGTAGCCGCGCCGGACGCGTATACTCGTCGGGTGCGCCTTCCAGCCTGGACAGCCGACCTCCCGACGGACGTTCGCCTTCATCTCGGCAACGTGGCCGACAACCTGCAGCTCATCGCCGACCTCGGCTACGCGGACGTCGCGCTGGCCGTGGCCGGCGCTGAGGGCGAGCTCGAGGTCCTCGCGGACGCGCGGCCCAGCACGGCCATCGACCCCTTCGCGTCGTCGCGCGCCGGCGACGTGCTCGCGCGCGACGAGGAGCCCGAGGCCTACGCGGCCGTCGAGGCAGGCCATCGCGTCGACGGGGCCCGCCTGCGCGCCGTGCGCGGCATCCGCTACCGCACGGAGGCGTATCCGATCGGCGCGGGGCGGCCCTTCGCCGTCGTCCTGCGCGTGGTGGGCGAGCAGGTCGAGGACGCTCCGGGCCGCATGGAGACGGCGTTCATGGCCTCGGCCCGCGACCTGCTGGAGGCGCTGCGCAGCGGACCCCTGCGCGACGCGCGCACCGGCGGCCCGTTCGCGACCACGCGCCGCGCCGGCGACGGCGTGCTGCGCGTGGGCGCCCGGGGGCACGTCACCTACGCGTCGCCGAACGCCGTGAGCATCCTGCGGCTCGCCGGGGTCGAGGGCCGCGTCACCGGCATGCGCGCCTCCGAACTGCCGGGCGGAGGCTCGGGCATCTCGCCCGTGCTCGGCACGAAGGGCGCCATCGCGACCGAGATGGAGGTGGCGGGCCGCGTCCTGAGCTACCGCGCCGTCGCCCTGCCCGGCGAGGCGCTCGTCCTCGTGGAGGACCTCACCGAGGCGCGCCGCCAGGAGCGCGAGATCGGCGTCAAAGAGGCGACCATCCGCGAGGTCCATCACCGCGTCAAGAACAACCTGCAGACCATCGCGTCGCTGTTCCGCATCCAGGCACGGCGGAGCGACGACCCGGAGGTGCGCCGCGCCCTGGCGGAGGCCATCGAGCGCGCCGCCGCCATGGCCTCCGTGCATGAGCTGCTCTCACGGTCGGAGGACGAGAGCGTCGACTTCACCGAGGCCGCCCGCCGGGTCTGTCAGCTGGTGCGGGACGGCCTCGTCGGACGCGACCGGCGTATCTCGCTGGCCGTGACGGGCGCCACCGGTCAGATCGACGCCAAGACGGCGACGCCACTGGCGCTCGCCCTCGCGGAGCTCGTCCACAACGCCCTCGAGCACGCCTTCGTGCCCGGCGACGACGGCACCGTCGAGGTGACGCTGCAGCGGGATGCGGGGATGCTCCTCGTCACGGTGCGCGACGACGGCCGGGGGCTCCCCCCCGGTTTCGACCTCGTCCGCACCGCGGGGCTCGGGTTCTCCATCGTGCGGACCCTCGTGGAGGAGGACCTGCGCGGCACGCTCACGGCGACGGGCGACGGCGGCACCCGCGTGGTCATCGCCGTGCCCCTGCCGGTCGCAGACGACGAGCTTGACACCACCATGTCCACGGAGGACGACGCATGAGGATCGTGATCGCCGAGGATGAGGCGCTCATCCGCATGGACCTGCGCGAGATGCTCGAAGAGGAAGGGCACGACGTCGTCGGCGAGGCGCGCGACGGCGCCGAAGCGGTGACCCTGGCGCGCGACCTCGCGCCGGACGTGGTGTTCATGGACATCACGATGCCCGGCGTCGACGGCATCGAGGCCGCGTCCGCGATCAGCCGCGAGTCTCTCGCGGCGGTCGTCATGGTCACCGCGTTCTCCCAGGCGTCGCTCATCGAGCAGGCGGCTCAGGCCGGCGCCATGGGCTATGTCGTCAAGCCGTTCTCACGCAACGACATCATCCCGGCGATGGAGGTCGCCGTGGCGCGCTTCCGCGAGGCTTCCCAGCTCGCCCGGGAGGTCGATGACCTCACGGAGCGGCTGGCGACCCGCAAGGCCCTGGACCGGGCCAAGGGCATCCTCATGGCGAGCGGGCTCAGCGAAGCCGAGGCCTTCCGCCGCCTGCAGCGCACCGCCATGGACAAGCGCAAGACGCTGCGTGAGGTCGCGGAGGCGATCATCACGGCGCACGAGACGATGTCGTAGGCCGCGCTACGGAGCCGGCGCGGCGGCCGCGCGCCGCGTAACGATCACTCCGTTTCGTCCAAGCAACCGTTGTGGTATCATCGCTTTGGCACAACGGCGTGCCATGTGAACGCGGGAGCAACGGCGCTCTCCGGTCATCCGACCGGGGGCGTCTTTTTCGTTCCCGGCCACCGACTCGGCCGCACGACGCGCGCCGGGGACACGCGGAGGTGTCACATGCACGAGACAGGTGGTTGGAGCCCCACAGCCATGCCGCGCCGGGAGACGCAGCACAGCTTCCTGCATCCTCGCTACGATGGCCGCACGCAGGCGCAGACGGCGGCCGGGCGGCCGCGCGTCGTCGAGGAGCGCATGATCGGGGAAGAAACGACCCAGAGCGTCGACTATCGAGGATCCTGCCGACTGAGCTCAGCGGCGGATCTCGACGACGAGATCCCAGTGACGAAGAGGCGTGGCCGCGCGACGCGCGGCCACGACGCGGCGGCGGCCGCGCACGAGGCGCTCAGGAAGGGCGGCCGCTGAAGGTACGAGCAGAACGAGTCCACTATTCAGGTGGGCATCGTTGATGGTACGGCAGGCGGCAGCACGAGGGCGTGCAGCACGCTGAACACAGGAGCAATGGCGCTCCCCGGTCGACCCGACCGGGGGGCGTTCGTCGTTTAAGGCTAGTACGAGCTGAAAGGCAGTCGATGACCCTACGCGCAGCATGAGGGAGTTCGCCGTCTTCTGGGGCTGCACGATCCCCGCCCGTTTCCCGTCCATCGAGAAGGCGACGCGGATCGTCCTCGACGAGCTGCGGGCGCCGGCGCACGAGCTTGCCGGGTTCACGTGCTGTCCCGAAGGCACGCTCGTCAAGGCCGGCGACCCCGGCGCCTATCACCTCACGGCGGCGCGCAACCTCGCCGTGGCGGGGCGCGCCGGACTCGACGTCGTCACTCCCTGCAACGGCTGCTACTCCACCTTCAAGGACGTCCAGAGCCATCTCGCCGCCGACTCGCTCGAGCGGGCGGCGATCGACGCCAGGCTGGCGCAGCGAGGGCCTGGCGTGGCCCGAGGGGCTGCGCGTCGCGCACCTCGCCGAATGGCTGGCCGATGTCGTGGGGCCAGGCGTCATGGCGACGCGGGTCGTGAAGAGACTCAGCGGCATGCGGCTGGCCGTGCACTACGGCTGCCACCTGCTGCGTCCGCAGCCGGCCGTCCGCTGGGACGACCCGTTGCAGCCCACCAAGGTCGAGACGCTGGTCGGCGCACTCGGCGCCCGCGTCGTCGACTACCCGAGCAAGATGCTCTGCTGCGGCGGCGCTCTCGACCGCGGTGGCGCCCGCGACGCGTCGCTCGCCTTCGCGCGTCGCAAGCTGCGCGAGCTCACCGAGGCGCAGGTCGACGCGCTGATCGTGACCTGCCCGAGCTGCTTCCAGCAGTTCGACCTCAACCAGGCGGCTCTGCAGCGCGTCGGCGAGAACGTCAACGTGCCCGTGCTGTACCTCTCCGAGCTGGTCGCGCTCGCCTACGGCCACGCTCCCGACGAGATCGGGCTCGACCTGCACCGCGTGAGCGTCGAGCCCTTCCTCGCCGCATGGGACGAGCGCGACGGCGCCCGGGCCCGCGCCCGCGAGCTGTTCGACCTGCCGCTGCTCGAGAAGTGCGACGCCTGCCGCGCCTGTCGCGACGACTGCCCGGTGGCCAAGATGGACACGACCTTCCAGCCCAACGAGCTCATCGCGCAGATCCTCGAAGGCGGGCTCGACGCCGTGCTCGACGCCGGTGAGGCCTGGAAGTGCCTCGAGTGCTTCACGTGCCTCGAGCTCTGCCCCTCGCGCATCGGGCTGGCCGAGCCGATGCGCCGGCTCAAGGAGCTCGGCGCCGCGCGCGGCGTGCAGCCCGAGCAGCTCCGCCAGGCGTTCGAGCAGTTCGCCCGCGAGGGCGCGCTCGGCAAGCCGCGCGAGAGCGCGCGGCGCAAGCTCGGCCTGCCCGCTTCCCAGCCGAACGGCGGCGAGGCCCTCAGGGACCTGCTCGCCGCCGACCCCGACCCCCGAGAGGACCGTTCATGACGCACGACCAGCTCGGCACGCCCGCCCCCCGCCCCGCGTACCGCGAAGAGGCCCCGTACAAGATCCACGGCGGCTGCGGCCTGATGGGTGTGTGCGACGAGTCGGGCAGGCTGATGAGCGCCGAGATCGCGATCCGCGCCATGGCGGTGCAGCACGACCGCGGCAACGGGCTCGGCGGGGGCTTCGCCGGCTACGGCATCTACCCGGCCTTCCCCGACCACTACTGCCTGCACGTGATGTACCACGACGAGCAGGCGCGCAGCGAGACCGAGGACGTCCTGCGCGCCTCCTTCATCCTCGACCAGGCCGAGCCCATCCCCACACGGCCGGTCGAGGGCATCGTCGATCCGCCGCTCCTGTGGCGCTACTTCGTCCTGCCGGACGAGGAGCGCCTGCTCGCCGTCGGCGTGCCGGCCGACGACATGGTCGTGCGCGTCGTCATGGGCATCAACACCACCGTCGACGGCGCCTTCGTCTTCTCCTCCGGCAAGAACATGGGCGCCTTCAAGGGCGTCGGCTACCCCGAGGAGATCGCCGAGTACTTCCGCCTCGAGGAGTACGAGGGCCACACCTGGCTGGGCCACAACCGCTTCCCGACCAACACGCCGGGCTGGTGGGGCGGCGCCCACCCCTTCGCGCTTCTCGACTGGAGCGTCGTCCACAACGGCGAACTGTCGAGCTACGGCATCAACCGTCGCTACCTCGAGCAGTTCGGCTACCGCTGCGCCCTCGGCACCGACACCGAGGTGGCGGCGTACCTCTTCGACCTGCTGCTGCGCCGCCACGGCCTGCCGCTCCGGCTCGCCTGCACGGCGCTCGCCAGCCCCCTGTGGAGCGAGATCGACCGCATGAGCGACGACGAGCGCGACATGGCCGAGGCGCTGCGGGTCGTGTACGGATCGGCGATGCTCAACGGGCCGTTCGCCATCGTCCTCGGCTTCAACGGCGGCATGGTGGCGCTCAACGACCGCATCAAGCTGCGGCCGCTGGTCGCCGCCCGCCAGGGCTCGATCCTCATGGTCGCCTCCGAGGAGAGTGCGCTGCACGAGGTCCTCGACTCGCCGGACACGATCTGGGCGCCGAAGGCCGGCGAGCCCCTCGTCGCCCGGGTCGAGGGCATGCCGTGGCCGATCACGGGCGACCAGGGCGTCGCCTGGCTCGCCGGCGACACGACGAGCGGCGAGGTGCTCTGATGCCGACCGGCCAGCTCATCCAGCCCGACTTCCGCGTGCGGATCGACGCCGAGGCCTGCCACAAGTGCGGCCGCTGCGTGCAGCAGTGCGGCTGGGGCGTCTACTCCTTCGCCGAGCGCCCCATCCCCGACCATTCGCTCTGCCGTGCGTGCCACCGCTGCGTCACGTACTGCCCGGCGATGGCCATCACGATCGAGAAGAACGCCCTCGCCTACCGCGAGAACCCCTCGTGGACCACCTCGCTGCGAAAGGGCGTCTGGCGCCAGGCCGATACCGCGGGCGTGCTGCTCACCGGCATGGGCAACGACCTGCCGTACCTCAACATCTTCGACCATCTCGTGCTCGACGCGTGCCAGGTCACGAACCCCTCGATCGACCCGCTGCGCGAGCCGATGGAACTGCGCACCTACCTCGGCCGCAAGGCCGACAGGATCGAGGTGACGCCGAGCGCCGACGGCGGCTTCCAGCTCGAGCACGGCGCCGGGATCAAGGCCAACCTCAGGCTCGACACGCCGATCGTCTTCGCGCCGATGAGCTACGGCTCGGTCTCGCTCAACGTGCACAAGTCGCTCGCCATGGCCGCGCGCCGCTGCGGCATCCTCATGAACACCGGTGAGGGCGGCCTGCACGCCGACCTCTACCCCTACCAGGACGACATCATCGTCCAGGTGGCCTCCGGGCGGTTCGGCGTCGACACCGACTTCCTCAACCGCGGCGCCGCCGTCGAGATCAAGATCGGCCAGGGCGCCAAGCCGGGCATCGGCGGTCACCTTCCCGGCGAGAAGGCCGACCGCGACATCGCCGTCACGCGCATGATCCCGCAGGGCTCGGATGCGATCTCGCCGGCGCCGCACCACGACATCTACTCGATCGAAGACCTGCGGCAGCTCATCTACTCGATCAAGGAAGCCGCCGGCTACAAGCCGGTCGGCGTCAAGATCGCGGCCGTGCACAACGTCGCCGCGATCGCGTCCGGCATCGTCCGTGCCGGCGCCGACTACGTCTACCTCGACGGCTTCCGCGGCGGCACGGGCGCGGCGCCGCAGGTGATCCGCGACCACGTCGGCATCCCGATCGAGCTCGCCGTCGCGGTCGTCGACCAGCGGCTGCGCGACGAGGGCATCCGCCAGGAGGCCTCGATCATCGCCGCCGGGTCTGTGCGCTCGTCTGCCGACCTCGCCAAGGTGATCGCGCTCGGCGCCGACGCCGTCGCGATCGGCTCGGCCGCCCTGCTCGCCCTCGGCTGCCACCTCTGCCAGGGATGCCACACGGGGAACTGCAGCTGGGGCATCGCGACGCACAAGCCGGAGCTCACCCGGCGCCTCGACCCCGACTGGGGCGCCGAGCGGCTCACCAACCTCGTCACCGCCTGGAGCCACGAGCTCAAGGAGATCCTCGGCGCCCTCGGCGTCAACGCGATCGAGTCGCTGCGGGGCAGCCGCGATCGCCTGCGCACCGTGGGCCTCGACGCCCAGACAAGCGAGATCCTCGGCGTCAAGCCGGCAGGTCTGTGAAAGGAGTGGAGACCATGGGCATTGTGACCATAGCAGGCCTCGGCAAGACCACGATCCCGATGGCCGAGCGCATCGTGCGCGACGGCGACGTGGCCACGATCGACTGCCGCGGCGCGCACTACCGCGACATGAACGAGGCCGTCAGGGCCGCCGCCAGCGAGGGCGCCAGGACCGTCAAGCTGCTGAACGTCAACGGCCAACGCTACATCGGCACCGGCATGCGCGACACCGGCGTGCGCATCGAGGTCCACGGCACGCCGGGGCAGGCGGTGGCGATGTTCATGGACGGGCCGCAGATCGAGATCTACGGCAACGCCCAGGATGGCGTCGGCAACACGATGAACTCGGGCGAGGTGACCGTGCACGGCAACGCGGGAGACGTGCTGGGCTACGGCATGCGCCGCGGCCGCATCTTCGTCGAGGGCGACGTCGGCTACCGCGCCGGCATCCACATGAAGGCCGACGATGGCGACCGTCCCGTGATCGTCTGCGGCGGCAAGGCTCGCGACTACTTCGGCGAGTACATGGCTGGCGGCCTGCTCGTGCTGCTCGGCATGCATTCCTGCCTCGAGGGGCCGATAGTCGGCGGGCATGTCGGGGCAGGGATGCACGGCGGCGAGATCTACGTGCGCGGCCAGGTCGAGCAGTGGCAGCACGGGCCGGAGGTCCGCGTGACTCCGGCGAGCCGTGAGGAATTGGCCGCGTTCGCCCCCATCCTGGCAGACTACGGCCGCGTCTTCGGCATCGACCACGCGGAGATCCTCGCCGAGCCGTTCACCAGGATCGTCCCGACCGGCCACCGGCCGTACGCGGGGCTGTACGCGTACCTCTGAGCCCGGGATCCGAGCAGATCCGGCGGCGGGCAGCACGGCGCGCGTGATGCACCGCGCGAGGCCGTGTCTTGCCGCCGCGCACGCGCGACTGCGAGGCTCTGAAGGGGAACAACCTCCCCATGACCGCCGAGCTCCTGCTCCTCGAGCGCCTCTCCGACGCCGACCTCGACCTGCTCTCCGCCGCGGCCGGCGAGCCGGGCGCTCGCCCGGTGCGTCTGGCGCGCCTCCACGACGATCCGGTGCGCATCGAGCGGCTGCTCGGCTCGCCGCGGGTCTTCGCCGCCCTCTTCTCGACGCCACACGACGAGCCGTTCGTCGTCGCGAGCCCGTTCGCCACCTTCGCCGTCCTGCTCGCGCATACGGCTGCGGTCCTGCAGGAGATCAGCTTCGTGCCGGAGCGGGTCGGCCCGCGAACGCGCGTGCCGGTCTTCGAGGTCGAGCCGCTACGCGACCTGGCCGGTGATCAGCTGCGCAGGCTGTTCCTGGCCGACCTGCTCGCCTCGTACACCCACGTCGCGAGCGGCGCCCTCTGGGTCAAGGGCCGCCATGGCTGGCGGCACCGTCGCTTCAGCGAGCTCGACCCGGCGCAGTTCGCCGAGCTCATCCTTGCGACGCCTCCCGGCCGGCGCCTCGTCCTCTACCGGCGCCTCGGCGACCTCGCTCTCTTCCTCAGCGGGGTCTTCCCCGACTTCGTCGAGTCCCGTCCGCTGCCGCCCGTGGCTCTCGAACGCCTCATTCGAGCGCTGGACGTGGGCCGGCCCGAGGCCGGGATCCCCGAGGAGCCGAGCATGCTCGGCCTCGGAGCTGCCGGCATGCTCGAGTGGGTCGGCCGGCGCTCCTACGGCCTGGCCTGCGAGGCGGCTGCGCTGCCCGACGTCGGCCTCACGCCGGTGGTGCGCCACATGGCGGAGCACTTCCGCCACGCGCGCATGGTCCTGAACCTGCTCACCGACCGCTACCTCTTCCAGCGTCGCGAGCGGTGGTTCCCGATGCATCGGGTGAAGCAGCGGGCGGGGCCGCGCGACGCGCGGCCCCGCCCTTTTGCTCCCTGCGGCGCCGTCTCTCGCCGCCGGAGCAGCTCCGGCCCGGCCGCCGCCTTCGCCGCGCGCAGCGCGGCGCGCCCCGGCGGCCGGGCGCCAGGCCCGGGAACGCGTCAGACGCCCTTGAGGCGCTCGACGAGCGCCGGCACGACCTCGTAGAGGTCGCCGACGATGCCGTAGTCGGCGAGCGCGAAGATCGGCGCTTCCTTGTCCTTGTTGACCGCGGCGATGAGCTTGGCGCCGAGCTGACGCCGACGGTGTGCTGGATCTGGCCGGAGACGCCCGACGCCCACGTACAGGTCGGGCGCGGTCTTGGCGCCGGAGAGGCCGATGATGCGGTCCTCGCCCAGCCACTCGAAGTCGGCGAGGCTCTTGGTGCAGCCCACGACGGCGCCCAGCGCCGCGGCGAGCTCATCGCCCAGGGCGAGGTCCTCGCGCTTGCCGAAGCCGCGGCCGACGCCGACGATCAGCGGCGCCGCGTCCAGGTTCACGGTGGTCGCCCTCCTTGGCCGCCGGTCGACGATCGTCACGCCCGTGCTCACGTCGAGGGCCGGCGATCTCGACCGTGCCGGCGCCGGCCTGGGCGCCCTCGGCCGGAACGTCTTGGGCATCACGGCGAACACCTTGACCGGCCGTGGCGAGCTTCTCGCGCGCCACGGTGGCGCCGCCGAAGGCGTAGCGGCGCGGCGACGAGGTCGCCGCCCTCGACGCCGAGGCTGTTGACGTCGGTGACGCAGCCGGCGCCGAGCTTCTGCGCCAGGCGCGGCGCCGTCTCCTTGCCGCGGCGCGTGGAGCCGACGCAGCACGACGCTCGCGCCGGCCTGCCCGGCGACCTGCGCGAGGCCGGCGGCCACGGCGTCGGCCGGCCAGCCGTCGAAGGCGGCGTCCTCGCTCACGTAGACCGTGTCGGCGCCGGCGGCGGCGAGCTCGCTCGCCGCGGCTCCGGCGCCCGCCCCCAGTGCCACGGCGCTCACGCCGAGGCCGAGGCCGCCGCCGAGCTCCTTGCCGCCGGCGACCAGCTCGCGGGCGGTCTCGACTCGTCTCGCTGTAGACAAGCAGCTCGGCCATCGTTACCTCCCCAGGACGCCTTCGTTGATGAGGGCGTTGACGAAGGCCTCCGCCTGCTCGGCCGCGCTGCCCTCGAACACGATGTGCTTGCGGTCCTGCTCCTCCGCCAGGTTGCTGACGATCTCGCGCTGCGGCGCCAGGGCGGCCGCGTCCAGGCCGAGGTCGGCCAGCGTCCAGACCTGCAGCGGCTTGCTCTTGGCCTTCATGATGTGCATGAGGCCCGGGGATGCGCGGCTCGTTGATCTCGCTGACCACGGTGACGACCGCCGGCAGCGGCGCCTCGAGCGTCTCGATCATGTCGTCCATGCTGCGCTCGCAGCGCACGCCGCCGTCCGCGGCCTCGAGCCTTGCGCGCGTAGCCGATCTGCGGCACGGCCGAGCAGCTCGGCCACGCGGGCCGCCGACCTGGCCGGTGTAGTTGTCCGTCGAGCCCTCGCCGAAGAGCAGCAGGTCGCAGGCGCCGAGCTTCCTGACGGCGGCGGCGAGCGCTGCGCCACCGCCGCCTGGTCCGGCGCCGGCCAGCGCCGGGTCGTCGATGACGACGGCCTCGTCGGCGCCGATGGCCAGCGCGTCCTTGATCGTCTCGCTTGACCTTGCGGTTGCCCTCGGCGAGGCACAGCGCGACGACCTTGCCGCCGGCGGCGTCGCGCAGCACCACCGCCGCCTCGAGCGCGTTCTTCTCGAGGTCGCCGATCTTGTACGGCACGGCCTCGAGCACCGCCTCGCGGTTCTTGATGCGGACCATCTGCAGGTCCGGGTTGGTCTTCACGCAGACGACGATGTCCACGCCGTCACCTCCTTCAGCTCATCCGGTACTGGACCCCGAACGGGCCGCTCGGGTACGTCCACGTCAGGGCGCGGTGGTCGCAGCAGATCATGCAGGTGCCGCACTCCAGGCAGCCCTCCCAGTTGACGGTCATGCGGCCCTGGTCGTCGAGCTCGTAGAGGTCGGCCGGGCACACGTAGAGGCAGGCCTCGTTCGTGCAGACGGCCTTGCACACGTCGGTGTCGATGACGATGTGCGGCTCCTTGTCGAGCTTGAAGACGTCGAGGCCGAGCTTGGCGTCGATCTTCATCGGCATGGCTCCTCCTCTCTAGATCTTCCGCATCGACCAGGCGTCCTTGAGCGTCGCCACGTTCAGGAAGTCGCGCCTCGCGCCCTTCCAGGCCTTCTTGAAGAGGCCGGCCTGCGGGCCGCGCGTCGATCGTGTAGATGCTCTCGAGCAGCCGCGAGACGGCCTTCGGGTAGTGCGTGAAGAGGCGCGGGTTCTCCATGAAGCCCGGGATGGCCCGCGCCGTCTCGAGGTCCTTGAGCACGAAGCTGTCGCGCAGGGACGCCTCGTAGCTCGGCGAGGCCGGCGGCCGAGAAGTCGCCGGCCGCCTTCGCCTTCATGACCGCCTCGGCGGCGTAGTAGCCGCTGGCGATGGCGAAGTCCATGCCGCGCACGGTGACGAGGGCGTTCAGGCTGAGGCCCGGCGGTGTCGCCGGCGACCAGGTAGCCGTCGCCGGCGAGCCGCGGCACCTGGCTGATGCCGCCCTCGGGGACGGTGTGCGCCGAGTACTCGGCGACGGTGCCGCCGGCGACCAGCGGCCTGATCTGGGGCAGCTCCTTGAACTCGTCCAGGAGCTGCCAGCTCTCCGTGCCGTCGCGCCGGCTGCGCATCGCGCTCCATGCCGACGACCATGCCCAGCGAGATGCTCTCCTTGTTGGTGTAGAGGAAGCCGCCGCCCATCATGCCCCTGGTGCACGTCGCCCATGAAGAGCTGGGCGGCGCCCTCGCCGGGGTTGAGGTGCCAGCGGTCCTCGATCACGCCGGCCGGCAGCTCGATGATCTCCTTGTAGCCGAGCGCGTGATGCCGTGGCCTGCGGCTCGGCCGCCAGGCCGGCCGCGCTGCTGAGCAGCCGCAGCACGCCCTCGGCGACGATGACGACGCTCGGCGCCGATCTCGTCGCTCGCCGGCGCGGATGCCGATCACGCGGCCGTCCTTGCGCAGCAGCTCGTCGACCTTCATGTTGGGCACGACCATCGCGCCCTTCTCCGTCGACCTTCTCGGCGAGCCACTGGTCGAGCTTGCGCGCGCACGCACGGTGTAGCTCTGCGGCTGCGTCGCCCAGTGAAGCGGTCGCGAGGCGATCTCGACGGTCGTGTGCGCGCCGTCGGCCATCATCGTGACCAGCTCGCGCGCCACCGGGCGCTCGAAGGGCGCCTCGTCCCAGAGCTCCGGGTAGAAGCCGCGGATGGGCTTCACGTACAGGCGCCCGCCGGTGACGTTCTTGGCGCCCGAGTAGTCGCCGCGCTCGAGGACCATGACCTCGACGCCGGCCGCGGCCAGGCCGTAGGCCGCGGACAGGCCGGCGAGGCCGCCACCGACGACGATGCACTCGACTGTTTCCATGTGGCGGCCTCCCCGCCTGAGTCGTGTCGGGTGCGCTTCGCCGCACCCGACGTACCCGCCTGCGCGGTCAGTCCTTGAACGGGTTGTGCGTCTCGCCCCACTCGTCGCGGGCGATGATGCCGCGCATGATCATCAGGCCGCCCTCGGCGCCGACCTCGTAGCTCATGACGCCGCGCAGCAGCATCTCGAGCGGCGTCTCCTTGGTGTAGCCGAAGGCGCCGTGGTACATCATCCCGTGGCGGGCGATGTCGTGGCAGAGCGTCGGGCTCAGGCACTTGCAGGTGCTGATGACCTTGTTGATCTCCTTGCGGCCGAACGTGCCCGGGTTGGTGTGCTCCTGGCCGATCATCCAGGCGCCGCGCAGCAGGTTCAGCTTGAGCATGTCGAGCTGCATCCAGTCGTCGGCCATCTCGAAGGAGATGCCCTCCCACTTGCCGAGCGGCTTGCCGAAGGTGGTGCGCTGGGCGGTGTACTCGCCGCTGATCTCGAGCGCCTTCTCGGCGCCGCCGAGGCAGGCGGCGGCCACGAGCACGCGGGCGGCGTTGAAGCCGTCCATGTTCACGTAGAAGCCCTTGCCCTCTTCGCCGAGGACGTACTTCTTGGGCAGCTCGACGTCCTTGTAGATCCAGCCGCCGGTGCTGAGGCCCATGCGGCCCATGTCCTTGTAGGTCGTGTAGGTGATGCCGTCCAGGTGGGCGGGGACCCAGATGAAGGTCATGCCCTTGTGGCCCTGGGCGGGGTCGGTCTTGACGAGGGTGCAGTGGCCGCTCGGCGGCGCCCCACTTCTCGCACTCCTTGGGGCCGCAGACGTAGGCCTTCTCGCCGTTCAGGACGAAGGCCTGCTTCTCCTCGTCCCACGGCGCGATCGGTCTTGATGGCGCCGAGGTCGGAGCCGCCGCCGGGCTCGGTGGTGTTGATGCCGGCGAACGCCTTGCCGGCGGCCACGGCCGGCAGCACCTCCTGCTTCAGCTCGTCGGTGCCGTAGCGGTTGATGATGTACGACCAGCCGATGGTGAGCAGCGTGTAGACGGGCGTGCTCATGCTGAGGTCGGCGCGCGCGATCTCGTGCACGGTGATCATCGCGTAGATGAGGCGCTCGTCGTCGGGGAGCGGCATGCCGCCGTACTCCTCGGGGATGGTGGCGCCGAACATGCCCATCTCGGCCATGCCGGCGGTGATGTCGTCGGGGATGCCGTCCTCGGCCTCGTCGATGGCGCGGGCGCGCGGCTCGAGGTTCTTGACCAGCCACTCGCGGATGGCCTGGCGGTACATCTCCTGCTCGGTGGTGTAGCGGAAGTCCATGCAGCTCCCTCCTTCAGGAACCGTGCATGTCCCCCGGAAACGACGAAGACCCCCAGGGGACGCCGAAGCGTACGCTGGGGGTCCATGACCTGTAGAGCAGAGGGCGGAGACGGCGCCCGCCTGCGGTCATGTGTGCAGCACCGGCAGCATATACCGCCGGCGCGGCGCGGGCAAGTCGCGCCGTTTCGACAAGGTGGAGGAAGATTCGGCCGGCTGTACGACCCGGCGGCGCGCACGCCGCAGCGGCGCCCGCGGCCTAGAGCGCCTCGAGCTCGCCGAGGCGCTGCGACGACCAGGTCGCCGGCGGCGCGCGCCGCCGGTGCGTGGCCGGTCAGCGCGAGGATGAACGGCTCCTTCTCGAGCGAGAACAGCTCGCGCGTCGGTGACGGCCGTGACCGTCGCCGTCCGCGGCACGTCCTCGATGAGCGCGATCTCGCCGAAGCCGTCGCCGCGCCGCAGCGTGGCCACCTCGCTGGCCGCGCTTGGTCACGCGCACCTCGCCCGTCGGCGATCGCGTAGAAGCGGTCGCCGTGCTCGCCCTCCCGGATGACGACGTCGCCCGGCGGCGACGGCGACCTGGTACGAGCGCGCGCGCGAGGCCCTCGAGCTCGGGCGCCGGGCAGCGGCGCGAAGATCGGGATGGAGCGCAGCAGCTGGATCTGCACCTGCGGGACGTCGGCGGCGTCGTCGATCGTCCTGCAGCCGGCGCCAGGCCACAGCGACGAGGACCAGCAGCAGCGAGCGCCGTGCCGATCGAGGGCGGCCTGGGCGCCGCTCAGGCCGACGAGGACCGGCACGAAGACGGCGCCGAGGCCGCGAGGCCGGCGTCCATCAGCGACTCGAGCAGCGCGAACACCTGACCGAGCACGTGTGGGCGGCGCCGCGCGCTGCAGCAGGATGCGCCCGGTCACGTCGAACACCGACCGGCTCACGCCGGCGACCGCGAGCAGCACGAACGCGCCGGCGACCGTCGGGTACAGGCCGAGCAGCACCGAGGGCGAGCGCCGCCGTGACGATGCCGCCGACGAGCGCCGGCGCCAGGCGCCGGCGGGCGACGAGCGTGGCCGTGACGGCGACGCCGATGACGCCGCCGGCGCCGAAGGCCGAGTTGAGGTAGCCGGCGCCGGACTCGCCCGATGCCCAGCGTCGTGATCGCCAGCACGACGTACAGGACGTCGAGCGCGCCGACGAGGATGTACTGCGAGCCGACCACGCCGACGAGCGTGCGCACCGCCGGGCACGCGCCACACGGCGGCGACGCTCTCGCGCACCTCGGCCGTGAGCGACACGCCCTCCCCGCGCTCGGCGAGCGGCCGCGGCCCGGGGATGCCGGCGACCAGCGACGGCGCCGGCGAGGGTGACGGCGGCGAGCACGGCGGTCGCAAGCGCCGGCGCCGCCGATGCCGAGCAGCACGCCGGTGAGCGCCGGCGCCAGGAGCACGCTCGCGTTCTCCATCCAGCTGGAGACCACGTTGGCCGCGGTGAGCTCGAGCGGCGTGCGCACGACGCCGGGCAGCAGCGCCGCCTGCGCCGGCCGCGGGATCGGACAGCGCGAGGTTCATGATCGGCGCGAGGACGAACACGACGCCGAGCGGCGCGTCCAGGGCCATGGCCGCAGCGACGGCCGCCATGGTCGCGCCCATGACGAGCAGGCCGACGAACAGCACCCGGCCGGCGCGTGCCCGGTCGGTGATCGCGCCGAGGTACGGCGCGATGAAGATGCAGGGCACCAGCTGCACGAGGACGATGAGGCTCGCCGCAGGCCGCCCCGCCCTGCGTGTAGGCCCACACCATCAGCGCGAGCCAGACGCCCCACTCCGCGCTGTTGAACGCCAGCCAGGCGAGCTCCACGAGCAGCAGCGAGCGGTTGCGGAACGCGGTGCCGAAGACACGGAGGGTCGTCGCGAACCGACCCTGACTGTCTGACTCCATCCCCCTCCCAGGACTCTGCGCCGTTCGCTCAGGTCTTGAGCAGACCGAGCTCGCGCGCGCGGCTGACCGCCTCCGCGCGCGACGACACCTCCAACTTCCGATACAGCCCCCGCAGGTGGGTCTTCACCGTGTTGCGCGTCACGTACAGCTCGCCGGCCATCTGGCCCTCGGTGAGATGCGTCGGCAGCAGCTTGAGCACGCGCGACTCGGCCGCCGTCAGCGGCTCGGCCATGCGCGCCTGCTGCGACGTTCTGCGCAGCCGCTCCAGGCGCCTGCGGAGAACGCCTGCGTCCGGGTACTGGTCGAGCAGGCGCTGGGCCGCAGTTCTGCGACGCTCCGCCTCCATGACCTCGCCGCAGGCCAGCGCAACCTCGCCCAAGATCACCTCGCCGAGCAGCCAAAGCCAGACGTGCGGCGCAAGGCGGCCCAGGATGTCGTCTATCTCGGCGCTGACGTCGTCGAGCGAGCAGTCCCGCTCATGCGCCATGAGCCGAGCCCGGGCGAGCAGCATGGGCAATGTGCGGCGATGCGAGCCGAAGCCGAGCTCCTGGAGACGGACCGTGGCGCGCCGGTCGTACTCCCGCGCCACCTCCCACTCGTCGTTGTCCTCCGCGAGGAGCGAGAGATAGCCGAGCGCCGCGAGCTCGGAGGACGGGTTGAAGACGGCTCCTTCCCGCGTCGCCGACGCCAGGGGTGCTGATCGCCTGCTGCTCGGCACCGGAGAGCCAGCGGCGACGTGCCGAGCGCGAGCGAGCGCGTCGACGTGCCAGCTCGAGCCGCGTCCCGCCTCGAGCTTCACCGCCAGCTCCGCCTCCTCCCTCATGCTCTGCCACGCCGTCGATGGCGATGGTCGCCCTCAGCAGCGCCTGCGACGAGCGCAGCGAGGCGGCTCCGTCCGGCGAGGGACTGTCGTCCATCCGCGCGGCACAGGCCGCCGCACCCCACCGCTGTGCATGGTGAGCATCGCCGACGGCCGAGAACACCCAGCCGGCCGTGAGCGTGAGCGCGGGGCGTTCCAGGATCTCCTGCTCGCTGAACGCGTCCAGCCAGCGGCACACCGTCTCGACCTGCCCATGGTTCCAGCAGCGCGTCCAGTTCGCCCGCAACGAGCTCGGCCGCACGATCGACGTCCCGCGCCGCCATCAGATGGCGCACGGCGCTGTCCACGTCGTCACGTGCCAGGAACCAATCGGCGGCCCGGCGATGCAGCCCGCCGACCCGGTGGGATCGCCGCTCCAGCTCGGCCCGCAGCAGCTCCGCCGCCAGGTGGTGGTAGCGGAACCACTCGTCGTGGTCGTCCAATGGGATGACGAACAGGTTCTGGCGGGCGAGCGACGGCAGCAGCTCGCCCGCACCGCCGCGGCCGGTGATCGCCTGCGCCAGCGGCGCCGAGAGCCGCTCTACGACGGCCGTCTGGAGGAGGAAGGACAGCTGCTCGTCGGGCAGCTTGTCGAACACCTCGCTGGCCAGGTAGCCGGCGATCGCGCGCTGGTCTCCGCGCAGCCGGTCCGGCCACTCCTCGGGAGGCAGGTCGCGCAGCGTCAGTGCGCCGAGGTAGACGCCCTGGCCCAGCCCTCGGTGGCGTCCAGGATCATGTCCACGGTGGCGTCGTCGACCGCCCGGCGTGCTGGCGCAGCAGCTCGGCCGTCTCGTCGCGGTCCATCGCCAGATCGGCGCCCCGGACCTCGCGCAGCCGGCCGTCGGCCGCGCAGGCGAGGCAGCGCCAGGGCCGGGTCGGTGCGCGAGCTGACGACCGCCTGCGCCCCCTCGGGCAGGTTGTCCAGCAAGAAGGACAGGCTGGACCAGCACCGGTCGTTCACGGCAGATGAGCGTCGTCCAGGACCAGCACGAAGGGCGGCGCGGCGGCGAGCGCGTCGGCAAGGAGGGGCAGCACGCGCTCGCGCACAGGGGGCACGGGCACCTGAAGGGCGGGCAGCACGCTGGGGTCGATCTCGGTCGGGCCGAGAGCGCCACCGCAAGGTAGCGGAGCAGCACGACCGGGTCGTTGTCGGCATCGTCGATCTGGAGCCAGGACCACGGGCGCCCATCGGCGCGGACCCATTGCGCGAGCGCAAGGCTCTTGCCGGCGCCGGCGGAGCCGACACCACGACGATGGGCTCGCCGGCCGCTGTGAGGTCCGTGAACAGCGCCCGCCGTTCGACGAGCCGTACTCGCGGCTCCGGTGGGCGGAGCTTGGAGCGCAGCGGCCGGAACGAAGCCTGGTCCTCCACCGCACTCTGACCGCCTGCCAAGCGCGCGGCCGGCTCGTCCGGCGATGATGATGTGGCCCCGGGTCCCGTCACGACTTCCACCCCCCGCCGTGCTCCGTCCGTTCGCCCACTACTCTACCCCTGAGACGGGGCTCGGGGGATGTATCGCACTGCTGCGCGCGCCGGCTCACAGCGGCTCCGCCGGACGGGCTTGGACGACGACAGCAGGCCCTTCCGCGCGACGCCGTCGCAGTGCAGGGGCCGCGGCAGACCGAGGGCGGCGCAGACCGTGGGAGCGACGTCGGCCAGCGACATCGGCTCGTCGAGGTCCGCACCCCCGGCGGCTCCCACGCCGGAGAACAGGCACAGCGCCGGCATCCCCAGCCTCCCTCGGTCCACGTGGCATCGGGAAGCATCTGGCCGTGCTCGTCGGAGAACTCGGGATGCACCGCGTAGACCACGTCGCCGACCGCGTCCCCGAAAAGGCCGAGTGATACGGCATCCTCGCGCGTGGCGAGCAGCGTGAACGGGTTGGCGCCTTCGCGCGGGTCGCGGTACTCGCGCATCGCCTGCATCACGGCAGCACGCACACCGGCCGCGTCCTCGGGCGCGACGACGCCGAACGGCTCGCGCCCGGCCAGGTTGACGCGCACGTAACAGCTGCCCTGGGGGGCCGCGAGCGTGCGACTCCAGTCGATGACGTCCGACTCGCGCCCATCGCTGTGATCTCCACCCGGAGACGACGGCCTGGTGGCGAGCAGCCCGGCGTCGCGGAGGATCCGGCAGCAGTGGCACGGGCGGGCCGGCCGGCGTCGCTCCGTGATCGGATACCAGCACCGTGAGCGCCCGCCCGCCCACGGCGTCGAGCACGCGCCCCACGGCGTCGTCCAGCCGGCGGTAGATGGCGATCTCGGCGCGCCGGTACCGCTCGCGTTCGGCGTCGTCCGGGGTGAACCTCGCGTCGAGCCTGCGGAGCAGAGATGGTAGAACGAGTCGATAGCGTGGAAATGCGCGCAGAACAGGTCAAAGGGGTGTCGCTCGATGAGAGCACAGCAGGCATCTGCCAGCCAGTCCGTGGCCATGCCGGCCAGCTCGACGAACGTCTCTACATCGATGAGCCCGCGGCCGAGGGAATCCCAGCCGCCCCCGGGCGTGGGCAGGCCCGAGAAGCGCGAGGTGTCCGCCGATGGCTCCCTGGGGATGCTCGAGCCAGCTCAGACGGCAGATGTCGGTGACGTAGAGGCGCAGCAACCCGGCGGCCGGGTCGAGCGTCAGCACCTTCACCCGAAAGGCCCCATCCACCTGTGAGCCATCGACATCGAAGGGCAGGATGAGGCGCCGGCTCCACTCGCCTTCGGCGAGCTCCGCCAGCGCCTCATCTGACCCGGGCAGCGACAGCCGCACCAGCGGCACGCCGTCGCGCTCGAGAACGCGACAGCCCAGGGATAGCTCCGACGTGACGACGTCGTAGCCGTCCCTGAAGGTGAAGGGCAGGTCGAAGAGCTCGCCGGGCGCCGGCAGGTCGATTCGGAACGCGCTGGCTTCGTCCTGCGTCGAGAACCGTTGCTCTGAGGCCAGTGCGACGCGCCTCTCCTTGCCGCCGAGACCGATGCGCCATTCGTCGAGCTCGATGCCCGCGCCCCCCACGAGCACGATGCGGCCCTCGTCGCGCACCGGCACGCCGTCTCGGCCATCGCCCCGGGATCCTCAGCGGCTCCCGGGGCGGCCAGCTGCCCGGCCAGTTGATGACGATCGAGTCCCGTCCGGCGCGGGCCGCCGTCTCCCAGATGAACTCGGCCCGCACCGCCAGCGCGTCGAACCCCTGCGGGCTCTGGCCCGGCACATCGCCCGGGCGGTGGGGGTTGAAATCCGTGACCCCGTGGGTGCCGGGCCACGAGCCCGTGGCGATCGTGGCCCAGTTTGTCGTGGTGAGCGTGGGCAGTGCGGGCAGGCAGCGGCGGGCCATGCGGCCTTCGGACAGCAGCCGCTTGCCGACGGGCAGCAGCCCCTGATCGGCATAATGCCGCCAGCGCCGCGGGACGGCGCTGTCCAGGCCGAGTAGCAACGTCTTCGCCGGACCCGTCACGCGGCTCACCCGCCCCTGGCCGCCTCGAGGATCGACATGCACGCCCCCCTCGCCGGGTCCACGGTCGGCCCAGACCTTTCGACTCCGACCCGGTCACACACGAGACGTTTTTATTATCCGCGTACGGACCTATGATTGCCACAGGGACCGCAGCGGGGGGATGTGATGGACGATGGACCTCTCAGCTTCGACGCGCAGCGCATGCGCGAGATCGGGCACCAGACCGTCGACGCCCTTGTGGACGAGATCGTCCGCTGCACAGCCTCGCCGGTCGTGCAGCAAGCATCGCCGGCCGAGCTGGCGCTCCAGCTGGACGGGGCCCCGCCGGAGGGGCCCGTGCCCTACGCGCAGGTGCTCGACCAGGTATTCAGCGATGTGACGCCGTACCGGGGTCGCCCCGACGCCCCGGGCTACCTGGCCTTCATACCGGGCTTCGCCATGTGGCCGAGCGTCATGGCCGACCTGGTGGCCAGCGGCCTCAACCTGGACTCCTGCTGGTGGGCGGGCGGCGCCGGCGTCAGCCAGCTCGAGCTGACCGTCCTGCGCTGGTTCGCCGAATGGCTCGGCTACCCCCCGGACGCCTCCGGCGTGCTCGTGAGCGGCGGATCCGCCGCCAACCTCACCGCCCTGGCGTGCGCGCGCGAGCTCATGGTCGGCGCCATGCGGGACGACCTGGTCGTCTACATCTCGGCCCAGAGCCACTCCTCGGTCGCGCGCGCCGCACGCGTGCTGGGCTTCAGGCCGGGGCGTGTGCGCGTCATGCCACTGGACCGCTCCTTCAAGCTGCGCTTGGACGTGTTGGACCAAGCCATCGCGACCGACAGGGCAGCCGGACTGAAGCCACTCGCTGTTTGCGCCAACGCCGGCACGACCAACACGGGCGCCGTGGATCCGCTACCCGAGCTGGCCTCTCTGTGCGCCGCCCATCAGGTGTGGCTGCACGTCGACGCCGCTTACGGCGGCTTCGCCGTGCTCACCGATCGCGGCAAGGCGGCGCTGGCCGGGATCGAGCGGGCCGACTCGGTGACCCTCGATCCCCACAAGTGGCTCTTCCAGCCGTTCGAGTGCGGCGCCGTCTTGGTGCGTGAGCCGCAGGGCCTGCGCAGGGCGTTCGAGATCCTGCCAGACTACCTGCGGGACGTGTCGGCGCACGCCGAGGTCAACTTCTCGGACAGGGGGCTGCAGCTGTCGCGCTGCTGCCGCTCGCTTAACGTCTGGATGTCGGTGCGGACCTTCGGCCTGGCCGCGTTCCGGCGGGCGATCGACACGGCCCTCGACCTGGCGCAGGAAGCGGCGGCTCGAGTCGACGCGAGCGACGAGCTGGAACTGCTGGCTCCCGTCCAGCTGAGCGTCGCCGCCTTCCGCCGCCGCCCGCCGCGCCTGGACGACGAGCGGCTGCTGGATGCGGTCAACCTCGCCCTCGTGGGCGCCGTGGAGCAGTCAGGCGAGGTGTACGTCTCCTCGACCCGTCTCTTCGGCCGCCAGGCCATCCGCCTGTGCGTGCTCAACCCGACCACGACGGCTTATCACGTGCAGAGGGCCCTGGACATCGTCGAGGCGACGCCCATCGACGCGCTGCCCGCCCCAACGGGGCCGCCGCCGCAGCGCCATCCCGACGTGCTGAGCGGCTGGCTCGCCCGACCCACCGTAGACGCCGCCACGCTGGCCGAGACGGCGTTGTTCGCGGCGATGGACGCCGGCGGTCGCAAAGAGCTCCTCACCGCCGCCATGGAGCGACGCGTGAACGCCGGCGAAGCCCTGATCGAGCAGTGGGACACGAGCCGCGACGTGTTCGTGATCCTCGACGGCTCGTTCGCCGTGCTCGACGAAGGGCGCGAGATCGGCCGCCTCGGCCCCGGCGACTTCCTCGGCGAGATGGCCGCGCTCGACTGGGGCGCCGGGTACGGCCCCATCCGCGCGGCGCAGGTGGAGGCACTCACGCCGGCCACGGTGCTGCAGCTCCCGCCCGAGTCGGTCCGCACAGCGATGGGACGCTCGGCGGAGCTCCGCGAGCTCGTCGAGACGACCGCCAGGGACCGCCTCGCGGCCCTGCAGGCAGACGATCGGCAAACACCCACAGGAGGAGGGAGAGGAGCATGAGCCCTGATCGGGTCCTCGAGCAGGCATCACCAGACCAGGCCGCGGCCGCATGGATGGACGGGCTGGCCGAGGCCGTGGACGCCACGACGCTGCATCCCGGCTGGTTCCCGGTGCTGTCGCGTGTGTCACTGTTCCAGACCTTGCCCAAACGGCACCTCAAGCGCATCGGTCGCCTGGCCGAGCTGCAACGCTTCAAACAAGGGGCTCAAGTCGTGCGAGAGGGCGGGCGCGGAGACTCCCTCTACATCATCTTGGACGGCACCGCCGAGCTCACGACGGAGGCCGGCCACACGCACGAGCTCAAGGCGGGCGACCACTTCGGCGAGCTCGCGCTACTCGACGGCGCGCCCCGATCGGCCACGATCACGGCCAGCGGCAGCATTGCCGCCGCCAAGATCAGGCGCAACGACTTCCTCGCCCTGCTCAAGGAGGAGCCGGCGATCGGCGCGGGCCTTGCCCACGGCCTCGTCGCCATCGTCCGGGAGCTGCAGCGGGGGTAGCGCAGCAGGGACAGGCGCCGCCGGCCGTCACCCTGACCGCACTGTGCGCGACCGGCGATCGGTCCGGGGAGATTCACCCGGACCCTTCAGGTCACGTCCCGGTCGGCGCGCGCCATGACAGCCTGAGTCGCGAGCCGCTCGCGCAGCTCGTGAGCCCTCCGCAGCTCGTAGCCGGCGCCCATCTTCCTGAACAGCGCTATCGCCTCGCCGAGCAGCTCTTCGCAAGCCGCGTCGCTGCCTGCGCACGCGGCCTGCGCTTCCGCGAGCACGGCCAACGCCTGCGCCCGCAAGAAGTCCGCTCCGCCCTTCGCCGCCAGGTCGACACAGGCACGCAAGTCAGACACGGCCGCCTCTGGATCCCCCTTCGCCATCTGGACGAGGCCGAGCACGCGCAGCGCCTCTCCCTCGGTCGGTTCTGCTCCGCTGGCCTTCGCCTCCGAGATCACTCGGCGACAGGCGCGCTCTGCCCCAGCGCGATCACCCTCGGCCAAGCGAAGCTCCGCGTCCACGACGTCGGCGTCCAGCAACACGGCCTCGGTCCTAGCTCTCTCAAGGATGTCACGCCCCTCGACGATCGAGGCTCTGGCGGCCTCGAGGTCTCCCGCCAGAAGACGCGCCCGGGCGAGGAGTACGAGCGCCCATCCGATGAGGCCAGGGGGGCACTCGCTGCTGCCCCTGAAGGAGATCGTCTCTTCGAGATGCCTCGCCGCCTCCTCGACCTCACCCATATCGAGAAGCACAGCAGCCAGGTTGGCATGCTGCATTGCGACCCCGTCCACGTGGGCGACCCTCGCGTACATGGAAAGAGAGAGCTCCATGTGGTCGATGGCCTGCCGCAGCTCGCCTATCAGCTGGTAGCTGGCGGCAAGGTTGTTGTGACTCCGTGCCTGCCCGAGCAGATCGCCGACCTCTTCATAGAGGATCACGCCTTTCTGGCCGGCTGTGATGGCCTCCTCGAGCGACCCGAGTTGATAGAGAGTAAGGCTGCGGATCGTGCACGCATAGGCTTGCAGGTCGAGATCCCCGGCGCCCAGCGCCAGGGTGTAGCCGTCCTCCCCGAGCCGCAACGATTCCTGCAGGCGCCCCAGACGGTAGAAGCAGAAGCTCCTTGTGAGGTCGAGGCGGCCGGCCAGTGCCGTCCGCCCTGACGGGAGCGACGCGAGACCAACCTCCAGCCATCGCAGCGCGCGACCATACGACGACGGTCCCCGTTCGGCCGACGCCGCGATCTTCCAGCACAGGAGGCTGTCTCTGGCCTGTACGTCGCCCACAGGCGAGAGCTCGCGCAGCGCCTCGTCCGCGCACAGCCTCACTGCTGGGGAAGCCCACCGCCTCCGTGCCCTCAGGAAGTGCTCTATGGCCTCGTTGTGCCGCGCCAGCGTCTCGAGGCAGTCACCCATCAGTTCCTCCAACCTGCTGCGCATGCATGCGTCGGCGGTCGTGCGTCCGCCCACAGTGCCAGCCGCGATGCGGAGGTAGTCGATCGCCTCGAGGTTGGCGGCGACCGCGACGGCCGACTCCGACGCGCGGACGGCGTGGAACCGCGTTCTCGGTCCGTCGCCGGCCCGGCTGTAGTGATGCACGAGGAGAGCGTGGTCGGGACCGGCCTGCACCGACTCCAGATGGCGAGCCACCTCATGGTGGAGGTGACGCCGCCGGGAGAAGGGCAGGCTCTCGTAAGCCACATCCTGGACGAGCGCGTGGCGGAACGCCATGGACCCGTCGCCCTCGGCGGCCGGCACGACCAGCCCCGCTGCTGCGAGTTCGGCGAACGCACGTTCCAGGGAGACCGGCCGGAGGAGCGGTTCGTCGATCGCGCTCAGCTGGCCGATGCCGAACGACCGGCCGACCACCGACCCGGCCTTCAGGACTTCCCGTGTGTCGGACGGCAGGCTGTCGATCCGTGACATCAACAGCCCCTGGACCCTGTCGGGAATCGCGAGGCTGGCCAGCTCCGCCGCCCGGGCGACCGATGAGGCTGCCGTGATCCGCTCCAGGAGTCCGGGCTGCTGCAGCGAATGGACGACCTCCTCCAGGAAGAGTGGGTTTCCTCTGGTCTTGGCGTAGACGGCGTCGCCGACTTCACGTGGCAGGTCGGCGACGCCCAGCGCCTCGCGCACCATGGCCAGCGATTCGGTGCGCGACAGCTCCGCCAGCCCTATGTGCACGACGCCGGCGTCACCGAGGTCCAGTGGGCCCTCCCGTGAGCGCGTCGTGACCACCAGGAGCAGTGGCGCGCGCGGGCGCCGCCTGGCGAGGGAGTCGACCAGTGCCATCGAGCTCTCGTCCATCCAGTGCGCGTCTTCGATCACCACCGCGAGGCCTTGCGAACCTGCGGCAGTCGTGAGGATGCCGGTGACCAGGTCGAAGAGCTTCTGTCGCCGGCCCCTCGCGTCCAGCGCGGCGACGACTTTGCTGTGAGGCAGGGCGAGATTGAGCAAGGGGTTGAGGAGCGAAGCGAACTCCTCGAGCTGCGTCCCCCGCACGGAGTCCTGGACCCTGCCCGTGCGGGCCTCAGCGGCCTCCCCGCGATCCAGGTCCAGGAGCGATTCCAGCACGTCGACCCACGGCGAGAACGCGGCCGCTTCCAGGTGTTCGAAGCAAGCCCCCCGAACCGCACGGACGGTCGGGGGGAGGCGTCCGAGCGCTTCCTCCAGGAGACGCGTCTTGCCCACGCCGGCCTCGCCCTCGAGGACGACTGCCCACCCCGTCCCCTGCCACGCCTTCCGAGCTGTCTGCACGATCTGCTGCAGCTCAGTCCGCCGTCCGAAGAACGTGCTCGAGGCAGCAGCCGATGTCTGCCAGGAATGCACAAGCCGATGCGCCCGGCGTTCCTCTTCGAGCACGCAGGCGTGGACCGGCTCCGCCTTGCCCTTGACCTTCATGGGCTCCAGCTCACGTCCACACAGGCTCGGGCCGCCGTGGTCGAGCAGCTCGCTGCTCGCGTACACCTCGCCCGGCTTCGCCGCCGCCATCAGGCGAGCCGCCAGGTTCACCGCGTCGCCCATGACCGTGTACTGCCGGCGGAAGGTGGGACCGACCTCGCCGGCGAACACGTGGCCGCCGTTCACGCCGATGCGATGCTTGATGTCGAGACCCGCATCCCGCAGCGCAGCGGTCAGGTCGAGTGCGAATCGCGCGGCGTTGGCGGCGGCGTACTCGTGGGCGACCGGCGCCCCGAAGGTGACGATGAGCTTCGATCCCCTGGTCGCGATGTCGCTGCTGACGACGAAGCCGCGATGCTTCGTCGCAGAGTCGGGTGAGCATCGCGGCGTATGTCTGCAGCTGCTCCAGGGCGACGTCGAGCCCCGGCGTTCGATGAGATCGTTGAGGCCGAGGATGTTCACGAACACCACGGCGACCCGACGATGTTCGGGCGCGAGTCGTCACGAGTCCATCCTGCTGCCGGGCAGCGCTGCCGCATAGGGCGGCAGGAACGGGGTGAGCTGGCCGACGTGGGCGGCGGAGCACGGTGGGGGTAGGCCCCTCTCGCGGCGCCGACTGGCCCGCAACCGCGCAAGGGCCCCTCGACTCGCCGAAGTCGCCGGAGCCGCGGTCGTCCTGACCACGGTCCCCAGGCACTTCCTTGTCGCCGCCGAGACTGCCAGCTGCCCCCGCGTCCGCCTGCGACTCCGCCGTGCCGTCAGTTCGCGCGCCGCCGCCGAGCACGAACAGGTGCGCGCGCTCGTCCGGCAGACCGGCCGCGCCGAGCAGGAAGCCGTCGCTGTGAGCGCCGACCGACATGCCGATCTTGACCTTGCCGCCGCCACCGCTCGACAGCCGCCGAGCGGTCGACCTGCTTGAGCATCGTCAGAGGACGCCGCCACGGCTCTGTCGGCGTGATCGGTCTCCGTCGAACAGCAGAAGGATCGCGTCGCCGCCGAAGGTCAGCGTGTCGCCGCCGTACGTGAGCGCCGTCTTCAGCATCTTCTCGAAGAACGAGTTGATGACCTCGGTGAGCCGCTCGGCGCCCTCGTCGCCCAGCTTCGCCAGCCGTTCGGAGAGCGCCGTGAAGCCGGAGAGGTCGGCCATGACCATGGTGCCCTCGACTCTCGTGGCGACCATGGTGGGGCGGCCGACGGTCGAGCCGCCGAGGCACGCAGCAAGGAGGCCGGCAGGTAGGTGACTAGTTCCGTGCTTCTGTCACCCACCTGCCGGCCTCCACCTCAGTCCATCGTCACCGTCTCGACCCCAGAGCACCTCTCCACGCGACCGGTCAATTCGGTCCTCGCAGATACACAGACTGTGGAATCCAGCCGTCACCCTCCGCCAGATTCGTGCCTTCCGAGAAGAAGGCTACGCGATCCATCACAGCTCATACAGCAACGACTTCCGTTCGACTCAGCTCCGTCGCTGGCGACGCTCGCCCTCGATAGTACTCCGGTGTCCAAGTTGCAGATGAAGACATCTTCGCAGTCGTTCGTGTCGCCCGCGACCGGGTCGGGAGATCCACTACTGAACGCCACCCGAGTGCCGTCGCCACTGATCGTCGGACTTGAAACGTCCACACTCACGAGCCACGTCGTGCCGCTGCTCATGTCGCGAGCGTAGAGATGGAATCCGCCGGGAATCACGCCAGGTGCCAAGTTTGAGGCATAGGACCGGAACACCACGCGTCCAGCATCGCTCACCGACGACATGCTGCTCGCGCTGTCGGCCTGTGTGCCGTCTGACGCCACGCTCACCAAAGAGGTCGTTCCGAGCAGGCGGTCGCGTGACCTAGATGTCCGCCCACCCGTTGACGTCCTCAGGCACGAATCGAGACCCGCTGCTGAAGCTGACGTAGCGTCCGTCAGGACTGATTGAGGCCTGCTCACTGATGCTCGTGCCTTGACCGCCACCCGTCGCCACGCTCACTCTCTCGACCGTGCTGGTGGTGCGCTCCCATACGTACACGTCTGCGACGGACCCGTTCTGTGTACTTCCGGCACCAGGGCGCCTGCGTCACGAACACGACGGAATCGCCATCCGCACTGGAGGCGCCTGAGTAAGCAGACTGGGTGACCAGCTGTGTCGTGTCCGTCTGCCGGTCGCGCACGAAGAGGCCACCGCTCACGCCGTTGATGATGTTGGACGACGAGGAGCGGAAGGCGACGTAGCGGCCGTCCTCGCTGATCGACGGCCCAAAGCTCGAACCATTGGCGCATCCGCCGCCTTCTGACAGACTCACTCGCTCGATCGCCCCGCCGTTCAGGAAGTCGTAGACGAAGACATCCCAATCTTGTTCGTGTCACCGCCGGCGGTTCGACGAGGTTCGCCTGCAACGAGGTGAATGCCACCCATCTTCCGCCGGCGCTCAGAGACCCTCCCAGGAACTCGGCGTCCCCGACGGGCGCGGGCAGAGGCATCCGCTGCGTGTTCCCCGTGAACACGGTGGCGTGCGCGGCGCACAGGGCACCGGGATCGAGGCGCGTGGTCGTCGTGCCGTCGCCCAGCTGACCATAGCTGTTGTCGCCCCAGGCCCACAGACTGCCGTCCGCCTTCATCGCAACGCTGTACCAGACGCCGGCGGCAACGGCAGCCCAATCGTTGTCGCCGCCGACGCGGAGCGGCACGTGGCTGTCGCCAGTCCCGCCGCTTCCGAGCTTCCGCCGAAGCCGCCGTGGCCCCAGGCCCACAGGCTCCCATCCGCTCTTATCGCGAGGCTGTGACCGTAGCCCGCAGACATCACCCGCCAGTCGCTGCCATCCCCGACGCGGACCGGTGATATCGCTTCGCCGTGGTGCCGTCGCCGAGTTGGCCGTACGAGTCGTCGCCCCAGGCCCACAAGCTCCCGTCGGCCTTCAAGGCCATGCCGTAGGCCGAACTCGTTGGCGACGATCGAGATCGAGTCGCTGTCGGCGCCGATGCGTGTCGGGGCGTAGCGGTTCACCGTGCCGCCACCGCTCGTTTCGATGCGGCCCCACTCCCAGAGGCTGCCGTCCGCCTTGATGGCCACGCTGCGGAGGTAGCCACCGGCGATCGCCGTCCAGTCGTTGTCAACGCCCACTTTCAGCGGAGTGAGACTCTCACCGACGAAGTTCCCCAGCTCCCCGCGTAGTTCAGGCCCCACGCCCAAATGGTCCCGTCGGTCTTCAGACCAAGGCTGTGCTGGAGCCCACCGGAGACAGCCGCGTAATCGGGGCCGATGAGAACAGGCCGCCAGCGCGTCGTCTTCGTGCCGTCGCCGAGTTGGCCAGACTCGTTGGCCCCCCAGGCGTACAGCCCTGCCGCCAGCCTCAATGCCAAACGAATGGCTTTGCCCGCCCTCCACCGCAGCGAAGCTTGGAGACCCGCCGCCGATGAGCGTCGGCTGACGCTTTGCGGTCATCGTCCCGTCGCCCACCTGCGCGTTCGAGTTGTCACCCCACGCCAACAGGGTGCCGTCCAGGCAGGGCGGCAAGACTGGTGCCGCTGCATCTGCAGAGTGGCGACCTGCGAAGACGCGTAGCGGATGTGCAGGTCGATGTCGAGGGTTTCCGGATCGGCGTTCCGATACTGTACCGTCAGCGTCTTCTCGCCCGGCAGGCCGGGCAGCGGCATCGTCACCTCGGATGCATACGCACGCCAGTCACTCCAGGCTCCCCCGTCAACGCTCACGCGAAGCTCGACGGCGTGGATGACATCGGATTTGATGGTGACGATTGGGCCGTAGGTCACACCGGATCCGTCCCCGATGGCGGCGGTGCCCTCCGGCGGCCCCGTAACGAGCATCCCCTTCGCCGTCGCCGTGGTGACATTGCCGGCGCCGTCGTGGACCGTGACCATCACCGACACGTTTTCTTCCGCGACGCCAGGCAGGGGGAAGGTGACGGAGTATGGACCGCTCCCGCTCACGGGGAACGTGTGGAAGTTCGCCTCCTCCTGGCCTATCTGCGTGACGTCGATCCGCATGATGCCACTACGGTCCTCGGCATCGACGACCGCTGTCCAGTCGGTGCCCGCATTGGACAGCGTCACACTTCGCACCGTCGGCGCGATGGTGTCTGCGCTACTCACTTCCTTGCGGAACAGCTTCACCTTCAGGCTCGACCAGATGCGCTCTGTGCCCGTGATCCGCTCGCCCTCGGTCGAGGTGCGCATGAATTGACCGGGGATGACGATGAGTCGCTGCACCAGGCCATCGGGTGTGTCGATCGTCGACACGGTCACGGGGTTGGCCGGCCACCAGCCGTCCGAGCACACCTGTGGCTCCTGGACGTGGGTCTCCCATTCGTTGACGAAGTGGGAGATTGCCGGGTCGAAGTCGAGCACGTCGACATACTCGCCGTCCGTGACGATCGCGCCGGACACCGCTTCGTCGCCCGGACGGACCGTGCCGAGGCTGATCACGACGCGCGGCTGGATCGGCCGGGCGGCGACCACCTCGGCGTCGCCATTTGCCGTCAGGTACCGAGCAGTCTGGCTGGCACTCGCTTCGATCAACGTGCGGCTGTACGGCGTGACAGCGCCGTCCTCGTCAGTGACGGTCAAGCTGAACGGCATGTCGGCCAGATGGCCGTCGAAGCTCGCCCTGGCCGGTTCAAGGATGCCGGCCGACTCGATGCCGGTCCGCGCGGGGTGCGTCTCGCACGGGATCCTGTACTGCGGCATCCCGTACATCGTGAACTGGATGCTCGACTTCTCGTCGTAGGGTGTGACGGCGGTCAAGGAGTTGAGGTACTGACGTTTGGCCATGGCCAGCGCGAACCCGATCGGTTGACCTTCGCCCGTGCTCCCGCTCGCCCCGTCGGCAGTCGTCGCCTGATCGGCGAACGTGCCGACCAGGGCCTCTGTGCCGGCGATGCCGTTGAGGTCGCCGAGGCCGTAGCCGGTGCTCGCGACCAGTACACCACTCTGGTCGCGCGACCCCTGGGGGACGTCGAGCTTGAGGTCGACGTCCCAGTTGGTCGCGGCCTCATCGTCGGGCACGTTCAGCCCGGCATGGCAGCCGAGTGAGAATACCAGCTTGCCGAGCATGCTGGGCGCCCCGGCGATCTCTGTGCTCGTCAGGAACTCTGACATCCAGTCCTCACCAGGGTACTTGGCGCAGCCCGCCGCCGAGATGCCCCCGTAATGGGTGAAGTGGGCGTTGATGTTCGCCCTCTTCGTTGGCCCGGCAAGGAGTCGGTCTCGCACGTTCTGGACTGTCCACGTATCTAGGAGCGGCTCATCCGCGGGCGCAACAAGGCCGGCTTGCTTGAGGATGTCGTTGACCCTGCTTGCGCCGTCGTTCATCCACTCCTGGCCGGTGACCAGTGACGTGCCAGCCTCGAGCAGGCCGCCACTATCGATGAACTGCTGAAGCGTTCCGATGATCTCCTGAGGCCTCTCGACGAGTCGGGCCACCGCCATGTCCGGGATGTAGAGCGACCGCCCGTTGTACGGGATCGGCTCGGCGTCCGCATAGAAGTCGTCGGTGAGTATCATGGAGTCGTTCATGCTGGCCAGCAGCGCGCTGTCGATGTTGAGGCCAGCGTCGCGGGCGTACGCCCGCTCGTTGCAGAGCAGCGTCTGGTCGATCACACGGCGCTGCGGGATCACCTTGTCACTGCCCACCAACACCACATACCTGATGGAGAGGTGGGCCGGCGAGCTGGCATCGGTCGCATCGTCAGGGTCGTCCTGATGGCCGTAGATGTAGTCGTTGATGGCCTGCCGGATCTTGTCGGTCACGTCGTTCGCCAGCCGGGTGTCCCACGGCCGCTCGTCCCAGGCGACGTAGTCCACAGCCGGAACCGAGAGCACGACGCCGTCGACGTCCTCCCGCCCGCTGATCTCTCCCAGCTTGTCTTCGAGGGATCCCCATGCCTCCGAGCCGTATAGACTGGTCATCCGGTCTGCCTGCGTGACGAACAGCGTCTTGGGCTCCGGATCCTTCGGCGGGACGACCGGTTCCACAGTCGTCGAGGCGTCCTCACGCTGGATGAGCGGCTCCTTGGGAGTAACGTTCAGGATCTTGCCGACGTCGAGCGGCTCCGACGTCTCGACCTGAAGGGTGTACGGATGATCGGCGCTGAAGGCTCCGTTCGCGCCCTTGACCGCGATGAACGTGCGTCCACCGGTCAGGTCAACCTGAGCGAGCACCACTTCGGGCTGCGTGCCCGACATGGCCGAGAAGCCGCTGATGCTCATGTTCTCGGCCTGCTCGTTCGAAAAGCCGAGCTCCTCGAAGCTGATGTCGGCCCCGGCGGTCCTGTCCTCATCCAAGCCTGTGAAGCTCAGGTCGTAGAAGGAGTAGCCGTCCATGAGCTTGCGCTCGTCGTCTGTCGGCGCGAGGTGCGAGTACAGCATGGAGAGCTCCGGCGACCTGAAGGGCTCGCTCTCGCCGCCGCCCCAGACCTTGCCGCCGCCGCCCCAGATCTTGCCGCCGCCGCCCCAGATCTTGCCGCCGCCGCCCCAGATCTTGCCGCCGCCGCCCCAGATCTTGCCGCCGCCGCCCCAGATCTTGCCTGCATCCATCCAGGATGAGTAGGCGCCGGCCGCCGCCGGCGAACCCTGCCACATCTTGAGCGGCGCCAGCGCGTTGAGGCCTTGCTCCACGGGACCCCCGCCCCAGATCTTGCCGCCCCCGCCCCAGATCTTGCCGCCGCCGCCCCAGATCTTGCCGCCGCCGCCCCAGATCTTGCCGGCGTTGGCCCAGGCATCGCCGTTGGGGAAAGAGGTGCCTTCCAGCCCGACGACCGTCTCGGTGGTCTGGCTGGCGTCCTGGATGACGGCCACGTCGCAGTCGACGGGAAGGTCGCGAAGCGTCACGAGCACCTCCGTATCGCACGGCAGCGACTCGCCGTTCGGCCCCGTGACCTCGAAGATGTCCACATCGCCCGACTCCTCGATGTACGACTGCAGGGCGAGCCCGCCGGCGGTGATCGCGGGAGTTGCTTCGCTGATGCTGTCGTCCCCGTCCTCATTGATGGTCGCCGTGTTCGCTCGCACGGTGATCGAGAACGGCACGGAGGTCGGCATGCCCGTCGAGTCGGTGACGGTGAGCGTGCCGGTGCGCCCGTTGTCACCGAGGGTGAGCGGTCGCGTCATGCCGTACACGTAGCCGGAGGCCATCGCCGGGAAATTGCCCTCGGTCACCGACGTCTCGATGGCCCCGAGCCCATCCACGTCCCACGACGCCTCATGGGTCTCGGACCAGCCCGGGTCGATGAATCGCCCGACCAGCTCGGCATGTTGCCCTTCAAGCACCTCGATATCGAGCGCGTGGACCCGAGGCGCCACGCGGCCGGAGGGCAAGGTCATGTGCTGCTCGCAGATCGCCCCCGTGGCGTTCTCGCCGATATCGTCGGTCGCCGTGAGCTGGACGCCATAGCCGGCCGACGTGTCGAGCACGACGAATCCAAAGGGGTCCGCAAAGGTGACCTGGATGGGGTCTTTCGGATTGGTGACCTTCCAGGCGAGGCTGCCGAGCGTGCCACCATCGGCCGGGATCCACGCCGGGTCGGCGTACAGGCCGACGATGTCTCCTTCCCAGGGCGAGGCCGCCTGGGCGACGATGGGCGGCGCCGCCACGGAGAACTCGCACGATGCGGCTCCGCTGTTCCCAGCGTTGTCTGAGGCCGCGACGGTCAGCCTGTAAGTCCCGTCCTCGAGCGGATCCGGCAGCGGTTCTCCCGAGTCAGCCGCGAAGGGACGGGGATCCGTCCATTCCTGAGCTGCGGCGTCGTAGCGAGACAACTTGAGCGCCGGCCCCGCCGCCAACATGCTGCGGGCGTCCGTCGCGTCGAACTCGAACACGGGCCTGTTATAGCGCGGATCGCCATCGTTTCTGGCGGTGAGAGTGACGGCAGGCGCGTGGCCGTCGATCCTCAAACTGAGGCTCTTCGCATCCTCGACGTTGCCGGCGACGTCCGCCGACCAGTAGCGCACCACGTGGGCGCCGTCGTCGGCGATGATGAAGGGGCTGTGGACGTAGATCTGCTGAGGGCCGCCATCGACACTGTAGAAGGTGGCGGCCACTCCGCTACCGCCCGGCTGGTCATCGGCTCCGAGCGTGACCGTCACCGGACCGGCGTTCCAGCCGCTGGCGTTCGGCTCAGGCGCGGCGCTCGCGCTGGTCGTCGGCGCGACCGGGTCGGTTCGCACGGCGAACGTCGACGATGCGCGACCCTCGTTGCCCTCCCTGTCGAAGATGCCCGAGACTTCAGCGGTGTGCTGCCCATCGGTCAGATGTGGCAGGGTCCCGTCGGGGCTCAAGGTGACCTGGTGACCGTCCACCTTGACCACCGGCTGTCCGCCGGCAAGCCCGCTGCCCCAGCGATCGTCCTCAGCCGTGAACACGAGCGTGGGCGTGGGAGTCGAGCAGACAGACCCTTCGGCGGGAGACATGATCGTGACGGTCGGCTTCACGATGTCGACGAGATCGAGGTAGACCCAGCTGTCGTGAGCGGCCGACGTGTTGGTGTCGAGGGTGTAGGTGATGGTGAGCATCTGTCCGGCCGTGGTCGCGAGGTCGGTGATGCGCACGTCCTGCCAGGCCGTGGCGAGGTATTTTGCCTGCCGTGGCTCGACATTGAGGTCCAGGGTGTACGGCAGCGTCCCGGTGCCCATCACGACCGACGTCGGGGTGATGCCCTGCACCTCCTTGTCCGCGAGGCGACCTACCGACTTCCCAGCTTGGTTCTTCACGTCGACGACGAGGACATCGGTGTCTCGGTGCTCCCAGGTGAAGATGCGATAGGCGACGCCGATGTCGCTGCCGTCCGAGACGAAGGTCTGAGAGACCTTCGACATGCCTTTGGCCTGATGCGCATCAGTGCCCTTGGGGATGCCGACGCGCAGCATCCACTGGCCCAAGCGCGGCGTGACGCTGCCCATGGTCCCGAACACCGGGTACGTCGTGCCGTCGTCCTTTGCCAGGCGCACAAGACGTTGCCCGTCGTGGCCTGAGAGACGAGGGTCCACCCGTCCGCGACGTAGCCGGCTCCGGGCGGCACCAGCTCGAAGCTGGGGTTGGCGACCGCACCGTAGGCGGCGGCAGCCGCGGCGGGCACGGCCCTCAGCATCGAGGCCGCGATCACCAGTCAAGGACGCACAGACTGACGAGAAGAAGTGACCGGGAACGGGACGAACGGACCGACGCGCGCATGATGCCCCCCTAGATCAGCCCAAACACCAAGCTTGCACTTGCCTGCGGCGAGCCGGAGCCGCGCCCCAACACTCCGCCGGACAACCCTCCTCCGCCTACACTTCTATTGCGCCGGAGGAGCATGTGTCAACGTTCACAATCGTAGGACTAGGACTTGACCCCACTACGCCTAGGCGACCCTGATCTGTGTCTTGTGCTCCGCACCGGCGGCCGCGTGCATCCCCACCCGGACGTCCACGCCCCGCTGGGCGACGAAGTCGGCGCAGGACGGCTGGCCCGGCGAAGAGCACGCGGCCCCTGAGGCCGCGGTCGGGTGCACGCACACCGCCGCGGCTGCACGGCGAACAGCTCGGCGTACTTGCACTCGGCACACACGAATCGGCCGCCGTGAGCGGCCTGCTCGAAGCGGTGCGCGCCGTCCAGCAGAACCTGCTGCGGAAATCGAGGTTCATGGCTCCTCCCCATTCCCTCGGTGATCCGTCCGACGGAGAGCGTACGACGACGCTGAGGCGCGCTCGCGCTTCACCCAGATAGGGTGGTTTTCACGGCAGAAGGAGTACGGCGGAGGTCGGCGTTCGGCAGGATCAGGCTGGCAGGACCGACCGGATCAGCCCGCCGCACGGCGGCGCGGCGCGGCGGCGCGGGTGCGTCAGTCCGGCGCGCCGCCCTTCTCGACGAGCGGCGACTGGTCCACGGCCTCGAAGACCTTGTGCAGCGCGCTGACGAGCGCGCCCTGCGAGTGGCCGCGGTAGCGGTAGCGGATGAGTGCCTCCAGCTCGCGCCGCTCGGTGAGCACCGAGCGGCCGACGAGCAGCCCGGCGAAGAAGTCGCGGGCCACGTCCATCATCAGGGTGGTGCTGCAGGCGATGATGACGCCGTCCTCGTCCACCTCGACCACGACGCCGACGCGCTTGTACATCGCCTGGTGGCTGACGTCCTGGGGCAGCCGCGCGTAGCCGCTGAAGAGGAAGCTGACCTTGTCCATCACGGCGCATGCTAGCACGAGCCGCGCGCCACATGGGCTCTGGAACGGGGCCGGCCGCGCGTGTGTATCATGCTTCCGCTGCCGCATGGCCCGGGCCGCCGGCGTACCCTCCGGCCCCTCCGTCAGGCCCTGCCCCCCAGCGCAGGCGACCGTGCCCGCTGGGGGTCTTCGACGTTAACGGCCCCCTTTCCACAGGAGGGGACAGCACATGGCAGAGCACAACGGCCTGGACGGCAAGCTCATGACGGCGGGGGAAGCCGTCGAGCGCTTCGTGCCCGACGGCAGCCAGATCGCCGTGGGCGGCTTCACCATCAACCGCAACCCCATGGCCCTCGTCTACGAGATCGCGCGCCGTCGTGTGAAGGACCTGCACCTCGTGGCCCACTCCAACGGCCAGGCGCTGGACGTGCTGGTGGGCGCCGGCTGCGTGAGCCGTATCGAGATCGCCTACGGCGGCAACGGCCGCTTCGCGCCCACCTGCATCCGCTTCCGCAAGGCCGTCGAGCGCGGCGAGGTGCTCGTCGAGGACTACACCAACAACCAGATGAGCCTGCGCTTCCTGGCCGGCGCGCTGAACGTGCCCTTCATCCCCAGCAAGTCGGGGCTGGCGCACCGACGTCGTGGAGAAGCAGGGCTTCCCGCCGGAGCTGCGCCGCGAGGACGGCGTGGCCCGCGAGAAGGTCATCGTCATCGACGACCCCTTCGGCCACGAGGACGACGAGGTCGTCCTGCTGCCGGCGCTCACGCCCGACGTGTCCGTCATCCACGCGCAGCAGGTGAGCACGGACGGCACGGTGCGCATCAAGGGCCTCACCTTCGCCGACCTCGAACAGTGCAAGGCCGCGAGCGCGGTCATCGTCACCTGCGAGGAGATCGTGCCCGAGAGCTACCTGCGGCTGGACCCGGACCAGAACGCACTGCCGCCCTTCCTCGTGGACGCCGTCGTGCACGTGCCCTACGGGGCCCATCCCACGGCCTGCGGCTACTTCTACGACTACGACCCGGTGCACCTGAACCACTTCAAGGCAGGTCGCCAAGGACGACGAGCTGTGGCAGGCCTACCTCGAGGAGTGGGTGTACGGCATCGAGAGCCGGGACGCCTACCTGGACAAGGTCGGCGGCGCGCAGCTGGCGCGCATCAGGGCGAACACCGTCGCCGGCTACGCGCCGGGACTGGACCGGAGGTGACGGCGATGGCGGAGCCCACGACCGGCGCGACGGGCGCGACGCAGCCGACGCCCGCCTACACGCCCCGCGAGATGATGGCCATCGCCGCCGGGCGCTTCATCAAGGACGGCGACGTGCTGTTCGCCGGCACCGGCGTGGCGATGCTGGCGGCCACCGTCGCCAAGCGCATCCACGCCCCGCACGCCCACATCTTCTTCGAGACCGGCGGCATCGGACCCGAGCTCGCCGAGCTGCCCATGGCCGTCGCCGACCCGCGCGTGATGGCGTTCAGCAACCTCAACGCCGGCCTCGTCGAGGCCTTCAGCTACGTCGCCAACCGGCGCCTGCACACGATCGCCTTCCTGGGCGCCGCACAGATCGACAGGTACGGCAACATGAACTCGACCGTCATCGGCGACTACCACCACCCCACCGTGCGCTTCAGCGGCAGCGGCGGCGCCTGCGACGCGGGCTCCCTGGCCAGCGGCTACATCGTGTTCATGCAGCACGGCGTGAGGAAGTTCGTGGAGAAGCTCGACTACCTCACCACGCCGGGCTGGCTGCAGGGCGGCGACACGAGGCGGCATGCGGGCTATCGCAGGGGCGGTCCTCTGGCGGTGGTCACCAACCTCTGCGTGCTCAGGTTCGACGACGAGTCGAAGGAGATGTACCTGGCGGAGCGCTACGAGGGCGTCACCGACGAGCAGGTGCGGGAGAACACCGGCTTCGCGCTGGACGTCTCGCGCGCCACCGTGGCGGTGCCGCCCACGGCGGAGGAGCTCCGCATCCTGCGCGACGATGTCGACCCGCAGCGCCTGATCCTGGGCTGACGCCCGCCCCGGCGAGGCGGCAGCCGCGGACGGCGCGGGGGAGCCTCCGCCTCCCCCGCCCGTCACATGCCGCTCAGCCTCATCAGTCACCCGCAGTCTCCTCTTGACCCGCTCCTCGAGGTGGGCGACGAGGTCCCGCTCGGAATCTCGCGCCGCGAGCAACGCAGCCACGGCCACCTCGACGTCCGCGTCCGTGCACCGCTCCACTCGCAAGGCCGGCAGGCACGACCATGGAAGAGCTGATCCACGCCGGACAAGCCCATGACGCCTCTGGAGTTCAAGCGCGGTCTTGATGACCGTGCACTCGGTCGTCACGAGCGTGGAGCGGGAGTCGAGCTCGAAGCGCCAGAGTCTCGCCCGCCAGAACGGTGGCTCGGGGGTGGTCCGGTCGAGGACGTCGATCAGAGCCGCCGAGTCGACGAAGACGAGATGGCGCGGACTCATGACGTCAGCTGTCCCGCTGGTCCACCGGCGGCTCGCCGGCGGGGCCGTCATGCGAAGGTCCATCGGCGCCATCGGTCCCAAGCGGAAGGACCCCGACCGCGTAGCGAGCCGCCCGTCGCACCTGGGAGGGGCTGGGCCCCGCCGCGACGCGACAGGTAGTAGTCGATCGCTTCGCGAACGAGCGCGGCCATCGACGTGTCGCGGTCCGCCGCCCACGCGCCGCAGCTGCTTCTTCTGCATCCCTGCCGAGCAGGATGTGAGCATGGACGAGGGAGTCCACCGACACTTCGCATGGTCAATTGGACAAGACCTGTCCAATTGACCATGGCCGGGCCGATCGCCGGTAGGTTGCCGATGAGATCGGAGAGGTGGCAATGGCTGACTCGGGCGGCAGGCACCAGCCGCTCGCACGGCGGCTCTGCGTCACCATTCGCCACCGGTGGCGCAGGCCGCCGGCCACTGGGCCGCCGTCCCGGCGCCCCACGCTCGCCGGCGCGCCCGCGGCCATCGCGCCCGCAGGACATCGCGCCACGGCGGCCATCCCGCCCGTGGGCCACGATGTCCATGTCGCGGCCCCATCCTGGGCCGTCTCGGACATGTGCGCGCTCCTTCACAAGACGGCAGGATTGCGCCAATCGGGTGAGCAGGGTCGAGGTTGATCCCCTGCGAACCCGGCCAGCGTCTGGCCCGACGGTGCGGTTCGCCGACGTACTCCCTTGAGGGTTCCGAGCCTGGGGTGCCGGACACGTACATAGGAGGGTGGCCTCATGGGCCAGATCAACACGGGCGACACCGCGTTCGTCCTCATCTGCGCTGCGCTCGTAGCGCTGATGACCCCCGGGCTCGCGTTCTTCTACGGGGGGCTCGTCCGCCGCAAGAACTTCCTGGCGATCATGATGCAGTCGTTCATCTCGATGGGCGTCGTGACCACCATCTGGGTGTTCTTCGGCTACTCGCTCGCCTTCTCGGGCGACGTCCTTCACGGCGGGCTCGGCAACCTGAGCTGGGCCGCGCTCACGAGCGTCGGGCACCTGCCCGGGCCGTGGGCGCCGAACATCCCCGCGCAGGCGCACTTCGTCTACCAGGAGATGTTCGCCATCATCACGCCGGCGCTCATCACCGGCGCCTTCGCCGACCGGGTGAAGTTCAAGAGCTACCTGTGGTTCCTGGTGCTCTGGAGCGTCCTGGTCTACATCCCCTTCGTGCACTGGATCTGGGGCGGCGGCTGGCTGGCGCAGCACGGCGTGCTGGACTTCGCCGGCGGCCTCGTGGTGCACGTCAGCGCCGGCTTCGCGGCCCTGGCCAGCGTGTTCGTGGTGGGCAGGCGCAACTTCGGCAAGGGCGAGCGGGGCCTGCCCCACAACGTCGCCTTCGTCGCGCTGGGCACCGGCCTGCTGTGGTTCGGCTGGTTCGGCTTCAACGCCGGCTCCGCGCTGGCCGCGAACGGCATCGCCGCCCAGGCCTTCGTCAACACCGACATCGCCGGTTCCATCGCGATGTGCACGTGGCTGGCGCTCACCTGGTGGAGGGACGGCAAGCCAAGCCTCGTGGGCGCGCTCACCGGCGCCGTGGCCGGCCTGGCCTGCGTCACGCCGTGCGCGGGCTACATCCCCACGTGGGCGGCGTTCATCGTCGGTCTGGCCGCCGGATCCCTGTGCTACTACGCCGTCATCTTCAAGGAGAGGATGAAGTGGGACGACGCCCTGGACGTGTGGGCGGCCCACGGCGTGGGCGGCTTCGTGGGCACCATCCTTCTGGGCGTGTTCGCCCTGAAGACCGTGAACCCGGCCGGCGCCGACGGCCTCATCACCGGCAACGTCGGCTTCTTCGCCTGGCAAGTGCTGGCCACCCTGGTCATCGCCGGCTACTCGTTCGGGGTCACGTTCCTCATCCTCAAGGCCATCAACGTCTTCGGCTCCATCCGCGTGCCGGATGCCGTCGAGCAGAAGGGACTGGACGAGACCGAGTTCGGTGAGACGGCGTACAACCTGACCTGAACGGCCGGGCCGGCCGCACGAGCGGGCGCGGCCGCGCCGTGGTGCGACGAAACGGGGCGGGGCTGAAGGGAGCAGCCCCGCCCCGTTTCACGTGTGCCCGCCGGCGGCGATCAGGCTGCGCGGCGGTGCGGATACGGCAGATCGGGCAGGTGCGGCCGCGGCAGGTCCGAAAGATGCGGCCGCGACAACTCCGGCAGGCGCGGCAGCTGTGACACGAAGGAGCGCCGCCTGATGCGGAAGGCACCCCGCACCGAGCGCGCCGCCAGCCAGGCGGACGTGACCATCACCGCCGCGGCCGCGGCGGCCGACACCGGCAGCAGCAGCCAGGCGATGGCGAGGCGCATCGGGTCGCGCACGCTCTTGTACTGCGCCGTGCCGTCGTGGATCTCGATGAAACCCATGGGCGACGCTTGCACGCCGCCTCCGCCGCCAGAGCCGCTTGGGGAGCCTTTGGAGCCGTCGCCCTCGCCGAACCCGCCGCCGAAGCCCCAGCGCACGCGGGCGACGGGGATCACCGTGACGCCCTCACGCTCGACAGGCTCGGCGAACACGGCCTTGGCCCCGGCGTCGGCGCCGATCTTGGCGGCGAGCGCCTGCAGGCGGTCGGAGGACCCCGCCGCCTCGACCTTGCGGATGCTGTCGTCGACTGGACCGTCCATCGTCCCTCCTCTCCCAGTGGGCGAGCAGGTCCTCGCCCTCACGTACGTCTACCCGCTGGCGGCGCGGAAGACCGTTGCGTGGTGTTGAGCGGGGAGGGCCGGGAGCGGACCCTGTCCCTCCCGGCCCTCCGACGAGCGCGGCTTGCCTTGCCGTCGCGCCCCGGCGCGCGCCGATCGCTCAGTCGACCACGACCGGCGCGCTCTTGCGCTTCAGGCGCTTGACGCAGTTGATGTCGATGTCCAGCAGGTCGGCGATGCGCACCTTGGCCTCGAGGCCCTTGGCGCACCCCGGCACCGCCGTGATCACGCCGATGTCGAGCTCCTCACGGAGCCGGCGCATCACCGTCGAGTCCGTCAGGTCGAACACGCTCACGTGCAGCTTGTCGGCCTCGTACTGCTTCGCCTCCGGGAGCCTCATCCCACGGAGCTGCATCCTCGCCACCAGATCTCCAGTGGTCCGGATGCCGCCCATGCCCGAGGCGATCGCATGGCTGATGGACATCCCATACGGGTCGCCCGTGCCCACCTACAACCCGTCGGCGCGGCCGATCTCGACCATCGCCTTGCTGGCCCGAGTGAGCACGTCGGCCGGCGGCACCGGTTCACGGACCCACGTAGAAGTCGAATTCGTTTTCCTAATTGGCAGGCGAGTCCGGGCCGGGCTTGGCGTTCACGGGACGGGGCGACGTGTCATCGATGGGAATCAGGTCGGTGAAGGGCCGTACCTGAAGCTGGCTGAATTTCAAGTGGTACCAGCCCACGTTCGGAAACGGTCCTATGGGCAGGAACAGGTGGTTCAGGTACACCCCGGCGCCGATCTTCGGGTTGAAGGGCAGGGGTGGCGTCCCGAGCTCCCCGGTTTCGGGATCACCGAAGAACCGTGACCACCACAGGTCCCATTGGTGGGGGCCCGTCCAGTAGGGCGCCACCTGCGCGTGTCGTGAAGTGCCGGTGGAAGTCTGGGCCGGTGATGTCGACGCTGGTGTGCAGGTACTTCGTGAGGTTCTTCACTTGGCCGTAGATTGCCCCGAGCCATCCGGTGGTCGCAACGACGTCAGTGTTCGCCGGGATGGGCGACAGGTCGTCGGTCACGTAGAGGGTCAGGTCGTTCCACGGGTTGTCCGTGGCGCCCGTGTTCACGAACCACAAGCCGTAGCCGGTGACCTCGTCGCTCAACTGCGCGAACAGCACCGGCACATCCGCGGGCGGACGTCGCCGTCTTGACCTTTCGCCCGGCCAAGGCAGGAGCCGCCAGCAAGCCGAACACGACTGCGGCGAGCACGCATACGAGGAGGAGTTTCTTCATCGCGCTGATCCTTTCGAGACGTGCGGGTGGGGCGCTCGCCGCGCTGCTTGCGATGAGCGCGTCCCTGTCGGCTGTGCCATAGGCCCCTCCCGCCCCAGACTCCTCGGGCAGCCGTTCGGTCCCCGGAAAGCACGAAGACCGGCCCGCGGGCCGGTCTCACCAGTGGCTCCCCGCCGGATGATGGTGGCCGTCACGTGCCCCCGGCGGATCGCAGCTTCCCGAACGACGTCATGTCTCTCTCAGGAGTCTCGTATGACGCAACTTGTACGCCCGATACATCGTGACGACAAGCGTTTGTCACCCATGCAGGTTGATCGGAGTGTCTTCAGGTTGGGTACGACCGGACGTCTTGTGCGAGCGGCGCAAGCCCTCAAGACGGTGGCCGGTCAGAGCGGCCGGTGGGCTGAGCTGTGCCCCGCGCATGATAGGCCTAACGAAAATGCCGCAAAGGAACCAAAAACGGCTCCTTTGCGGCACCTTTCTGAAAAGGTGGCTCCTCGGGCAGGACTCGAACCTGCAACCCTTCGGTTAACAGCCGAATGCTCTACCGATTGAGCTACCGAGGACCGCTCCGGCCGCAGCAGTATAGGCCATGAGCGCGGCCCGGACAAACGTGCGTGGCCCGCCCGCGGGCGGCGAGAAACGCTGCAAATGTGGCAGGCACTGTAAGGTGCCGCTGGCGCTCCACCTCACGTTGACCCGGCTATGCCGGTCGGGCAGGACTCGAACCTGCAACCCTTCGGTTAACAGCCGAATGCTCTACCGATTGAGCTACCGAGGACCGCTCCGGCCGCAGCAGTATAGGCCATGAGCGCGGCCCGGACAAACGTGCGCGGGCGGCCGGGGATGACGCCGCGCCCGCGATCTCAGTCGAGGAAATCGCGCAGGCGCTGCGAGTCGCGGTAGGCCTTGAGCTTGGCCAGCGTCTTGGCCTCTATCTGGCGGATGCGCTCGCGGGTGACGCCGAACTTCTGGCCGACCTCCTCCAGGGTGCGCGGGTGCTCGCCCTTGAGGCCGAAGCGCAGCTCGATGACCTTGCGCTCGCGGTGCGTGAGCGTGTTGAGGACCTGGTTGAGCTCCTCCTTCTGCATGATCTCGCTCACGGCCTCCACCGGCATGGTGGCGTCCTCGTCCTCGATGAAGTCGCCCAGCTGCGAGTCCTCTTCCTCGCCGATGGGCGTCTCCAGGCTCACGGGCTCCTGGCTGATCTTGAGGATCTCGCGGACCTTCTGCGGCGTGGTGCCCATCTCCGCGGCGATCTCCTCCGGCGTGGGCTCGCGGCCGATGTCCTGCAGGAGCTGGCGCTGCACGCGGATGAGCTTGTTGATGGTCTCCACCATGTGCACGGGGATGCGGATGGTGCGCGCCTGGTCGGCGATGGCGCGGGTGATGGCCTGGCGGATCCACCACGTGGCGTAGGTGCTGAACTTGTAGCCCTTGCGGTAGTCGAACTTCTCGACGGCGCGGATGAGGCCGAGGTTGCCTTCCTGGATGAGATCCAGGAACAGCATGCCTCGGCCGACGTAGCGCTTCGCGATGGAGACGACGAGGCGCAGGTTGGCCTCGATGAGCTTGCGCTTGGCCTCCATGTCGCGGCGCTCGATGCGCTTGGCCAGCGACACCTCTTCTTCGGCGGTGAGCAGCGGTACCTTGCCGATCTCCTTGAGGTACATGCGCACCGGGTCGTTGGTGGGCGTCTTCACGGACAGGTCCAGCTTGGAGATGATCTCCTCCTCCGGCTTGCTGTCCGGGCTCTCGTCGGGGGTGCCGCCCTCGCCCTCGAGGATGTCGATGCCGAGGTCGGCGAACAGGTTGTAGATGGCGTCGATCTGGTCCGTCGTGAGTTCGACGTCCTGCAGCGCGTCGGCGATGTGGTCGGTGTTGAGGTAGCCCTGCTCGCGCCCCTCGTCCACGAGGGTGCGGACTTCCTCGATGCCGAGCTCTGCCGACTCGGGCGCCTTGCTGCGGTCTTCTGCGAATTCGGTCACTGTCGCTTTCCTACCATTTCTCGGGCTCCTCATCGACCGGGATGGCGCGGATGGCTTCCTGCAGCCGGCGGCGCACCGCCTCGAGCTGTGCGAGCCTCTCCCCCTTCTTCCCAGTGTCGTCACTCCTCACAGCCGTCTTGAGCTTGGCGATGAGGCGGCTGACCTGCGCCTCCTGCAGCCGCAGGAACAGCTCGTCGACCACGGTAGCGGTGAACCGCTCCCGGCCGGCGCGGACGACGACCTCGGCGAGCACCTCGCCGCCCCCGTCGGCGGCACTGTCCTCGATTCCCGCTTTCTCGGCCGTTTGCAGGGTATTCCCTGCTCCCTCACGCTCCAATCGCTGCTTCACGGCGTGGAATGCGGCCCTTGTCTCGGCGGTGGCGAAGTAGCCATCGTCGAGGCCGGCCAGCACCTCGCGGCCCTTCCCGGGCTGCGCCAGACAGCCGGCCAGGAAGCGCACTTCGAGGTCGTGACCGCCGCCGATGACCCCGGCCGCCGCGCCGCGCGCGGGCGGCGGGGCCGCCTGCCCGTCCGAAGCGCGGGCGGCCGCGCCGCGCCCGCCGCCGCCGGACAGCAGGTACCGCACGCTCTTCGTCCGAGAGCTGCAGGCGATCGGCGATGTACCGCAGTTCCTCGTCGCTCTCGATCGGCGTCGCTGCCTCGGAGAGGACCCCCCTGAGTCGCGCGAAAGCGCGGGCCCGTCCATCGGGCTTGTTGAGGTCGTGAGTCGCGAGCGCCAAACGGACGTGGAATTGTAATAACGTCTGGGCCTCGTCGGCAAGCCGGCGAAACCCGTCGGCCCCAGCCCCCGACAGAACGTAGTCGGCGGGGTCGAGTCCGTCCGGGATGCGCACCACGTGCATGGTGAGGTCCATGCGCCTCGCCATGGAGAGGGCGCGCTGCATGGCGCCGATGCCGGCGGCGTCCGCGTCGAAGCACAGGTACAGGTTCTTCGTGACCCGCGACAGGCGCTTGAGCTGCTGCTCCGTGAGCGCCGTGCCCATGCTGGCCACGACGTTGCGCACGCCGGCCTGGGCGAGCGCCATGACGTCCGTGTAGCCCTCGACCACGTAGACGCGGTCCTCCTTGCCGGCCGCCGCCCTGGCTTTGTCCAGACCGAACAGCGCCTCGCTCTTGTGGTAGAGGGGCGTCTCCGGCGAGTTGAGGTACTTGGGCTTCTCGTCGCCCAAGGTGCGGGCGCCGAAGCCCAGGGTGCGGCCGCGATCGTCCGCCAGCGGGAACATGATGCGGCCGCGGAAGCGGTCGTAGGGCCGGCCGCTCTTGCCCGGGATGACCAGGCCGGCGTCCAGCAGCTCCTGCTCGGTGAAGCCCTTGGCCCGGGCGGCGTCGCGGAGCTTGTCCCACCCGGGCCGCGAGAAGCCGAGGCGGAACTCGCGACAGACCTCGTCCGCCAGGCCGCGCCGCGCCAGGTACTCGCGGGCCGGCGCGGCGGCCTTGGCGTCCGCCAGCACGCGCTCGTAGTAGGCCGTGGCCTGCTCCAGCAGCGCGCGGAGCCGCTCGCGGCGGTGTCGATCGGCGTCGCCGCGCGCCGACGACTCCTCGTACTCCAGCACGACGCCGTACTTGTCCGCCAGGTACTCCACCGCGGCGGCGAACTCCAGGTTCTCCTTCTGCTGCACGAAGCCGAAGAGATTGCCGCCGGCGCCGCAGCCGAAGCAGTAGAACAGCTTCTCCGTGGGATTCACGGAGAACGACGGCGTCTTCTCCTCGTGGAACGGGCAGCGGCCCGTGTAGTTGGCCCCCGCCTTGCGCAGCTCGGTGTACTGGCCGACGACCTCGACCATGTCGGCGGCGGCCTGGACCTGGTCGACGCTGCCCCGGGAGATGCGCGGCATCAGGCGCCGTCCTTGGGCGACGAGGAGGACCTCGAGCCGCGCTGCGCGGGCGGCGTGCGCGGCGGCCGGCCGGCCATCGGGTCCGGCTCGGCCGGCCGGGACGTTCGGCGACGGGCGGCGCGGGAGGCGGCCTCGGCCCGCGCCTGCTCCTGGGCCGCCATGTAGCGCAGCGCGGCGTTGCGACGCCGCTTCGTGCGCCGCGGCTCACGGGGCTTGCTCTCCCGCGGCGTGTAGTGGAAGCCGAAGCGGTCGTACAGAAGCACGAGCAGCACCACGTCGCCCGCCATCCACACCAGGTAGAACAGCGCGAACAGCGCCCAGGCCTCCGGGCTGCCGCCTTTCTGCGCCGCCGCCCCGGGCAACTCGGCGTGCGGCAGCGGCAGCCAGCCCAGGCTGAACACGACGATCGCCGGCACGACGGCCAGCGCGAGGAACGTCAGACTGGTGAGCGCGATGAGCAGGCGTCGGTGATCCACGGGCATCAAGGGGTCGTGAGGAGGCGGGCCATGAGCACTTCATCACTATACTGCCCGCCCCGGATGAACTGAGCCACCCGGGTGCCCTCGCGCGTGAAGCCGTGCCGCGCGTAGAAGCGCTCGGCGGCGGCGTTGTGCCCGAGCACGCTCAGGGTGGCCTTGCTGTAGCCGTGGGCGGCGGCCCACTCGAGCGCCAGCTCGAGCAGCGCGCCGCCCAGCCCGACGCCGCGCGCCGCGGCCGCCACCGACATGCCGATCTGGCAGACGTGTCGCGAGGCCGGGCTCGCGACGGGCCGCACGCCCAGGTTGCCCGCCAGCCGCCCCTCGACGTCCGCGACCAGGAAGAGCGTGCGCGGCTCCGCGTCGGCCTCGGCGACGAGCCGGCGCCAGTCGCCGGCGCCGCGCTGCCCCGGCTCTATGAGGAGGCCGGAGTCGGGCTCGGCGGCGATGGCGTCCAGCAGGCGCGTGAGCTCCCTGGCGTCGCGCGGCCGGGCGGCGCGCAGCAGCGCCGCCCGGCCGTCGCTCAGCCGCACCTCTCTCGTGTCTCCAAGCCTGGCCACCGGCTCGTCCCGCGGCCCGGCCGTCAGGTCACTTCTCCAGCTCGAGCTCGCCGTGCGCCTCGATGGCGGCCTGGGCGGCGGCGAGGCGCGCCACCGGCAGACGGAACGGCGAGCAGCTCACGTAATCCATGCCGGCGCGGTGGCAGAACTTGACGGTCGCCGGGTCGCCGCCGTGTTCGCCGCAGATCCCGACCTTCAGCTGCGGGCGGGTGGAGCGGCCGCGCTCGATGCCGATCTCGACCAGCTGGCCGACGCCGCCCTGGTCGAGCGTCTCGAAGGGGTCGACCGGCCAGATCTCCTCTTTCAGGTAGAGGGGCAGGAACTTGCCGGCGTCGTCGCGGCTGATGCCGAACGTCATCTGCGTCAGGTCGTTGGTGCCGAAGCTGAAGAACTCGGCGACCTCGGCGATCTCGTCGGCCGTGAGCGCGGCGCGCGGGATCTCGATCATGGTGCCGACGAGGTAATCGACCGCGACGCCCTGCTCGGCGAACACGGCGGCGGCGGTGTCGCGCACGATCTGCGCCTGGTTCTCGATCTCCTTCTTCGTGCCGACCAGCGGGATCATGATCTCGGGGTGCGGGTCGGCGCCCTCCTTCTTGACCAGGCAGGCGGCCTCCAGGATGGCCCGCGCCTGCATCGCCGTGACCTCGGGGAAGGCGATGCCCAGGCGGCAGCCGCGGTGGCCGAGCATGGGGTTGTTCTCGTGCAGGTCGGCGACCTTGGCGGCGACCACGTCGGCGGAGACGCCCATCTGCGCGGCGACCTCCTCCTGGCCGGCGCGGTCGTGGGGCACGAACTCGTGCAGCGGCGGGTCGAGGGTGCGGATCGTCACCGGCCGCTCGCCCATGGCGCGGAAGAGACCGGCGAAGTCGTCGCGCTGGATCGGCAGGAGCTTCTGGAGCGCCTTCTCGCGGGCGGCGTGATCCTCCGCCAGGATCATCTCGCGCATCGCCACGATGCGGTCGCCGCCGAAGAACATGTGCTCGGTGCGGCACAGGCCGATGCCCTGCGCGCCGAAGGCGATGGCGTTGAGCGCCTGGTCGGGCTGGTCGGCGTTGGTGCGCACCAGCAGCTCGCGGTGCTCGTCCGCCCAGGTCATGACCTCGGCGTAGTAGCGGTACGACGAGCTGTCCTCGGGCTTCATGCTCTCGTCGAGCAGGACCTGCAGCACCTCGGAGGGGTGCGGCTCGAGCTGGCCCTCGATGACCTCGCCGGTGAACCCGTCGATGGAGATCCAGTCGCCCTCCTTGACGGTCTTGCCGCGGGCCGTGAAGCTGCGGCCCCGCAGGTCCACGTCCATCTCGCCGCAGCCGACGATGCAGACCTTGCCCATCTGCCGGGCGACGAGGGCGGCGTGGCTCGTCATGCCGCCCTGCTGCGTGAGGATGCCCTGGGCCACGGTCATGCCGCGGATGTCCTCCGGGCTCGTGAAGTCGCGGACCAGCAGCACCTGCTCGCCGCGCTCGGCCCAGGCCACCGCGTCCGGCGCGTTGAACACGACGCGGCCGGTGGCGGCGCCGGGGCCGGCGGGCAGGCCCTTGGCCAGGACCCGGCCGTCCGCGACGGCGCGCTGCCTGTCGTCCGGCGAGAAGATAGGCCGCAGGAGCTGGTTGAGCTGCTCCGGCTCGATGCGCATGATGCGCCTCGACCGGGGTGATGAGCCCCTCGTCGGCCATGTCGACGGCGATGCGGATGGCCGCGAGGCCGGTGCGCTTGCCGTTGCGCGTCTGCAGCATGAAGAGGCGGCCGTGCTCGATGGTGAACTCGAAGTCCTGCATGTCGCGGAGCTCGCGCTCCAGCGTCTTCTGGATCGCCATGAGCTCGTCGTAGACCTCGGGCCACACGTCCTTGAGCTCGCTGACCGGGCGCGGCGTGCGCACGCCGGCGACCACGTCCTCGCCCTGGGCGTTCACCAGGAACTCGCCGTAGAACATCGTTCTCGCCGCTGGCGGGATTGCGCGTGAAGCCGACGCCGGTGCCGGAGTCCTCGCCGGTGTTGCCGTAGACCATGGTCTGCACGTTCACGGCCGTGCCCCACGTGTCGGGGATGTCGTAGAGGCGGCGGTAGGCGATGGCGCGGTCGTTGTCCCAGGAGCCGAAGACGGCGGAGACGGCGCCCCAGAGCTGCTCGAGCGGGTCCTCGGGGAACTGGCTGCCGGTGCGCTCGAGGGCCGCCGCCTTGAACTCCGCGACGAGCTCCTTGAGGTCGTCGGCGGTGAGGTCGGTGTCGAAGGCGGCGCCCTTGGCCTTCTTCTTGCGGTCGAGGAGCTCCTCGAAGGGGTCGGGCTCGTCCTCGTCCTCGGGCTTGCAGCCCAGCACGACGTCGCGCGTACATGCTGACGAAGCGGCGGTAGCAGTCGTAGGCGAAGCGCGCGTTGCCGGTGGCGGCGATGACGCCCTCGCACGGTCTCGTCGTTGAGGCCCAGGTTGAGGATGGTGTCCATCATGCCGGGCATCGAGGCGCGGGCCCCGGAGCGCACGCTGAGGAGCAGCGGGTCGCCTGAGTCGCCGAAGCGCTTGCCGGTGTCCGCCTCGAGCGCCTTCAGCGCGGCGTCGACCTGCTCCTCGACGCCGTCCGGGTAGCCGCCGTGCTGCGAGTAGTGGTTGCAGACCTCGGTCGTGATCGTGAACCCCGGCGGCACGGGCAACCCGATGCCGGTCATCTCGGCGAGATTGGCCCCCTTGCCGCCGAGCAGCTCCTTCATGTCCTTGTTGCCCTCGTTGAACCGGTAGACGTGCTTGTTCGCCATCAGTCTTTCTCCCCTGGGACTCGGCCCGCGCGGCGATGCGCGGCGCTGTGCTCGAACAAAAGGATCACGCCTGCGTCGCCGGCAGGCGGCTGAACTCTCCGATCTGACGGACGAGCGCGGTGACGGCGGCGAGCTGCGCGAGCCGGTTGGCGCGCACGGCCTCGTCCTTGTCCATCACCAGCACGTCCTCGAAGTAGCGGTCCACGGCCGGCCGCAGGCCGGCCGCCACCTTCACGGCGCTCTCGAGCTCGAGATGCGCGAGCTCCTTGAGCAGCGGTCCTCTGGCTTGTTCCACGGCGGCCGCCAATTCACGCTCGGCGTCCAGGTCGAACAGGGCCGGGTCGACGGAGCGGGACCCGGCCGCGGGGTCCTTGGCGGCCAGCGACGCGCAGCGGTTGTAGACGACCACGGCGTCCTCGAAGAACGTCCGGCCGGCGAGCGCGGCGAAGGCTCCGCGCCCGCGCCGCCCGCGCCGGGATGTCGGCGGCCGAGCTGCCGAGCGCCGCCTCGACGCAGGGGAAGGGCAGGCCCTCGTCCAGCAGGAGGCCCTGCAGGCGCTCCCAGACGAAGGCGGCCGTCTCCGCGACGAGCGCGGCGCGCTGCTGCTCGTCGCCCTCGAAGGCGCCCTGCAGCTCGAAGTGGTCGAGGGCCGAGGCGAGCAGGCCCTCGAGCGGGAAGCGCAGCCCGTACTCGAGGGCGATGCGCACGATGCCCAGCGCGGCGCGGCGCAGCCCGTAGGGGTCGCGCGACCCCGATGGCTTGTCGCCCGCGACCCAGGCGCCGACGATGTTGTCGGCCTTGTCGGCCACGGCGAGCAGCGCGCCGGCCAGCGTGGACGGCAGGGGCGCGGTGGCCGAGAGCGGCCGGTAGTGCTCGCCGACGGCCTGCGCGACCGTGTCGCCCAGGCCGGCGTGCCGTGCGTAGTGGCCGCCCATCTGACCCTGCAGCGACGGGAACTCGATGACGACCTGGCTCACCAGGTCGGCCTTGGCGAGGCGCGCGGCGAGGCGCAGGTCTTCCTCCGGCGCCGCGCCGGACCCGTTGCCGCCGTGGCCGGCGGCGCCTGCGCCGCCGGGGCCGGCCAGCAGGCCGGCCACCAGGCCCTGCAGGCGCTGCGCCTTGTCGGCCAGCGAGCCGAGCTTCTCGTGGAACACCACGTCCGCCGAGCCGCACGGCCATGGCGTCCAGGCCCTCGGCCAGGTCGCGGTCGTAGGCGAACTCGGCGTCGTCCAGGCGGCCCTCCAGCACGCGCTCGTTGCCGCGCGTGACGAGCTCGGCCGCCCGCGGATCGGCGTTGGACACGTAGAGGAAGGCCGGCAGCAGGCGGCCGTCGGCGTCCCGCACCGGGAAGTAGCGCTGGTGGCTCTGCATCGCCGTGACGAGCACGTCGTCCGGCAGACGCAGGTGGCTCTGCGCGAAGGCGCCGCGGGCGACGCTCGGCCACTCGGCCAGGTACACCGCCTCGGCGAGCACGTCGCCCGGGTCCGACCAGCTGCCGCCCAGCTCCGCGGCGCGCGCGTCAAGACCTTCGAGGATCCGCGCGCGCCGTTCCAGCTGCGACGCCACGACCTTCTGCTCGGCCAGGTGCCGCTCGTAGTGGCTCCGCCCGGTCGATGATGATGGGCGACCCCAGGACGCGATGGCCCTGCGACACGTCGCCCACCTCGAGGCCGTAGAACTCGCCGGGCACGGTCTCGCCGCCGAGCTTGCAGACGAGCCAGCGGATGGGGCGCGAGAAGCGCAGGTAGTCGTCCGCGCCCGCCGGCCGCTTTCCCCAGCGCATGCCGCGCGGGATCTGCAGGCCCGTGACGAGGCGGCCGACGAGCGCCGGCAGCACGTCGATGGCCAGCCGGCGCTCCGCCTCCACGCGCACCGCGGCGAACTCCGTGCCGTCGACGGTCTCGCGACGCACGTCCTGCGGGGCCGCGCCGCGCGACCGCGCGAAACCCTGACCCGGCCTTGGTGAGCGCGCCGTCGGCGTCGAACGCGACGTCGGCGCGCGGCCCGCGGAACTCCTGCACCAGCGGGCTCTGACGGTCCGGCGCGTGATCGACGAGCACGGCGATGCGCCGCGGCGACACCAGCACCTTGAGGTGCGCCGCGAACTCCTGCGCGGTGGGCGGCGCGTCCGTCGCCGTCCGTTCGCGTCGGGCAGCAGCCGGTCCTCGGCCAGCAGCCTGTACACGAGGCCCGGCTCCTGCGCCGTGCCCTCGAGCTGGCGCAGCACCGAGTAGCAGACCTTGTAGGGGAGCTCTTCGCAGCCGATCTCGACGAGGAGCGATCGTCATGCCTCGCCCTCCCCGCTCGCCCCGGCTGCGACACCGTCGCCGGCGACCTGCAGGTAGAGCGCGGCGACGGCGCGCGCCAGGTCCCGCACGCGCGCGATGTGCGCGGTGCGGTCCGTGACGCTGATCACGCCGCGCGCGTCGAGCAGGTTGAACGTGTGGCTGCACTTGAGCACGTAGTCGTAGGCGGGGATGGGCAGCCGCTCGTCCAGGCAGCGCCGCGCCTCGGCCTCGTACTCGCGGAAGTGGCGGTACAGCATCTCCGTGTCGGCGACCTCGAAGTTGTAGCGGCTGAACTCGCGCTCGTTCTCACGGTAGACGTCGCCGTAGGTGATGGTGACCGGCGTGCCGTCCTCGTCCCAGCGCGACCAGATGATGTCGTACATGCTGTCGACGCCCTGCAGGTACATGGCGATGCGCTCGAGACCGTAGGTGATCTCGATGGTGATGGGGTCCAGATCGAAGCCGCCGAGCTGCTGGAAGTAGGTGAACTGGGTGATCTCCATGCCGTCGGCCCAGACCTCCCAGCCCTGGCCCCAGGCGCCGAGTGTCGGGCCCTCCCAGTTGTCCTCCACGAAGCGCACGTCGTGCTCGGCCAGATCGATGCCCAGCGAGACCAGCGACTGCAGGTAGATGTCCTGGATGTCGGCCGGTGACGGCTTGATGACCACCTGGTACTGGTAGTAGTGACCGCCGCGGAACGGGTTCTCGCCGTAGCGACCGTCGGTCGGCCGCATGGACGGTTCGACGTAGGCGGCCCGCCACGGCCGCCCGTCAAGGCAGCGCAGGAAGGTGGCCGGGTTGAAGGTGCCGGCGCCCACCTCGGTGTGGTAGGGCTGCATGACGACACACCCCTGCCCCTCCCAGTACGCCTGCAGGCGGGCGATGATCTCCTGGAACGTGGGAAGGGGCCTCCCGGGGTGCGATCCGCTTTCTTGAGTGCTCATGGTCCTCCGCGTCCGGGAGCGCCGATTCTAGCAGCATGGTCGCAACGCCCACAAATCCCCATTTCAGCGCACAAACGAACGTTCCATGGCCCTGTTGTCAGCGGCGGGTACAGTCAAGTCACAGCCGCGCAACGGGCGGCGCAAGCAGGGCCGGCGTGACGGCGACGCGAGCGCCCGCGAGGGCGTGACGGCGACGCGAGCGCCGGCCCAGACGACCAGTGGTTCGCCTCACGTCGCGCTGCGCGCGAAGCGCAGCGACCGCAGGCGAAACCCGCTGTGGTAGGCGTACAGCTCGTGCGCGTCGCGCAGCGCCTCCTCGGCCGCGGCGGACGGCGGCAGGGCGCGCAGCACGGTGAGCGGCTCGGCGACGCCGACGCACAGGGCCTCGACCGCCTCGGGCGTGATCGGCACGCACTCGTCGAGGCACCCCTCACAGACCAGGCCGCCGCGGGCGGCGGAGAACCCGAGGGCTCGACCGCCGCCGCCGCAGGCGGCGCACCTGTCGAGCACCGGCAGGTAGCCGGCCTCGTACAGCAGCTTGAGCAGCGCGCCCAGCAGCAGCGGAGCCCGCACGGCCGGCCCCTCGATGCCCTCATCCAGCTCGCGCAGCGTGTTGCGCAGCAGCGCATACACGCGTTCCTCCGGCTCGTGATCGGCGAACAGGATGGCGGCGGCCTCGCAGACGACGGCCGCCGCGGCCAGCGCCTCGCGGTCCTCGCGCAGGCGGCGGAACACATCGACCAGCTGTGCCTGGGTCACCGTCGACAGCGACCTGCCCTGGTACAGCATCAGGTCGCTGATCGTGTACGGCTCCAGGCGGCCGCCCCAGCGGGAGGTCGTCTTGCGTACGCCCTTGACGACCGCGTCGACGCGGCCGGACTCACGGGTGAACAGGCGCACCACGCGGTCCGCTTCGCCCATCGGTCGAGAGCCCAGCACCACGGCGCGGACCTTCTCGTACCTCATGAGGCGTCGTCCCCGGGCCGGCGCGGCAGCGCCGCCCAGACGACGCGCGGGACGCCGCCCAGGTCGGCGCGGCACGCGACCGCGCCGAACGCCCCGGTGCTCTCGATGAGCCCGGCCACGTCGTGGGCTTCGCCGGCGCCGACCTCCAGAGCGAGGGTCCCGCGCGGCCGCAGCCGCGCCGCCGCCGCCGGGACGAGGCGGCGATAGACGTCCAGTCCGTCGTCGCCGCCGTGCAGCGCGAGCCGCGGCTCGAAGTCGCGCACGTTCGGCTCCAGCGCCGCGTACTCCGCGTCCGGCACGTACGGCGGGTTGCTGACGATCAGATCGAAGCGCGACCCCGGCGGCAGCGCCTCGAACAGGTCGCTGCGCAGCACGTGGACCCGGCCGCCGAGGCCCAGGCGCGTCGCGTTGCGGCGCGCCACGTCCACGGCGGCCTCGTCCACGTCCGCGGCCACGACGCGCACGAAGGGGTTCTCCGCGGCGAGGGCCAGCGCGATGCAGCCCGAGCCGGTGCCGACGTCCAGGGCGAGCGGCTCGTAGGCGTCGCCCTCGCGGCGCTGCGGCGTCCGGGCCAGCGCCTCGAGCGCCACGTCCACGAGCGTCTCCGTCTCGGGGCGCGGGATGAGGACGGCGCTGTCGACCTCGAGCTCGATGGTGCGGAAGGCGCGCCGCCCGCGGATGTAGGCCACAGGCTCGCGCGCCTCGCGCCGCCGCACGAAGCCCTCGAAGCGCTCGAGCTCCTGCGGCGCGAGCGCCCGCTCCGGGCTGCGGAACAGCGCGGCGCGATCCACGCCCAGCGCCGCGGCCATCAACAGCTCGGCGTCCAGGCGCGGCGAGCGCGACCCGCTGGCGCGCAGCCGCTGGGCGGCGGCCCGGAGCGCGTCGCTCACGCTCGCCGCCGGCACCGTCACGCCTCGCCGGCCGCCGCCAGCTGCTTGCGCCGGTCCTCGGCGGCCAGAGCCTCGGTGAACTCGTCCAGCTCGCCCTCCATCACCTCGGCGATGCGATGGCTCGTGTGCCCGATGCGGTGGTCGGTGACCCGGCTCTGCTGGAAGTTGTAGGTGCGGATCTTCTGCGAGCGGTCGCCGCTGCCCACCATGCTGCGCCGTGCCTCGCCGCGCTCCTCGTCCTGCCTGGCTTGCTCGAGCTCGAAGAGCCGGGCGCGCAGGATGCGCATCGCTTTGTCCTTGTTCTGCAGCTGGCTCTTCTCGTCCTGGCAGCTCACGCTGACGCCGGTGGGCACGTGCGTGATGCGCACGGCCGAGTCGGTGGTGTTGACGCTCTGCCCGCCGGGGCCGCGCGCCCTGAAGATGTCGATGCGCAGGTCGTTGGCGTGGATGTCCACCTCCACATCCTCGGCCTCGGGCAGCACGGCCACGGTGGCGGTGGAGGTGTGGATGCGGCCCGTGGCCTCGGTGACGGGGACGCGCTGCACGCGGTGCACGCCGCCCTCGTACTTCAGCGTGGAGTAGGCGCCCTGACCGCGCACCTCAAGCGTCATCTCCTTGTAGCCACCGTCGTCGTTCTCGTTGAAGTCGAGGATCTCGACCTCGAACCCCTTGCCTTCCGCGTACCTCGTGTACATGCGCGCCAGCTCGCCGGCGAAGATGCAGGCCTCGTTGCCGCCCGTGCCGGCGCGGATCTCGATGATCACGTCTTTGGCGTCGTTGGGGTCGCGCGTGAGCATGCCGACGCGGATCTCCTCGCTGAGCTCGTCGAGCAGCCTGCGGGCCTCGACGAGCTCCTGCTGCGCGAACTCCCGCAGCTCGGCGTCGCTGGTCTCGTCGCCGAGGAGGCCTTCGGCGTCGGCGACGTTCCGCTCCGCCTCGCGATAGCGCTGCGTGAGCTCGTGCACCGACTGCAGCTCGGCGTGGCGGCGCGCGGCGTCCGCGTAGCGCGCCCGGTCGCCGAGCACCTCGGGGTCGGCCAGTTGCGCCGTGACCTCGTCGTAGGAGCGCTCGATCTCGTCGATGAGACTGTCGAGAGGGGCCATACCTGTCTTCTTACCACTCGAACCGTTTGAGCGCGGCAGACCGCGGGTGTCCGGACGCTGCGCGTAGGCTCCAAGGACGCCCAGGTCGAGGTGCGTCGTGCCCGTCGTGTAGAGCAGCGCGAGCCAGGAGCTGCGCTGCTGCCCCGGCGGCCCCGGCGGCACCCCCGGCGACGAGGTGAAATCGCCCTGTACCAGGACGAGCGCGTCGCGTTTGTATCCCGGGGCGGTCGTCCTCGATGCCCAGGGCGTCCGCCACCGCCGCGTGGGTCGTGACGATCCACTCGACGGCCCGGGGCTGCGGATCGCCGTTCTCGCGCGACGCGGTCAGCGCCGCCTGCTTGACGTAGGCCGGCGGATGCTTGCGGGCCCGCGTCTCCGTCTTCTCCGGCACCGTGAGCACCCCGGCGACGGTGATGGCGAGGACCAGCCCGCCGGCGACGAGCGGCCAGACCCAGGCGCGCCAGTCCCTGAGCATCGCGACCACGGCTCAGGCCATCACTTCGACGCCCTCGACCGGCGGCCGGTCCTGCGGCTCCAGATCGACGATCCTCTCCAGCGCCGTGATGGCCACCTCGATCTGGGCGTCGTCCGGCGGCTTCGTCGTCATCCACTGCAACGCCAGTCCGGGCGCCATGATGGCGCGCACCAGCGCGTTCCCCTCGTGGCGCCCGGCGAACTTGATGACCTCGTAGCTGATCCCGGCGATGAGCGGCACCAGCACGACGCGGCTGAGCACGAGCCAGTACCACGACGGCCGCCCGACCACCGCGAAGACGAAGATCGAGACCACCATGACGATGAGCAGGAACGACGTGCCGCAGCGCAGGTGGAGTGTCTTGTACCGGGAGACGTTGGCGACGGTGAGCTCCTCGCCGTGCTCCAGGGCGTGGATGCTCATGTGCTCGGCGCCGTGGTACTCGAACACGCGGCGCAGGTCGGGGATGCGGGTGACGATGGCGAGGTAGGCGAGGAAGATGCCGACGCGCACGAACCCCTCGACGACCCAGAAGGTCCAGCCCGTGCCCACCCAGCTCTTGAACAGCCCCGTGAGGAACAGCGGCGCCAGGAAGAAGAGCCCGACGGCGAAGGCGAAGGCCACGATGAGCGTGACGCCGATCTCCTTGCGGCCCAGCTGCTGCTCTTCCTCCCCGAGCGACTCGTTGGCGGAGACGGTGAGGGCGCGGATGCCGATGACGAGCGACTCCACCAGCGCGACGACGCCGCGCACGATGGGGAGCTTGAGGATGGGATAGCGCGCCATCCAGCTGACCAGCGGCCAATCGTGCAGACCGATGCTGGCGTCCGGCCGGCGCACCGCCAGCGACCAGTTGGACACGCCGCGCATCATGACGCCCTCGATGACGGCCTGGCCGCCCACCTGGGCGCGGCGCGCCCCCAGGGCGGCCAGTCCGCAGAGCAAGGCGTCAGCCGAGCGGCGCCGGCGGCGCGCTGATCTGCGGCGTGATGTGCTCATGTCGTGAGCGGGAGTGCGGCGCGGCCCGGCCTCAGTCGCGCGCCGCGGCCGGTCCGTCCACGTCCTCGCGCTTGTACGGACGGCCGCAGGTCATCTTGCCCTCCGGGCACGTGCCGTACAGGCAGCCGGGGCCGCTGCCCTCGAACAGGTTGGGCGCGATGGCCTTGACCATGGCCCGCATCTCCCAGGCGAGATCGCGGATCTCCCACTGCGCGCGGTTGCAGCAGCGCACCTGGAAGAAGTGGCGCAGCTCGCGCGCGTTCATGGTGACCACGATCTTCGTCTCGGCGGCGTTGGGCAGCACGAAGCGCGCGTCCTCCTGGACGCTCTCCCTGGTGCGGCCCTGCGCCAGCCCCAGCTCGACGAGCCTGTCGTAGGCGACGCGCGCGTCCTCCATGGCCTTGAGGAAGACGGCCTTGGCCTCGGCGTCGGCGGCGATGGTGGGCGGCACCACGAAGCTGTCCGCCGAGGAGAAGTTGACGTAGCGCTGGGACTGCTGGTTGTAGCTGGCCACGCGGTGGCGCACGAGCTGGTGCGTGCAGGCGCGGCTCACGCCGTCGACGGCGAAGCTGAAAGAGGCGTGTTCGAGCGCCGAGTGATGGCCGCTGCGGACCAGGATGCGCACGAGCTTGGCGACGTCCTCGTCGCCCATCTCCTGCTTGAGGTCGGCGGCCGAGAGGGGCGCATAACACAGCCGACCCGCGATCGCGACGGCGCGGTCCGGGTCGGGCGTGTGCTGCAGCAGCGAGACGCGGAGCTGAGCGCTCACGGCGTCAGGCCTTGCTCGGTTCCTGCTTCTTGTCGTAGCGGCGCTTGAAGCGCTCCACGCGGCCACCGGAGTCCACCAGCTTCTGCTTGCCGGTGTAGAACGGGTGGCACTGGGAGCAAAGCTCGACGTGCAGCTCCTTCTTGGTGCTGCGCGTGGTGAACGTGTTGCCGCACGAGCAGTGCACCGTTGCCTCTTCGTACTTCGGGTGGATGTCCTTCTTCATCGTGACGGATCCCTTCGAATCGTCCGGGTGGTTCGTCAGCATGGTCCGCGCAGGCGGACCGAAGCGGCATGATAGCACGAAGTGCCCTGCCACCAGAAACCGTTCCCGGGGCCAAACCTGAGGGAGGCGCAGAGGCGGCCGCAGGCCGCGGTGGCACCGCCCGCCTAGTCTACCGCGAGTTCTTCTGCAGCGCCGAGAGGAACTCGGCGTTGTTCTTGGTCTCGCGGATCTTCTTGATGAGCAGCTCGATGGCGGCCGCCGGATCGAGGCTGTGCAGCACGCCGCGGAGCTTCCACACGGCGGCGGCCTCGGCCGGCTCCATGAGCAGTTCCTCCTTGCGCGTGCCGGTCATCTCGATGTCGATGGCCGGGAAGATGCGCTTGTCGGCGAGCTTGCGGTCCAGGCGGATCTCCATGTTGCCGGTGCCCTTGAACTCCTCGAAGATGACCTCGTCCATGCGCGAGCCCGTGTCCACCAGCGCCGTGGCGAGGATGGTGAGCGAGCCGCCCTCCTCGATGTTGCGGGCCGCGCCGAAGAACTTCTTGGGCGGGTACAGCGCGGTGCTGTCCACGCCGCCCGACAGGATGCGGCCGCTGGCCGGCGTGTTGAGGTTGAAGGCGCGCGCCATGCGGGTGATCGAGTCCAGCAGCACGACGACGTCGTGGCCCATCTCGACCAGGCGCTTGACGCGGTCCAGCACCAGCTCGGTGACCTGCACGTGGTTCTCGCTGGGCTGGTCGAAGGTGCTGGCCACGACCGTGCCCTTGACCGAGCGCTGCATGTCGGTGACCTCCTCCGGGCGCTCGTCCACGAGCAGCACGAAGAGGTCCGTCTCGGGATTGTTGTTGGCGATGGAGTTGGCCAGCTTCTTGAGGATCGTGGTCTTGCCGGCCTTGGGCGGCGAGACGATGAGGCCGCGCTGGCCCTTGCCGATGGGGCACATCAGGTCCATGATGCGCGCCGCCGTGTCGTGCTCCTCCGTCTCAAGGCGCAGGCGCTCGTCTGGGAACAGCGGCGTGAGCTGCTCGAAGACGGGGCGCTTGCGGGCCGTCTCGGGGTCGATGCCGTTGACCGTGTCGATCTTGAGCAGGGCGTTGTACTTCTCGTTGTCCTTGGGCTCGCGGACCTGGCCGAGGATCTGGTCGCCGCGGCGCAGACCGAAGCGGCGGATCTGGCTGAGGCTCACGTAGACGTCGCGCTCGCCCTGGGTGAAGCCGTTGGTGCGCAGGAAGCCGAAGCCGTCCGGCAGCACGTCCAGGATGCCGGTGCAGGCGATCACGGGGCCCTCGCGGCGCTCCTCGCGCTGCTTGTTGCGGTCGCGGTCCCGGCGGTTCTTGTTCTTGCCCTTGCCGCCGCCCTGCTGGTCGCGGCGGCCGCCGTCCTGGCCGGGCCGTCCGCCCTGCTCGCCCTGAGGCGGTCGGGCCTCGGCCGGCTGAGCTTCGGCGGCCGCGCCCTCGGACGCGGCGGTCCTGGTCGGCCGGCGCCGCGTCTGCGGCGGTCGCCGGCGGCGCGTCCGCGGGGGGCGCGTCCGCTGTCGGCGCGGCCTGGATCGGCGCATCCGTGGCGGGAGCGTCGGCGTCGGAGGCCTCCGCGGCCGGCGCCTCCGCGGCCGGCGCGGCGGCGTGCTCCTGGCGCGCGGCTTCGCGGCCGGCTTCGCCGGCGCGTCCGCAGGGGGCGCCGCGGGACTCGGCCGCGGACGGCGTAGTCGTCTCCGCGGCCATGCCCGGCTCCCCGTTGCCCGGCACTGCGGCCGGAGTGGCTTCGCTGATGGTGGTCTGTTCGGTTGTCTCTTCAGTGCTCATGGGCTCCCCGATGGCATCCCAGCGGCTCGGCAGCCGTGGCTCCTGGCGATGTCGTGCGAGTAGAGGTGGATGGTGACGGCGAAGCGCGCGGCGAGGCCAGCGCGTGCACGTGATGACGGAACTCGCCCGAGCTCCGGTGTGCAGTATGACACACGATGCAAGTGATTCCCACTAGTCAAGGTTTCGACCCATCCTGACGGTTGGCCGGAACGAGGAGACGGGAGGGCGCGGAGTCACTCCCTCTATCGGACGGAACGGCGCAGACTGTAGCGGCGAGCCGTGGCTCACATCGCCGCCTGGTGCTCCTCCACCCGCCGCAGGACCATACCGAGCACGTCGCTCAGCACGTCGTCCATGCCGGTGTTGTCGATGACCGGCACGTCGTATCTCTCCGCCCGCGAGATGATGTACTTCTGGATGCGGCGGATCTGCGCGAAGTGGTCGACGTAGCGCTGCAGCGGCCGCACGCCGCCGGTCTCCCACTCGCGCACGGTGAAGTGCGCGCGGTGCGCGTCGCGGTCCTTCACAGCGAGCACCATCTCCACCACCACGGCCTGCTGCCAGCGCGACCGCTCCAGGATGCCGGGGAGGATGTGCACGCCTTCGACGACCATCGGGTTCTTGCCCTCGGTGATGCCGCGCTCGATGAGCGCCTCGATGCCCACCGTGACGGCCTTCGTCTGCTCGATGAAGCCCACCTTGCTCAGGTCGGTCTCGCGGGGCAGCGTCACGCGCACCGCCGAGGCGGCGTCGAAGGACGAGAAGTGGATGGCCGGCATGAGCTCGACGGCGAAGAAGGCGCGCATGACCTGGCGCACCATATCGGTAGAGACGACACGGGTGATGCCGAGCCGCGCCGCAAGCTGGGTGGCCAGGGTGCTCTTGCCCACGCCCGTGGCGCCGCCGATCAGCACGATGAGCGGCGCCTCCAGGTGGCGCAGCGTCTGCCACTGCCGGAAGCGCTCGATGAGTGTCTCGCCCTCGCGCTGGCCCAGCGCCCTGTACGAGACCGCGCTCAGGTCGGCCAGGGTGAGGGCGGCTCGTCCGCCGCGCCGCAGGCGCCGCTCCATGGCCGCCGCCACGTCGTAGGCGTGCTCGGGCCGCAGCCCGGTGGCCATGAGCGACCGGGCCAGGAGGCCCTTGCTGAACGGCGCCGCGTCGCTCGTCGTCGGTGATCGGCACCTGATGCTCGTCGACCACTACGTCCCCCTCCGTTCCGCCGCCAGCGCGGCAAGCCCGTCCACGGCCTCTCCCAGATCGCCCTGCAGCGCCACGGGCTCGTTGTCGCAGAACACGAGCTCCTTGCCGGCTGCGTCCGCCGCCTCGGCGACCACGTCCACGGCGGCCGCCTTGATCTCCGTGAGGAACACGTCCGCCTCGTCCGCGGCGCGGCGCACGTCGTCGGCCAGCCGCGACCGGTCGGCGAGGTCCGCCGCCGCCACGACGACCTCCGCGCCGTGGTCCTCCTCGAGCGCTCGCACCAGCCCCGGCAGAGCCTCCGGCGGCGCCGTGGTGAAGAAGGCGACGCGACGACCGCGGACGGGCTGCGCCGGCCGCGGCCGGAAGACCGTGGTGACGACCTCCAGGTCGGGCTTGACGGCGCGCGCCGCGTCGACGAGCGCCTCACCTTCCCCTCCGTCGCGAACGGCGGCTCGCAGGCGGTGAGCACGAGCACGTCGCTCAGGAGCAGCCGGTACGTACCCAGCAAGCCGGCGACGTAGTCGACCGGCTGAGCGGCGCCGGCGACGCACAGCGTGGCGTCGCAGGCGACCGGCGGCACCGCGGCGCCGCTGCCCTCGATGACGGCCAGCGCCGCGCCGCTGCGCTCCACCAGCGGCAGCGCGGCGCGCACCGTGTCGTCGTAGGGCGCGCCGGCCAGGCCGCCGCCGCAGCGCCGGCAGCCGATCGTCGTCACGCCGGCGAGAGCGGCGTCCTCGTAGCAGTCTGAGGCCGCGTGCCGGCCGCGGCGTGACGCCTCGAGCAGCTGCGCGGCCGTGAGCCCCAGCTCGCCGTGCACGAGCTCGGGCTCGGGCGGGCCGCCGCGCCCCATGGCGACGACGATCACGCCGCCCCTGGCGGCGAGCTTCGCCTGCAGGCGGCGCGCCAGCCAGCCGCTCACGGCCGTCTTGCCCACACGTTTGCCGGTGCCGATCACGCCCAGGGCCGGCACGGCTCGTGAGGCGCGCGAAGGCTTGCGGCCGGACCTCCGTGTCGGGCGCCACGTAGCGCGCGCCCTCCGCGAGCGCCGCGCTCATCAGCAGGAAGCGCTCGCGGTAGCCGAGCACGGGCTCGTCGGAGAGGTCGACGAGCGCCTCGGCCCTGGCTTCGCGCAGCGCCGCGCGCACGTCGTCCAGCAGCGGCGCCACCGGCCCCTGCGGATCCACGGTGCGCAGCCACGGCACGTCGTAGTCGGCGGCGAGGTCCTGAGCGGCGGCTCCGCCGCGCAGCTTCTCGCCGCCCCCCGCGAAGAGCCCTCCGACGACCTCCATGTCCGATCGCAGGCGCAGCAGCGCCGCCGCGACGACGGGTGGATAGTGCTCGCCGTCGATCACGACGACGGCGCGCGGCAGGTTCCCTATCGCCCTTCCTCCTGAGGCACGGGACAGATGTACTTCTCGAACGACGCCGACGAGGGCACGAACTCGATGAGACTCTCCGTGCCGTGGAAGGGGAACTTGCGCACCACCTGCACGCTGTCGCCGTCCACGCGGATGATGTTGTAGCAGGGCTTGGTGTTGCCGCGCAGGCGCAGCGACGAGCAGGTGCCGGCGTTCACCACGAACAGCCGCTCGAGCCGCCAGGCGTACGGCACGTGCTTGTGGCCGGAGAGCACGAGGTTCACGCCGCAGGCCTGCAGCACCTCCAGCAGATCGCCGGCGTCGTAGACGATGTTCCGCTCGCGTCCCGTGCCGGGGACGGGCAGCAGGTGGTGGTGCAGCATGAAGATGCGGAAGCCGGCCGGGCGCGAGAACTGCTCGTCGAGCCAGGAGTAGCGCGCCCGCCCGATCTGCCCGTGGTCCAGGTCCGGCTCGCTGGAATCCAGGCCGATGATCGACACGTCGTCCAGGTGCAGCACCGTCGAGCGCGGACCGATGAGCTCCTCGAAATGCACGTAGCCCACGTTGCGGGCGTCGTGGTTGCCGGGGATGACGGCCATCTGCGGGCAGGCGATGCGCGCCAGGAAACCCTGCGCCGTCAGGTAGTCCTGGCGGAAGCCCATCTCCGTGAGGTCGCCGGTGCACAGCACCACGTCCGGATCGAGCTCGTTGATCTCGACCACGACGCGGTCCATCAAGCTCGGCACGAAGTAGGGCGAGCCGGCGTGCAGGTCTGAGATATGTGCGATCGTGAGCCGTGCCATGTCATCGCCTCCCGGCCCAGCCGCGCCGGGACTTCACTCTACCACCACGATGCGTCCCGGCCCCTGCTTGTCCAGCACCGAGAACGTCGTGTGACTGCCCTGCCGGCGGAAGCGCAGGCGCATCGTCGTGTGTCCCACCCTCAGGTTGGCGAGCGTCACCTCGCCCAGCCACTTGGGCAGCACGGGGTTGTGCACGTACACGATGTTCTCCTCCGCCTGCGCGTAGATGCCGAGCATCGACTGCAGGATGAGGAACAGCGCACCGGCCGAGGAGGCGTCCGGCGAGCAGGCCATGGGGAACGACACCGGCTTGTTGATGGCCTGCCGCGTGAAGCCGCAGAACATCTCGGGCAGGCGGGCGTACTCGTGAGCGACGGCCGCCTCGACGAGACCCAGCGCCAGCCGGTTCGACTCCTGCACGTAGCCGTGCTTCTTCATCCCGTTGGCGGCGATGGCCGTGTCGTAGGGCCACACGCTGCCGTTGTAGAAGCTCACCGGGTTGTAGGCCCTGGCCTCGTTGCTCACGGTGCGCACGCCCCAGCCGGTGAACATGTCGGGAGCCATGAGGCGCTTGACCACCGCCGGCACCAGCTCGTCGGCGACGATCCGCGACCACAGGCAGTGGCCGATGGACGAGCCGACGGTGCGTACCTGGCGCTTCTCACCGTCGAGCGCCATGGCGAAGAAGCCCTCGTCCTCCATCCAGAAGCGCTCGTTGAACCGCGCCTTTGAGGTCGCGCGCCTCCTGCGGTCATGCGCTCGGCGCGCTCCACGTCGCCGAGCTGGCCGTAGATGGCGGCGAGGCGGCGCTTGGCGTAGTAGACGTAGCCCTGCGTCTCGGCCAGCGCGATGGCGCCGCGCGCCGGCGTGCCGTCCGCGTGCAGGATCGCGTCGCTGGCGTCCCGCCAGCCCTGGTTGAGCAGCCCGGCGCGCGACCGGCGATGATACTCCACGAAGCCGTCGCCGTCGGCGTCGCCGTAGGCGGTCAGCCACTCGAGAGCGGCATCGATGGGGTCCTGCAGCGCGTCGAAGCCCTCCAGGTCGCCCGTCCACATCGTCAGCTCGCAGGCGAGCAGCAGGAACAGCGGCGTGGAGTCGACGGAGCCGAAGTAGGGCGTGTGCGGGATGGCGCGCAGGTTGGCGAGCTCGCCGCGGCGCAGCTCGTGCATGATCTTGCCCGGCTGCTCCTCACGGAAGGCGCTGTCGTGGCTGCCCTGGTGCCTGCCCAGATAGCGCACCGCACCCTGCGACCAGCGCAGGTCGAGGAGCAGCGTCTCGAGGCCGACCATCAGCAGCTCGCGACCGAAGGGCGCCACGAACCAGGGCAGACCGGCCAGCGGCAGCAGGCTCGCCGTCCACGTCGGCGGCCAGCATGCGCAAGTCCTCCTGGCCGCGGCGCAACGCCAGGTTCACGCGCTCGTTGTCGGTGATGATGTCGGTGGCGCCGGCGTGCCAGCGCTCGTGCTCGTGCCGTACGGCGCCGAGCTTCGTCGCGAAGTCGCCAGGCAGGGCTTGCGGCGCGCCGGGCGCCACCACCTGGACGTCGTAGCGGATCGTGGCGCGCTCGCCGGGCGCGAGCCGCAGGCGATAGCGCGCCCGCCCCTGCTTGATGGACTCCGGCGGGGCGTCGAAGGTGATCACCGTCTTGCGCAGCACCTCGTCCAGGCCGAGATAGCTGAGCGTGAGCGTGGCGCCCTCGGCCTTGGGCGCGAAGCGCGTGCCGCGCCGCCGGCGACGCAGGCCGCGCACCTCGAACAGGTCCGCGTAGTCGGCGTCGAAGTACAGGTCGACGAGCAGCTCCACGTCGGTGTGGTGGAAGTTGCGGACGCGGAGCAGCTCGTACAGACGGTCGGCCAGGAAGCGGCTGCGGCGCACGTGCACGGTCGCCTGCGGCAGCGTGCGCCCGTCCGACATACGCGCCTCCAGGTTGGTGAGCTCGACACTGGCGGCGTAGCCCCGCTCGGCGGTGGAGGAGAGCAGCACCGGCATGCGGCCCGCGATGTTCAGCTCGAGCCTGCTCAGGTACCGCGTGTCCCGGTGGAAGAGGCCGAGCACGGAGTTCTCGGCGCCGGGCGCGTGACCGAGGGCGTTGGTGTAGAGGAAGAGCTCGTCCTCCTTCACGGCGAGCCGCTCGGCGCGCCCGCCGCTCATCACGTAGCGCTCCGCCGTGGTCGTGACCACGGGCTCGGCGCCGACGGGAGCGAAGCGCTCGTCGCCGACGGTGACCGCGTCCGGGGTTCCTCGTCGTGGATTGCTCATGCGGTGGCTGCCACCCTGTCGTCGGGATCGCGCGCCGGCGGCGCCCGCGGCGCCGACGCGATGGTTCTTACCCTGTGGCGGCGAGGAACAGCCGCATCAGGGCCGGGCCGTCGTCCACGACGAGGCCGGAGGCGGCCGCGGCCGCCTCGCTGTAGCGGCCGCGCCGCCGGTCGTGGAGGAGGCGGCGGCCGTCGACACGGCGGCGGCGGGAGCGAACGCGAACGGCACCGGGGTGCCGTCGTGCGTGCGCGTGCGCACCGGCGTGTAGTGGTCCGGCAGCACCAGGACGGCCGGCCGCTGCGGCGCGGCCAGCAGGGGCGCCAGCACCTCCGCGTCCACGCGCTCGATGGCGCGCACCTTCTCGACCACGCTGCCCATGTGCCCCGCCTCGTCCGGCGCCTCGACGTGCACCCACACGAGGTCGTGGTCGTCGAGAGCGGCGACGGCGGCCCGCGCCTTCGCCGCGTAGTCCGTGTCCAGGTCGCCCGTGGCGCCGGGCACGTCCAGCACGTCGAAGCCGGCGTAGCGGCCGATGCCGCGCACCAGGTCGACGGCGCCGACGACGGCGCCGCTCAGGCCGTAGAGGTCCCGGAAGCGAGGCATGCTCGGCGCCGTGCCCTCGCCCCAGAACCAGGCGTTGGTGCCGGGCCGCAGCGGCGCCAGCACCTCGTCGGCGCGCCGCTGCAGCTCGGCGAGCGCGCGCGCGGCCGGCGTGTCACCCGCGCCGGCCGCGACGCCCGGCAGGTAGTCCGTCACCGGCCGGTCCAGGATGTCGTGCGGCGGCGTGCACGGCACGAGCTCGCCGCCGCGCCACACCAGCAGGTTGCGGTAGCTCACGCCGGCGTAGAACTCGAACGGGCCGCCGCCCAGCGCGGCCTGCAGGGCCGCGACGAGCCGGCGGCCCTCCTCGCTGTCGATGTGGCCGGCGGTGTTGTCCTTCATCACGCCGGCCTCGACGGCGACGAAGTTGCAGCGGTAGGCGACGTCGCGCGGGCCGAGCTCGACGCCGATGTTGGCCGCCTCCAGCGGGCTGCGCCCGCTGAACACGGCGGCCGGGTCGTAGCCGAGCACGGCCAGGTTGGCGACGTCGCTGCCCGGCGGCATGCCCTCCGGCACGGTGCGCACGAGGCCGATGGTGCCGCGCCGCGCCAGGGAGTCCATGGCGGGCGTGGCCGCCGCTTCCAGCGGCGTGCGACCGCCCAGCTCCGGGCGCGGCTCGTCGGCCATGCCGTCGGGGACGAGCAGCACCCGCTTCGGCCGGCCGCCCTGCGCCGCTCCCCGCCGGACCTGTCGGCGCCCTCCGCCCGGCTCGTGCCCGGCCCCGCCGCCGGCCATCAGCCGGCGGCCCCCCCGAGCACGAGCATCGGCAGGCCGGCGAGGCCGTCGTACCTGGGCCGGTAGCGCTCCGTGTCGTAGCAGCGCTCCACGTCCACGACCTTCTTGGAGGCGACCACGGTCTCGATGGGCACGGAGTCGTAGTGGCCGTCGCGCAGCGCGACCATGCGGCCCGTCTCGCCGCGCAGCAGCAGGTCCACCGCGAGATTGCCGTACACGGTCGGGACGACGGCGTCCACGGCGTCCGGCGCGCCGCTGCGCACCAGGTAGCCGAGGTTCATGCTGATCATGTCGATCTTGCGGCCGTCGTTGTACTTGGGCGAGAGCTCCTTGATCTTGGCGCTGACCCGGGCGCCGATGCCGCCCAGCTTGGCGTGGCCGTACTGGTCCGTCTCGCCGCCCTGGAAGACCATCTCGCCGCCCTCCGGCATGGCGCCCTCGCTCACGATGCACACGGCGTACTTGTCCGGGTGCGCGTTGCGATCGGCGACCAGCAGCTCCGCGAGACGCTCCATGTCGAACTTGTATTCGGGGATGACGCAGCGGTCGGCGGCCCCGGCCAGCGTGGGCAGGAGCGCCGTGAAGCCCGCGTAGCGGCCGAAGACCTCGAGCACCACGATGCGCTCGTGTGACGCCGCGGAGCTCGTCACCTGGTGCGCCAGCTCGATGGTGCGCGACACGCAGGTGCTGAAGCCCATGCAGTAGTCGGTGCCGGGCACGTCGTTGTCCATCGTCTTGGGCAGGGCGACGACCGGGAAGCCGAGCTTGCCGAGCTCCACGCCGTAGCTGAGGGTGTCGTCGCCGCCCATCGGCACGAGGTAGTCGACGCCGAGGAACTGCAGGTTGGCGAGGACCTCGTTCGTCAGGTCGTTCTTCTCGGCGGCGTACTCGTCCTTGAGGTGCGCCGGCACGTCCTTGGCCGGCACGGCGCTCGGGCGTGTGCGCGACGAGTGCAGGAAGGTCCCCCCGGTGTAGCCGTACCGCTCGACCGTGTCCTCGGTGAGCGGCAGCCAGCAGCCGCTGTTGTCGGCGCCTTCGTCGCGCACGATCTCCACGAGACCGGCCCAGCCGCGACGGATGCCGATGACGTCGAAACCTTCGCGCAGCGCGCGCAGCGTGACCGCGCGGATGGCCGGGTTGAGCCCCGGTATGTCGCCGCCGCCGGTGAGGATACCGATGGTGCCTCTCTTGCCCTTGGCCATGCTCGCTTCCTCCTCTGTGCGGGCTTACGCGCCCTCGACCCTGATGACGGCCGGCTGGCCCTCGACGTCCGGCAGTTCCTTCATCCTGCCCAGCGCGGCGAAGAACTGCTCCTCGCGCACGGGGTGCAGCAGCAGCACCAGCTCGGCGCTCTCGCCCCCGCCCTCCTGCACCATCTCGCGGATGCTCACGCCCTCCTCGCCGAACAGCGCCGCGATGCGGGCCAGCACGCCCGGCTGGTCGCGCACCTGCAGGCGCAGGTAGAAGCTGGACACCATGTCGGCGTCCGGGAAGAAGGGCAGGTCCTTGTAGCACAGGCAGTTCTGCACGAAGCTGCCCTTCACCGTGTTGACGACGCTGATGATGTCGCCGATCACGGCCGACGCCGTCGGCACGCTGCCGGCGCCGGGGCCGAACAGCATGATGCGGTCGAAGGCGTCGCTCTCCAGGAACACGGCGTTGTAGGCGCCGCTCACGCCGGCGATGGGATGAGCGGCGGGGATGAACGCGGGATAGACGCGCACGTTCATGGCGCCGTCGATGAGCTTGGCGACGCCGAGCAGCTTGCAGGCGAGGCCGAGGCGCCGCCCGTGGGCGATGTCGCGCGCCGTGACCTTCTCGATGCCCTCGTACTCCACGTCCGCGAGCGTCGTGCGGCTGTGAAAGGCGATGCTGGCGAGGATGGCCATCTTGGCGGCCGCGTCCTTGCCGCCCACGTCTTCGGTGGGGTCGGCCTCGGCGTAGCCCAGACGTTGCGCCTCCCTGAGCACGTCGTCGTAGTCGGCGCCCGTCTCCGCCATGGCGCTCAGCATGTAGTTGGTGGTGCCGTTGACGATGCCGAAGACGGTCTTGACCTCGGCCGCCACGAGCGACTCGCGCAGCACCTTGATGACGGGCACCGCGCCGACGGCGCTGGCCTCGAAGCGCAGGTGGGCGTCCGTGGTCTCGGCGGCCTCGAACAGCTCGGCGCCGTGCTGCGCCAGGAGCTGCTTGTTGGCGGTCACCACGTTCTTGCCGGCGAGCAGGGCGCGGCGCTGGAAATCGAGGGCCGCGCCCACCCCGCCGATGAGCTCGACGACGATGTCGATGTCGGGGTCCTCGATGATGTCCTCGAAGCGCGTTGTGAGCAGCGCCGGGTCGAGGTCGGGATGCGTGAACCCGGCGTCCTTCTCCAGGACGCGCTTCAGATAGACGTCCCTGCCGGTCGCCAGGCGGATGTCGTCGGCGTTCTTCTTGAGGAGCTTGCCGACCCCGGATCCGACGGTGCCGTAACCCAACAGTCCGATGCCTACTCTGTCCACAGCCGTCCCTCCAGCCTTCCTCGAGATCACTGCCCCAGCGGGCGCTGCAGGCGCAGGACGTCGTCCCAGGTCTCCCGCTCGATGATGACGTGCGCCTTGCCGCCGCCGACCATGACCACGGCCGGGCGCGGCTGGGCGTTGTAGTTGTTGGCCATGGCGTAGCCGTAGGCGCCGGTGCTCGGCGTCACCAGGATGTCGCCGGGCTCGGGCGGGGCGATGTGCACGTCTCTCACGAGCACATCGCCTGACTCGCAGTGCTTGCCGGCGATGGTCACGACGTCGGTCGCCGGCGCCACCGCCTTGCTGGCCAGCATGGCCTCGTAGCGCGAGTCGTAGAGCATGGGGCGCAGGTTGTCCGACATGCCGCCGTCCACGGCCACGTACGTGCGTACGCCGGGGATCACCTTCACCGTGCCGACGGTGTAGGCCGTGACGCCGGCCTTGCCGGCGATGCTGCGCCCAGGCTCGACGAACAGCCGCGGCATCGCCATGTCGTGACGCGCCGCGCCGTCGTGCACCGCGGTGACACTGACCTCGGCGAACTCGGCGATCGAGCTCGGTCTGATCGGCCTCGGTGTAGCGGATGCCCAGGCCGCCGCCGATGTTGAAGATGCGGCACTCGAAGCCGAACGCGCGGCGCCAGTCGTCGAGGGCGATGAACAGCACCTCCACCTCGCGGCGGTACGAATCCAGCTCGAAGATCTGCGAGCCGATGTGCGCGTGCACACCCACGAGCTCGAGATGCGCCGCGTCCTGCAGGCGGCTCACCGCCTCCTCGGCGCGGCCGTCGGCCAGCCCGAAGCCGAACTTGCTGTCCTGCTGGCCGGTCTGGATGAAGTCGTGCGTGTTGGGCCGCACCCCCGGCGTGACGCGCACCAGCACCTGCTGGCGGCCGCCGCGCCTCTCCACGGCCGCCTCCAGCCGCTCGATCTCCTCGAACGAGTCGACGACGAAGTGGCCGATGCCCGAGTCCAGCCCGGCCTCGATCTCGGCCACCGACTTGTTGTTGCCGTGGAAGTAGATGTGGGCCGGCGGGAAGTCCGCGGCGCGGGCGGCGGCCAGCTCTCCGCCCGTGGCCACATCCAGCGACAGACCCTCCTGCGCCACCAGCTGGGCCATGGCGCGGCAGCTGAACGCCTTGCTGGCGTAGACGATCTCGTAGTCATCCGTGCGGGCGCCGAACGCCGTGTGATAGGCGCGGCACTGGTCGCGCAGGGTCTGCTCGTCGTAGATGAACAGGGGCGTGCCGAACTCGCGCGCCAGGTCCACGACGTCACAGCCGCCGATCTCGAGGTGACCGGCGGCGTTGTGGGTGGCGGTGTGCGGATAGATCAGGGTGTGCGTCACGGCGGCAATCCTATCGCGTCTAGTATTCGATCCCTGAGCGCGCCTGCACGCCGGCGTCGTAGTAGTGCTTGAGCGGCCGCATCTCGGTGGCCAGGTCGGCCGCCGCGATCAGCTCCTGCGGCGCGCGGCGGCCGGTGATCACCAGCTCGACGGCGGCCGGCCTGGCGGCGATCAGGGCGAGTACCGCGTCCAGGGGGACGAGCTCGAAGAAGATCGCCGTGACGAGCTCGTCCAGCACGACCAGGTCGTAGTCGCCGCTCGTCACCAGGTCGCGGGCCTGCTCGAAACCGGCCATGGCCGCGGCGAGGTCCTCGTCCGTCGCCTCGCCCTTGATGACCCAGTGGTCCAGGCCGCACTGCCGCACGGGCACGCCGAGCCGCTCGCAGCCCGACGATCTCGCCCCAGTTCGGGTCGCCCTTCATGAACTGCAGCACGAGCGGGCGCAGGCCCTTGCCCGTGGCGCGCAGCACCAAGCCGAGGGCTGCGGTGGTCTTGCCCTTGCCGTCGCCCGTGTAGACCTGCACGTAGCCTTCGTCGAGGCGTGTCACGTCATCACCTCCGGGCGTCCGTATGCCCCGCCGCCGTCACTTGTACTCGTAGAAGCCGGCGCCGCTCTTGCGGCCGAGCTTGCCCTGCTCGACGAGCTCGCCGAGCGCCGCGCTCGGCCGGTACTTGGCGTCGCCCAGCTCCTGCTCCAGCGTCTCCAGGACCGCCTTCGTCGTGTCCAGCCCGACGAGGTCGGCCAGCGCCAAGGGGCCCATCGGCCAGTTGGCGCCCAGCTTCATGCCGGTGTCGATGTCCTCGGCGCTGGCCACGCCGTCGCCGAAGGCGGTGGCGGCCTCGTTGATCATCGGGAAGAGGATGCGGTTCACCACGAAGCCCGGCGAGTCCGTGACGGTGATGGCGGTCTTGCCCACCGCTTCGGCGTAGGCGCGGGCGGCGGCGACGGTCGCGTCGCTCGTCTGGCCGCCCTTCACGACCTCGACGAGAGCCATGAGTGGCACCGGGTTGAAGAAGTGGATGCCCACGAAGCGCGCCGGCTCGCTGACGTACGCGGCCAGCTTCGTCACGGAGAGGCTCGAGGTGTTGGTGGCGATGATGGCGTCCGGGCGCAGCAGGCCCGCCGCCTGCTGGAACAGGCCCTGCTTGATGTCCATGCGCTCAGGAGCGGCCTCGATGAACAGGTCGGCGTCCTTGCCGGCCTCCATCGCCGTGCTCGTGACGATGCGAGCCAGAGCCGCGTCGCGGTCGGCCGCCTCCATCCGGCCCTTATCGACGAGGCGGCCCAGGCCCTTCCGGATGCCGGCCATGCCGCGCTCGATGAACTCGTCCGCCACGTCGATCATCACGACGTCCAGGCCGGCCGCGGCCGACACCTGGGCGATGCCGGCGCCCATCTGGCCGGCGCCCGCCACGAGCACTTTGCTGACGCTCACGAGAGTCCCTCCTTGGTCACGCGCGGGTGCACGCGGCGCTTCTCCGGCTCCGTGCATCGCGACGATGGTAGTGCGGGGTCGGAACGCGTCACATGCTACCAGCTCGATGGCCTTCGAGCCGTGCGGGCGACGAGCCCCAGACTGCCTGCTACCATGGGGTCATGGACCAGCCAGCCTCTGCGCTCAAGATCATCAGCTGCGAGGTGCTCCGCAACGAGATCGAGTGCGTCGCCCCCGGCCGCGAGATCGAGTTCGTCGACGGCGCGCTGCACGACTACCCCGACAAGATGCGCGCCGAGCTCCAGGAGCGCATCGACGCCACGCCGGGGTCGCGCGAGATCCTGCTGTGCTGCGGCCGCTGCAGCAACGGCACGGTCGGCCTCCAGGCCGGTCCGCATCGCCTGGTGCTACCGGCCGTGGACGACTGCATCTCGCTGCTGCTCGGCTCGCGCCAGCGCTACCTCGACGAGCACGGCATGCAGCCCGGCACCTACTACTACACGCGTGGCTGGGTCGACTACATCGACGACCCGTACAAGGAGTACCTCGCCATCGTCCCCAAGTACGGCGAGGAGAAGGCGGCGCGCCTGGCGCGCATGATCCTGGAGCACTACACGACGGGTGGCCGTCATCGACACGCCCGGCGTGCCCGGCCTGGACGACGCGCGCGAGTACCTCGAGACGGTGAGCCGCTTCTACGACCTGCCGATCGAGTACCTCACCGGCTCGCTGCGCTTCATCGAGAAGCTGGTGGCCGGGCCCCACGACGAGGAGTTCATCGTCGTCGAGCCCGGCGACATGCTGGACGAGCCCCGCTTCTGGGCGCTCGCCGCCGTCTAGTCGCCAGCGCGCCCGGCGCATCGCCGACGCACAAGACGCTGAGGACCGCCCGGGCCGGGTAGACCGAAGAGAAGGCCGGTCAGGCCCGGCGGTCCGCCGACCCTCGCTGCCACATGACTCCACACGACGATCTCCCGCTCGACCAGGGCGTCTTCTACCAGATCTATCCCCGCTCCTGGGCCGACGCCGATGGCGACGGCGTCGGCGACCTGGCGGGCATCGTGTCGCGCCTCGACTACCTTCAATGGCTCGGCGTGGACGGCATCTGGCTCAACCCGGTCATGCCGTCGCCCAATGCCGACTGGGGCTATGACGTAGCCGACTACTGCGACGTCGATCCGGCCTATGGGACGCTCGCCGACGTCGACGAGCTGGTGCGCCAGGCGCATCGTCGCGGCATCCGCGTGCTCTTCGACCTGGTGCCCAACCACACTCTTCCTTAGGTCCCGCTCGGCGGCACCGGAGGCGCGGCCGCTAGGCCTCGCCGCCCTCCTGCGCGCCGCCCTCGGCCGAGTCGCCGGGCTCGGCACCGGGCTCCGGCTCGGCCGTCGGCGCTTCGGCTCGGCGGACGCGTCGGGCTGCGCCGCCGCGTCGCTGCCCGGCACGTCGCCGCCCGTCACATCCTCGCCGGAAGCCGCCTCGGCGGGCGTCTGCGCCAGCTGCACGGCGTGGGCGTAGCCGAGCTGGAACTGCGCCAGCGTGTCGCGCAGCTCGGCCGCCGGAGCGCCGGCGCCCTGCCGCTCGAGCACGTCGAGCAGGGCGCGCAGCAGCTCGATGGAGAGCCGCGCGTCGTCCAGATCGCGCAGCTCGGCGGTGTCGTCGGTGAGGCCCAGCTTCTGTGAGCCGAACGACACCAGGCTGAGCGCCATCTCGTAGCCCAGGTCCGCGGCGTGCAGCGCCTTGAGCTGCTCCCTGAAGGCGCGGGCGCGCTCCTGCTCGCCCTGTCGCGCCGGCCTCGTCCCTGCGCGTCCCCATCGTGCCGCGCGCCGGCGTCCGGTGCCTGGTCGGTCATCCCGCCTCCTTGCCTTCGTCCGCGGCGATGCCCAGCGAACTGACGCGCGCGCGGCTCACCGTCTCGGCGAACACGTCGCCGATGCTCGCGCCTGCCTGATGGGCTCGCGCCTGCTGCTGCGCTCCGTTGCCCTCGCGCAGCATGCGCTCCACCTCGGTCAGGTGCGGCGTCAGACCGAGGGTGTCGGCGTAGGGCGAGGCCAGCTCGACCAGCTCGCGGATGGCGTCGGCGGCGTCGAACTCCTGCAGCATCGACCAGTCCACGAGCCTGCCGTCCAGGCCGTAGCGGATGGCCCGCCACAGGTTCTCCTCGATGTATCGGTTCTCCAGGATCGGCAGCGGCATGCCCTCGTCGTACACATGGGCGAGGTGCGCGATCAGGCCCACGGCCAGCGACGAGATGGCGAGGCTCTGCCACGGCTCCGTCTGCGCGTCGCAGATGCGCACCTCCACGGTGCCGAAGCGGTGATGCGGCCGCACCGACCACCAGATCTGCGTGAACTCCTGGATGCAGTCGGTCGCGATGAGTTCCTCGTAGAAGCTGCGATGGGCGGCCCAGGTGCGGAACACGTCGGGGATGCCGCAGCGCGGGAACATGCGCACGAAGGTCTGCGTGCGCGCCGAGTGCAGCTGCGTCCAGACGCCCTCGATGAAGGGCGAGTTGGCGGACAGCGCGAGCAGGTGCGGCAGGTAGGTGCGCATGGCGTCGCAGACGGCGATGGCGCGGTCCAGGCCGCGCACGCCGACGTGCAGGTGCGCGGCCCACGTGTTGTTGCGCCAGGCGACGTACTTGAGCCGGTCCTCGACCACGCGGTAGTGCGGCGTGTCGATGATCTGCTGGTCGTGCCAGTCGGAGAAGGGGTGCGTGCCGGTGGCGCCGAGGGCGAAGCCCTGGCTGTCGGCGTGGGCGAACAGCTCGGCGCGGTTGAGCAACAGGTGCCGCGCCGCCTGGCCGAAGTGCAGCGTGCGCGGCGTCGACACCTCGATCTCCGAGCGCAGCAGCTCGCCGGCGATGCGCTCCCGCAGCCGCTCGGGAGCCGTGTCGCGCAGTGTCTCGAAGCCGGGCGTGAGCGCCAGCGTGTCGGGGTCGAGGACCTGGAACTCCTCCTCGAGACCCAGGTCGAAGTCGAGGGCGCACGCGAAGCGCGCCTCGACCTCGTCGAAATATGCGTCGAGGTCTTCCGTCATGCGGAGCAACTATATCCGGCGCGGCACATCGTGCACACGCCGCGCCGGAACGGCGAGGAGGGGCGGGCGCGCCGAGCGCGCCCGCCCCTCCTCGGGGATCGCTTCGTCTCTGACTGCCGTCAGCCTACGCCGAGCACCTGCTTGGCGGTGACCACGGCCTCGATCGCGTCCTCGGCGTAGCCGTCGGCGCCGATCTCGTCGGCCCAGGCGCGGGTCGTCGGGGCGCCGCCGATCATCACCTTGACGCCGTCACGCAGGCCTTCGGCCTTGAGCGCCTCGATGGTCTTCTGCTGGTTGGGCATGGTCGTCGTGAGCAGGGCGCTGAGCAGCAGCAGGTCCGGCTTGAGCTCCTTCACCTTGTCGATGAACGTCTCGACGGGCACGTCGCAGCCCACGTCGGTGACGGTGAAGCCGGCCGCGCTGAGCATGCTGCAGACGATCGTCTTGCCGATCTCGTGGATGTCGCCGGCGACGGTCCCGGCCACGGCCACGCCGAGCGTCGAGCGCTGGCCGCCGGCGGCGTCGAGGGCGGGCTGCAGGACGGCCACGGCGGCCTTCATCGCCTCGGCGCCCTGGACCAGCTCCGGGAGGAAGAACTCGCCCTTGCCGAACAGGTCGCCGACCTCCTCGATGCCCTTGACGAAGCCCTTGTCGAGGATGTCGCCGGGGGCAAGGCCGGCGTCCAGGCCCTCCTGGGCCAGGCGTTCGGCGTCCTCGACCTCACCGTCGACGACGGACTGGGCCATCTGCGCGTAGAGATCGTCTGCCACTGGATCCTCCTTCAACAACAACCGTCCGCAAGCACACTCTTCGTCACCGGCGGCGGAGCCGCCCCGGCAAGAAGTCTGGTGGCACGCGAAAAGGGGCCCGAAAGCCCCACGCGTCGCGTTCCCGAAGGCTATCCGACGCCGCGCCGCGTTGGCAAGCTGAGGAGCCTCGGGGTCGGGCGCCGTCGGCCGCTCCCACTCCCGTGCGGCAGTCGCTCATCGACGGGCGCACCGAGGCGTCGAGCGGCCGCGAGCAGGCATGTGCGCCGCGCAGACCGTGGACCGGATGTCGTCCACCCGATCGTCCCGCCGAGTGCGCCGCGACGCCGCGGACGGCGCCCTTGGCACCGGCGACCGGCCGGCACGACTCGCTGCGTCGCGGCAGCCCGCTCTCGCCTTCGCCCGGGATCCGGCGCGCCCGACCCCTCGAGGCCGGTCCGCTCCTTGACGACTGCCCGCGGTTCCTCAGAGCGGGGCGCCGGGTGAGGGATTGCCAGGGCAGGCTGCGGGGAAGGAGAGGCCGCCCGGCGGGCGGCGCGGGACCCCCGCCCGGCGGGGTTGCGTGCCGCCCGTCACAAGGTAGCATTACCCGCGGCACAGGGCACGGTAGGGGAAAGGAGCCCCCGTGAGACTCAGCCTGGTCCCCAAGGAACAGGACTACTTCCGTCTCTTCCAGGAGCTGGCCGCGAACCTGGACGCCGCGGCGCAGCTGCTCGTCAAGTTCATGGACGAGGGCACCTCCAAGTCCATCGCCGCCGCGATCCTCGAGCACGAGCACGTGGGGGACAAGATCGTGCACGACGTCGTGCGGCGGCTCAACAAGTCCTTCATCACCCCCATCGACCGCGAGGACATCTACGACCTCGTCGCCACCATAGACGAGGTCCTCGACAACATCGAGGCCGCCGCCGACGCCATGATGCTGTACCGCGTCGGTGAACCCACGCCTCAGGCCGTCGCGCAGGCCCACGTCATCGCGACGGCCACGCCGATCCTGCGCGAGTGCATGGACCGTCTGGAGAAGCCCACGAAGGACCTCGACGAGCGCATCATCGCGGTCAACAGTCTGGAGAACGACGGCGACCGCATCCTGCGCGAGGCCACGGCGCAGCTCTTCGACGGCGAGATGAAATGCACCGACATCATCAAGTGGAAGGACATCTACGAGACGTTGGAGAGCGCCATCGACGAGTGTGAGCACGTCGCCAACGTCATCGAGAGCATCGTCCTCAAACACGCCTGATCCGACGCGGGCCGTGGTCCTCCTCGTAGCCATCGTCGCCATCGCCCTGCTCTTCGACTACACCAACGGCTTCCACGACACCGCCAACGCCATCGCCACATCGGTGTCGACGCGCGCTCTGTCGCCGCGCATCGCCGTCATCATGGCCGCCGGCCTGAACCTGCTGGGCGCGCTCATCTACACGGGCGTCGCCAAGACGGTCGGCGAGGGGCTCGTCAACACCGACCTCGTGACGTTGCCGCTCGTCCTGGCGGCGCTCATCGGCGCCGTCATCTGGAACTTCACCACCTGGTACTTCGGCATCCCGTCGAGCTCATCGCACGCCCTGTTCGGCGGCCTCATCGGCGCCATGATCGCCGCGGCCGGCGTGTCTGGCGTGATCTGGAGCGGGGTCGTCGACAAGATCATCATCCCGATGATCGGCTCCCCGTTCCTCGGGTTCGCCATTGCCTTCGCCATCATGATCGGCCTCACGTGGCTCGTGCGCCACTGGTCCCCGGCGCCCGTCAACCGCTGGTTCCGCGCCCTCCAGCCGTTCTCCGCCGGGTTCATGGCCTTCAGTCACGGCGCCAACGACGCCCAGAAGACGATGGGCATCATCGCGCTCGCCCTCTACACCAGCGGCGAGATCAGCAGCTTCTACATCCCGTTCTGGGTCAAGGTCGTGTGCGCCCTCGCCATGGCCTTCGGCACCTACTCGGGCGGATGGCGGATCATCAAGACGCTGGGATCGCGGGTGATCAAGCTGGACCCCATCCACGGATTCGCGGCCGAGACGGGCGCGGCGAGCGTGATCCAGCTGGCGACCCACTTCGGCATCCCGGTCTCCACGACCCACACGATCACCGCCGCCATCATGGGCGTCGGCTCCACGCGGCGCCTTTCGGCCGTGCGCTGGGGCGTGGCGGGCAACATCGTCGTCGCCTGGGTCCTCACGCTGCCGGCCGCGGGTCTCGTCGCCGCCGGCGTGTACCTGCTCGGCAGCTGGATCTTCTGACGCCGCGCGGAGCCGCCCGCGCCGGCAACAGCGCCCGGCTTCCCTTAGGACGAGCGAGCGACTACTATCATGGTCCGTATAGATGACCATCCACCGGCCGGGTAGCACGCGCCTCGTCGTGTCACGCCGGCCGCACTTGCTAGGAGCGCCATGAAGATCCGCCTCATCGAGCCCGAACCGCCGGGCCTGCACGTGTGGGCAAAGATCCTGCTGCCACGGCTGGGGCTGCCGATCATCGCCGCGACCCTCAAGCAGCACGGCCACGACGTGCGGATCTACAGCCCGCAGATGGCGCCGGTGGACTGGGACGATGTGCACGGCGCCGACCTTGTCGGGCTCTCGAGCACCACCTCCACGACCACGAGCCGCCTACGAGTTCGCGGACGACCTGCGCGCGCGCGGCGTCCCCGTGGTCATCGGCGGCTCACACGTCACGTTCATGGCGGACGAGGCGCTCGCCCACGTCGACTACGTGGCGCGCGGTGAGGGCGGCGAGCAGATCATGCTCGAGCTCATCGAGGCGCTGGAGGGCCGCCGCGAGTTCAGCGGCATCGGCGGCCTGTCCTACACCGTGGACGGCGAGGCGGTGCACAACCCGCTGCGCGAGCGCCTCGCCGACCTGGACGAGCTGCCCTTCCCGGACCTGCAGGCCATCGTCGGCCACGAGAAGCTCAACACGATGCCCATCATGACGAGCTGGGGCTGCCCCTTCGCCTGCAACTTCTGCTCGGTGACGGCCATGTTCGGCCGCAAGTACCGCTTCCGCAGCGCGGAGAGCGTCGATCGCCGAGCTCAAGGACAAGCGGCCGAAGCGCATCTTCTTCTACGACGACAACATGGCGGCCGACAAGAAGCGCCTCAAGAGGCTGCTTCAGCTGATGATCGACGAGGGCCTGGTCATCCCCTGGTCGGCCCAGGTCCGCACCGACGTGGTGCGCGATCCCGAGCTGCTCAGCCTCATGCAGCGCTCGGGCTGCGAGCTCGTCTACCTGGGGCTCGAGTCGGTCAACCAGGAGACCCTGGACGGCTTCGAGAAGTCGCAGACCGTGGAGGACATCGAGCGCGCCATCAAGGCGCTGCACGAGTACGGCATCCGCAGCCACGGCATGTTCGTGCTGGGCGCCGACACGGACACGGTGCAGACCGTGCGCGACACCGTCACCTTCGCGAAGAAGAACCGCATCGACACGGTGATGCTCAACATCCTCACGCCGCTGCCCGGCACGCCGCAGTTCCGCGACATGGAGGCGGAGGGCCGCATCTTCGACCAGCGCTGGCACCTGTACGACGCGCACCACGTGGTGTTCGAGCCGCGGCGCATGACGCCCTACGAGCTGCAGCGGGAGGTCCTGCGCGGCTACATGCGCTTCTACTCGCTGCGCACCTGGCTGCGCTACATCGTCACCTTCCAGTTCACGAAGCAGCTGCTCTTCCACACCTGGGGCTGGATGATCGTGCGCAACTGGCGCAAGGACGACCGCAACAAGGCCTTCATCAAGGCCCTCAAGCGCATGTGGCCGCGCCCCACGCCGCGCGACGCCGCGCGCTCCATGCGCAGCAGCCACTGACGAAACGCGCCGCGCAGCCCGCCGTCCAGTCCGTCCATGGCCGAGCTCCGACGGGCTGCAGCGCCCGCGGACGGCGCGCATATCGAACGCTCCGTCGACTTCAGCCGGCGCCGGCGCCGAGTCCCCCGCGGCCCCGGCAGGTTGCCAGCGACCCGAATTGGATGGTAGGTTTCCGACTTGAGTTCGCACTCAACGAGGGCGCACGCCCAGGCAACGCGCCCAAAGGAGGCGATGCAGTGAACGGCAAACGTCGCACCGTAGCCCTTACCCTCCTCGCTTCTCTCCTCCTCACCCTCGTCTTCGCTCCCTTCGCCACCGCCTCCCCCATCTCGCAGAAGAAAGCACGGCTGCGCGAGGTGCAGGCCAAGCTGCAGCACGGTGTACGAGAAGGCCGACATGGCGGTCGAGAAGTACAACCAGGCGAGCAGCCAGCTGCAGACCGTCCGCCAGCAGATCAAGGAGAACGAGCACCTGCTGAAGGTGGCCGAGTACAACCTGGACGTGGCCAAGGAGCAGCTGCAGACGCGCGCGGAGACCATCTACAAGACCCGCGACGTCGGGTTCGTGGACGTCCTCTTCGCGTCGAGCACGTTCGACGACCTGGTCACACAGCTCAACGCCATGGAGCGCTTCGGCAACAGCGACGTCGACACCGTCAACGCGATCACCGCCTACCGCACGGACATCAAGGACCGCCGCATCAAGCTGGACGCGGACAAGAAGGCCGCGGACAAGCTCGTCGCCGAGCGGGCCGCGCAGAAGAACGAGGTCCTCGGCATCCAGGCTCAGCTCGAGAGCATGACGCAGGGCATCAAGAACGACATCAAGCGTCTCGAGGAGCAGCAGGCGGCGGCGGCCAGGGCCGCGGCCGCCGCGGCCGCCGCGGGCGCCACCGACACCAGCACCGGCACGGCGCCCTCCGGCAACATCGATCCCGGCGGTCCCGGCCATCCCGAGATCGTCGGCATCGCGCAGCGCTATCTGGGCGTGCCCTACGTCTGGGGCGGCGCCAGCCCGAGCGGCTTCGACTGCTCCGGCCTCGCCATGTACTGCTACGGCCAGATCGGCATCGGCCTGTCGCACGGCGCCACCGACCAGCAGCGCGCCAGCCACCCCGTGTCGCTCAACAACCTGGCGCCCGGCGACCTCGTGTTCTTCGGCGGCCCGGGCTACAGCCACCACGTCGGCATCTACGTGGGCGGCGGCAGCATGATCGACGCGCCGCACTCCGGCGCCGTGGTCCGCTACGACTCCATCGGCGGCGCCTGGATCGGCGGCCGCTTCTAGGCAAGGCAAGGCTTCGCGAAAAGGGGCGGGGCTGCGTCGCAGCCCCGCCCCTTTTCTTCCGTACGCGGCCTTGCCCGCGCCGCCGCCGGGGTGAATACTCTGCCCGGGGTAAGCTTTTTCGGCGTTTCTGCCGAACAAGTGACGGAGAGAGCAAGCGACCCATGGGGCGGCCACGTGAAACCCATAGATGAACTGCTGGGCGAGATGATGGCGCGCAACGCGTCGGACCTGCACATCAAGGCGGGCAGCCCGCCGGTGCTGCGCGTCGACGGCGAGCTGAGTCTCATGGACGAGCCGGCGCTCACGCCGGAGGACACCAAGGACGTCGCGGCGTCCATCATGACGGACAAGCAGATCCGTCGCTTCAGCGAGCACAACGAGATCGACTTCGCCTACTCGGCGCCGAACCTCGGCCGCTTCCGCGTCAACGTGTACCGCCAGCGCGGCAGCATCAGCATCGCCATGCGCCAGGTGAGCACCAAGATCCCCTCGTTCGAGGAGCTTCACCTGCCGGAGATCATCAAGCGGCTCGCCCTGGAACCACGCGGGCTGGTGCTCGTCACCGGCACCACCGGCTCGGGCAAGACCACCACGCTGGCGGCGATGATCGACCACATCAACAGCACGATGCGGCGCCACGTCGTCACGGTGGAGGACCCCATCGAGGTGCTGCACAAGGACCGCAAGTCCATCATCAACCAGCGCGAGATCGGCCTGGACACGGACTCGTACGCCACGGCGCTCAAGTACGTGCTGCGCCAGGACCCGGACGACATCCTCATCGGCGAGATGCGCGACACTGGAGACGGTGGAGGCGGCGCTCACCGCCGCCCAGACCGGTCACTTCGTGATGAGCACCCTGCACACCATCGACGCGCAGGAGACCATCAACCGCATCATCGACTTCTTCCCCCTGCACCAGCAGAAGCAGGTGCGCATCATGCTGGCCGGCACCCTCAAGGGCATCATCAGCCAGCGCCTCCTGGTGCGCGCCGACGGCAAGGGCCGCGTGCCGGCCATCGAGATCATGGTCTGCACCAACCGCATCCGGGACTTCATCCTGGACCCCGATCAGTCGCTGCTCATCACCGACGCCATCAAGGAAGGCGACTTCTACGGCATGCAGACGTTCGACCAGGCGCTGCTGAACCTCTACGAGCAGAACCTCATCACGCTGAGCGACGCGGCGCAGGTGGCCAGCAACCCGCACGACTTCAAGCTCCTCGTGCAGCAGCAGGGCCACGACGTGAGCCTCATGACCTTCTGACGCGAGCGCGATCAGAGAGACGACGACGGGCGGGGCGGCCGATGGCCGCCCCGCCCGTTGTCGTCCACCGAAGCGAAGCCTAGCTGAGGACCTTGCGGCTCTCCAGGTGCAGGTCCACCTTGCGCTTGATGCGCTGCAGGGCGTTGTCCACGGTCTTGCAGTCGCAGCCCAGCTCGTTGGCGATGCGCTCGTAGCTGAGGCCGTGCAGGTAGAGGCGCAGCACACGGCCTTCAAGGTCCGACAGCATGCGCGTGAGGCACATCGTGAGGCTCTCCACCTCCTCCGCGCTGATGACCTGGTTGACCGGGTCGTGCGTGGTGGGGCCCGGCAGCACGTCGGCCAGCGAGCAGTCGCCGTCGTCCGAGGCGTCGTTGGGCGACTGGCTGAAGGACAGGTAGCCGTTCAGCGGCACGTGCTTCTGGCGCGTCGCCGTCTTGATGGCGGTGATGATCTGGCGCGTGATGCAGAGCTCGGCGAAGCTGCGGAACGAGGCGAGGCGGTCGTCGCGGTAGTCGCGCACGGCCTTGTAGAGGCCGAGCATGCCCTCCTGGATGAGGTCCTCGCCGTCGCCGCCCGCCAGGAAGTACGAACTCGCCTTGAGGCGCACGAACTGGTGGTAGCGCAGCATCAGGGCATCCAGTGCGGCCTGTGACCCGCGGCGGTACGCCTCGACGAGCGCCAGGTCCGAACACTCACTGAATGGTTGAGGGTTGTGCGGCGAACCGGCGCTACGCCTGGGCTCGGCCTGGCGCGACCCTTTCACTCCCCCACCTCCGCAGTTGCCCCTGCAAAACCCGGAGAACCAGCGACTCCGGCACGTCACTGCGGCTTGTTCCGCAGTTCCTCCAGCTTGCGCAAAGTCTCAACGTCAACTTTATCCTCAAGCCGTGAGGGCATTCTAGTCGAAGGCGAGGCAGAGTCAAGAGCCTGCCCGGTCTCGCCGCCGCCGCGAAGCTCCAGCCCCGAGCTCCATCGGCGTCATGCGGCTCACGCCCGCGCGCGACGCGGCGCGCTGCACCTCCTGATCGGCGGAGACGACGATCACCTGCGACGTCGGCGGGCTGTTCGGCGATGCGGCGGGCGATGAGGGTGTCGGCCGTGAAGCGGCCGCCGGCGAAGCACACCTCCACGGCGGCCCCGCGGACGGGCCGGGAGCAGGTCGTCTGGGGGCCGTGCCCGTCGAAGACCAGCACGGCCGCCGCGTCCTGCAGCGCCACGAAGCCCGCGAGGTGGTCGGCCAGCCAGTCGCGGCGCGCGAAGATCTCCTCCTTGGACGCGCCCTGGAAGAGCGCGTGCAGCACGTTGTAGCCGTCGACGATGTACACCGTCCGGTTCACGACGATCCCCTCCCGCCCTTGACGCGGCGCCCCGGCCTGGGTCGCCCGGGTGTGGCCTTGCCGCGAGTGCCGGCCGCCGGCAGCGCCGGAGTGGGCCGCGCCGCCGGGCTCGCCGGCGTGCGACGGCGCTGCGGGCGTGGCCGGCGGGCGCGCCGCGTCGTGCTGCAGGGAAGTCTGGCGGCGCGCCTCGAAGAGGAACAGCGCCGCCGCCACGCTCACGTTCAGGCTCTCGACCTGCGCCGCGATGGGCACGGCGGCGAGTCCGTCGCAGGTGCGCGCCACCAGCGGCCGCAGGCCGTGGCCCTCGGCGCCGAAGACCAGCACGACGCGCCCCGTGAGATCGAGCTGCAGGTACGAGGCGCGCGCCTCGCCCGCGGCGCCGTACACCCAGAAGCCGGCGTCCTTGGCCTGCTTGAGGAAGGCGACCGTGTTGGTGACCTGCGCCACGGGCAGCCGCTCGATGGCGCCGGCCGAGGCCTTCACGGCGGCCGGCGTGACGGCGGCCGAGCGGTGCTTCGGCACCACGAGGCCGCCCGCCCCGGCCGCCAGCGCGCTGCGCGCCACCGCGCCCAGGTTGTGCGGGTCGCTCACCTCGTCCAGCACGACCACCACGTCGGCGCGCAGCACCTCCTCCGCGGCAGCGTAGCGAAACGGGTCGACCTGGAGCGCGACGCCCTGGTGCTCGCGCGAGCCGCACAGCTCGTCCAGCTCGCGCGAGGCGAGCGTCTCGACGGGCAGGCCTGCGGGCGAAGGCCCGAGCGCCTTCAGGCCGGCAGGCGTCGCGGCGAGGCGATGCGCCCGCCGGCGCCCGCCTGCCTGCAACGCCAGCTTGACCACGTTGCGGCCGTAGAGCCACTCCATCAGGTCGCGCTCCCGGCTCATCAGGTCGCCGCGCCCGGAGTGTGCGGCGGCGCGACTGCAGGGCGCCGAACGGCGGCACGCTCGCGGTGCGCCGGGGCGGCGGCAGCCTGCCGGCGCACGCCCGTGCGATACCCTGACGTCATGCCCGTTGCCGACGCCGCCAACGCCCTCGCCTCCGCCGTCATCGCCGTGCTGCGCTGGTGGACGCTGCTCGCGCCGCTCGGCATGCTGGCCGCCCTCGTGCGTGCAGGCGCAGGGGCGGCAGACGGCGGCGCTCGTCGTCACGATCGTGACGGTCCTGCCGCCGCTCCTCTTCCTCTCGCCGGTGGCCGCCATGGGCAGTGGGCCGACCCGCGTCGCCGCCGCACGGCCGCGATCGTCGACGCCGGCGCCCTGGTGATCGCCGCAGCGGCGCTGGCGCAGGCCGCCCGCGGACGGGCGGGCGCGGCCCGCCTTCGCACGGGCGGCCCCGGTCGTCGGTCTTGTGGGCTGCATGCTCGGCGCCCTCGTCCTGCTCATCGCCATCAGCGTCTGATCCCTGGGCCGCGGCCGACCGACCGCCCCGCGAGCCCCTCAGTCCCTGGCCACGACCTGCGTGCCCATCTTGGTGTCGCGCACCTCGAAGCCGGCGGCCTGGATCTCGTCGCGCAGCCGGTCGGCGTCGGCCCACTGCTTCTCGGCGCGATAGTGGTCGCGCAGCACGCAGGCGTAGCTCGCGTCCCTGCAGGCGAGCCGGTCCGCGTAGACCATCTCGACGTCGTCCCAGTGCCCCTCCTGTGCCAGCCGCTCGGCGCTCGGCAGGGGCACGACGCCGGTGGCGCAGGACTCCGGCGATGTGACGTCGCGTGCTGCGCTGCGCCTCGGTCTCGATGGCCGACGCCGGCGCCGGGATGAGCAGCACCTCGAGCGACTCGGCCAGCACGGCACGCACGTCGGCCAGGGCGGAGGCGTCCAGCGGCGCCTCGCCGCGGTCCACCGCCGACAGGTACCGGTACGTGTCGCCGACGAGGGCGAACAGCTCGCCGATGGCCGCGGCCGTGTTGAGGTCGTCGTCCATGTGCGCGGCGAACGCGTCCCGCGCCGCCTCGGCGCGCGCCCTGAGCTCCGGGCGCTCGCCCTGCGCCGCCGCCTTGCCGGCGTTGGCGATGCGGAAGTCCAGGTCGGCGAAGGCGTCGCCGAGCCTGCCGTAGGCCGCCTTCGCCTCGTCCAGCTTCTCGATGGAGAACTCCAGCGGGCTGCGGTAGTGCGTCGTGAGGAAGTACATCAGCACGACGGCCGGGTCGTAGCGGTCGAGGACCTCGCGCAGCAGGAAGATGTTGCCGACGCTCTTGGCCATCTTCTCGCCCTCGCTGCGGATCATGCCGTTGTGCATCCACACGCGCGCGAAGGGCAGCCCCGCCGCCTCGGACTGCGCGATCTCGTTCTCGTGGTGCGGGAAGATGAGGTCGCGGCCGCCGCCGTGCACGTCGAAGCCGGCGCCCAGGTAGCGCAGGCCCATCGCCGAGCACTCGATGTGCCAGCCCGGGCGGCCCATCCCCCAGGGGCTCTGCCAGGCGGGCTCGCCGGGCTTGGCCGCCTTCCAGACGGCGAAGTCCAGCGGGTCCTCCTTGCCGGGCTCGCGCTCGACGCGGACGCCGCTCCTCCAGCTCCTCGATGCGCTGCTTGCTGAGCTTGCCGTACTGGGCGAAGCTGCGCACGCGGAAGTAGACGCTGCCGTCCGCCTCGTAGGCGTGGCCGCGGGAGATGAGCTGGCAGACCAGGTCGATGATCTCGGGGATGGTCTCGGTGGCCTTGGGCTCGAGGTCGGGGCGCGCGATGCCCAGGCGGTCGGTGTCCTCGATGTACGCCCGCGTGTAGTCCTCGGCGACCTGCGCCGCGCTGCGCCCCTCCGCGTTCGCCTTGGTGATGATCTTGTCGTCCACGTCCGTGATGTTCGTGACCAGCGTCGCGTCCAGGCCGCGGCGTACGCAGCCACGACTTGAGCACGGCGAAGGTGACGTAGGGCCGGGCGTTGCCGACGTGGATGAGGTTGTAGACGGTGGGGCCGCAGCAGTAGATGCCCGCCTTGGCCGCGTCGCGCGGCTCGAAGGGCTCCTTGCGTCTGCGTGAGCGAGTTGAAGAGGCGGATCACGATGCGTCTCCCTGGGTCGTCGGGTCGTCGTCCGCGGCGACGGGGCTCGCGCGCCGCGGGTCGTCGCCGGTGGACGACGCCGCGGCGAGCGCCGCGGCGATGCGGTCGATGGTCTGCGCGCGGCTGAGAGCCGCGAGCACGAAGTGCAGCTCCGGGCCGTGCTCGCGGCCCGTGAGTGCGATGCGCAGCGGCATGAGCAGGCGGCGGGCGCCGATGTCGCGCTCCTTGCCCCAGGCGCGGTAGGCGGCGAGCAGCTCGCGGGCGGCGTCGGGCGACAGCCACTCGCGCCGCCGCTTCACGCAGCTCGCGGAAGCGCGCCAGCTGCGGGCCGCCGTCGGCCACGGCCGGCCGCGAGCTCCGCCGGCACGGCCGGCGTGTCCAGCACGGCCGCCGCCAGCGCCGGCGCCTGCCCGTAGGCCACGAGCGACGGCTGGAAGGCCGCGGCCAGCGCCGCCGCCGCCTGCGGCGGCGTGCCGGCCGGCAGCCGCTCGGCGAAGAGGCGCTCGTGCTCCTTGGCGTCGAGCGCCATGATGTGCTCGTGGTCCAGCCAGTCCAGCTTGGCCTGGTCGAAGACGGCCGCGCTCGTGGACAGCTTCTCCAGCTCGAACTCGGCGATGAGACGGTCCATGCCCAGGACCTCGTCCTCACCGTGCGACCAGGAGAGCAGCGCCAGGTAGTTGACGATCGCCTGCGGCAGGTAGCCGAGCTCGCGGAAGTCGCCCACCGACGTGGCGCCGTGGCGCTTGGAGAGCTTGCCGCCGTCGGGGCCGAGGACCATGGAGTGGTGGGCGTAGCGCGGCGGCTCCGCGCCGAGCGCCTGCAGGAGCAGCAGCTGGCGCGCGGTGTTCGTGAGGTGGTCGTCGCCGCGGATGACGTGCGTGATGGCCATGTCGCGGTCGTCCACGGCGGTGGCGAAGTTGTAGCCGGCCACGCCGTCCGAGCGCACGATGATGAAGTCGCCGACGGCGTCGGCGCCGACCACCACGGGGCCGCGCATCAGGTCGTCGATGACGACGTCGCCTGGCGGGACGAGGAAGCGCACGGCCGCCGGCTCGCCGGCCGCGAGCCGCGCCGCCACCTCGTCCGCCGCCAGGTGCAGGCAGCGCCGGTCGTACCGCGGCGTGCGACCCTCGGCGTGCGCCTGCTCGCGGAGCTCGCTCCAGGCGCTCCGGCGAGCAGAAGCAGCGATAGGCGGCGCCCCCGGCGAGCAGCGCGCCGGCCGCCGCCCGGTAGCGCTCCAGGCGCTCGCTCTGGCGGTAGGGCCCGTAGTCGCCGCGGCGCCCGGGCCCCTCGTCCCAGTGCAGGCCGAGCCAGCGCAGGTCCGCGAGGATCGCGTCCTCGTGTCGCGCCTCGGAGCGCGCCGCGTCGGTGTCGTCGATGCGCAGCACGAACGAGCCGCCGCTGTGGCGCGCGAAGAGGAAGTTGAACAGGGCCGTGCGCGCCGAGCCGATGTGCAAAGTGCCCGTGGGGCTCGGCGCGAACCGGACTCTCACCTTCGACTTCAGGTTGATCGTCTGTCCTTCGTCGGACTGTTTTGCCTGCAAAACTGGTCCAGTCTATCACCGCGTGACGCGTGCGGACACGCGGGCCGAGCGGCTGCTTCGCGGACGCGCCGCGCCGCGTGCTCACCGGGCGGGCGCGTCGCGGCTCACGGGCGATCGCGCCGCGCGGCGACCTCGGCGGCGCCAGCCCGACCGGCCTCGGCTTGCTATGCTTACGCGCGGCAGACCCGCGGCCCGCCCGGCCGCTGCACACAGGAGGAGCGGTGGCCTACGACCAGCACGACACGCCGTACGTCGACGCCATGCTCCGCTACCGCCAGCGCGGTTTCACCCCCTTCCACACCCCGGGCCACAAGCTGGGCAAGGGCGCCCCGGACAAGCTGCGGGAGCTGCTCGGCGCCGACCTGCCTGAGCGTCGACGTCGCCATGGCCGGCGGCGTCGAGGACACGCGCGAGTCGACGCAGCTCATCCGCCTGGCCGAGGACTACGCCGCCGAGGCCTGGGGCGCGGACCGCGCCTGGTTCCTGGTCAACGGCTCGACCAGCGGCATGCACGCGCTCATCCTCACCCTGTGCGGCCCGGGCGAAACGGTCGTCATCCCCGCGCAACGCGCACAAGTCCCTGCTGGCCGGGCTCATCTTCAGCGGCGCCCGGCCGCCGTACATCGAGCCCGCGGTCGACGACGAGTGGGGCATCCCGCTCAACGTCCCGTGGACGACGCGCGGCGCGCGCTGGCGGAGCACCCCGAGGCCAAGGCGCTCCTCGTGACCTCGCCCACCTACAACGGCATCGGCGCCGACCTCGCGGCGATCGCCGGGCTCGCGCACGGCGCCGGCGTGCCCTTCGTCGTCGACCAGGCCTGGGGCCCGCACCTGCGCTTCTGCAGCCAGCTGCCCGTCGACGCCATGAGCGCCGGCGCCGACGCCGCCGTGGTCAGCACGCACAAGCTCATCAGCGGCATCACGCAGTCCTCGGTGCTCCTGGCGCGCGGCACGCGCCTCAACCTGGACAGGCTCGTGGCGATGGTGCATCTCACCCAGAGCACGAGCCCCCAGGTCCTCATGTACGTCTCCATCGACGCCGCGCGCCAGCAGATGGCGACGCAGGGCGAGGAGCTCTGGCGCGGCGCCATCGAGCTCGCCGACTGGGCGCGCGACGAGCTCAACGGCATCACCGGCGTGCGCTGCCTGGGGCGCGAGATCCTGCGACGCGGCGGCGTGGTCGAGTTCGACCCGACGCGGGTGACCGTCTCCACCGGACATCGGCCTCTCGGGCTACCAGCTCGAGACGATCCTGCGCGACGACTACCGCATCGCGGTCGAGATGGCCGACCCGCTCAACGTGGTCCTCAACGTGACCTACGGCGACTCGCGCGCCGACGTGGCTGCTCGTCGGGCGCTGCGCGACCTCGCCGCGCGCTACGGCGGGGAGGCCGACCGACGCCGAGGCGCCGCCGCCTGCGCCGGCGCTGCCGCTTGCCGGCCTTCACGCGGCAGGCGCTGACGCCGCGCGAGGCGTTCTTCGCGCCCAGCGTCGCGCTGCCCGTGGCGGAGTGCGCCGGCCGCGTCTCCGCCGAGATGGTGACCCCCTACCCGCCGGGCATCCCCGTGCTGGGTCCGGGCGAGGAGATCTCGCAGGAGATCGTCGACTACCTGCGAGGAGGGCGCGCAGGCGGGGCTGCACGTGCACGGTCCCGAGGACCGGAGCCTGCGCACGCTGCGCGTCGTCGAGTGACCCTGGACGGCGCTGCGGCGACGTGTCCGCCCGGCCGCTCCCGCGGCGCCTACTCCGCCTTCCTTGATCCCCAGCGACGTGGCCGTGAACAGCGGGTCGAGCGTGATCCCCTGGCCTCGATCAGCGCGCGCCCGCCCTCCTCGCGGTCGACCACGCAGAGCAGCCCCTCGCACCTCGAGACCGGCCTCGCCGAGCTTGTCGGCGGCCATCAGGCGGCGCCGCCCGAGGTGACGACGTCCTCGACCACGACGACGCGCTGGCCCGGCTCGACGCGTCCCTCCATCGCCTTGTTGTGCCGTAGCCCTTCTCGCCCCTTGCGCACGATCACGAAGCGCTTGCCGCAGGCGAGCGACATGGCGGCGACGAGCGACACGGCGCCCAACTCGGGCCCGGCGAGCAGGTCGAACGGCTCGTAGGCCGGCAGCTTGGCGACCAGCCCCGCGGCGATGTCGCGCAGCAGGTCGGGCTGCGTCTCGAAGAGGTACTTGTCGAGGTAGAACTTGCTGCGGCGGCCGGAGCGCAGGATGAAGTCACCCTCGAGGTAGCTCTCGTCGAGCAGACGTTGCGCCAGGTCGGTCACGCAGGCTCCTTGAGCGTCGTGTCGAAAGAATGCCCGCGGAGGCTGTCCAGCGGTGCCCCTTCGCGCCGCCGGCCGGTCCGCCCTGCTTCTTGCGTCGCCCGATCGCACCGGCCTACCACGGCGGCCGCCGAAGCGCATCTGCGATCGGCGGCGCCATCAGGCGCCGCCGATCGCCATGCCCTCCATGACGACCGAGGGCGTGAGGATGCTCCCGCCGGGATCCAGCGGGCGTCGTCGCCGAGCGCCACGATGCCCTTGAGCATCCCCAGCAGGTCGCCGGCGAGCGTCACCTCGCGCACGGCGCCGGAGCCGCCCGTCCTCGATCAGCCGGCCGTTGATGCCCACCGAGAACTCCCCCGAGATGGGGTTCGCTCCCGAGTGCACGCCGACGGCGTTGGTGACGAGGACGCCGCGTTCGATGCCGGCCACGATGTCCGCGACCGGCGTCGTCGGGCCGACGACGACCAGGTTGGTGGGGCGCACGGCGGGCAGCCCGGCGTAGGAACCGCGCACGCCGTTGCCGGTCGAGGGACGGCCGGCCTTGTTGCCGGTGTAGGTGTCGTAGAGGAAGCCCTGCAGCACGCCGTCGCTCGATCAGCGGCGTGCGCTGGCTGGGCGTGCCCTCGCCGTCGAACGGGGCGCTGGCGAGACCGTCGGGGTGGAGCGCGTCGTCGACGAGGCCGAAGGCCTCGCCCGCGACGCGCTCCCCCTCCCGGGCGGCGAACAGCGACCTGCCCTTCTGCACGGCCTCGGCGGTGAGCGCCGAGCTGAGCACGCCGAGGAACGACGCCGCCACGAACGGGTCGAGCACCACGGTCGCCTTCATCGACGGGCACTTGCGGGCGCCGAGCAGGTCGACGGCGCGCTGCGCCGCCTCGCGGCCGCAGGCCTCCGGCGTCGAGCTCGGCGAGGTCGCGGCCGACCGAGAACGAGACGCCGGTCTCGACCTGGCCGTCCTGCTCCGCGAGCACGTAGGCGAACACGTAGGCGTCGTTCTCGCGGTAGCTGCCGCGTACGCCGGCGAGCTGGCGAGGAAGACCTCGCCGTCGCCGTCGGCGTAGACCGTGTCCTCGACGAGCTTCACGCGCGGGTCGGCGTCGAGGGCCGCCTTCTCGACGCGCAGCGCCAGGTCGATCTTCTCGTCCTCGCCGCGCCTGAGCCGCGGGTCGAACGGGGACGTCGGCCGGCGCGCCGGCGGCTCGGGCAGCGCGCGCGAACTGGTCGGGGTCGGTGACGGAGGCGTTGCCGACGGCGCGCTCGACGACCTCCTCGAGCGCGCGCGTCGACGTGTCCGAGGAGTAGGCGTGCCCGACCTTCCCCTCCTGGAAGACGCGCAGACCGACGCCGCGCCGCTCGCCGCCGTGAGCTCCTCGACCTCCTGCTTGTACACCTTGATGCGGCGCGACGTGGCGCGCTCGGCGTAGGCCTCGGCGTCCGCGCGCCACGTCGCGCCGCCCGTCGCAGACCTCGTCGACGACGTCGAACATCAGCCCGTCCCCCCCACCGTCATCCGCTGATGCGCAGCGTGGGCTGCCCGGTCCCCACGGGCACCGACTGGCCGTCCTTGCCGCACATGCCCGACTTCACCAGGAAGTCGTCGCCGGCGATCATGTCGATGTTCTGCAGCACCTCGATGCCGTTGCCGACCAGGGTGGCGCCCCGCAGCGGCTTCGTCAGACGGCCGTCTCGATCAGATAGCCCTCGGCCACGCCGAAGACGAAGTTGCCGCTCGCCGGCTCGACCTGGCCGCCGGCCAGGCTCTTCGCGTAGAAGCCGCGCTCCGTCTCGGCGATGATCTCGTCGGCGGAGGAGTCGCCCGCGGCGATGAAGGTCGTCGTCATGCGCGGGATGGGGACGTGGCGGAACGACTGCCGACGGCCGTTGCCCGTCGAGGCGACGCCGGCCTGGCGCGCGCGCAGCCTGTCGTAGAGGTACTGGTGCAGGCGGCCCTCCTCGATGAGGAGCGTCTTCTGCGTCGGCACCCCCTCGTCGTCGAAGGCGCCCGAGCCCCACTCGTTGGTGATGCTGCCGTCGTCGTAGGCGCTCACGATCGGCGCGGCGACGACGTCGCCGAGGCGGCCGGCGTAGATGCTCGCGCCCTTGGCGATGGCGTCGGCCTCGAGGCCGTGCCCGCAGGCCTCGTGGAAGAGCGTGCCGCCGAAGCCGTTGGCCATGACGACCGGCATGGGCCGGCGGGCGACGGCTCGGCAGTCGAGCATGACCAGCGCCTTCTCGGCGGCCCGCCGGCCACTCGCGCGCGCGGCCGCTCGTCGAGAAGCTCGAAGCCCGCGCTCCCGCCGAGGGTCTCGTACCCGGTCTGGATGACGTCGTCGCGGCGAGCCACGACGTGCGCGACGAGGCGCAGGCGCGTGCGGTCGTCGCGCACCAGCTCGCCCTGCGAGTTCGCGATGAGGACCTGCTGGCGCCCGTCGCTGTACCCGACGATGACCTGCGTCACCTCGGCGCCCTGGGCGCGCGCGGCCTCGTCGCCGGCGCGCAGCAGCTCGCTCTTGGTCGTGATGGTGACGGTCTCGGGGGGCACCTTCAGGGGGTGACGGCCGGTGTCGCGCCGCAGTCGCCGAGCGTCGCGACACCGGCCGCCGCCCGCCGCCGCGCATGGCGGCCGCGACGGAGTCGGCGGCGGCGAGCAGGTTCTGCCTCGTCACCTCGTCGGTGTACGCGTAGTAGGTGCGCTCGCCGCTGTTGAGACGCACGGCGGCGCCGAACTCGTGACCCCCGCTCGTCCTCGACCTTGCCGTCCTCGAGCCGCAGACCGAGGCTGTCGCGGTCCTCGACGAAGACCTCGGCGAAGTCGCCGCCGCGGCGCAGCGCGCGCGCGACGGTCGCCTGCAGCAGTCCTTCGTCTACGCGTGCGACGTCCATTCAGCCGCCGATCTCGAAGCCGCGCCGCAGCGGCCGCGGCGCGTCCCTGCAGCTCCGGCACCCCCGGTCGCCCGCGTCCAGCGACTCGCTCGCCGCCGTCCTCGAAGCCGAGCTGCACCGGCGGCGCCGACGCGCCGCCGCCCCGGCGCCGCCACTGTACGACGCCGGCCCGGGGCGGCCGAGGCGCCCAGCCGATGGTCGCAGCTTCACTGCCGCCGCCTCTTCCGGCGAACGCGTCGCCGAGACAGGTGCGCAGGTCGAACAGCAGGAGCCCCACGGCTGGATCGCGGCGCGCGTGACGGCGACGATCGCCGTTCGCGCTCGCCGACGATCGCGACGCCGCCGGACGCGTCCTGCACGACGACGTGGTCGAGCGGAGCTTTGCGCGAGAGCCGCGGCGCGCCGACGGCCGCCTCCCAGAGCCGCTGGCGGCCGCCGCCGCAGTCGACGCCGGCCGCGCCGGGCCGGCCGCCGACCAGGTCGCCGTCGGCCCAGCACGGCGACGCCGCGGATGTCGGTGGAGACGTTCAGCAGATCGCGGATGGCCTCGTCGACGGTCACTGGCCCCTCCCTGCGGGTGCGGACGGGGCTACTCTATCACCGCCCGCCGGCGGCGGGATGCCCACCGTCGGGCGTGAACGTGCAGAGCATCTCGCACCGCTCCCCGCCGCGGCTGATCGAGTCGCCGGTCGACGTGCACGTCGCGCACCCGGCCACGACCGCGTCGACCAGGCCCTCGAAGAAGGCGCGATGCATCGGGCACACGAGGTCGGGGACGCAGCGGCGATCTCCCTGAAGACGCAGTTGCGCACGCGCACGTCGAGCTCGTCGCCTCCCAGCGGACCTCGGGCAGAAGACCCTGCTGCTCGGCCACCCGGCGCACGAGGTCGGCCGGGCTGCCCTTCCGCCGGCGGGCGCGCCTCGCCGGCCAGCGGCGACGGCCTTCGGCGCGCCCGCGTCGCGGCAGATGCGCAGCACGTCGTCGCGGAGCCTCGCTGCGCGAGCGACTCGACGGCGAGGCTGGAGAGGAGGTCGTAGCGCCGCGGCGGCACGTCGAAGGAGACGACCGGCCGCTCAGCCAGTAGAGCGGCCGGGCCGGCCGCCGCCCTTCTGCGCAGACCCGTCGCCAGCAATCCGGCCTGCTCGAGCTTGCCCAGGTGCATGCGCGCCACGTTGGGATGCAGGCCGAACTGCTGCGCCACCTCGGCGACGGTGACGACGTCGTGCGGCTGCTCCGCGATCGAGCGATAGATCCTGTAGCGGGTCTCGTCGGCGAGAACGACCGACAACTGATGCTCGCGCTCCAACGTACCTCCCCGCGACGATCATCGACCAGATGGGCTCGTCCGCACGTGCTGCTGTAAACATCGTTCTCCTAGTGCGAACCTGAGAGAGGACGTGCGAGGCGCCGTGAGCGGCGAGACTAGGGCTCGATGACGTATGTCGACGTGATGGGCACGGCAGCCCGCAGCGTGCCATCGACCGAGCAGTACTTGGTCTCCGAGAGCTGGATGGCGCGCTGACCTTCTTCTCGTCCAGCGCGCCCTTCAGCCGGTACGTGACGTCGACCGACAGGAAGCGCTTGGGGTGGTCCTCGGCGCGCTCGCCGCTCACCTCGACGCTGAAGTCCTCGACCGGCTGGCGCATCTTCCGAGGATGGAGAGCACGTCCATGGTCGTGCACGCCGCCAGCGACAGGGCGAGCAGCTGCATCGGCGTCGGCCCGTTCCCCGGCTCGTCCAGCGCCGGCCGCGTCGATCGTACCGTTCGGCGCCACCCCGCCGAACAGCAGGCCTTCGTGCTTCCAGCCGACCTCATCGGCTGGCTTCTCGCCATCGTCCAGGGCCTCACGGAGTTCGTGCCCATCTCCAGCTCCGGCCACCTGATCGTCGTCCCCTGGGCCTTCGGCTGGACGTTCTTCCTCGATCACCCCGACCTCAACAAGACCTTCGACGTCGCCCTTCACCTGGGCACCTTCCTCGCCGTGCTCGCCTTCTTCTGGCGCGAGGTCGTGCGCCTGCTGGCCGCCTTCTTCCGCAGCCTCGCCAGGCGTCGCGCAGAGACGACCCGAGGAGAGGCTCGCCTGGTTGCTCCTCCTCAGCACCATCCCGGCGGGCATCGTGGGCGTCGCCTTCGAGAGCTTCATCGAAGATCGCCTCGGCAAGCCGCTGCTCATCGCCCTGCTCATGATCGGCTTCGGCGTCGTCATGTGGCTGGTCGACATGCGCGCCGCGCAGACTCGTCACCTCGACGGGCTGCGCTGGCTCGATGCGCTGCTGATCGGCGTCGCGCAGGCCGTCGCCCTGGCCCCCGGTGTCTCGCGCTCGGGCATCACCATGATCACCGCCCGCGCCCTGTCGGTCGACCGCGAGTCGTCGGCGCGCTACTCGTTCCTCATGTCGATCCCCGTGATCGGCGGCGCGGCCCTCTACAAGGCGCTCGAAATGGCGCGCACGGGCCTGCCCCCCGGCACGGCAGGCCCGTTCTTCTGGGGCACGGTCAGCGCGGCCGTCTCGGGCTTCGCGGCCATCTGGTTCATGCTCGCCTACCTGCGCAGCCACGACTTCCGGCCCTTCGCCGTCTACCGCTTCGTCGTCGGCGCGGCGATCATCGTCGTCGTCATAGCCGGGCTGCGACACGCCGGCGGTATCTGACCGCGCGGGGACCCCGCCGGCGACACCACCACCGCTGCCGTCAGTTGAGCGGCGCACGACAGCCGACCGCACCTAAGCTTGCCGGTGGGGTCCGCCTCCGACCCCCTCACCGGCGTTGCTATTACCCCCCGTAAGGCGACGTAACAAGGCCGCTCACCTTCAGGCGAAGCGGGCTTATTACCCGACGTGAGTTGAGGTAACAACCGCTCACCTTCAGGCGAAGCGGGCTTATTACCCGACGTGAGTTGAGGTAACAAGACCGCTCACCGTCAGGCAAAGCGGGCTTATTACCCGACGTGAGTTGAGGTAACAAGACCGCTCACCGTCAGGCAAAGCGGGCTTATTACCCGACGTGAGTCGAGGTAACAAGACCGCTCACCGTCAGGCAAAGCGGGCTTATACTGACGGCCTGCGAGGACGCCAAAGGGAAGCTGGTCTTCATGCGCACGCTCAAGCTGGGAGATCGCGGCAAAGAGGTCGCCGACGTGCAGACGCGCCTGCACGGGCTCGGCTTCGAGCTCGGGGGCGAGGGCGTCGACGGCTATCTCGGGCCCAAGACGGTGTCCGTCGACGGCGTCCGGCGAACACCTGGCGGAGCTGGTCGAGCCGGGCTACGGCCCTGGGCGACAGGCTGCTGTACCTGCGCGTGCCCAACTTCCGCGGCGACGACGTGCTCGCGTTGCAGGTCAAGCTCAACCTGCTCGGCTTCAACGCCGGCGCCGAGCGCGGCATCCTGGACGACGAGGTCGAACGCGCCATCCTCGACTTCCAGCGCAACGCCGGGCTGCCGCCCGACGGCATCGTCGGCGAGAACACGCTGCTCACCCTCGAGGTGCTGCGCAAGGCCGAGCGAGGCCGCGAGGGCAAGAAGATCCCCGACCGCGACGAGGGCTACGTCGCCCCGGACCGCCGTGGGACAGGTCGTCGTCCTCGACCCCGGACACGGCGGCGGCGACAGCGGCGTCGTCTCGGCCGCGGCGGCCGGAGAAGGACGTCGCGCTGGCGCTCGGCCTGCGGCTGGCCGAGCTCCTGCGCGCCGACGGCTGTCGCGTGAGGCTGACTCGCAGCGCGACGAGGCCGTGCCGATGTACGACCGCGCCGAGATGGCCAACAGCGCGGGCGCCGACTACCTGATGTCCCTGCACGCAACGCCAGCTCGCCCGGCGGCCGCTGCGGCGCCGCTGCCTACTACTTTCAGCGCAGTCACTACTACTCCGAGCACGGCAGCCGCCTGGCCGACTACATCGGCGCCCGTCTGGAAGCCGCGGGCGCCTCGTTCCTCGGCGGCTTCGGCCGCAACTACGCGCTGCTGCGCGAGACGCGGGGCATCGCCGTGATGGTCGAGCCGCTCTTCCTCACCAACCCGGGCGAGGAGGGGCTGGCTCGCGCCCCGAGCACATCGAGCGCTGGCTCGGGCTCTGCAGGGCGGCCTGGCCGACTACCTGGCCCGCGTGCCGCTCGACCCGGAGCCGGCATGAGCGGCGCCGGCATGGGCTTCACCGCCACCCAGGCGCAGCGCCTGCGCGAGCTGGGCGCCGCGGCCGGCGCCGTGGACGAGACCTTCCCGGACGCGGCCGCGCGCAACGCCGCCTTCAAGCGCCTCGAGGACGAGCTGCACGCGCGCCGGCCGCGAGCGCCTGCTCGCGCTGCGCGCCGGCGGTCGCGCGCCCCAGCTCCTGGAGCTGGAGGCGGACCTCGCCGCCGCCGCGCGCGCGCGCTCGGCTTCGTACAGGTCGTCACGCCGCACATCATCACCGCCGACGCGCTCGCGAAGATGGGCATCGAGCACGGCCACCCGCTGCGCGAGCAGGTCTTCTGGCTCGAGGACAAGCGCTGCCTGCGGCCGATGCTGGCGCCGAACCTGTACACGCTGCTGCGGCGCCTCGGCCGCATCTACACGCGTCCTTTCGGCATCTTCGAGATCGGCACGTGCTTCCGGCGAGACACCAAGGGCGCCAGCCACCTGAACGAGTTCACGATGATGAACCTCGTGGAGCTGGGCCGCCCGCAGGCCGAGGGCCGCGCCCGCCTGGAGGAGCTGGCGGCCCTCGTGATGGCCGCCGCCGGCGTCGCCGACTACCAGCTCGTGCCCACCGACTCGGAGGTGTACGGCGAGATGCTGGACGTGGAGGTCGGCGGGTCCGAGGTGTGCTCCGCCACGGTGGGACCGCTGCCCATGGACTCCAACTGGGGCATCGTCGAGCCCTGGGTCGGCCTGGGCTTCGGCCTCGAGCGCCTGCTCATGGCGCGCGAAGGTCACGCCGGCATCGAGCGCACGGGGCGCAGCCTGAGCTACCTCGACGCGGTGCGCCTCAACATCTAGCTCCGCCTCACGGCCTGCAGCACGATCTTGCGGTCCGTCCACGCGGCGCCGTCTGCGTCGCTCACGTGCGCCAGCAGCTCGCGCACGCGCGCCGCGTCCGCGCCGTCGCAGCCCGTCGCGCGCAGCCAGTCGGCCATGTCGTGGCGCTTGGCGAAGGTCGCCTCGGCGGCGACCCGCAGGCCCGCCGCCGTCAGCATCTCGCCGAGCTCCTCGCGCCTGTAGTGGCGCACGTGCGTCGCGTCGCGGAGCTTCTCCGCCCGCTGCACGCGCTCGTCGATGTAGAGCGTGTCCTCCACGACGACGAGCCGCCGGCTCACGCGCGCCATCTCCGCCAGGGCGGCGGGCGCGTCGTCGAAGTGATGCACGGCCAGTCGGCAGGCGACGACGTCGAACGACGCGTCGGCGAACGGCAGCCGCTCCGCCGGACACACCACGTCCGGCCCCATGCCCGCCGCGGCGTCACAGGTCGTCACGACGCAGCCCAGTTCCCGGAGGCGGCGGGCCACGTGGCCGCCCCCGCTGGCCACGTCCAGCGCCGCCACTCCCGGCCCCGGCCCGCACCAGGCGACGACCTGGTCCAGGTCATCGCCCGCGGCGTGCGACCGGCTCGCCCTGTAGTACTCGGCTCGTCCGTCCCACTCGTTCACACGCACTCCCGAGAGAAGAGGGGCGGGATGGCCTGACGCCGTCCCGCCCCTCGGAGTCTTCGCGACTCGCTGCCGGGCGCTTACCTGCCGAGCAGCGCGTCCATCTTCTTGACGCCGTCGTTGGCGTCCTCGGCGTAGGCGTCGGCGCCGATCTGGTCGGCCCAGCGCTGCGTACAGGGGGCGCCGCCGACGACCGTCTTGAACGGCAGGCCCTGCTCCTTGACGGTCTTGATGACCTTGCGCTGCTCCTCCATCGTGGTCGTGAGGAGGGCGCTCATGCCGATGATGTCGGCGTTCAGCTCGGTGGCCTTGCTGATGAAGGTGGCGGCGGCGACATCGCGGCCCAGGTCCGTGACCTCGTAGCCGTTGGCCTTGAGGTAGGCGATGACGATGGCCTTGCCGATGTCGTGCACGTCGCCCTGCACGGTACCGATGACGACGGTGCCCTTGGACTCGGCCTCGCCGGCCTCGAGCGCGGCGTTCGTGACCTCGGTGGCGCCGGCCATCGCGTCGGCCGCCATCATGAGTTCGGGCAGGAAGACCTCGCCGCTCTCGAAGAGGTCGCCGACCTCCTGGATGCCCTTGACGAACCCGTTCTGCATGATGTCGCCGGGCTTGATGCCCTGGGCGAGAGCGCGGGTCGCCACATCCTCGGCTGCCGCACGATCCGAGCTGACGATAGCGTCGATCGCTTCCTGGTAGATGTCTGCCATGACCTTGGACTCCTCCCAACGTCTCCACTGCTCGACCGCTCTGGTCGGTAGGTCGCGGCGCGACGGGAGGGCGGGCGAGCTCCGCAAGCCATGTGTGACAGGAGTGGCTTGAGGCCATCCCACCGACCGCGCTCTCGCGTCGTGCTGCGGGCCGCAGTATACCAACGCGCACGAGGTAACCCAAGCCTGGGAGGCCCCTCGGCTCGAGGGAGGCGGGGCGACGGCGCGGGCGGGCGGCGCGCTCGCGAGCGCGCCGCCCGCCCGCTTCGTGCTACCATCCGGCCGTGCGATACCACGGCGCCGTCATCCGTCCCCCCAGCGAAGCCTCGAGCCTCATCCTGCAGGTCACCTACGGCTGCTCCAACAACACCTGCGACTTCTGCGGCACGTACCTGGACAAGCCGTTCGGCGTGCGGCCGTTCGCCGAGGTCGTCGGAGGACGTCACGGGGCTGCCCGCCGCGGTCAAGCGGCGCGTCACCCGCGTGTTCCTGGCCGACGGCGATGCGCTGGCGCTGTCGCCCGCGCAAGCTCCACGAGGTCCTCGCGCTGCTGCGCGACGAGTGCCCCCACCTGGAGCGCGTCAGCTCCTACGCCAACGCGCGGAACCTGCTGGCGAAGACGGTGGACGAGCTGCGCGGCCTACGCGAAGCCGGCCTGGACCTCATCTACCTGGGGCTCGAGTCGGGCGACGACGAGACGCTCGCCGACATCCACAAGGGCATGACCGTGGCCGAGCAGATCGAGGGCTGCCGGCGGGCCTCCGAGGCCGGCACTGCGGCTCTCCATCACGGCCATCCTGGGCCTCGCCGGCACGGCGCGGTCGGCGGAGCACGCCCGCGCCACGGGCGAGGCCCTGTCGGCCATCGACCCCGAGTACATCGGCATCCTCACGCTGATGCTCACGCCGGGCACGGCCATGGACCGCAAGGTGGCGAGCGGTGAGGTGGTGTTGCCGGACTCCGTCGGCATGCTGCGCGAGCTGCGCGGCATCGTCGCCGCGCTCGACGTCTCGGACTGCCTGTTCCGCTGCAACCACGCGTCCAACTACCTGCCCGTCGGTGGACGCCTGCCGCACGACAAGACGGCGATGCTGGTGTCGCTGGACAAGGTGCTGGACGCGCCGCAATCAGTCCAGCTGCGGCCGGAGAGCTGGCGGCTCCTCTAGGCGCTCCACGCGGCCGCCCACGCCGCCGGCGTTGTCCGCGTCGGTCGGCGGCGACCGCGCCGGGCACCGGCACGCGTCAGCGCCGCGGCACGTCGTCGCGCAGGTGGGAGCCGTAGCCGCGCTTGAAGTGCGTGGCCGCGTACTTCTGCAGCTTCCACTCCGGGATGCGGCACTGCGGGCAGGCCTCCGCGTACCACTTGTTGCGCAGCCAGCGCCCGGCGCGGCTCGTCTTCGAGTCGTGCACCACCATGTGCTTGTTGCAGTGCGTGACCACGACGGCGTAGGCGCCGCGCTCCTCGAACTCCTTGATGCCGTGCAGGATGCCGCGCCGCGAGGGCCACAGCTTCATCTTCTCGACGAGGCGGAAGAGAGGGACCTGCTTGCGATAGTAGCGTGTCTTGTTCGGGTCAGTCGGCATCGGCCAGGGTCGGCGATGAAACGGCAAGGTCGAACCCGCGGGCACCGCGGTCCGTCCCGGAGTGTACCACTCCGCCGTCCGGCAGGAGGCCGACCCCTCACGGCGAAGTGATTGACCCCGTCCTCGACCGCCGGAGGTGACCCATGGCCCGCCGAGCAGCCCGCAGCGTCTTCCACCTCGTCCCGGTCCTGCTCGTCGCCGGCGCGGTGATCGTGCTGACGGCCGCCGCGCTCGTCGCCGCCTGCGGCGGCGGCGCCTCCGGCGGCCAGACCTCGGCGGCCACGCCCGTCCCCACGGAGACCGTCACGGTCACGCCCTCCGCCTCACCGTCGCCGCCGTCCTCGACCGCACAGACCACGACCATCCGCATCTACTTCCTCCGCGGCGAGAAGCTCGGCGTGGCCCAGCGCCAGGTGCCGCACACGGTCGCCGTCGCCGCGGCGGCGATGACCGCCCTGTGCGACGGTCCGACCGCGTCGGAGAAGGCGGCCGGCCTCGGCACGACCGTACCGAAGGCACCACGCTCAGAGGCATCGCCATCAAGGACCGGGTCGCGACCGTGGACCTTTCGAGCCGACTTCGCCTCGGGCGGCGGCTCGCTGTCGATGATGGCGCGCGTGGCGCAGGTCACCTACACGCTCACCCAGTTCCCGACCATCAAGGCCGTCTCGTTCATGCTCGACGGCCAGCCCGTGAAGGCGCTGGGGGGCGAGGGCCTCGTGCTGGACTCGTCGTCCAGAGCCGCGCCGACTGGCGGGACTTCGAGCCGCCCATCTTCGTGGAGACCCCGGGCGTGGGCGCGGTGCTGCCCGACCCCTTCACCCTGCGGGGCACCGCCAGCGTGTTCGAGGGCTCCTTCACCGCCCAGCTCGTGGACAGCAGCGGCCGGCGCATCGTGCGCACCCAGGTGCAGGCCTCCATGGGCGCGCCCGAGCGCGGCGTCTTCAGCGAGTCGATCGCCTACAGCACCTCGGCGAAGCGCGGCTGGCTGGTGGTCTACGAGACGTCCATGAAGGACGGCTCACGGCTCAACGTGGTCAGGATCCCGGTCACCTTCGGGGGCTGACCGTCACACCACCTCGCGCCGCCGCCGCTGCAGCAGCGGCAGGACGTACCAGATGAAGCACGATCCAGGCGGCGATGGCCCCTGCGACGATCGCCGCCCACGTCACGCGGAAGAGCACGTCCGTGACGACGAACACCACCAGCGAGATGGCGGCGGCCAGGAACGTCGTGCCGACCAGGCAGAGCGTGTTGAACCACAGCAGCATGCGCTCCTTGTCGTACTCGCGGAAGCGCAGCCGGTGGTTCGTGGAGGGCGCCATGAGCAGCGACGTGCCGACGGCCGTGCAGAGGAACGCGGCGAAGTACACGTCGCGCTGGACGGTCGTGATGTGGATGCGCGTCGTGAACGGCAGCACCAGCAGGAACGCGAAGAGCACCTGTGCCCCGGGCAGCACGACGCGCAGCTCGTTGAGCAGCTCGATGAGCTCGCGGTCGACGCGCGCCTTGCGGTCCTCGGGCATGGCCGTCTCCCCCGGACGGCGCCGCAGCGCGGCTACGGCGCCGGTGTGTGACGCTGGCGGGGACTGCGGGAGTTACACCCGCCTGCGTGGGTTTAGAGCCCACGCTGATCCTTCCGATCGAGCCCCCGCTGAGAAGGAATACTACCGCGTCAGCTGAGCGCGCGCGCCACCATGACCGTCACGCCGACGGCGAGCGGTTCGTGCATGTGGCGGCCGCCCAGCTTCTGCTGCGCCGCCGCCGTGAACGCCGACGGGATGCCGGGCACGGCGGCGATCGTCTCGGGCCCCACCTGGTCGGCGTCGATGAGGTCGGCGGCCGGACAGGCGTCGAAGATGAGCCGGCAGCGCTCCAGCCCCTCCTCCAGCGACACGGCCTTGAGGGGAAGCCCGGCGTCCAGCGCGGCACTCAGCCGGGCCGAGTCCGGCTCCACCACGTGCACGTCGGCGCCGCGATTGAGCAGCCGCCGCGCGGCGGCCCGGCCCACGGCGCCGAGGCCGAGCAGCAGCACGGCCTGGCCCATGAGCGCGCCGGCGGCGCCCTCCAGCAGGGCCGCGTAGCCGTCGGCGGTGGCGGGGTCGTCGTCGATACAGGCGCCGTTGCGCAGGTTGAGCGCGACGAAGCGATGATCGTCGGCGAGGAACATGACGCGGGCCCCGTCGTCCGCCGCGTCCTGGATGCCGCGCACGTCCGACCGCTCCGTGACCCATGCGTCACACCCGAGATGAGTCAGGATGGCGACGACGCATTCGCAGAAGCCGGAGATAAGACCTTCGCCGGTGGAGATGGGCACGGCGGCCACCGGGGCGCCGAACAGCGGTACGCAGATGGGCTCGGCGGCCACGGCGCGCATGGCGACGTCGCGCAGCGTCATGCCGGCCACCGCGCCCAGCTGCTCGTCGAGCCCGGGCAGCGCCGCGGTGAGCGACCGCACGTCGGCTTCGGTCAACCTCGTCATCGTCCGTCTCCTTCGTCGGCCACCACACTACACCCCGGCAACACGGAGCCCTTCCTCGGCCGCGGCGGCGCGGACCGCGTCGTCCACGCGCCGCCGCACATCGTCCACCGTATCACCCGCGGCGATGAGGGTCGCGACCCAGGAGGAGGCTCCCGCTCTGTAGTCGGTGAGCGCCTCGTCCACGCCGAAGAACCCGGGGACGCGGACGAGCGGCGGCGCCGATCCCATCACGTGCTCGCCCGTCACGCGCAGCTCGCCGTCGCAGGCGCGGACATGCTCGTAGACACACGCCCTGCGAGGCGTGCGGTCGATGCTCGGCAGCGCGCCGTCGCGCACGGTCGCGGTGAACGCCTCGAGGATGTTGAGGCCGCTCGACCAGTAGACTGCCGTGGGTGTCTGGCTGGGCAGCCGTGCGTCGATCTCGAGCACCCGAGGGCCATCGTCGCCGACCATGACCTCGACGTCCATGAGGCCGCTGCAGGCCCAGACCCTCGGCGAGCCGCACGGTCAGGTCGTCGAAGGCGCGGAGCGCGCCGGGGCTCACACCGTCGGCCGGCGCGACGACGCGCTTGCAGTCGTAGACCTCGTCGAACTCCAGACCGGTCGCCTGCAGGGCCACAGCCGCGCCACCCCAGCACAGCACCTCGAGCGACAGCGACGGCCCGGGCACGTACTCCTCGACGACGGCCTCGTGCCCGGCCGCGCGCAGCGCGCGGACGGCGGCGGCGACCTCCTCCTCGCGCCAGACCACGCTGACGCCCTCGCTGCCGCTGGCCGCGTCCGGCTTGACCACAGCCGGCAGACCGCAGGCCGGCCAGGGGCGCGGAAGCGGCACCCCAAGGTCGGCGAACAGCCGCCGGGAGGCGCTCTTGGACTCGGTCACCCGGTACGCGTCCAGATCGAAGAGGAGCGGCACGTCCCACGCCGGCACACGCGCCGCCAGCCACTCGAGCGTGTCGAGGTCCTCGCAGGCCGGCAGCACGGCGTCACAGGACCGCACGAGGGTGCGGGCGAGCGCCTCGTCGGCGGTGATGTCGGCGACCACGTGGCGGTCGGCAAGGCCCGCCGCCGGCGGAGCCGGGCGGCGGTCGACGAGGATGGTCTCGAAGCCGGCGAGGGCGGCAAGGTAGCACGCCTCCGTGCCCTGCAGTTTGCCGCCGACGACCAGCAGCTTCACGCCGGCCTCGCGGCGCGGCGGACGTCCAGCCAGTCGGCGTAGGCCTGCGGCGACGCCGCCTCCAGCCCCAGACGCTCGAGCTGTGGCACGACCTCGGCCACGGTGCGGTGGCCCTCGTCGATGTCGAGCTCCGACTGGGACACGCCGGCCAGGCCGACCGTGGGCGGCACGATGGACGTGACGACGTTGGCGCCCGCCTGCAGGCGGCGCTCCAGGCCGCGCAGCCCGTCCACGTCCAGCGAGGCGGGGATGAGACGGTCCGGCATGGCCAGGCGCATCACGGCGATCGTCAGCAGCTCGGCGGTGTCGTCGGGAGGCTCGACGTGGGCGAGTGGCGTGCCCGCCTGCGGCACGAAGGTCATGATGCGCACCTGGTCCCAGCCGGCGTCCCGCATGCTCGCGACGGAGCGGGCCCGGTCGAGCGCCGTGTCACCGATGCCGGTGAGGATGCCGTCCTCCACCAGCAGGCCGGCGCGCCGGGCCGCCCGGCGGGCGGCGGCGCGCGCCTCGTACGTCTGACCCAGACGCAGCCGCTCGTAGAGCGCCGGCGTGTGGGTCTCCTGATACAGCGCGTACCAGTCGGCGCCGCAGGCGCGCAACGCGCCGAGCGTCTCCTCGGGTACCAGGCCGGGCGAGACCATGACCGGCAGCCCGGCCTCGCTCCTCACCGCCTGCACGAGCTCCAGCAGGCCGCGGAAGCCGGGCTCCGCGAAGAGCTGCGGGTCCTCCCCCATGGTCAGGTCCAGCAGCGCCACCCCGGACGCGGCAAGGTCGCGGCAGATGGCGACGACCTCGTCCAGCGACTTGCGGTAGCGGGGACTGGCGGGGTTGCCGGCGCGGTACAGGCAGAAGGTGCACTGGTTGCGACAGTAGGTCGAGAAGTAGACGAAGCCGTACAGGAAGACCTTCTCGCCGAAGTGGCGCCGGCGCAGCTCACGGGCGGCGCCGAACACCTGCTCCGCCTCGCCCCCGCGCGCCGACAACAGGCGCTCAAGCTGCGGCTCGCCCAGCTCGCCGCCCTCCAGGGCGCGGGTCGCAGAGCCCGGCGATGTCGAGATCGTGATCCACTCGGTCCTCTCGTGAACAACGGTCGCTCGGGAGAGCGCGCGACGCGGCCGAAGCCGCGTGAGCAGAGTGTAGCACGGGGCTCGCGCGTGAGCTCGGGCGGACGGCGGCTCAGCGGAACTCGAGGACGTCGTCCACGGGACGGCGCGCTGAGGGGCGGGGCGCGGCGGCAGGCAGACCGACGGGCACGACCGCGGCCAGGCGCGCCGGCGGGGCTACCTCGAGCAGTCGCTCGATGGCGGGCGCCGCCAGCAGCGGCGCCGTCATCCAGCAGGAGCCGTAGCCCAGGGCGTGGGCCGCGGTGCAGAGCAGCTGGACCGCGGCCCCGATGCTCTGCAGGTCCGGTCGCGCGCGGAGACGGTCGCGCTCGACCTGGGTCAGTCCGCGACGTTGCAGCAGCTCGTCGCCGCGTGACGAATAGGGCGACGCGAAGACCGCGACGACCAGCGGCGCGTCGGCGAAGAACGTGGCGTAGGCGCGCAGCGCCTTGATGTCGGCGGCCATGCCGGCGAGCTCGGGCCAGGCCGCCGCCTCGTCCAGCGCATCGTCCACGGCGCCGCGCATCGCCTCGCGCAGCGCGGCGCTCTCCACGGCCACGAAGCGCCACGGCTGCGCGTTGCCGGCGTTCGCGGCGCGCACCGCCAGCTCCACGATGGCGCGCACGTCCTCGCGGGGCACGGGGTCCGGCCGGAAGCGGCGCACGCTCGTGCGGCCGCGGACGGCCTCCAGCAGGCTGACCGCGGCGAGCCGGCGGACGGGGTCGGTGGCGGGGTCGCTCATGGAGCTGATGCTAGCAGACGGACGGGGGCCGGCGCGCGTGCCGCGCGCCGGCCCCCCGTCGTAGACTCGTTCCGCCCGACTCAGCCGCCGGACAGCGGCGGCAGCACGCTGAGCTTGTCGCCATCGCCGACCGGCGTGTCCATGCCGGCGAGCGCATTGATGTTGCGCCCGTTGAGGAACACGCCGGCGTACATGCGCCCGTCGTCGCGGAAGATGCGGGGGCGCATGCGCGGCTCAAGGGTGATGGCCTGCTCGATGACCTCGCCCACCGTGGAGCCGCGGCACTCGACCTCCCGCCGCCCTTCGGCGGTGGTCATGCCGACGGGGAGTTTCACGTACGCGGTCGCCATGTCTTCAGACCTGCGCCAGCTCCCTGTCTTTCTTGTCGACCTTGAGGTCCACGGCCAGCACGTGCGGGTTCTGGCAGAACGCGATGCACTGGGGCTCGCCGTCGCAGAGATCGCACTTGAAGGCCACTCCCCGGTCGGGGTGGCTGTGGATGACGTCGGTGGGACAGACGTCGTAGCACTCCCCGCAGTCCGTGCAGAGGTCCTCGTCGACGACCAGCACGTAACCGGTGACCGTGTCGCCGATCTTCTCCTTGCCCGGGAAGTCGCCCTTGACCTTGATCGTGATCTCCTTCGTCACGATGGCGTCGGTGGGGCAGGCCTCCTGGCACTTGGCGCAGCCCATCTGCAGGCAGGTGTGGCCCTTGATGGCGCCGGTGGTGGGGTTGCACTCGCTGAAGAGGCGCGTGACGGACGGGCGGTAGGCGCCCTCATGGAAGGCGGCGCAGGCCAGCTCGCACATGTGGCAGCCGGTGCACTTCTTACTCGAGATCATCACGTGAGGCATCTGTTCTCCCTTCGTTCGGCGTGACGCCGTCAGAGGCGCACGTCGACGCCGAGCTCTGCGAGCTTGGCCTCGCTGGGGACGCCGTTCTCGTCCCAGCCTCGCAACTGATAGAACTCCTGCAGCGCCGCCTTGAACGTCGCGGTGCCGATGGCGCGGCCGGCCGAGGCCCCCGTGGTGTGGGCGCCTTCCTCCGCGTACAGCTTCTTCGGGATGTCGTCGGGCTCCACGCCCTCACGCAGGTTGAACAGGCGCCCGAGGTTCCAGACGCGCTCGCCGATCTGGAACACGTCCTCATCGCTGAACTCGCGCTTCCAGGCGTGCTTGAAGATCTGCCCGATCTGCTCGGGCGTGACCGCCCAGAAGTCGCACCAGATACCGCAGAACTTCACGGCGCTGAAGTTCTCGCCGATCATGCCCTCGGCCGGGTTGCCCCAGACGACCTTCATGGCCTTGCCCTCGAGCGTGTCCGGGGGCAGGCTGCCGGCGACGATCTCGTCGGCGATGGGGTAGGCGCGCATGTGGCAGCCGCCGCGGTCCGACGTGGCGTAGCCAAGGCTCATGCCGAACGACCCGCGCGGGTCGTAGCCGGGCAGCTCGAGGTTCTTGACCTCCATCGCGAGCTCGGGATGGCCGTACTTGGCGGCCAGGGCGCGGGAGCCGAGCGCCAGCTCGGCGCCGATGCCCTCGCGCTTCGTGATGAGCTCAGGGCGCCTTGAGGTAGCTTTCCGTCTCGCCGAAGTGCAGCCCGAAGTCCTTGACGCCCTTCTCGGTGAGGTCCATGGCAAGGCCGACGACGCTGCCGCTCGAGATCGTGTCCAGGCCGAGCTCGTCGCACAGCTGGTTGAACTTCATGAGCGCCGCGATGTCGCCGATGCCGCAGTTGGCGCCGCAGAGCGCGATGGTCTCGTACTCGGGGCCCTCGCCGGCGACGCCGTCGACCTCGTGGAACTGCCGGCAGCCGATGGCGCACTGGTAGCAGGCGCGGTTCTTGGTGCGGACCTTGATGAAGGAGTCCGAGTTGATGTTCTCCATCTGCTCGAACGTGCCGGTGGACCAGTTGCGCGTGGGGATGACGCCGGCGTCGCTCATGATCTGGCCGAGGATCGGCGTGCCCTCTTCGTTGGCCCACAGGTTGTCCTCGGTGAGCACGTACTCGCCGTGGATGCGGTACATGTCCTCGAGGAAGGCCCTGGCGTCGCCGACGGTCACCGACCCGGTGCCGCGGACGGCGATGGCCTTGAGCTTCTTGTGGCCCCAGAGGGCGCCGTGGCCGCCCCTCCCGGCCTTGTGGTACTGGTCGGTGGAGAGGCAGGCCCAGAGGATCTCGCTCTCGCCCGCGGGGCCGATGGACAGCGTCTTGGCGTCGGCGTCGAAGTCCCGGCGCATGGCCTCCTCGATCTCGGAGGTCTTGAGGCCCCAGTACTTCGGCTTGGCCGGCAGGAACTCGACGACGTCGTCACGGATGGTGACGACCACCGGCTCGGGGGACTCGCCCTTGATGATGATGGCGTCGTAGCCCGCGAACTTCATCTCCGGGGCGAACGAGCCGCCGACGTAGCTGTCGTTGAGGATGCCGGTCGCGGGGCTCTTGCAGCCCACGACCAGGCGCGACGCCGTGCTCACGTTCGTCCCGGCGAACGGCCCGGTCATGAGGATGACGGGGTTCTCCGGGGCCCACGGGTCGACCTTCGGCGGCACCTCTTCCCACATGTAGCGCAGAAGCAGGCCCTTGCCGCCGATGTACTTCTCAGCCCACTCCATGTTGAGAGGCTCGACGACGGAGGTGCCCGCACTCAGGTCGATCCTGAGCACCTTGCCTTGGTAAAAGTCCACTGCGTCCTCCTGACGGTGTGCTCCATCCCCCTCCGCGGCTCCAGCGGAGAAGCCCCCCAGGGCAGGGAGACGACGGGATCACAGGCCCAGCCATTCTAGCCGTTGGCCGCCGTGCGGGGCAACCGCGAAAGCGCCCACTTGCAGGGCAAAAAGGAGCCGAAACGGGCTCCTTCTTAGCCACCTTGGACAACGCGGCCCGAGCCGGCTGGCGACCAGTGGGCCGCCGGGGCCAAGGGCAGCACGGACCTGCCTCTCGCTACTCCCGGCCGGGCGACTCCGGCAGATTGCGGATGTTCTCCGCGGCCTGCCACTTGCTGAGGTTGTCCTTCATGGCCTCGAACAGCTCCTTCATGAACCGCGACGACATGTTCACGCGGCTCACGACGACGCCGCTGACCTCCTGATCGTCCTCGCTCTCGTGGTCGAGCCGCATGAAGGTGATGGAGAACTCGTAGTCCGAGTGGCTCACGTTGGCGAAGTTGGCGTAGACGCCCGCCATCATCTCCGGCGTGGCGTGCAGGTTGATGCGCTTCTCCTCCTCTTCCATGAGGAGCCTCCTTCCGGCGCGGCAGGGGCGGCGGCGAAGCCGCCGGCCCAGCCGCGCCGTCAGCCCTGGATACGCCGGGCGATGGCGGCGGCCATGGCGCTCGTGCCCGCCGTGCCGCCCAGGTCGTAGGTGACGTCCTTGCCTTCGGCGATCACGGCGGCGATCGCGTCCTCCATGCGTCGCGCCGCCGCATCCTCGCCGAGATGCTCGAGCAGCAGCACCCCGGAGCGCAGGAGCGCCGTGGGGTCCACCTTGTCCTGGCCCGCGTACTTCGGCGCGCTGCCGTGCACCGGCTCGAACACCGCCACGGTGTCGCCGAAGTTGGCGCCGGGTGCGACCCCAAGGCCGCCGATGAGCCCGGCGCACAGATCGCTGACGATGTCACCGTACAGGTTGGGCAGCACCAGCACGTCGTAGAGCTCCGGCTTCTGCACGAGCTGCATGCACATGTTGTCGACGATGCGGTCCTCGAACTCGATGTCGGGATAGCCGCCGGCCACCTCCCGGGCGACGCGCAGGAACAACCCGTCCGTGCACTTCATGATGTTGGCCTTGTGCACGGCCGTCACCTTGCGGCGGCCGTGCCGGCGCGCGTACTCGAAGGCGAAGCGGACGATGCGTTCCGTCCCTCTGCGGGTGATGATCTTGATGCTCTCGGCCGCGTCCTCGCCGACCATGTGCTCGATGCCGGCGTAGAGGTCTTCGGTGTTCTCGCGCACGACGACGATGTCGATGTCGTCGTAGCGGCTGCGCACGCCCTTCATCGTCTTCGCGGGCCGCAGGCAGGCGTACAGGTCGAGCTCCTTGCGCAGGGCCACGTTGACGCTGCGGAAGCCGTGGCCGACGGGCGTGGTGATCGGTCCCTTGATGGCCACGCCCGTGCGACGCACGCTCTCCAGCACGTGCTCGGGCAGCGGGCGTGCCGAACTCCTCCATCACGTCCACCCCGGCGTCGCGCCGCTCCCACTCGATGGGCACGCCGGTGGCGGCGATGACCGTCTCGAGGGCGGCGGCCAGTTCCGGCCCGGTGCCGTCACCGGGGATCAGGGTGACCGTGTGCGTCATGGAGCGTCTCCTTGCGGGTGAGCGGCTTCAGCCCTCGGGCAGGGCGAAGCCGCCGTGCTTCTTGACGTGCGGCACGAGGCCGCCGTCCTCGAGGATGGTGACCATCACCGCCGGCAGTGGGACGAACGGGATGACGGCGCCGGTCGTGACGTCGCGCACCTCGCCCGCCGTCAGGTCCACCCGCAACTCGTCGCCCTCGCCGATGCCGCTCGTGTCGCACTGCAGCACCGGCAGGCCGACGTTGATGGCGTTGCGGAAGAAGATGCGGGCGAACGACTGGGCCAGCACAGCGCCGGCGCCGGCGAGCTTGATGATGCGCGGCGCGTGCTCGCGGCTGGAGCCGAGGCCGAAGTTGCGGCCGCCGACCACGAAGTCACCCGGCGCTCATGGACGCGGCGAACTCCGGCCGCGCGTCCTCCAGCACGTGCTTGGCGAGCTCGGGCAGGTCGGTCCTCAGGTGGAACAGGCGGCCCGGCGCGATGTGGTCGGTCGAGATGTCGTCGCCGAAGAGCCAGGCCTTGCCCAGGAGGAGCTCGTCACTCACGTGATCCACTCCTCCTCCACGATCGTCACGCTGTTCATCGCCAGCCCCGGCTCGCTGGCGCGCGAGGGGTCGCGCGCGGGGATGGCGAGCACCACGTCCATGCCGTCGATGACCCTGCCGAACACGGTGTGGCGGCCGTCCAGGTGAGGCGTCTCGCGGTGGGTGATGAAGAACTGGGAGCCGTTGGTGCCGGGGCCGGCGTTGGCCATCGACAGGATGCCGGGCCCGTCGTGCTTGAGCGCCGGATGGAACTCGTCGGCGAACTTGTAGCCGGGGCCGCCGGAGCCGCTGCCCGTCGGGTCGCCGCCCTGCGCCATGAAGTCCGGTATGACGCGGTGGAACGTGACGCCGTCGTAGTAGCCCTCGCGCGCCAGGAACACGAAGTTGTTGACCGTGTTCGGGGCCTTGTCCGCGAACAGCTCGATGACGATGTCGCCCAGATCGGTGCTGATCGTGGCGACGTAGCGCTTGCTCGGGTCGATGACCATGGGCGGCGGGGCGTCGTAGTGTGCTGCCACGGTACCTCCTCCTTCCTAGAGAAGCTCGCGTGGATCGGTGATCTCGCCGGCGACGGCCGTGGCGGCCGCGGTGGCCGGCGAGCCGAGGTAGATGGACGCTTCAGGATTCCCCATGCGCCCGCGGAAGTTGCGGTTGGCCGTACTGAGGCAGACCTCGCCGTCGGCGAGGATGCCCTCGTGGATGCCGACGCAGGCGCCGCAACCCGGGTTGGTGATCACGGCGCCGGCGTCCCAGAACACGTCGAACAGGCCCTCGGCCGCGGCCGCCCGCGCGACGCTGCGGGACGCGGGCGTCACGATCAGGCGGGTGTGGGCGGCGCGGTGGCGGCCGCGCAGCACCTCGGCCGCCGCGCGCAGGTCCTCCAGGCGGCTGTTCGTGCAGGTGCCGATGAACACCTGGTCGACCTTCACGCCCTTGAGCTCGGCGGCCGGCGCGATGTTGTCCACCGTGTGCGGACGCGCCACCGTCGGTACGATCGCGGCCAGGTCGAAGGGCACCACGCGCTCGTAGGCGGCGGCCGCATCGGGCGCGAGCGGACGCCAGTCCTGCTCGCGCCCCAGCGCCGCCAGATAGGCGCGCGTGACCTCGTCGCTGGCGATGAGGCCGGCCTTGGCGCCGGCCTCCACGGCCATGTTGGCCAGCGTCAGCCGGCCGTACATGGGCAGCGCCTCGATGCCCGGCCCGCCGAACTCGAGCGCCTTGTAGGTGGCGCCGTCCGCACCCAGCGTGCCGATGACGGTGAGCATCAGGTCCTTGGCGAACACGCCGCGCGCGAGCTCGCCGCTCACCTCGATACGGATCGTCTCCGGCACGCGCAGCCAGGTCTTGCCCGTGGCCATGCCGACGGCCACGTCCGTGCTGCCCATGCCCGTCGCGAAGGCGCCCAAGGCGCCGGCCATGCACGTGTGCGAGTCGGCGCCGATGACGAGGTCGCCCGGTCTGGCGAAGCTCTCGGCGACCCGCTGATGGCAGATGCCCATCTCGATGTCGCTCAATATGGCGCCCGACGAGGCGCAGAACGCCCGGATGCCGACCTGCGTGTTGGCCAGCTCGCTGCGCGGCGCCGGCGCCGTGTGGTCGAGGAAGAACACGCACGTCGGCGCCTTCACGCGCGTCACGCCGAGCTCGCCGAGCTGCTGGATGGCGAGCGGGCCGGTGCCGTCCTGGGCGATGGCCACGTCGACGCTCGCCACGACGATCTGGCCGGGCACCACGGCGTCCAGCCCGGCGTGCGCGGCGAGCAGCTTCTCGGCCAGGGTGAGCGGCCTGAGCGGTGCCCCTCCGGCGCCCCGCTCGATGGCTTGCCTTCGGTGGCCATTCACGAAGCCGCCTCCGCAGGCCGGCCTGCGGGCTCCGGGGCGACCGGTCCCGCCGCGCCGGGCCCCCTGCCGTTCACCGGCACGGCGTCGCCGAGGCGCCCCAGGTAGTCCTGGTAGACGTACATGAGCTCCTTGTCGAACAGCGCCCGCTTGAGCTCGACGGCGGTACTGCGCACGAGCTCGAGGATGCCGTCGCAGTCCTGCTTGGTGAGCTCCAGGCCGAACTCCTGGAACTTGCGGTAGATGGTGCGCGACCCGGAGTGCTTGCCCACCACGATCTGGCGCTCCAGGCCGACGTCCTCCGGCGCGAACGCCTCGTAGTTGAGCGGGTTCTTGATGACGCCGTCGGCGTGGATGCCGCTCTCGTGGGCGAAGACGTTGGTGCCCACGATGCTCTTCCACGCCGGGATGGTGCGCGCCGAGGCGGCCGCCACGTACTCGCTGAGCTCGCGGAAGCGGCTCGTGTGCAGGCCCACCTCGACCTTGCCGATGAACTTGAGCGCCATCACGACCTCCTCGAGGGCGGCGTTGCCGGCGCGCTCGCCGAGGCCGTTGACCGTGGTGTTCACGTACGTGGCCCCGGCCTTGATGCCCGCCAGGGCGTTGGCCGTCGCCATGCCGAAGTCGTCGTGCGTGTGCATCTCGATGCCCAGACCCCCCAGCTGCTTCTTCAGGAAGCTGATGACGTTGTACGTGTCGAACGGGTCGAGGATGCCCAGCGTGTCGCAGAAGCGCAGCCTGTCGGCGCCCTCCTCCTGGGCGGCCTGGCCGAAGCGCACCAGGAACTCCAGGTCGGCGCGCGAGGCGTCCTCGGCGTTGACCGAGACGTACAGGTTCTGGTCCTTGGCGAAGGCCACGCACTCGCGGATCTGATCCAGCACCCACTGCCGCGATTTCTGCAGCTTGTGCTCGATGTGGATGTCGCTGGCCGACATGGAGATGGCGACGGCGTCGACGCCGCAGTCCGATGGAGTGCCTGAGATCGTCGATCACCGCCCGGTTCCAGGCCAGGATGGACGAATCCAGCCCGAGCTCCACGATCTGGCGGATGGTGGTCTTCTCGTCGCCGCCCATGGCCGGGATGCCCACCTCGATCTGGTGCACGCCCACTTCGTCGAGCAGCTTGGCGATGCGGATCTTCTCGTGGTTGGAGAACACGACGCCGGCCGTCTGCTCGCCGTCGCGCAGCGTGGTGTCGTCCACGCGCACGGCAGGCTCGGCCGGCTTGGCCCTGGCGATGACGAAGCTGGAAAGGTCGCTGGTCATGGTCACCTGCCTTTGTGCCCCGCACCTGCGTCACGGCCCCGGGGAGGCGTCGTCGCCGATCTGGGCAACGGTGTGGATGGATGTCGCATGATGGCGCCGCGCGACCCTCGGCGCGGCAGCAACGTGTGCGCATTGTTCCACAGCCTCGGCGTGCGAGGCAACATGCAGGAGCCGCGAGCCCGAAGCGACTCGCGGCCCAGCCCGCCTCAGCCGCCGAGCGCCTCGCGCAATAGTTCGTTGACGAGCTTGGGGTTGGCACGGCCGCCCGTGGTCTTCATCACCTGGCCCACGAAGTAGCCCAGCACCTGCTGCTTGCCGTCGCGATACTGCTGCGCCTGCGCGGCGTTGTCCGCGACCACCTGCGCCACCACGGCTTCGAGCTCCGCGGCGTCGCTGATCTGGCCGAGCCCGTGCTCCTGCACGATCTGCTCGGGCTCGGCCCGCTCCTCGATCATGCGGGCGAAGACCTCCTTGCCGGCGCTGGTCGACACCGTGCCGTCCGCGACCAGCGCGATGAGCTTCGCCATGCGCTCCGCCGTGACGTGGCCGTGGCCGGCCTCGAGGCCGGCCGCGTTCAGGTACGCGAGGTACTCGCCGAGCGTCCAGTTCGCGGCCAGCCTGGGGTCCGCCCCGAGGCCCACGATCTCCTCGTAGAAGCCGGCGAGCGCACCTCCCGCGGCCAGCGTGCGCGCGTCGTTGCGCGGCAGCCCGTACTGGCTCATGAAGCGCTCGCTGCGCGCCCCGGGCAGCTCCGGCTGCGTGGCGCGCAGCTCGTCGACCCAGGCGGGGTCGATCTGCAGGGGCACCAGGTCCGGCTCCGGGAAGTAGCGGTAGTCGTGCGCCTCCTCCTTGGAGCGGAGCGGCGTCGTGATGCCCGTGTCCGGGTCGAAGTGCAGCGTCTCCAGGTCGATGCGGCCCCCGGCCTCCAGGACCTCGATCTGCCGCGGGATCTCCGCGTCCAGCGCCTGCTGCAGGTAGCGGAAGCTGTTCATGTTCTTGAGCTCGGTGCGCGTGCCCAGCTGATCGCTGCCCGCCGGCCGCACGCTCACGTTGGCGTCCCAGCGGATCTGGCCTTCCTCCATGTTGCACTCGCTCACACCCAGCTCGATGACCGTCTGGCGCAGCTGCTGCAGGAACTCGCGGGCCGCCTCCGGCGAAGGGATGTCCGGCTCCGTCACGATCTCGATGAGCGGCGTGCCGCCGCGGTTGAAGTCCACCATGGAGTAGTCCGAGCCGGCGATGCGGCCCGTCTCGCCGCCGGCATGGACGAGCTTGGCGGCATCCTCCTCCATGTGCACCCGGTTGATGCGGCAGCGCAGCTTCTCCTCGCCCACCCAGTACTCGAACCAGCCGTCCACGGCGAGCGGCTCGTCGTACTGGCTGATCTGGTACGCCTTGGGCAGGTCCGGATAGAAGTAGTTCTTGCGATGGAAGATGTTGCGCGGCTGCACCGTGCAGTGCAGGGCCAGCGCGATGCGCGTCGCGTACTCCACGGCGCGCTGGTTGACCACGGGCAGCGCGCCGGGGTGCGCCAGGCACCGCGGGCAGGTGTGCGTGTTGGGCGGGTCGCCCTTGGTGACGGCGCAGCCGCAGAACATCTTGGTCTGCGTGTCCAGCTCGACGTGCATCTCCAGGCCGATGACCGGCTCCCAGGCGCGGAGCGGTGCCCCTCCGGTGCCCCGCTCGATAGCTCGCCCGCGGTGGCTATTCACGACTGCGCCTCCTTCCAAGCCTGGGCGCAGAGACCGCCGGGCTGCGGCGACCAGCCTTCGCCGTCGCCGCGCAGCTGCGGCCCGGCGGCGGCTGAGCCGCCGGCGCCGCTGTCGCCGAGGGTGGGCGCCGTGACGAAACCGATGGCGCCCTCCAGGGCGTGCGCCGCCTGCAGGATGCGGTTCTCGCTGAAGGCCGGGCCGATGAGCTGGAAGCCCGCGGGCAGGCCCTCGCTCAGCCCGCACGGGATGCTGATGGCGGGCAGCCCCGCCAGGTTCGCAGGGATGGTGCAGATGTCGCTCATGTACATCGCCAGCGGGTCGTCCGTGCGCGATCCCCTCCTGAACGCGACGGTCGGCGACGTGGGTGAGGCGATCAGGTCGACGTCGGCGAAGGCCCGGTCGAAGTCGCGGCGCACCAGGGTGCGCACCTTCTGGGCGCGGCCGTAGTAGGCCTCGTAGTAGCCGGCCGACAGCGCGTAGGTGCCGATCATGATGCGCCGCTTGACCTCCGGGCCGAAGCCCTCGCCGCGCGTGCGCTCGTACATGTCCAGCAGGTCCGCGGGGTCCTTGGCGCGGTAGCCGTAGCGCACGCCGTCGAACCGCGCCAGGTTCGCGCTGGCCTCCGCCGGGGCGATGATGTAGTAGGCGGGCAGGGCGTACTCGGTGTGCGGCAGGCTGATGGACACGCACGTGCCGCCCAGCTCCTCGATGCGCGCCACCGTCTCGTCGAAGCGGTCGCGCACGCCCGGCTCGACGCCGGTGGCCAGATACTCCTCCGGGACGCCGACGCGCAGGCCGTCCAGCCGCTCGGCCGACGGCAGCACGACAGGATCGGGCAGCTCGACGCTGGTGGAGTCCGAGGGGTCGCGGCCCACGATGTGCTGCAGGAGCAGCGCACAGTCGTACACCGACCGCGTGAGCGGCCCGATCTGGTCCAGCGAGCTGGCGAACGCGATGAGGCCGAAGCGCGACACGGCGCCGTAGGTGGGCTTCATGCCGACGATGCCGCACAACGACGCCGGCTGGCGGATGGACCCGCCGGTGTCGCTGCCCAGGGCCCACAGGGCCTCGCCGGCGGCGACCGCGGCGGCGGAGCCGCCGCTCGAGCCGCCGGGCACGGTGGCCAGGTCCCAGGGGTTGCGCGTCACCTGGTAGGCGGAGTTCTCCGTGGACGAACCCATGGCGAACTCGTCCAGGTTGGTCTTGCCCAGCATCACGACGTGGTCTTCCCACACCTGCCGGACGGCCGTGGACGTGTAGATGGGCGAGTAGTTGCCCAGGATCTTCGAGCCGGCCGTGGTCGTCACGTTCTCCGTGACCATGTTGTCCTTGACGGCGATGGGCAGGCCGGCCAGCGGGCCGCGCATGGCCTGCATCTCGCGGTCCACCTTGGTGGAGTACTTGGCGGCGTTGTCGGCGGTGACCAGGATGAACGCCTTCACCCTGGCCTCGACGGCCTCGATCCGGTCCAGATACAGCTTGGTGAGCTCGGCCGCCGAGATCTCGCCGTCCACGAGCAGCAGCTTGGCCTCGCGAGCCGTGAGGAGCCGCGTGTCCAGGCCGGTCATCAGCCCATCCTCGGCACGCGGAAGCAGTCGTCGCTCACGGCCGGCGCGTTGCGAAGCGCGTCCTCGCGCGTGATGCTCGGCGCCGGCTTGTCCGCCCGCGTCACGTTCTGCACGTCCAGCACGTGCGCCGTGGGGGCCACGTCGGCGATGTCCAGCTCGCTCATCTTGTCGATGTGGGCCAGGATCTTCGCCAGCTCGCCGGTCATGCGGCCGACCTCGTCGGCGTCCACGCGGAGCCGGGCGAGCTTGGCCACGTAGCGCACGTCGTCTTCACCGATCATGCTGCATTCCTCCTGCAACGGCCCGTGAAAGCGGGACGGGTATCTTACTCCCGCGTCCCGGTGCGGACAAGAAAAGGGGCCCGCCGGCTGAACGCCGGCGGGCCCCTAAGGCTCGCTGGAGGTCAGACCACCGGGCGGACGGTCGAGGCCTGGAGGCCCTTGTCGCCCTGCGTGATCTCGAACTCGACGCGCTGCCCCTGGACGAGCGTCTTGTAGCCGTCCATCGTGATCTCGGAGTAGTGCACGAACAGGTCGTCACCGTCTTCCCGTTCGATGAAGCCATACCCCTTCTCGTTGCTGAACCACTTCACGGTCCCCTGCGCCAAAGCTGACTCCTCCTGCTGATGCTTCGTGCTGGGCTTGCGGCCCCCGGAGCCCCCCATTCGGCACCGTAAGCACGGGCCGAGAGTACACCAGGGTCAGGACGCTGTAAATGACCGCGTACTAAGGTGCGTATGACGTTCCGGCAACACCTCGGGCGAGGGAGGTCAGGCGCCGTCGCCCGCGAGCGCGGCGCGCAACATCGCTTCCCACGTCGCCAGCAGCGCCTCCAGGTCGACGCTTTCAGGGTCGAGCAGCGTCTGCACGGCGAGGCCGTCGATCATCGCCACCATCAGGGAGGCGAAGCGGCGGAGCCGCTCCTCGTCGCCGCCGGCGTGACCGCTGATGAGCTCCGCGTACACCTCGCGGTACCAGGCGTAGAGTCCGGCGACGCGCGTGCGAAGCTCCTCGTCCGGCAACACGTGCGGGAAGATCGCGAAGAAGTCGCGGAAGCTGTCGCGGTCGTCCAGCAGCTTGCGGTCGCTGGCCACCAGGCTGTGGACGCGCTGCTCGCCGGGCGGCAGCTGGCTCGTCTCGGCGACGGCGTTGAGCATCTGGTCGTGGGCCAGGGAATCCACGACCGCGGCCACGAACGCCGCCTTGCTACCGAAGTAGTACCGCACGGAATCGCGATAGGCGCCCGCCTCCGCCGCCACGGCCTCGACGGTGAGCGCGCCGAAGCCGCCTCGAGCCAGCAGTCGGCGCGCGGCCACGACGAGGCGCTCGCGCCGTGGGCGACAGCTGCGCCGTCGGGTCCGGCGTTGTCGGGCCATCCTGCTGCATCCAGCCTCCTCGTCTCAGCCTGGCACGCCGGCGCGGCGTCCCGCCGGGCCGCCGGCCGAACGAGCCATTGCCGGGACGGCCAACTCGGGTTAGAGTTGGCGAGTTCGGCCGGTTGTACGAACTATACAGCAAACAGCCGCAAAACGACGCGTCGAGAGCATGTCGATAGGGGGAACGAATGCAGGAGCACGTCAGGCAAGAGGCGCTACGAGAATCCACCAAGGCACTGGAGCTGATGGCGAAATCCGTACTTTCCGCCGATGAGCAGGCGGCTGTCGTCCGGGATTGCGTGACGAACTTCGAGCACTACGTCAATCCCGGTATCCTCGAGTACCGCAAGTCGTGCTCCACCGACTACACGTCCGTCGAGTGGCGCGACGAGGGCAACGTGTTCTTCGACATCCACGGCAAGGAGTTCATCGACTGCCTCGGCGGCTACGGCATCTACATGCTCGGTCATCGTCACCCCACCGTGGTCAAGGCCGTCATGGACCAGTTGCAGCACCAGGCGCTCCACTCGCAGGAGCTGCTCGATCCGATGCGCGGCTACGCCAGCGAGCTGCTGGCGAAGCTCACCCCGGGTGACCTGCAGTACTCGTTCTTCTGCAACTCGGGCACCGAGGCGAACGAGGGGGCACTCAAACTCGCCAAGCTGAACGCCAAGCGCAAGAAGGCGAACCACGGCAACGGCATCATCAGCTGCCTGCGCGGCTTCCACGGCAAGTCGTTCGGCAGTCTCAGCGTCACCGGCAAGGCCGCCTGGCGGGAGCCCTTCCACCCGCTGGCCTCGAACGTGCGCTTCATCCCCTACGGCGACGCCGACGCGCTCCACAAGGAACTCAAGGTGTGCGACACGGTCGGCCTCGACATCGCCGCCTTCATCGCCGAGCCGGTGCAGGGCGAGGCGGGCGCCCACGTGCCGCCCGACGACTTCTTCCCCAAGGTCCGCGAGATCTGCGACGAGTGGGGCATCCTGTTCATCGCCGACGAGGTGCAGACCGGCATGGGGCGCACCGGCACGCTGTGGGGTATCGAGCACTGGGGTGTGGCGCCCGACATCATGACGATGGGCAAGGCGCTGGGCGGCGCCGTCATCCCCGTGGGCTGCTTCATCTCCACGCCCCAGGTGTTCGAGCCGTTCATGGAGAACCCGTACATCCACACCACGACGTTCGGCGGCAACCCCGTGGCCACGTCGGCCGTCATCGGGGCGCTGCACGCGACCCTGGAGGAGGACATCCCGCGGCTGGCGGCCGAGAAGGGCGTCTGGTTCATGGAGCGCTTCGAGGAGCTGCGCGGCCGCTACGGCGACCTGCTCGAGGAGGTGCGCGGCCTGGGCCTGCTGATCGGCCTCGAGTTCGTCAGCGAGGAGGTCGGCTACGCAGTCGCGACCGGGCTGTTCGGCGAGGGCGTGCTCACGGGAGGCACGCTGTTCAGCGCCAAGACGTTCCGCATCGAGCCGCCGGCGACGCTCACGCAGCATGAGATGGACGAGGTGGTCGTCAGGCTCGAGCGCGTGATGGGCAGGGTCCGCGAGGACGTGCGCGCCGGCCAGCTGGCCGCGGCACACTGACGCTTCACGAAGGCCGGGAGCGGCGCTCGCTCGCGCGAGCGCCGCTCCCGGCCCTGCGCTCTCCGTGCCGCCGGCCCGTTCGCGCCTCCCGAGCCGTGTCGCCGGCTCTAGGCCCGCTCCGCGTTGCCGTCCACGAGCAGCGCCTGGCCGGACACCTTGGCGCCGGACGCCGAGCAGACGAAGACGATGAGGTCGGCGACGTCGTCGGCGGTCACCATGGTGCGCAGCGAGACCGCCTCGACGCGTTCCGCGTACACCTGCTCGTAGGTGAGCCCGCGGTTCTCGGCCTCCGTCGGCGATGACCCGCCGGATGCGTTCGCCCTCCACGTCGCCGGGGCAGATCGCGTTGACCCGGATGCCGTGAGGGCCCAGCTCCATGGCCAGCGTCTTGACCAGGCCGATGAGCCCCCATTTCGTCGCGACATAGGGCGCGCGGAAGGGCAGCCCCATGGTGCCGGCGTTCGAGGACATCACCACGATCGAGCCGCCGCCCGCCGCCTTGATGGCCGGGACGCAGGCACGGACGCACAGGAAGGCGCCGGTGAGGTTGACGTCCAGCGTCCGCCGCCATCCGTCCAGTTCCATCTCCTCCACCGGCGCGGCGGGGCCCGCCACGCCGGCGTTGCTCACCAGCACGTCGAGCCCGCCGAGGTGCTCGAGCGCCCCGGCCACGAGCCGTTCCACATCGCCTTGCGCCGCGACGTCCGCGACCCCGCCGCCGATGCCGGGGTGGTCGCGCAGGTAGGCACGCAGGACGGCCGCGTCGCTGTCGCACACGTACACGCGCGCGCCTGCCTCCGCCATGCGAGCGGCGACCGTCGCGCCTATGCCGCTGGCCGCGGCGGTCACGAGCACCCGCCTTCCTTCGAGCATCATCCTCATCCTCCCCTGCGCATCCGCGGGACCCGTGGCGAGTCCTGCGCCGCCGGCCTCAAGCATCGTCCCCTTCGGGCCCGCCGAGCACGACGCGCGCGTCCAGGGCGGTCACGCCGTCAGGCGACACCAGCAACGGGTTGACCTCGACCTCGCCGACCTCGGGGTGTTCCGCCGCAAACCGCGACAGGTCGGCCAGCGCCCGCGCCGCCGCCGCGCCGTCGAGCCGCGGCCGCCCGCGGGCGCCGTCCAGCAGGGGCGCGCCGCGAAGCTCGCCCAGCATCGCCCGCGCCTCGTCCGGCGTGACCGGTGCGAGCGCTGTGCGCACGTCGCGCAGCACCTCCGCGTACACCCCGCCGAGGCCGACCAGCGCCACTGGACCGAAGCGTGGATCACGGCGGCAGCCGATGATCAGCTCGACGGCACCGCTGCGCTCCACCTCGCACTCGACGGCGAGACCCGGCGGCCGCAGCCGCTCGGTCATGTTGCGCCACGCGGCCGCCACCGCCGCCTCGTCGCCGAGCCCCAGGGCGACCCCGCCGGCGTCGGACTTGTGCAGGATCCCAAGCGCTTTGAGGACGACGGGGAAGCCGACGGCGCGCGCAGCGGCTAGGGCCTCCTCGCATGTGTCGACCCGGCGGGCGCCGGGGAACGACAGGCCGGCCTCGCGCAGGAGCGCCCGTGCCTCGAGGTACCCGCAGCTGGTGGTCACGGGCGTGGCTGGCCGCGGCAGGTCCGGCACGCCACCTGGTCGCCCGCCGGCCCCGGCGAGCGCGGCGAGAGCCGCTACCGCCGAGGCGATCTCGCGATAGACCGGCACGCCCTCGGCGCGCAGCGTCGCCGCGGGCGCCGAATCCTGATACACGGTGCTCACGACGAGCGGCTTGCCGGCGCCGAGGGCGACGCGCGCCATCGCCGCGGCGCCGTTCAGCTCCGCCTGCACGAGGTCCTCGAACTCCGGGAAGCGCGCGGACCAGTAGCCGAGCTGCCCCACGGCCAGCACGGCGTCGGTCTCGCCCGACGAGGCGACCACGGCCAGCGCTCGCGCGTAGGCGTCGGGCTCCGTCGTGCCGATGGCGAAGTCGATGGGATTGCTCCCGGCGCTCGCGGGCAGCGCCGTGCGGACCCGCCCGAGCAGACCGCCGCCGAGCTCCGGCACCTGCAGACCGGCCGCGGCCAGGGCATCGGCGGCGATGCCGCCGTGGCCGCCGCCCTCGGTCACCACCGTGACGCGGCGCCCTCGAGCGCGCGGCGCGGAGGCCAGCGCCACGGTGACCTCGAAGAGCTCACGCGGCGTGTCCACGCGCAGCGCACCCGTGGCGCGGCAGACCGCATCGACCACAGCCGGCCCCGGCACCAGTGAACCGGTGTGCGAACGCGCTGCCCGCACGCTCGCCGCGCTGCGCCCGGGCGAGAGCAGCACGACCGGCGTTCCGCCGCGCACGACGGCGGCCAGGGCCGCGGCGAGCGCACGCCCCTCCCGGAAGCCCTCGGCGTAGAGCGCCACGGCACGCGTCCGCCCGTCGCCGACGAAGCTGCCCACCACGTCGGCGATGCCGACGTCCGCCTGATTACCGAGGGTGACGTAGCGCGAGAAGCCGCAACCGTAGGCCCGGGCGCGGCTGACCATCTCCTCACCCATGGCGCCGCTCTGCGAGACGAAGCCGATTTCGCCGGGCGGCACATCGAGATAGGCGACGGCCTCGAAGCCCGTCGTATGGTCGGCGAGGCCCATGCAGTTGGGCCCCAGGAGCAGGCCCCCGGCGCGACGGATGCGCAGCGCCGCGGCCCGCTCGCGCGCCATGCCGTCCGGCCCCGATTCCCCGAGCCCGGCGAAGATGCCGATGAAGGCGCGAGCGCCGGCGGCCAGGGCATCGTCCAGCACCTCGTCGAGGGCGTCCGCCGGCATCGCCAGGATCACCAGCTCCGGCGGCTCGGGCAGGTCGCGCAGCGTCGCATAGGCGGTGACGCCGTGCATGGTGCCGCCGCGCCGGTTCACCAGGTACACCTGCCGCGCGCTTCGCTGGCGCACGAGCCGGGCGGCCACGTCTCCGCCCCACTTCGACGTGTCGGCGGAGGCCCCTACCACGGCGACTGACCGCGGATCGAACAGCGGCCGCAGGTCGCGACCCTCATGCGGCTTGGGGGCCAGCTTAACCTCCGTCAGGTCGGGGGTGGAGCGACGCAACGCAAGCCTACGCGCGGGGCCGCGGCGCCTCAAGGCGCCGGGACGCATGAGGGCCGGGGCGCCTGCGGCGCCCCGGCCCTCATCTTCACTCCGGCGGTCCGGCCAGGGCCGGCCGTCAAGCGGGTCTCACCAGTCCGAGAACCCGGTGTTGTACCAGATCTTCTTGGCGCCCTTCTTGGCGCGCTTCTCCCACTTCTTGGTCTTCGGCTCCTGATCGATGCGCGCGCGTACCGCGTCGGCCACCTGCCTGACCTTGGCCTTCTGATCGTCGCTGAGCGCGTCCACGTTGTCCACGTGGGCCTTGACACGGTCGAGGTTGGTGGTGGCCGTGTACCAGAACCCCCAGTCGTCCGCGAAACGGCGGGCGATGTAGCCGACGTTGACCATGTGGTCGTCGTCCTCGCCGAAGTCGGCGACGGTGAACAGGTACTCGATGTCCTTGAGGTCCTTGTCGTTGATCTCCCAGATCTGCAGCTTCTGCAGCAGGATGTCGGCGAGCGACACGCTCCAGGGGTCGGCCTCGAGCCGGCCGGTGTAGTCGACTTCGTGGCAGTAGTCGAGCTTGTCGAAGAACACGTCGATCATCGGCACGGGGCCGGCGAAGTAGATATGACGCGTCTTGCCCGTCATGGCCATCGTCTGAAGATCGCACTCGTAGCCGACCTGCTTCATGAAATCGACCATCTTGCTGCGCGTCTTGCCGTACGAGGCGTAGTCGATGTCGGTGAAGTAGCGGTCTCCCAGTCGCTCGAGCTTGGCGTACAGGTCGATGTTCTCCGGGAAGTAGTAGTGCAGGGCGAGCGGGCCCATCACCCGCATGATGATGCCCTGCTGCTGCGCCGCCTCGGTGATGCGCTTGCCTTCCTCGAGGAAGACCTCGGGCTTGGGATAGCGGTCGAGCGGGATGTCCTTGGGCAGGATGAACTGTGCCATCGCTAGCTATCGCCCCCTTTCGGGATGAGCGTCTTCGCGGGATCGCGCACTGACGCGTCGATCAACCAGACGTGAAAACGTAGTCCTTAACCTTCTTCTTGTCCAGCATGATGATGACACCCTTGAGGATGCCCTCCGAGTACTCGCTGCCCGGGTTGATGAGCAGCGTGCGGCCGGCCTTCTGGGCGCCGCGCGACTCGTGGATGTGGCCGAAGAGGCCCAGCAGAGGCTGGTTCTCCTCGATGAGCTTCTTCGCGCCGAGGCTGCCCACGTGGATCTTCTCGTCGGCGGCCATCGTGAGGTTCTCGTCGAGCTTGGGGCACAGGTCCAGCGAATAGCCGTATGGCGGCACGTGGAAGTTGTAGATCGCCGTCTCCTGGTTCTTGATCTGGCTCACCAGCTCGCGAAGGTGCTTCTCCAGGGACTCCTCGTCCATCTCGCGCGGTGTGTCCCACGGGGTCGGGTTGGAGGCCGAGGAGGTCACCATCTCGTGGTTGTCGACCGTCACGATGCGCTTGTCGCACGGATGCACCCGCTTGGCGTTGTCGATCATGTCGTCGATGACGAACCAGTCGTCGTTGCCGGGGCACATGTACATGTCGTACGGCTTGCCCTCGAGGCGCTCGTCGGCCAGGTCCAGCCACTCCTGGATGCGCGTGAACACGAGGCTCTTGAACAGGGCGTCGATCTTGGCGGGGTCGGCGCGCGTGTCATCGAACTCCTCGCGCGTCTGGTGGACCCAGTAGTAGCCCGCGTTCTCGATGACCTTCTTGATGTCGGCGAGCTCGTCTGCGCCGTTGACCTCGCGGTACTGCCCCATCAAGGTGCATTCCCACTGGTTGGAGCCTTTGTCGACGAGCGGCACAAGCACCTTGCCGGTGAGGTCGCCCATCATCACGGCCACGTCGACGCCGTAGATCGGAAGCGCGTTGAGGAACTTCCGATAGCAGACGTTCGAGCCGTGGACGTCGGTGACGAGGAATAGCTTGATCATCTACACACTCCAAGAGACAGTGAGGGGCGGGGGCGGCGCCCCCGCCCCTCACAGCTGCTGCGCTTCACTCAGGCGGCAACTCGCCGTACGTCATGGAGACGTCGACGCCCACCGCCTTGCTGCGCTGCTTCCAGATGAAGTACCAGACTATACCAGCGGCCCACGTCACGGCGATAAGGATCGCCGTGTTGGTCGTGAAGCCCTCGAGGCGCTTGTCCGGGTCCGGCAGGAAGAAGAAGAAGTACGCCAGGATGCCCAGATAGATCAGATCGACGACGGCGCCGATGGTCACCACGGGGATACCGGCGAGCCTCCAGGTCTTGTACGGCGATGCGTCCCACACGCCCTTGGCGCGCTTGACGTAGGGGAACAGCAGCGCCGCGATGGCGGTCACGCCGAACACGGAGAAGATCTCCAGGGCCGTGACGGCCAAGCCCTGCATGGCTTCGTTCTGCCAAAAGACGTACAAGGCGATCATGATCTGGCCGAGGACGAAGCAGAGGACGTGGTTCTTCACGGGGCTCGCGAAGCGCGGGTTGATGTCCGTGAACCACTTCGGACCCATGCGGTCCATGCCCCACGCGAAGATGATGCGCGGGAAGGCCAGGTACGACAGGGCGATCCACCACAGGTCGAACGCGAGGAACGACAGGACGGCGATGAACAGGATGATCTTGTTCTGGTTCACCATCGCGAGCAGGCCGAGGAAGTTGGTGCTCCACGGCACCGTATAGGCCCCACCCAGATCGCTGCCCGCGTTGTCGACGAACTGCGTCGCCGAGAAGAAGTCGAACGGGATGAGCGCGTAGAGCGAGATCGCCGCCCACAGCATGAAGACGCCGGGGACGATGATCGCGAACAGGTTGGACAGGATGATGGTCTTGTCCGGGCGCTTCACCTCGCCGGCGATGAACGTGATGCAGTAGCTGTAGGCGAAAAGCCACGAGCCGGCCACCATCACGCCGAAGGTGTCGAACCAGTTCCAGGTGAGCGGCATGGGCCCGCCGGCCTCTGCACCGGCGCCCTTCAGGAAGCCCGCGTAGTCGATCGAGCCGTACTGCGCGGCGATAGAGTTCCAGCCCTCCTGGAAGCCGGCGTGACCGCCGTTGAGCGCCGAATAGGTGATGGCTCCCAGCAACACGGCGCAGCCGCCGATGCCGAAGATCATGACGACCTTCTGGATGCGGGCGAACCACTTGATGCCGAACACCACGAACAGGAAGGCGACGATGTTGGCGACCGTGGCGATGACGAACGAACCCCATTCGTAGCTGAGGCCACCGAAGAAGGTGCTGGTGGCGGGATCGTACAGCCATGTCCAGTTCATGAACTGCGACATCATGACCATGCCCGGGTCGGCCATCCAGGGCGCCAGCACGTAGATCCACATGATCCACACGAAGGCGTTGCCGAACGACTCGCCGATGCCGATGATGGGATGGATGATGCGCGAGTTGTAGATGTACTCGCCGCCCGACCGCGGCATAGAACCGCCGAGCACGCCCCACACGATCGGGAAGCCGATGCCGGCGAGCACCATCGAGATGATGGTGGCCCAGATCAGGTTGCCGCCGAGATACACCCCGACGCCCAGACTCGTCATGACCCAGATGGAGGGCGTGAGCCCCTGGTTCATGAAGCCGACGCCGAAGGCGTCCCACATTGAAAGGCCGCGAACGAGGCCGCTCGCTTTGCGGGCAAAGGCTAGCTCTTCAGCCATAGTTCCCCCTTGACTAGTCCTGCGCCCCGTCGGCCTGACCCCGCGGCCGGCGAAGGCTCATACATCGTGATACGAGAACGGCACCACGGGTCAGCCGATCGCCCTCCCTTCTTCAGCAGCTTCGGAAGGCACTTGCCACTGATAGACATCCTTGAGCTTCCACGGCACCATGGCGAGCTTGGTGCGAGTGACCCCAGGAACCTTGCCGATCACTTCGTTCACGAACCGCAACAGCTCCTCGGTGTCGCGGGCATACACCTGGACGCTGAGGTCGCCTTCGCCGACGGACCCGGCCACGTAGCTCACGGTGGGGATGTCCACCAGTTGAGCGGCCACGTCCTGCAGCCTGCCGGGCGCGACGTCGATGAGGACGTCGCCGATGACCGTGAACCCCACGGCCTGCGGATTGACGATGGCGCTCACCCTGATCACGCCGGTGCGCAGCAGCCGCTCGATGCGGTAGCGGACCGCGCGCTCGGACACGTGGCCGATGCGCCGCGTCATCTCGGCCGAGGACATACGGCCGTCTTCAAGAAGGAGAGACACGATCTTCCGGTCGATCGCATCAAGGCTGAACGCCAACGTGACCCCCCTGGTCCGCAGTCCCATCCGTCTCTGCTATTTCGATACCTGACGTCGGAAAATGTCAAGACCACACGCGAATACGTAGGATTCGGCAAAGCGCTCGGACGCGCTTTTGCCGAATACTACATCGCCGCCGTTACCGCTCTCGACGCTGGGTTTGCCGCCGTACGCAGCAGGAATCGGCCTCGCGGCCGACGAGCCCCGGGGCCCGGACCGGTACCCGGGTCGGCGGACCGTGTCGATACCGACACGTCGCTTTCCGACAAGATGACGTCCACGTGAGCCGAGAACGAGAAGGGCGCCGGCGCGCACCGCGCGCCGGCGCCCGGAGGCGACCAGCCCGGACTTGTCGGCCTGGTCCCCCTGCAAGTTCAGCCGCTCACTCCGGCGGCAGCTCCCCGTAGGTGACGCTCACGTCGACACCGACGCTCTTGCTGCGGCCCGCCCACACGAAGTACCAGGCGATGCCGATGATCCAGACGATGCCGTACAGGATCCACGACTGGCCGTTGGAGTCGCGCATCTCGGGCGTGAAGATCAGGAAGTAGAAGAGGATGCCCAGGTAGACGAGGGAGACCGCGGCGCCCCAGCTGACCAGCGGGATGCCGAGGAACTTCCACATCTTGTAGGGCGACGACTCCCAGATGCCCTTGGCGCGGCGCACGTACGGGAAGATGAGCGCCGCGATCGTGGTGACGCCCCACACGGAGACGATCTCCATGCCGGTCACCGTGAGCCCCTGCATATAGCTGCCGAGCCAGAACGAGTACAGCGCGATGGCACCCTGGCACAGCACGAAGCACAGGATGTAGTTCTTCACGGGGCTCGCCCAGCGCGGGTTGATGTCCGTGAACCACTTGGGCCCCATGCGGTCCATGCCCCACGCGAAGATGATGCGCGGGAAGGCCAGGTAGCTCAGGGCCACGTACCAGAAGCAGAACAGCATGTACGACACGCTGGCGGCCAGGGCGATGAAGAGGTTGGAGTGCGCCACGTAGGCCAGGCTCATGTAGCTGGGCAGGAACGGCATGGTGTAGCCGTCGATGCCGCCGTTGTTGTCGATCCAGGCCGTCGCCGAGATGAAGTCGAACGGCATGACGCGGTACATCGCGAGGGCGGTCCAGCCCATCATGACCGCCGGGACCAGGACGGCGAAGAAGTTCGCCGAGATCAGGGTCTTGTCCGGTCGCTTGACCTCGCCGGCCACGAACACGCAGAAGTACGCGTAGGCGAACAGCCAGGAGCCGGCGACCATCACCCCGAGGGTGCCGTAGACGGTCGAGCTCGTGGGCACCGCCTCGCCGATCGCCGTTGGAGACGGCGGGCACGACTTCCCCGTAGCGCAGCGAATCGTACTTGGCGGCCAGCACGTTCCAGTTCTCCGCGAAGGAGGTCTTGCTGGAGAACATGATGGCCCCCGTGACCACCACGGCCCCGCCGAGCGCGAAGATCATGACGATCTTCTGGATGAGAGCGAAGATCTTGACGCCGAAGACCATGGTGAGGAATGCGAGCACGTTGGTGACGGTGGCGACGACGAAGACGCCCCAGTCGTAGGAGAGGCCGCCGAAGAAGGTGCCCGTCGCGCTGTTGTACAGCCAGTCCCAGCCCTGGTATTCGGCGAGGATGACGAGACCGGGGTCGGCGACCCACGGCGCCAGGACGTACACCCAGAAGATCATCACGAAGGCGTTGCCGAAGCTCTCGGCGATGGCGACGATCGGGTGGATGATGCGCGAGTTGTACACGTACTCGCCACCCGAGCGGGGCATGCTGCCCGACAGGATGCCCCATACCAGCGGGAAGCCGAAGCCGACCATGACGAGAGAGATCACGGTCGCCCAGAACAGGTTGCCGGTGAGATAGGTGCCGAGGCCCCAGGTGACCATCGTCCAGATGCTGGGCGTGATGCCCTGGTTCATGAATCCGACGGCGAACGCGTCGGTCATCGAGAGACCGCGGACAAGGCCGCTGGCCTTGCGCGCGAATGCCAGTTCTTCCGCCACGAGCTTCCCCCCTTGTCGAAGACGTGCGGTGGCCGCCGGCGCGGCGGCCCGATCAGACTTGCCGGTGGTCCATGCGCCTCTCCCCTGCCCGCTGGTCCAGCCCCGCCGTCCAGACTCGCCATCTGGCGGGACTGCCGACAACGCTTCGCTGGTTAATTAGTCAGCTAACTCACGATATCGGGCATCCGGGCGAGCCGCAAGGGGTCGCGGCGCCCGGGCAAGGCACGGAAGGACGACTAGATGTGGGCCTGCCCCTCGACGGCGGCGGCGATGTCGTCCGCGCCGCTGGCGACCACGACGGCGTCGAACTTGCAGGCGGCGCGGCACGAGTCGCAGGCGATGCACAGGTCGTGGTCGATCGCGTGCGGCTGCTTCTTGGCGCCAGTGATGGCATCCACCGGGCACTTCTTGGCGCACAGCGTGCAGCCGGTGCAGGCCACGGGATCGATGGCGTAGGCGATGAGGGCGGTGCAGGCATGGGCCGGGCAGCGCCGCTCCTCGATGTGCGCCTCGTACTCGTCGCGGAAGTACCTGATGGTCGTGAGCACCGGGTTGGGCGCGGTCTGCCCCAGACCGCAGAGGCTGGTCTGCTTGATGGTGCGAGCCAGCGTGTCCAGGCCCTCGATGTCGCCGGGCCGGCCTTGGCCGGCGCAGATGCGCTCCAGGACCTCCAGCATGCGCTTGGTGCCGAGGCGGCAGGGCACGCACTTGCCGCAGCTCTCGTTCTGCGTGAACTGCAGGAAGTAGCGCGCCAGGTCCACCATGCAGGTGGTGTCGTCGGCGACCACCATGCCGCCGGAGCCCATGATGGCCCCGGTCGCACTCAGGCTCTCGTAGTCCACTGGCGTGTCCAGGAGGCTCGCCGGGACGCAGCCGCCGGACGGACCGCCGAGCTGCACGGCCTTGAACTCCTTGCCGTCCTTGATGCCGCCGCCCACGTCGAAGATGACGTGGCGCAGCGTGGAGCCCATGGGCACCTCGGCGAGGCCGCCGTTGACGACCTTGCCGGCCAGGCTGAAGGCCTTGGTGCCGTGGCAGCACTCGCTGCCGATGGCGGCGTAGGCCTCGGCGCCGTTGGCGATGATCCACGACACGTTGGAGTAGGTCTCGACGTTGTTGATGTTGGTGGGCTTGCCCCACAGGCCGGCTACCGCCGGGAAGGGTGGCCGCTTGCGCGGCATGCCGCGCTTGCCCTCGACGCTCGCGATGAGCGCCGTCTCCTCGCCGCAGACGAAGGCGCCGGCGCCCTCCTTGATCTTGATGGTGAAGTCCCAGCCGCTGCCGAACAGGTCGCGTCCGAGGAAACCCTGCTCCTTCGCGGCGGCGATGGCGATGCCGAGGCGCTTCACGGCGAGCGGGTACTCGGCGCGCACGTAGATGTACCCCTCGTGCGCGCCGATGGCGTACGAGGCGATGAGCATGCCCTCGAGGACGGCATGGGGATCGCCGTCCATGATCGACGCGTCCATGAACGCGCCGGGGTCACCCTCGTCGCCGTTGCAGATGATGTACTTCACATCGCCCGGCGACTGGCTGGCGAACTTCCATTTGGCGCCCGTGGGGAAGCCCGCGCCGCCGCGTCCGCGCAGGCCGGAGTCCAGCACCTCCTGCACGATCTGCTCGGGGCTCATGGTGGTCAAGGCCTTGCGCGCGGCCTCGTAGCCGCCGCGCGCCAGGTACTCGTCGATGCTCTCCGGGTCGATGACACCCACGTCGCGCAGCGCGATGCGCGTCTGCTGCGCGTAGAAGGGGATGTCATGGGCGCAGGCGATGCGCTCGCCGCTGGCCGGGTCGACGTAGAGGAGGTCCTCCACGACCCGGCCCCCGGCGAGATGCTCCTCGACGACGCGAGGCACGTCCTTGAGCTTGAGTCGCGGGTAGTACGTGTCGCCGTCCGAGACGACGGCGATTGGCCCCTGTGAGCAGAGGCCGTGGCAGCCGCTGACGGACACGTCCACGGTATCGGCGAGGCCCTCTTCGAGGACCTTCTCGCGGAACGCCTCATGCACCTTGAGCGAGCCGGCGAAGACACAGGCCGTGCCGGCGCACACCGAGACGCGCAGGCGGCCGTTGCCGGTCGCCGCCACGCCTACTTTGACGCCGGGGGACGCGCCGGCGTCAGGCATCCTGCTCACCGCCCCTCGCGGGCGCCGAATAGTCCACACCCAGTGTCTTCATGAGCTCACGCACGACCTTGCGCGTCTGGTCGGCGCCGAGGTTGCCATAGGTGTCATCGCCGACCCGCATGACCGGCGCCTGCGAACAGGCGCCCATGCAGGCCACCGAACCCAGAGTGAACTCCATGTCGGGCGTGGTGCCGCCGTCCGGCACGGCGAGCTCGTGCTCGAGCGCCTCCGTGACGCGGGAGGCGCCGGCCACGTGGCAGGCGGTGCCGTGACAGACGAAGATCTTGTGCCGGCCGCTGGGCTCGGTGGAGAACTGCGCGTAGAAGGTGATGATGCCGTAGATGCGCGAGGCGGGCACGCCGCTCTCCGCGGCGATGGCCTCGACGACAGCCTCCGGCAGGTACCCGAATTCCTTCTGGGCGCGCTGCAGCAGGGCGATGAGGTTGCCGTGCGCGTCGCCTTCGTCCACCAGTGAGGGGACGACGGACAGGTCGAGGTCGTCGCCGGCGCAGCATACCGGCGGATCGTCGTGCTGCACTACACGCCTGGGCATCGCATCTCCACTCTCACGTCCGCGTTCGTCGGGCGACCGGCCGCGACGGCGGCCGGTCGCCCTCCTTCCCATCTGCGTCTATTGAACCACGTTCGGGCTCGCGAGGGGACCCGGGAGTGACTTTCTGGTCTTCAGACCACGCCGGTCTGCGCCTTGCAGGCGGCCAGCGCGTTCTTGAGCAGGATCACGTTGGTGACGGGGCCGACGCCGCCGGGGACCGGCGTGACGCGGCCGGCGACGCCGGACACCGCGTCGAATTCGAGGCTGCCGACCTGCTTGCCGTCCTCGCCGCGCATGGTGGTGACATCGATGACGATGGCGCCCGGCTTCACCATGTCCGCCTTGATGAGGTTGCGCACAGGGGCGGCGCTGATCACCACATCGGCCTCGCGACACGCGGACGGGACGTCCTTGCTGAACACGTGGACGACGTGCACCGAGGCGTTGCGGTTGAGGCAGAGCAGGGCCACCGGCTTCCCGACGATGTTGGAGTGGTTGACGATGGTGACGTCCAGGCCCTGCAGCTCCACACCCTCGCGGTCGAGGATCTCGATGCAGGCCGAAGGCGTGGCCGGCGCGAACAGCTGGTCGCCCAGCAGCACGTGGCCGATATTGGCGGGGTTCACGCAGTCCAGGTCCTTGACCGGGGCGATGGCGTTGAAGACCTTGTTCTGGTCGATGCCCTCGGACATGGGCATGAGCGCCAGGACGCCGTGCACGCCAGCGTCCTGGTTGAGCTTGCCGATGAGCTCCAGGACCTCGTCCTCGCTCGTCCCGGCGGGGAGCGTGTGATTGTAGTAGTTGAAGCCCACGGTGCCCGTGTTCTTCTCGATCTGGCCGCGATAGAACTGGGCGCCGCCGTCGTCGCCCACCAGGATGGTGGCCACGCCGGGCTTCACGCCGCAGGTCGCGAGCTTCGCGACCTCGGCCTTGATCTCCTCGCGGACCTGTTCGGCGATCGCCTTGCCGTCGATGATCTGAGCAGTCATTGCGGACCTCTCGTGTGTCGTCAGGGGATGATCAGAGCTTGGCCAGTGTGATGGCGAGGACCTCGGCGCGCATCGCCGCCGCCTCCGCCTCGATCTGGTCGATCTGCGCCGCCGTCGACGCCGTGTAGTCGCGGTCCTCGATCGATCCGAGGTTGATCCTCACGTTGAGGGCGGCGCCGACCACGGCCGCCTCACCGAGGATGGCGCCGATGCCGGCGTCGGTCACGGCCTGCGGATTGCCCAGCTCGGCCGCCGTCTTCGACAGGCGACAGACCTCGACGGCGACCTTGCAGATCTCGAGCGGCACGTTGGCGGCGACCACGAGGCCGGCCTGGACGGCGGCCTTGCGCGCCGCCTTCTCCGCGTCCGTTTCCTTGGGCAGCTTGTAGGCCTCGATGACACCGTTGTAGGCGGTGGTGTCGTCCTGCAGCAGCTGCTCGAGCCGGGCGCGCGCCGCCTCGGACTTCTCGACGACCGCGACGATCTGATCCTCGACAGCCGCGTACTTCTCGCGGCCGCGCGTGAGGTTGCAGACCATGCCCACAAGGGCGGCGCCCAGGGCGCCGACGCAGGCGGACACGCTACCGCCGCCGGGGGCCGGCTTGCTGGACGCGGCGTCGTCCAGGTACGTCTGCAGGGGCTCCGATGCGTAGATGGTGGCTCCGTCGCTCACCGTGTACCTCCAGCGCGGCGCGGTGGCGCCGCGGATGTGGGGGCGACCGGCGCCGGGCCCGTGACGTGAGGCCCGGCTTGAGGCGGAGCCGCTCGAAGCGGCTCCGCGGGGCGCCGGCGCCGTCAGGCCGCCGGCGCCCCGGGGTCGCTCCTCAGGTTCTCAGAACAGGCCGATGATGCGGCCGGTCTCGACGTCGATGTCGACGTCCACGGCCGCCGGCCGCTTGGCCAGGCCGGGCATGGTGCGCATCTCGCCGAGCAGCGGGTACAGGTACCCGGAGCCGGTGGCCGGCCGGATGTCGCGGATCGGCACGCGGAAGCCGCGCGGCCGGCCCTTGAGCGCCGGGTCGTGGCTCAGCGAGAGGTGCGTCTTGGCCATGCAGATCGGCAGCTTGTCCAGGCCCTGCTCCGTGAAGAGCTTGATCTTGGCCTCCGCCTCGGGCAGGTAGTCCACGCCGTCGGCGCCGTAGATCTTCGTGGCGATCGTCTCGATCTTCTCCTTGATGGAGGCCTCGAGCGGATACAGGAACTTGAAGTCGCCGCCCTTGTCGGCCGCCGCCTTGACCACCTCGGCTGCCTCCTGGCCGCCGTCCCCGCCCATGGCGTGGACGTTGATCGGCACTGCGTCCTCGGCGCCGGCCGCGACGGCCTCCTTGCGCACGATCTCGACCTCGCTGTCGCGGTCGAAGGCGAAGCGGTTGATGGTGACGACGACCGGGAGGCCGAAGAGCTTCATGTTCTCGATCTGCTTGGCGAGGTTCTCGCAGCCCTTCGTGAGCGCCTCATTGTTCTCGGCCTTGAGCAGCTCCGGGTCGACCGGCAGGCCACCGTGCATCTTGAGGGCCCGCATGGTGCACGTGATGACCACGGCGCTGGGCGCGAAGCCACCGTAGCGGCAGATGATGTCCATGAACTTCTCGGAGCCGAGGTCGGCGGCGAAGCCGCTCTCCGTGACGACGTAGTCGCTGAGCTTCATGGCGACCTTGTCGGCGATGATCGAGTTGTTACCCTGGGCGATGTTGGCGAACGGTCCGGCATGGATGAGGGCGGCGTTGCCCTCGAGCGTCTGCATGATGTTGGGCTTGATCGCGTCCTTGAGGAGCACCGTCATGGCGCCGCCGGCGCCGATGTCGTCGGCCGTGAGCGGCTTGCCCGACGTGCTGTAGCCGAAGGTGATGCGGCCGAGGCGCTTGCGCAGGTCCCCGAGCGACGTGGCGAGGCCCAGGATGGCCATCACTTCGGACGCCACCGTGATGTCGTAGCCGGTCTGGCGCGGGATGCCGTTGAGCTTGCCGCCGAGACCGTTGACGATCTCGCGCATGGCGCGGTCGTTGAGGTCGACGCAGCGGCGCCACGAGATCGACAGCGGGTCGATATTCAGCTCATTGCCGTGCATGAGGTGGCTGTCGACCATCGCCGCAAGCAGGTTGTTGGCGGTCCCGACGGCGTGGATGTCCCCGGTGAAGTGGAGGTTGAGGTCCTCCATGGGGATGAGCTGCGAATAGCCGCCGCCGGCGGCGCCGCCCTTGATGCCGAACACCGGGCCCAGCGACGGCTCGCGCAGGGCGAGCATCGTGTCGATGCCGATGGCGTTCATCGACTCGGTGAGGCCGACCGCGGTGACCGTCTTGCCCTCGCCCAGCGGCGTGGGCGTGATGGCGGTCACGTTGATGATCTTGCCGTCCGGCTTGTCCTTGAGCCGCTCGAGGACGGCCATGTAGTCGATCTTGGCCTTGTAGCGGCCGTAGAGCTCGAGCTCCTCCTCCAGGATGCCGGCCTTGGCGGCGATGTCCTGGATCGGCTGCATGGTGGCCGCCTGGGCGATCTCGATGTCGCTCGGCACTGGGGACTTACGGACAGGCTTCGCTTGCGAACTCAACGCGTCCTCCTTGGTGTCCACTGTTCCACGCGTCTCACAGGAAAAGGGCCCCTGCGTCACGACACGGGCCGCCGGCACTTTGTGAAGGGATAGTACATGGGCCTCTTCGAGAGGGTCAATTGTGGAGCGCCGAAGTCGCGCCGGCCGCGGTCATGCGACCGTCGCTCAGGGCCTCCCGGCGCCGAGAGGCGCCGATCAGCCGGCGCTGAAACGGGCCCGCGCGGCCGCCTGCGCGGCCTCGTAGACGACCATCGCCGGCCGTCCCAGCTTGTCGGCCGCCCGGCGACAGTCCTCGTACTCCGGCGAGACCGTCGCCGGGCGGCCGTCGACCAGGCTGAGCCGCACACGGATCTCGTGTCCGCCGAGCTTGACCGTCTCGCGGCGCTCCTCGGCGTACAGGCGTCCGACCGGCACGACGCGCAGACCGAAGGTGGTCGTCTCGGCGAAGACGACGTCGGCCAGCCGCCGCTGGTCGGAGTCGGCCGCGAGCACGTGAAGCACGACCCCCGGACGGCCCTTCTTCATGAGCGCCTGCGTCATCCACACGTCCAGGGCGCCGGACCCGCGAAGCACGTCGGCGGCGTGGGCCAGCAGTTCCGGCGACATGTCGTCGATGTTGGCTTCGAGCACGACGTGATCGAGTGGGCCGTGGTCGTCTGCTGGCATGGTCTCGCTCTCCTCCGTCGTCACTAGATCTCCGGCCGGCTCCGCGGCCGGGGGCTCGGGCTCGGCCGCCACCGCGGCCGGAGGCTCGGGCTCGGCCGGCGCGGTGACCGGAGGCTCGGGCCCGGCCGGCTCCGCGGCCGGGGGCTCGGGCTCGGCCGCGGCGGTGGCCGGAGACTCCGGCTCTGCGGCCCGCACCACCGCCCAGGGGTCGGGCTCGGGCGGCACCGAGACTGAGGGCTCGGGCTCGGCCGGCTCCGCGGCCGAGGGCTCGGGCTCGGCCGGCTCCGCGGCCGGGGGCTCGGGCTCGGCCGGGGGCTCGGGCTCGGCCGGTCGGGCTCGGGCTCGGCCGCCTCCGCGGCCGGGGGCTCGGGCTCGGCCGCGACCGGCTCCGGCACTGGCTCCGCGACCGGCGCGGCCGGCGTCGGCGGATGCTCTTCGGCCGGCTGCGCCCGCGCCGGCTCGTCGCGGTCGCCGCGGCGCACGCCACCGGCGATCCCGGACGCCGTGCGCCACACGCCGCCGGCGCCCTCCCTGCCCTCGCCCGCCTGGTCCGCGTCCCGATCCATCGTCTCCTCCTGTGGGGCCGGCTCGATGAAGAGCGCCCGCAGCACGTTGGGTCGCCCGGGCACCTCGCGCGTGCCGGCGCCCCGGCCGACCGCGGCAATGGGGCCGGCTGGCTGCGGCCCGAATTCGTCGACGAAATGAGCGAGCAGGGCCGCGCCCGTGGGCGTGGTGAGCTCGCCGAGCTTGCCGCTCTCGTCGAGCGGCGCCGTCGGCAGGTCGCGCAACAGGACGGCCACGGCCGGCGCCGGGACCTGCAGCTCTCCGTGCGCCGTCTCGATCAGGCCGCCGCCGAGCTCCGGCGGCGACGCCATCACCCGCTCCGGCGCGAGATGGTGGATGAGCGCCACGGCGCTGATCAGGTCGACGGCCGTGTCCAGGCCGCCCAGCTCGTCCAGCTCGTCGTGCCCATGCTGCCCGTGGACCTCGCGCTCGGCCGCCGCCATGCGCTGCGCCAGGGCGGCGACGCCGTCGGCCACGGCCTGGTCCAGCCGCGACGCGTACATGGACATGATGAGCTCGTCGAAGGTGGCGAAGCCGGGGCCTTCCGGGACCTTGAACGCCAGACCCTCGACGCCGCCCCGGACGACGGCCCTGATCGAGACCATGCGCTTGTCGATGCCGGCCGCCTTCGAGCGCCGGGCGCACGACCTTGTCCAGCGGGCCCGGTCGCTCCTCGGTGGCCCCGGCCAGACTCAGCAACGCAGCGACGAGCATGTCGCCGCTGATGCCGCTGGAACAGTCGAGATAGAGGATCATATGGGTCACCCTACCCTCTGGTCGGCACGTTGGACAGAACCTTGACAGCTCAGAGCGCCGTCGCGCCTGTCTGATCGTCGTCGCGGTCCTGTAGAATGCCGGCATGCGCATCGCCCAGGTAGCACCGCCGTGGATCACCGTGCCGCCCGCCGGTTACGGCGGCACGGAGTGGGTCGTACAGCAGCTCTGCGACGGCCTCACGGCGCGTGGCCACGACGTGACGCTGTACGCCGCGGGCGACTCGCACACCTCCGCGCGCCTCAAGTCGCTGTACCCGCGCCAGATGCCCGAGGTGATGGCGGTGACGCCCTTCGACGCGCGCCACGTCACCGTCGCCCTGGACGACATCATCGCCGACGGCGGCTACGACATCGTCCACGACCACTCCGGCTTCCTGCTGATCGCATTCCGCCACTACCTGTCGCTGCCGCCGGTGCTGCACACCATCCATTGCGCCTTCGACAGCGTCGCGTACCCCTTCTACGAGCAGTTCCGCGACGCCGTGGCCTACAACGCCATCAGCGACTACCACCGCTCGCAGGCGCCGCCCGGCATGCAGTGGGCGGGTGTCGTGCACAACGCCATCGCCCTGGAGCAGTGGCCCTACACGCCCGACAAGGACGACTACCTGCTGGCATTCGGCCGCGTCTGCGAGGACAAGGGCTTCCACCTCTCCATCGAGGCGGCCCGGCGCACGGGGCACCGCCTCATCATGGCCGGCGTCGTGCAGGACCAGTACCGCGCGTATTTCGAGGAGCAGATCGAACCCCTCGTGGACGGCGAGCAGATCGTCTACGAGGGCGAGGTGAGCGACGCGCGCAAGCACGAGCTGTTCGCCCGGGCCAAGGCGTTCCTCTTCCCGATCCTCTGGCCGGAGCCCTTCGGCCTCGTGATGATCGAGGCCATGGCCACGGGCACCCCGGTCGTCGCCCTGCGCCAGGGCTCGGTGCCCGAAGTGGTGGACCAGGGCCGCACCGGCTTCGTCTGCGACACGTTCGACGAGTTCGTGGAGGCCGTCGACCGCGTGGGCGACATCGACCCGCGCGTCTGCCGCGACTGGGTCGAGGAGCGCTTCACCGTGGAGCGCATGATCGACGAGTACGAGGCCGTCTACCGGCGCCTGCTGGAGGGCTGAGCCCGCCGTGGGCGGCACGCCTCAGGCCGCCCGCCTGGCGAAGCACCTGGCGGGCGGCGAGACCCGGCCGCTGTTCCTCTGCGGCGACGCTGAGGGGGTCCTGCAAGCCTTTCCCGACGGCTCCGTCGACTGCTGCATCACCTCGCCGCCCTATTTCGGGCACCGCCGGTACGCCGGCGGCGGCATCGGCGCCGAAGCCCGCTGGCAGGACTACGTGGCCGCCCTCGGCGCCGTCACGGCCGAGTTGCGCCGCGTGCTCAAGCCGTCGGGCTCGCTGTGGCTCAACCTCGGCGACACCTATCGCGCGAAGCGGCAGCTCGGTGTCCCCTGGCGCGTCGCCTTCCATCTGGCCGACGAGCAGGGCTGGGTGCTGCGCAACAGTGTCGTGTGGCACAAGGTGAAGGGCGGCCCCGACACGAGCCGCGACAAGCTGCGCAACGTGCATGAGCTGCTGTTTCACTTCGTCCTGCAGCCCAAGGGCTACCACTACGACGCGGACGCGATCCGACACGCGCCGCGCGCCGCGCGTGTCGAGAACGGCGCCGTCGTGTCCGCCACGGGCGTGCGCGGCGTGCGCTACCGGCGCCAGATCGAGCTCTCGACCGCCCTGGACGCCGCCGAGAAGCGGGCGGCGCTGAGCGCCCTCGAGGCGACGCTCGCCGCGGTGGCCGCCGGCCGCCTCGCCGACTTCCGCATGGTCATCCGCGGCCGGCAGCGCGCGACGCACTCGGACTCGTCCGCCGTCTCCGGCCGCGCCCGGGAACTGCAGGAGCGCGGCTTCTACGTGCTCCGCTACCACCCCGGTGGCAGCAAGCCCGGCGACGTGTGGGACATCCTGCCCGAGGACACCCAGGGGCGCACCGACCATTTCGCGCCGTTCCCCGCCGACCTGTGCCGCGTCCCGATCCTCGCCACCTGCCCCCCTGGCGGCGTCGTGCTCGATCCCTTCTGCGGCACGGGCACCGCCATGCTCGTCGCGCAGGAGCTGGGGCGGCGGTCGGTCGGCATCGACGTCGCCGCCGCCTATGTCGCGCTCGCCGAGGAGCGCTGCGCGGCCGCGCGCCGCGGCCGGCCGTCGCGGCCGTAGCGCCGCTTCGTCGGTGACCGGGCGGTAACGTCGCCGTCGCGCCGCCGCCCGCCGGTGTACTAGGATGTCCCGCGAGCGCCGGTGGACGATGTTCCCCGGCGCGGCAGGCAGTCGACCAACGGAGAGCCGCATGCCCGAGGGCAACGTCAACGCCGAGATCGCGCACCATCTGAGCGAGCACCAGAGCCATGCCGCCGGCCCGACGCCGAGCAGGCGGCACGTCGAGATCGTCGAGATCCTGGAGGCGGTGCTGCTGGCCGTCGTCGCGTTGGCCACCGCGCTGAGCGGCTACCAGGCGGCCCGGTGGGACGGCGAGAGCGCCAAGGAGTACGCCACCTCCTCACGCCTTCGCGTCCAGGCTCAGTCGGCGCAGCTGTCCAGCAACCAGACCCTGCTCTACAACAGCGGCAACCTCGACAGCTGGCTGCAGGCGAAGACGTCCGGTCAGGCGGCGCTGGTGACGCTCCTGGAGCAACGGTTCACGCCGGAGTACGAGGTGGCGTTCCAGGCCTGGCTGAAGACCGACCCGCTCACGAACCCCGAGCTCGCCGCCCGGCCCGCGCTACATGCCCGAGTACAAGGACCCGCTGGCGGAGACAGGCGAAGAGCCAGGACGAGCAGGCTACGGAGGCCTTCGACAAAGGCGTGACGGACCGGGTGACGGCGGAGAAGTACGTGCGCGTCACGGTCATCCTCGCCGCCGTCCTGTTCCTCATCGCCATCGGCCAGCGCTTCAGCCTGCGCAACGTCCGCGTGGGGGTGAACGTCGTTGCCGGGGCGTTCCTGCTCTACTGCTTCGTGCTGATCGCCATCTACCCGCACACCTGAGGGCCCGCTCAGGCCCGGGAGGGACAGGGCGTCGGGGCCGGCGTGAGCGGATCGGCGCGCCGGCCTGGTCAGCGCGCGCGGGGGACCGGCGCGAGCGGAGCGTCCTCGCCGGCCCACTTCTCCGCGATGTCGGCCATCTGGGCGCTGACCCACTTCTCGACGCTGTTCGTGTCCACCACGTTGCGCAGGTTCTCGGCGCGGCCGCGGCGGAGCTCGAGGCTCATCGTGAGCGCCTCGTGGATGGCCGCGGCCTGCGCCTCGATGTCGAACGGGTTCACGGTGAGGGCGAACGAGCCGAGCTCCTCAGAGGCGCCCGTGTTCTCGCTGAGGATGAGCACGCCGTCGCGCGTGTTCACCACGGGGCCCTCCTTGGCGACCAGGTTCATGCCGTCGAAGATGGCGTTCACCAGCAGCGCGTCGTAGTGCCGGTAGGCGGCCAGGGTCTGCGGGAAGTTGTCCTCCACGCGCAGGTCGATGGGCATCCAGTCCGTGTTGCCGTGCTTGGTGTTGATCTGCTCGACGGCGCGGACCACGTGCTCGCGGTAGGTGACGTACTCCTCCACGTCCTCGCGCGAGGGCTGCAGGAGGGCCAGGAAGGTGATGCGCTCCTTGAACTCCGGGTGGAGGTCGAGGAAGTGATCGAACGCCAGGAAGCCGCGGATGATGTTCTTGCTCAGGTCCAGCCTGTCCACGCGAAGCAGCAGGTACTCACGACGACGCTCCAGAAGCCGCCGCTCTTCGGCCGCCACCCGCTCCGCCGTGGCGGCTTTCCGCACCGCCTGCGGATCGATGGAGACCGGGTAGGCTCGTACCCACACCTCGCGATCGCCCACCGTGACCATGCGCCGCTCCATGTCCACCGGCAGGTCGAGCAGGTCCGAACAGCCGTGCAGGAAGTTGCGCACGTAGTGGGCGGTGTGGAAGGCCACGATGTCGTTGCCCAGCAGGCCTTCGAAGACGCGGTCGCGCAGATGCTTCGGCAAGACCAGCCATGCATCGCTCTGCGGCCAGGGGATGTGGACGAACTGCTGCACGAAGGCGCGCGGCAGCGCGGCGCGCACCAGGGGCGCGACGCAGTACAGGTGGTAGTCGTGCAGCATGACGAGAGCCGGGCCGCCGCCGCGCAGCTCATCGACGACGGCGGCGGCGAACAGCTCGTTCACCGGCAGGTAGCCCTGCTCCCAGGCGTCCAGCTCGTTCCGACCGACGTCGGGGTGGCGGCCCAGGTCCCAGAGGTAGTGCTGGATGAACCACAACATCGGGTTGGCGACGATGTTGTAGTACTTGTCGTAGACGTCCGGCGGAATGGCGACGTAGCGCACGCGGTAGAGGGCGTCGTCCAGCGTGACCTCGAGCGAGCGTCCCTGGGCGGCCAGCTTCGCCTCCTCGTCGCCCAGAGCGGCGGCCACCCACGTGCCTCGATGCTTGCGCAGCACCTCGGTGAGCACCGTGACCAGGCCTCCCGGGCCGCGCGTGACCACGGGTTCGCCGGACGGGTCCAGGTGGAACTGCACGGGCCCGCGGTTGGCGGCCACGACCAGGCGGTGTGCGGCGAGATCAGCTGGCTGCACCACGTGCCTCCTCGGCTCGCGAGCGTGTGCGGCGTCGAGCCGGCTGTCACCGGCTCAGCTCCCTATCTTACCCTCGAGCAGGTCGCGGAAGAGGCGCAGGTCGTCGCGCAGCAGTCGCGGCGTGAGGAACTCGCGGCGCACGTGCTCCTTGCCACGCAGCGCCATGAGGCGGTGCTTCTCCGGATCGGCGAGGACCTGCAGGCAGCGTTCCGCGCACGCGGCGGCCGAGTCCACGAGGTAGCCCGTGACGCCGTCCTCGATCTGCAGCGGGATGCCGCCCACGGCGCCGCCGACGGTCGGGCGCCCCTTCCACAGCGCCTCGGTGACGGTGAGGCCGAACCCCTCCCGAGTGGACTTCTGCATGATCACGTCGGCGCGGCTCTGGAAGGCGTTGATCTCTACCGAGCCGACGTTGTCCAGGTTCGAGAGGATGAAGACGTCGGGGTCGTTGCCGGAGTAGTCGATGACCTTCTCCAGATACTCCCAGCCCTCCGGGTCGTCGCTCGCCATGGAGCCGATGAGCGCGAGCTGCACGTCGGGATGCTCGCGCTTGACGATGCGGTACACGTCGACGACCCCGAGGGGGTCCTTCCAGGGGTCGAAGCGGGACACCTGCAGCAGCAGGCGCCGGTCCACGTCGATGCCGAACTGGCGCACGATGTAGGCGGCGTCCTCGCGCGAGAGCTGCATGTTCTTGGGCGCCAGCGGGTCGATGGTGGGCGCGATCTCGCGCACCGGCACGGTGAGCCCCTGCGGGACGTAGTCGCGCAGGGTGTACACGGCTGCATCGAAACGGTTGATGGACGGCAGGAGGTAGTCGTAGAGCCCACGGTCCGGCGTCGACGTGTCGATGTGGCAGCGCCAGATCCAGCGGGCGCCGTCGCCGGCGGCCGTCACGAAGTCGCGCATCGCCAGCGGCTGCGGGTCGTGGATGACGATGAAGTCGTAGTGGCGCGAGAGCTGCTCGGCGTTGGCGCGGCAGACGCCCTCGTACAGCTCGCGGGCCTCCGGCCCGAAGTCCACGCTGTGGCCCTGCAGGCCGTTGTGGAAGCTCTTGGTGACGTTGAAGAACTCGGGCGGCGCGGTGATGATCTGCCACTCAGCCTCGAGGCCGGCGTCGGTGACGAGCGGCACGAGGGTGTAGAGGATCTCGGCGACGCCGCCGCCGAACGCGGTGGCGTTCACGTGCAGGACCTTCCTGCCGCGCAGGCCCTCCGCGAGCTCGTCGATCTCGGTCATCAGGTCCCGCGGGACGATGGAGCGGTAGTCCGCAAGGGACTTGTGGCCGACGTTGACCTCGCGCATCGGACCTCCGTGTCGGGGTGAGAGTGTGGTGAGCGCAAGAGGTTGTTCCCGCGCCGCGCGAAGTATGTCACATCGCCGCGCGCCGCTAGAATCGCGGCGATGGACGCACGTGCGAAGTCTCCGAGCGGCGGCGGCGGCGACCGGCCGCCGCACCCTCCGCCACCCCAGCCGGTGACGATCGCGAGCGACGGTCTCGAGCTGGCCGGCCTCTTGTACCTGCCGGCCGGCGAGCCGCGCGGCGCGCTGCTCGTGTGCCACGGCGCCGGCAGCCGCAAGGAGAACCACCAGCTCATGGGCGAGCAGGCGGCGGCCGCCGGCCTGGCCGCGCTCACCTTCGATCTCCGCGGTCACGGGCAGAGCGACGGCGTCATGGACCCGCACGGGTGGCACGACGCCGTCGCCGCCGGCGAGTCGCTGCTGCTCCGGAGCGGCGCGCCCTGGCTCGCCGCGCGAGGAGCGAGCATGGGCGGCTGCCTGCTGCTGCAAGCCGCCCAGGCGCGCCCCGGCCTGTTCGGCGCGCTGGCGCTGCTCTGCCCCGCCGACGGCGAGTCGCTGCGGCGCGGTCTGGACAGGCTCGAAGGGCCGGGCGCCGCGGACGACCCCTACGTCGCCCGCTTCGACGCGCCGGCGCTGCGGCCGTTCCTGGCGCGCCTGGACCTCGTGGCGCTGGCCCGCGGCCTGCCGCGGGTCCTGCTGGCGCACGCCCGCGACGACGGCGACGTGCCCTTCGCCCACAGCGAGCGCCTCGCGGCGGTACTGGCGCCGCCCACGCGCTTCATCGTGCTGGACGAGGGCGGCCACCACGGCCCCGGGCGCTCGCCCCAGGTGGCTCGCGCGACCATCGCGTGGGCGCTGGAGCACGGCGCGGCGAGGTAGGGACCGCGGCGCCGGAGGACGGCGTGACGGGCTAGAGAAGGTCGCCGCGCGACGTCAGGTGAAGCCGTCTCAGGCGCACCTGCATCGCCTTGGCGCTCACCTGGAAGCGATCGGCGAGGAGCGTGGGGTCGTCTCCCTGCTCCTGCACCGCCTGCCGCACCAGATGCTCGGGCATCAGCAGGTCGGCGGCGAACGCGTCCGCCTCGCGTTCTTCGACGCGCATGGCCTCGTTCACGAGGCCGTCGCGCTCGGGGCGGCAGCGGCCCGGGTGCAGGACGAAATGACCGATCTCGTGGGCGATCGTGAAGCGGCGGCGGCGCTCGTCGCCGGCGCCGTTCAGCACGATCGCGTGCGAATCGCCGAGCGGCTGCAGCGCCGCTTCGCAGCTGAAGGGCTCGCGCGTCTTCTGCACCAGCTCCAGGTTCAGGGCGCTCACGACGTCACGCAGCGACACCGGCTCCCTGGAGATGCCGGCGGAGTCGAGCAGGCGCGCAGCCTGTCGGCGGATGTGCGAAGAAGAGTGGCCCACGGTGGTCCTTCGCCGCGCATTCTACCATGCAGCTGGTACGGGCAAGGCTCGCTGCCAGGATGGCCAACGGAACTTCATGCGGCGTCCCGGCGATCAGGCCTGCCCCGGGGCCGGACCCTCAGGCGCCGAAGAGCAGGAAGAGACGCGCGACCACGCCGCCGACGAGCAGCGCCAGCACGCAGGTGCCGGCGGAGATGTACATCGTCCGCTTCCAGCCCAGCTCGCGACCCAGCACGGCGATGGTCGCGAGGCAGGGGATGTAGATGGTGTTGACGATCGCGTAGGTCACGATCTGCGGCGTCGTCATGAAGCTGTCGAGTCTCGTGACGGCGCCGCCGACGCTCACGGCGGCGAACGCGAGCAGCAGCTGCAGCGCGAGCTCCTTGCGCAGCACGGCGAAGATGAGCGTGAGCCCGGCGACGGCCGGCAGCATGAGCCAGCCCTCCACGACGGGGGCCAGTGGCGCCGTGAGCCTCCAGATGAAGCCGGTCTCGTAGAGCAGGCCCAGGGCCATGCTGCCCAGCAGGATGATGGGCGCCGCGTCCCACACGAACTCGCGGAAGCGGCGCCACGTCTTGCGCGCCACCTGCCGCAGCACCGGCCGGCGGAAGGGGAACATCTCCATCACGAACGTGCCCTTCTGGCCGGGCAGCATGCGGTTGAGCGCCAGCCCGGCCGCCACCCCTATCACGAACACGACGCCGTAGACGAGCAGCGCCCACTGCCAGCCGGCGAACGCCGCCACGGCGCCGATGATCACGGCGGTGCGGGCGCTGCACGGCATGAGGACGGCGAGCGTGGAGGCGATGACGCGCTCGCGCGTGGTGCTGAGCGAACGCGTCGCGATGATCGCCGGCACGTTGCAGCCGCCGGCCGCGATGAGCGGGATCACCGCGCGGCCGTGCAGCCCGAAGCGGTGCATCACACGGTCGCTCAGGAAGGCGGCGGCGTTCATGTAGCCGGAGTCCTCCACGAACGCCAGGATGAAGTAGAACGTGAGGATGTAGGGGATGCCGACGGCCAGCGTGGCGAGGATGCCGCCGTCCACGCCCCACAACAGCGTGCGCCCGGCGACGCCGTCGCCGAAGATGCCCGTGACCAGTGAGGTGACGGCCGGCGACACCCAGGCGTCCCAGGCGCCCGTGAGCAGGCGGGCCAGCACGTCCCCGACGACGAAGAGCGTGATGAACATCGCGGCGACGACGCCGATGAGGATCGGGATGCCGGTGCGCACCGACGTGGTGAGCCGCCACCAGGCGGCCGCGCGCTCCGTGCTCTTCTCCGTGGTGCAGGCGGCGGCGATGGCGCGCGCCGCGGCGTGGCGCGCCTTGGTGATGGTGAGCGGCAGCGCCTCGTCCTCCGCCGTGAGCGCAGCAAGGGCGTCGCGATCCAGCTCGGCGGCGAGCTCGTCGTCCCCTTCGAGCACGGCGAGCGCGGCGGCCCGTGACGTGAGGCCGAACGGCGCGCCGCCGTTGGTCTCGATGGCGGCCTCCAGCGCCGTGACGCGGTCCTCCACCGACAAGCGGCAGGTCCGTGCCGATCTCGGCCGGCAGGGCGGGCGCCGCGCCGGCCGCCTCCAGCGTGATGTCGCGCAGCTCGGCCAGGCCGACGCCGCGCGGCGCCACGGTGGGCACCACCGGCGCGGCCAGCGAGAGGCTGAGCTTGGCGACGTCGATCTGCACGTCGCGCCGCTCTGCCTCGTCCACCAGGTTGAGCGCCACCACGACGCGGTACCCCATGTCCTGCAGCTGCAGGACGAGGTACAGGTTCCGCGCCAGGTTGGTGGCGTCCACCACGACGAGGACCACGTCCGGACGGGTGTCGAGCAGGGCACGTCTGGCGACCCGCTGGTCGCCGGCGTGCGCCTCCAGCGCGTAGGTGCCGGGCAGGTCGATGACCTCGACCAGCCGCTCGCTCCAGCGCTGGCACAGGGCGCAGGCCTCGGTCGTGACGCCGGAGGCGTTGCCGGTGTCGCAGGACGCTCCGGTGAGGGCGTTGAACAGCGAGGACTTGCCGACGTTGGGGTTGCCGGCAAGGCAGATGACCAGCGTGTCTGCCGGGCGCGACTCCGGCCGCGACGGGGCTGCGAGCGTCGTCGCCATCAGCCCGCCCGCGTCATCAGCCTCGGACCATGATCTTACCGGCCACCTCGCGCCCGAGGGCGTACTCGGAGCCGGCGACGCGCACGAGCAGCGGCCCCCCGAAGGGAGCCACGCTTTCGACCTCGACCGGCGTGTCCGGCAGGAGGCCGAGCGAGCCGAGGTAGCGCAACAGATCGGCGCTCTCCTCGGTGATGCAGCCGATGACGCCCACCTCGCCGGCGTCGAATTGCGACAGCGGCCGGAGCGGCTCTTCGCTGAGGGAGCCGTCCTCGTCCGGGATGGCGTGCCCGTGCGGGCAGGTGCGCGGGTCACCGAGCTGCTCGGCCAGCCGCGCCTCCACCTCCGGGCTGAGGACGTGCTCGAACTTGCAGGCCTCGTCGTGGACGGCGTCCCACGACATGCCGAGGTAGTCCACGAGGAAGCGCTCGCTGAGGCGGTGACGCCGCACGAGGCGAGCGCCCTCGGCCTCGCCCTGCGCCGTGAGGGCGATGCCCTGCTCGGCGGGGATCACGAGGTCGGCGGCCCGCAGGCGCGCCAGCATCTCGGACACGGAGGGGGGCGACACGGACAGTTCGTCGGCGAGCCGGCGTACGGTGAGGCCCTCGTCGGCGCGCTGCAGCTTGAAGATGGCCTCCAGGTATTCCTCGACGCCCTGCGTGAGCTTGTCCATTGCGCCTCCGGCTCGGCGATAGGCCACCCTGACGCGATCTTGTGAAGGGCGGCACGGGCTCTCCCTTAGGATAGCCTAACTATCGGCGCACGGCCAGCCTGACATGAGTCGATCGGGAGGCTGACGCCGGGCGGACCAGGATCACTGCCGGCTGGATGGCGGATGGATGCGCTCGGAGCCACGTGCGGGCCGGGAAGAGGACATGGAGCGGATGACGGGACTCGAACCCGCGATCTTCAGCTTGGGAAGCTGACGTGTTACCAACTACACTACATCCGCCCGCGACGGGTAGTTCACCATACGGCGGGCGTACCCGCAACTGCGTCGGCCCGGACGCCGGCGATGCGCGCCCGGCCGCATTCAGCCCGTGAGTTCGGACAGCATGAGGCAGGCCAGGAAGGCGCGATAGACCTCTTCGAAGGTCGCGCCTGAGATCTCCACCGTGCGCCCGTCCAGGCGGCGCGCTCCGGGGCAGAACGCCGCCTGGTCGCAGTACTCCGCACGCGTGAACGTGAGCCGCATGGGCGCGCCGCTCCAGGCGACCGGCGCCGGCTTGCGCGGCGCCTGCAGCGCGCGCGTCACGTCCTCCCTCATCATCGCCTGCGTCTCGTTGGGAGGCAGCAGTTCGGCGGCGTGGCGGCTCAGGCCGCGCTTGACGACGGTCGTGACGATGCCCGGCACCAGCTTCTGGGCCTCGGCCGCCAGCTTGTCGTCGCCGGACGCGTACACCGCCGGCACGCCGAAGTGGCCGGCGAGCAGGGCGCCGATGCCGAACTCGCCGACCTCGAGGTCGCCGACCATCACCGAGAAGACCTTGTAGTTCCAGGTGTGCTCGAGCACGGCCTCGGCCGCCCCGGCGCGCGCGTGATAGCCCACGAACAGCGCGCCGTCGTACCCGGCGCCGATGCCCTGCATCATGCTGTGCGGGGCCGGCGAGCCGCCCACCAGCGTGACGCCGGCGGGCAGGCCCTCGCTCGCCAGGCTGCGGCCGTCGTCGTGCGCGTCGCACACCACTACCTCGCCGCCGCCCGCGGCGTCGCAGCCGGAGAGCACGGCGTCCAGGTCGCCGCGCATCAGCCGCATCGCGGCCTTGGCCGCCGGTCCCTCCCTGTCCGCGTCGCGCTCCGCGACGACCCCGCTGATGCCTTCGCGATCGATGGCGATGAAGAGCTTCACGCTGCCTCCCTTGCCGGGGCTCGCCGTCCTGCTGGAGCGCGATTGTACATCACGGTTTCGACTCGGCCCTCATGGGTGAAAGGTACGGATTACGTAAGACTACATACGTACGTACCGCGCCCCTTGGGACGCGGGTCCTCCCAACGAGGGAGAAGGGAGTCCGGGATGGACCAGGCACAGCCAAAATGGTTGCGCAGCACCAAGGGCGCCCCGTTCACCGGCATCGGCTCGCTGGAAGCAGACATCCTGGCGGTCGTCTGGGAACAGGGACGAACGACCGTGCGCGAGGTCTACGAGACGCTGCGCGAACGTCGCCAGATCGCCTACACCACCGTCATGACCGTGATGAACAACCTCGTCAAGAAGCACCTGCTGGATCAGGACAAGAGCAACATCGCCTACGTGTACACACCCGCCATCCCGGGACGCGAAGTGGCCCAGACGGTGCTGGACAGCGTCGTCATGCGCCTGCTGCGCGGCCAGTACAACGTGGCGTTGTCGCAGATCCTCAAGCTCGACAAGGAGCTCACCCCGGAGCAGGTCGTCGAGGTGCGCGCCTTCATCCGCGAGCGGTTCGACGCCTGACGGCCGGCGGGACCCCGACCTCGAAGCGGAGCCTGCCTACATCGACGCCGGCGCGCTGACGCCCAGCAGGCCCAGCCCGGCGGCCAGCACGGTGCGCGTCGCCAGGCACAGACCGGCGCGGAAGGCGCTCACCTCGGCGTCGTCGGTGAGCACCCGGCAGTGGTTGTAGAAGACGTGGAACTCCGCCGCCAGCTCGCCCAGATACGTGACGATGCGGTGCGGCGCCCGCTGCGCCGCGGCTGACAGCACGACCTCCGGGAAGCGCGCCAGCAACTTGACGAGCGAGCGTTCGTGCGGCCCCAGGCTCACGGCCGGCAAGGCTGCGCCGGCCGGCCCCTCCGCCGCGCCGCCCAGGTTGCGCAGGATGCTGCAGATGCGCGCGTGCGCGTACTGCACGTAGTACACCGGGTTCTGGCTCGACTGCTGCACGGCCAGGTCGAGGTCGATGTCGAGGGCGACATCGACCGAGCGGCCCACCAGCAGGAAGCGGGAGGCGTCCACGCCGATGGCGTCCACCAGGTCGTCCACCGTCACGATGTCGCCCCTGCGCTTGCTCATGCGCTTGGCCTCGCCGCCCTCCATGAGGTTCACGAACTGCCCGATGATGAGCTCCAGGCGCTGCGGGTCGTGCGGGGGCAGCGCCGTGAAGGCGGCCTTCATGCGCGGCACGTAGCCGTGGTGGTCCGCGCCCCAGATGTCGATCATGCGCGCGAAGCCGCGGTCCATCTTGTCCCTGTGATAGGCGATGTCCGAGAGGAAGTAGGTGGGCTCGCCCGTGGAGCGGATCGAGCACGCGGTCCTTGTCGTCGCCGTAGCTGGTCGTCTTGAGCCAGACGGCGCCTTCCTCCTCGTAGAGGAGACCCTCGCCGTCCAGATCGGCCAGCGACTTGGCCACCTCGCCGTGGAAGCAGCGGTGCGCCCCCTCGCCGCTGTACATGGAGCTCTCGTTCGTCCACACGTCGTGACGGACGCGCAGACGCTCCAGCGTCACGCGGAACGCCTCCAGCATGCGGTCCCGGCCCCAGAGCTTGATCTCGGTGACGACGTCGTCCGGCAGGAACGCCATCTCGGGAGCGGCGGACTCGATCGCCGCCCGGTACTTGTCGCCGACCTCGGCGATGAGACGGCGGGCGAGATCGACCACGTACTCGCCCTGATAGCCGTTCTCCGGCACCTGCGCATCGATGCCGAGCTCCTGGCCGTAGCGCGCCGCCAGCGTCTGGCCGAAGAGCACCATCTGCGTGCCGGCGTCGTTCACGTAGTACTCCGCCGTCACGTCGTGGCCGACGAAGGCGAAGATACGGCACAGGGCGTCGCCCATGGCGCCGTAGCGGGCGTTGCCGACGTGCAGCGGGCCCACCGGGTTGGCGCTCACGTACTCGACGTTGACCTTCTCGCGCAAAGCCTCGAGGCAGCGCGTCCCGCCCGTAGTCGGCGCCCTCCTGCAGCATGCGCGCCAGGGCGCCGCGGAACCAGCCGTCGTCCAGGAACAGGTTCAGGAAGCCGGGGCCGGCCACCTCGAAGCGGTCGCAGACCGCCGCGCCCGGGCCGGCCATCCAGCGCTCGCCGACAGCCTGCGCCAGCTCGCGCGGCGGCCGCTTCGCCCGCTTGGCGCTCACCATCGCCGCGTTCGTCGTGAGGTCGCCGTGCTCGGGGCGTGCGGGCAGCGTGAGCTCCACGGCCGGCGGAGCGGCGTCGTCGCCGCCGGCCTCGGCGAGCACGCTCGCCAGCGCCGCCTCCAGCGAGGCCGCCAGCCCGTTCAGGTCGAAGAGGTCGTCACTCATCAGTCACCGTCGCTGCTCGTCGTCGCCACGAAGGGCGGGGGACGCCCATTGTAGCTGGCGCAGGCTCGCGGCGCGACGCCCGCGACGGGTCGCGCGACCCCGGCGCGCGGAGGCTGCGAGCCGACCCCGAGGCTGCCGTCCCGCAGCCGCGCGACGGGACTGACGCGCTCAGTGGTGGTAAGGCTCGCCGCGCAGGATCTTGACGGCGCGGAACACCTGCTCCAGCAGCACGACGCGGGCGAGCTGGTGCGGCAGGGTGAACGCCGACAGCGACAGCCGCTCGGCGCAGCGCTCCTGCACGTCCGGCGCGAGGCCCAGCGAGCCGCCGACGACGAACCCCACGCCGCCGCGTTCGATCCCTCGCTGCAGCCAGTCGGCGAACGCCTCCGTCTGCAGCCTGCGGCCGTCCACGTCGAGGGCCGCCACCACCGGCGCCTCGGCCAGGCCGTCGCGAGTCGCCTGCCCTCGTCGCGCAGCACCTCCGCCTCGCTGCGGCCGCGCAGCGGCACCTCCTTCACCTCGCGCACGGCGACGGGCAGCAGCGGGCGGAGCAGCTCGAGGTAGTGGCGCGCAGCCGGCTCGAAGTCGCGGTGCAGCGACCCGACCGCGAGGATCTCGACGCCGGGGCCACGCCGCCGGTTCAGTCGTGCGACGGCCGCGAGTAGAACGCCACCCGGCCGCTGCCCGAGGCGCGGGCCGTGTACATCGTGGTCGCCGCCTTGGCGACGAGCTCCTCGGCCGTCGGGCCGTCGTCCGGATAGGTGGCGACGCCGGCGGACGCCGTGACGGCGAGCGTGCGCCCGCCGATCTGCACGGCGAGCTGCTGCATGGCGGCGAGGATGCGGGTGATGGCCACGTCCGCCTGCTGCTCCGCCGTCTCCGGCAGCACCAGCAGGAACTCGTCGGCGCCGTAGCGGCACACCAGGTCGCAGCTGCGCAGCTGCGCGGTGAGGGCGGCGGCCCAGTGCATGAGCACCTCGTCGCCGCCCTCGCGCCCCACGGTCTCGTTGACCCTGCGGAAGTCGTCCAGGTCCAGCATGACGAAGGCCACCTTGCGGCCGTAGCGCTGGGCGCGAGCCAGCTCGAAGGCGGCGCGCTCGCGCAGCTCGCGGAAGTTGTAGAGCCCCGTGAGCGGGTCGTTCGTCTCGCGCTCGCGGCGCTCGTTGATGAGTCGCAGGTTGTCCAGGGCGACCTCCGCCTGGTCGGCCAGCTGGCCCAGCAGGCGGCGCTGCGCATCGGGGTTGAAGCCGTTCTCACGGTAGAGGTAGCCGGCCTGCTCGCCGCTGTAGCCCTCGAACTGGCAGACGGTGTCGCCGAGCCCCCAGCACAGGGTCTCCTTCGTGAGGATGTCGGCGCCGGTGATCGTCTCCAGCACCCCGTCGATGAGCCCTCGCTCGAAGTCGCACATCGGCGTGCCCCTGGGCGTCATCCGCTGGCAGCTGAGGCAATGGGTGAGCTTGACGAGCACGCGCTCCTCGTCCAGCTCGACCTCGAGCTCGCCCAGCCGCATCTCGCGGAACCAGTCCTTGAGCGCCTGGATGGAGTGGATGTCCAGCTCCCGCGAGAAGCGCTTGCTGGCGAGGTAGATGGCGGGACCGGCGCTCTCGCCGAGGATCTCGGGAAGGACGGCGTACTGCAGCAGGCGGAAGAGCGCGGCCGGCGCGGCGGGGTCCTGCGGTGTCTCACGAAGGATCTCCTGCACCGACGGCCACTCCCGCCGGTCCTCGGCCGCGGTGAGCGCGATGACGTTGCGCAGCGTGCGCGCGAAGACCGCCGCGAGGGAGATCTCTTCCTGGGAGCGTACGCCCACCTGTCATCCTCTCGGGGCGGCGCATCTACGCCCGCGCGCGCAGCCCTCACCCCCGTCGCCAGCCCGCCTGACGACGACACCTGTACACTATAGAGCACGGCGGGTCTCGACAGGGTGCTCGCGAGGCGTTCCACGAGAGCAAGCGTTGCCTGCACAGATGACGCGTACGAGGAAAGAAAGAGGCGGAGGACGACGGTGACGACGCGAAGGACCGCGGGGACGTGAGCGCGCAGGACGCGCGCGAGGAGAAGAACGAGCTGCGGCGGCGGGTGCTGGCCGCGCGGGACAGGCTGCCGGCGGCGGAGCGCGAGCGGCTCAGCGCCGCCGTCTGCGCCCGTGCCGCCGACCTGCCGGAGCTGAAGGCGGCCCGCACGATCATGTTCTTCGCCTCCTTCCGCAGCGAAGTGGACACCGGCCTCGTGGTGCTCTGGGCCCTCCAGCGCGGCACGCGCGTGTGCCTGCCGCGCATCCTTGGTCCTCGCCGCATGGCGGCGTTCCTCATCACCGACCTGGCCGACGACCTGCAGCCCGGCACGTGGGACATCCCCGAGCCGCGCGACGGGCTGCCCCAGGTGGCGCCGGAAGAGATCGATGCCGTGATCGTCCCGGGCTCGCTGTTCGACGAGCGCGGCGGCCGCTGCGGCTACGGCGGCGGCTTCTACGACAACTATCTGCCGGGCACGCGTCCGGGCACGCCGCGCATCGGCATGGCCCTGGAGCTGCAGATCGTCGACGAGGTGCCGTGCGAGCCGCACGACCTGGGCGTCGACGTCATCGTGACGGAAGCGCGCGTGATCAGGCCGGGCTGAGGCCGAGGCGCTCGGCCAGTCCCCGGCCCAGCTCGCGCGCCGCCGCCAGCAGCTCCACGTCGCGCGCCGCCTCTCCGGCCTCATCGGCGTAGCCGCCGAGCGTCAGGACGGCGGGAGCGCCCTTCGTCGAGAGCGCCACGTAGCGCCGCATGGCGCCGAGGGCGTCGTCCAGACCGGTCTCGGCCGTCACCGCGATGAGTCCCACCGCCCGCGCGCGCAGCCACTGATCGTGCGAGTAGCGGAAGAGGTTCCTGTCCATGAACAGCTTGAGCTGCCCGCTCACGTTCTCGTAGTAGACCGGCGTCGCCATCACCAGCACGTCGGCGGCATAGACGAGATCGAGGATGCCGGCGACATCGTCGTCCTGCGGGCAGGCGGCGAAGTCGGCGCAGTGGTCGTGGGCGAGGCAGGGCAGCAGACGATAGCGGGCCAGCCGCACCTTCTCGCAGCGGCATCCCCGGGACGCCAGCTCCTCGAGCGCCGCCTCGGCGAGCGCGCTGCTGTTCGCACGCCGGCGGGGGCTGGCGCAGATGCCGACGGCGAGCGGGCCTGCACCTGTCATGTCGCCACCTCCCTGCCGCGCCTCGCGACACCGATCGACCTCGCGTCGCTTCATCCGCCGCGCAGCGCCGCCGTCACCTCGTCCCTCGTGCGGAGCAGGGCCTGCGCCACGTCGGTCTCGGCCTCGTAGAAGCGGGCCGCCGGCATGGGCACGGAGATCGCGGCGACGCTTCCGTCGACGTCCGTCACGGCCACCCCGGCGGAGCAGATCCCCGGCCGGTGCTCGCCGCGGTCGAAGCCGAGGCCGCGTGACACGGATCTGCGCGAGCTCCGTGAGCAGCTCGTCGCGCGAGACGGCCACGTTCTTCGCGCAGCTCTCGAGCTTCTTCGGGAGACGCCGCTGGAGCTGGTCGTCGGGCAGGCTCGCCAGCAGCACCTTGCCGTTGGCGGTGCAGTAGGCGGGGAAGCGGGCGCCGACCTTGGAGATGGCCATGAGCTCGCGATGCGGCGCGGGCACCTGGGCGATGAACAGCACGTGCATGCCGTCCAGCACGCCCAGGTCGACGGTCTCGTTGAGCTCGCGCGAGAGGAGCTCGAGATACGGCGCGGCGACGGCCCGCAGGTCGCGGCGGCTGGCGATGGCCAGCCGCAGCAGGCCTGGACCGAGCTGCAGCCGCCCCGTGGCGGGGTCGACCGCGACGAAGCCCTCCTGCTCGAGCGCCTGGCGGATGCGGTGCACGGTCGTGCGCGGAAGACCCGCCTTGGCGACGAGCTGGCTGAAGCTCAGGCCGCCCGACGACTCGGCGAGCAGTCGCAGGATGTCGGCGGCTCTCGCCAGGACCTGGATCCCGTTCCGGTGATCGATGCGCTCGTCCGGCGCGGTCTCGTACACGACTCCCCCCATCACCCCGGCGGCGCCTCACGGCGACGCCGAGGACGTCTCCTCTTGACCGGTCGTCGCCCGGGTCCCCTTCACGACGGGCGACGAATCGCCGGTGGGCGCCGCGCCCGGGGCGCGGCGCCCACCGGTCTATCTGTCAGGCCGGCTCGGTCGTCGGCCCGGCGGTCTCGCTTGCCGCCTTGGCCTCCACACCGGGTGGGCCTTCGTCGACCGAGAGCCGCCGCATCACCGGGAACAGCTGGATGTTCCAGCGCTTCACGACGAAGCCCCAGATGCCGCGCGGCGCCTTGGTGGCCATGATCACGGCGATGACCCCGAGCAGGAGCATGTACGTCGTGCCGTACTGACTCAACGTCTGCTGCAGGCTGAAGTAGATGACCGCCCCGATGATCGGGCCCTCGATGGTACCGAAGCCGCCGATGACCACGATGAACAGGGCGAACGCGGTCCAGTTGATGCTGAACGCAGCCGTCGGCTGGATGCGCAGCAGGTTCATCGCGACGACCGCGCCCATCATGCCGCAGCCGAACGCGGAGACCACGTACACGAGGAGCTTGGAGCGGAACACGTTGACGCCGGAGCTCTGCGCGGCCAGGTCGTTGTCGCGGATGGCCGTCAGCGCCAGTCCGACGCGTGAGCGCAGCAGGAAGTACACGAGCAGGACCGAGCCTACGGCGACGAACAGGCCGAGCCAGTAGGTGCCGGAGATGCGTGTGTCCATCGGCAGCCGGGCGGCGGAGAGGATGGTCTTGCCCGAGCCGCCGCCCGTGGCCTGCACGTTGGCGACGACGAGCCTGACCACCTCGGCGAAGACCCACGTGCCGATGGCGAAGTAGCCGCCGCGCAGGCGGAAGAGGAGGGGCGCGATCGGCAAGGCGATCACGGCCGCGAACACGCCGGCGAGCAACACGGCGATGAACGGGTGGACGCCGAGCACGTCGCCGAGGAGCCACACACCGTAGGCACCGAGGCCGACGTAGGCCTGCTGCCCCACGGAGATGAGGCCGGCGTAGCCGCCCAGAAGGTTCCACATCTGCGCGAGAGCCAGCAGGGTGAAGAACGTCACCATGGTACGGGTGGTCGCTACCTCGGCCCACATCGGGACGGAGGCAAGACCGGCGACGACGAGCACCGACACGATCAGCACGTAGCGGTGCATACGCGTCGACCGGGCGACGCGGAAGTCCGGCAGCTTCGTCTCGGGCGACGTCATGCCGTCACCGTCTTGGCGAAGAAGCCGCTAGGCTTGAGCGCGAGCACCGTCAGGAACACGATGTGCCCGACGAAGATGCCCCAGCCGGCGCCGAAGGCCTGCGAACCGAGCGTCTGAGCCAGCCCGAGCACGATGCCGCCGAGCAGAGTGCCCCAGATGGAGCCCATGCCGCCCATGATCACTGCCTCGAAGGCGAAGATGAGGCGGAACGGCCCCTGACTCGGGTCGAAGGTGGTGCGGATGGCGAGCAGCACGCCCGCCAGGGCCACGATGCCCAGGGCGATCGCCATCGCGAGCCCGTAGATGTGACGGTTGTCGATGCCCATCAGCTCGGCGGCCTCGCGATCGTCGGACGTGGCGCGGAAGGCCCGCCCGAGCTTGGTGCGGCCCAGGAAGAGCTGGAGCGCGGCGATGACCGCGATGGACGTGAGGAACACGATGAGCGGGTACCAGCCGATCGCCAGCTGCTTGGTGATCGTGATGCTGGCGTTCTCGATGGCGCCGGCGTCGAGGCCCTGGGAGTCGGCCGAGAACCACATCACCAGGCCGTTCTGGATGATGATCGAGAGGCCGAAGGTGACGAGGATGGGGCGTGTCTCATCGCCCAGGGTGAAGTTGAGCAGACCGCGCTGCAGCAGGTAGCCGACCACGAACATGATCACGATGGTCAGCAGGCCGGCCCACAGCACGGGCATGTTGAAGGTGTTGAACAGGAACAGCGCGATGAACGCCGCGAAGATGCCCAGGTCGCCGTGCGCGAGGTTGACCATGCGCATGACGCCGAACACCAGGGCGAGACCGGTCGCGAACAGAGCGTACAGCCCGCCGAGAAGAATGCCCTGAACAGCTACGTTGACCCAGTCCATCCCATCACATCCCGAAATAGGCCGCGGTGATTTGCTCCGAACTCAGCTCGCTCGGCTTGCCCTCCAGCGAGATACGACCCTCGAGGAAGCACGCCACGTGGTCGGCGACGGTCAGCACGTGCTGCACGTCCTGCTCCACCACGAGGATCGTCGTGCCCGTGCCGACGAGGTGGATCATCGCCTCGTAGATCCTCTTGATGACGACCGGCGCGAGGCCGAGCGACACCTCGTCGAGGAGCAGGAGCTCGGGATTCGACATCAGCGCCCGGCCGATGGCCAGGGCCTGCTGCTCGCCGCCGGAGAGACTCGAGGCCTGGCGCTTCATGAGCGGCTTGAGCAGCGGGAAGAGCTCCAGCACGGAGTCGATGTCCCACTCCCCCTTGCGGCCGCCGTAGGCGCCCACCTGGAGGTTCTCGAGGACCGTGAGGCTCGGGAAGACGCGCCGCCCCTCGGGCACGAGGGCGATGCCCATGCCCACGCGCGAGTGCGCCGGGATGTGATTCACGGACTCGCCCTGGAAGAGCACCTCGCCCGACTTCGGGCGAAGCGCGCCGGCGACCGTGCGCAGCAGCGTGGACTTGCCGCCGCCGTTGGCGCCGATACAGGCGAAGGTCTGGCCCTGCTCCACCGTGAACGAGACGGAGAAGAGCGCCTGGAAGTCGGCGTAGAAGACGTCGACGTCGCGCAACTCGAGGAGGCTCATATCGGCGTCCCCCCCATGTAGCAGGCCTGGACCTCGTCGCTGCACATGACCTCTTCGGGATCGCCCTGGATGAGCATGGCGCCGAAACTGATGGCGACGATGCGGTCCACGACCGCCAGCAGCGCGTGCACGATGTGCTCGATCCAGATGATGGAGATGCCGCCGGCGTGGAGGTCCCTGATGGTCTCGATGAGCGCTGTCGACCTCGCCCTCGGTGAGGCCGCCGGCGATCTCGTCCAGCAGCAGCACCTTGGGGTCGCCGGCGAGCGCGCGAGCCAGCTCCAGACGCTTGCGGTCCAGCAGCGGCAGCGCCCCGGCCGGCTTGTTGGCCTTGGCGGTGAGCCGCGGTCAGCTCGAGCGTCTCGACGCAGCGCTCGTAGCTCGCGCGCTCGGTCATGCCCCGCCCGTAGGCGGCGCACACGAGCACGTTCTCGAACACGCTCATGTCCGAGAACGGCTTGGGGATCTGGTACGTGCGCCCCATGCCGGCGCGGCAGATGTCCTGCCGCGCGGCGTGGGTGATGTCCTTGCCGAGAAACTCGACCCGACCCCCGTCGGGCCGATACACGCCGGTGACCAGGTTGAAGAACGTGGTCTTGCCGGCGCCGTTCGGCCCGACGATGCCCAGCGCTTCGCCTTCGTTCAGCTGCACGCTCAGGTCGTCGATGACCTTCACGCCGCCGAACGATTTCTTGAGACCCGTGGTCTCGAGCACCACGGTCATGAGGGCTCACCGCCCTGCATCACTACCTCCTCAGAGACGCGGGACTGGTGACTGGGCACTGGGGTCAGGTCAGTCACTCTCAGTACTTGATCGCGGCGAGCTCGCCCGTGACCGGCACTTCCGGAGCGATCGAGTTGCCGACGATCTTCAGGTCGTACTTGTACTTCTCGCCGGCGACCCACTGGCCACCCACGAGCGGCGTGATGCAGACGTTCTTGACCGGGTTCTTCGGGCCGCCGTTCCAGGCCACGGGCCCGCTGAGGGTCTCGAGGTCGGTCGCGACGATCGCGTTGAGGATCGACTCCTTGTCGTCGACGTTCTCGGTGCGCTTGAGGGCGTCGGCGACGACCTCGAACACGGCGTAGTGCATGATCGGCTGCGTCCACTGCTTGCCGGTGGACGACTCGTAGGCGTCGGCGACTTCCTTGCTGGTCTGGCCCGTGAGCGACGACTTGAACGGATGCGACGGCGACCACCACACCTCGGTGGTGAGGCCGTAGCCGATGTCGCCGAGAGCCTCGAGCGCCGACGGGAACAGAAGGGCCTTGGCCATCGTCGCGACGACGGGCTGGAAGCCCTGCTGGTAGGCCTGCTTCCAGAAGTTCGTGAAGTCAGGCGGGATCATGACACCGTTCAGGATCTCGGCGTTGGCCGCCTTGAACTTGGCGATCTGCGTGGAGAAGTCCTCGGTGCCGTTCTGATAGCGGCCCGGGTCGACGAACTTGTAGCCTGCGGGGCCCCAGAAGGTCGGCATGCCGGTCTTCTTGTCCGCCCAGGCGTTGCCGTCGGCGTCGTTCGGCCACATCACGCCGATCGTCTTGTTGGTCTTGAGCCTGTCCCACAGGTCCATGAACACTGCGGCGGCGGACTCGGAGCCCCAGAAGGAGTGGTAGGTCCACTTGAAGGGCTTGTCGGGGGTGCCGCCGCGGCCGAAGTAGTAGGCCTGCCACGGGCAGTCGTTGGAGACGCACGGCACGCCGAGGGCCTCGCACTGGTCGGCGACCGGCGGGACCGTGTCGGGCGTGGAGGCGACCATCATGATGTCGACGCCGTCGTTGGTGATCAGGTCGCCGGCCACCGTTGCGGCGCGGTTCGAGTCTGACTGCGAGTCCTTCATCATGATGTTGACCGGATGGACCGCGCCGTCGGCCGTGGTGATGCCATCCTTGACGGCCGCGCTCCACTGGTCGACGCAGAACTGGTCGGCCTCACCGAAGGCCGCGAGCGGGCCGGTGAGCGGTGACACGAAGCCGATCTTGATCTCACGGCCCTCGCCTTCGCTGGCGGTGTCGCTGCTGCCGCCGCCGCAGGCGGCCACCGCGCCGCTGAGGCCGCCGCCGAGGCCGATCGCCGCGGCGCCGACGCCGGCGACCTTCAGGAAGTCGCGCCTGGTGACCGATGAATCGCTGGACTTGTGGCCGTCTGAAGCCATCCCCGCCTCCTTGCCGTGGTCTCGTCGCCGATCGTCGCCCGCGGTCGGGCCGACGTGGCGCAAGACCCCCCTTTACTCCCGCTCGATCCTTCGTGAGCATGACAAGACGCGCACCGCGGCCGAAAGGGGCCGCGCTGAGCGCCTGTCAGTCGAACCTGAGTCGGCTCCCGTGGTGATCCCGTCTCCCCTTCCACGGCGGTGGTACTATCCACCATACGGACACCATCTACCGCGATACGGGCATGATATCTGCGCGCCCGGTGGTGTCAAGCAGGCCCACGGGCCGATGCGGTGGGGGCGCGCCCGTCATGACGGGCGCGCCCCCACCGCTGCACTTCACGCCCGCCCGACGAGCGCCGGCGACAGGCGCAGGCGCTCGATGACCTCGTCCACGCTCGCCGGCGTGCGGCCCAGCGAGTGCGCCACGCCGACGAGCCGCTCGACGAGCTCCGCGTTCGAGTTCGCCGGCCGGCCCTTCTCCAGCATGAGCGTGTCCTCCATGCCGGTGCGGGCGTTGCCGCCCATGGCCAGACCGATGGCGGTCATCGGCAGGTTGACCTTGCCGACCGCGATGACCTGCCAGCTGGTGCCCTCGGGCAGCTCGTTGACGCAGTAGGACAGCAGCGTCGGGTTGCCCGGCATGCCGCCCTTGACGCCCATGACGAACGAGACCTGCAGCGGCTCCAGAAGGAGACCCTTCTTGAGCAGGTCCAGCATCATGTAGACGTGCCCGACGTCGTAGATCTCCACCTCGGGCTTGACGCCGAGCTCGATCATCCGCGCCGCCAGCTCCATCATCTGCTTGGGCGGGTTGCGGAACTCGGCGTTGCCGAAGGTCATGGTGCACGGGTTGAGCGTCGCCATGGCGGGCTTGGCCTCCACCATGCGCATGCGGTCCTCATACGGGAAATCGAGCCCGCCCGTGGAGAACTGGATGATGCCGGGGCAGACCGCGCTCACCGCCTCGACGGTGCGCCTGGCCACGTCCAGGTCCACCGTCATCGCGCCCTGCTCGTCGCGCAGGTGGATGTGGATGACGGCGGCGCCCGCCGCGTAGGCGCCCCTGGCGGCCTCGGCGATCTCGGCCGGCGAGCCCGGCAGGGCCGGGTTGTCGGCCTTCGTCGCAACGGGGCCGGTGAGCGCGGCGGTGATGATCGGGTTCAGCATGGCCGCACCTCCGCGCGCCTCAGACATCCCTCGGCTCGGGATACGGGATCGCCACCAGCATCGACGCCGGCGAATTGGTCTTGTTCTCGATGGCGCGCGACTCGTTGGGCGCCAGGTAGCAGGAGTCGTACTTCTTGAGCGTCGCCTCGCCGTCCGCGGTCGTGACGGTGACCTCGCCGTCGAGGACCAGGTACACCTTCTCCACCGGTGTAGCGTCCTCGTAGGCGCCGCCGCCCGGCAGGAAGTGCGAGATGGCCATCCAGAAGTTGCGCGTCTTGCTGACGTCGAAGCCCTGCAGGCGCAGGCCGTAGCACTCGTGGTGCTTGGGCGCCTCGTACGACGGCGCCTCCGTATAGCGGGTGACTTCCACGGTAGCCCCTCCTCTCAGATCACACCGTACTTGTAGACCCTGTCCGGGACGTCATTCAGATCGTCCTCGTCGATCTCCGCGGCGCAGCGGACCATCGAGCCGTCGCCCAGATACCAGCGGAGCGGGAACGCGAAGAAGCGGAAGCGCTTGCCGACGATCTTGTCGAGGTCGCCACCGAGGTTCTCGACGCCGACGATGCCGTTGCCCATCATGAGCTTGTGGCAGGGCTCCCAGGTGCCCCGGCTGACCGGCGGCCTCCAGCTGGCCGTAGGCTTCCATGTACTTGTCCATGCCGAACACCTCGATGTACACGTCGCGATCGAACTCGGCGTAGGCCTCGATGCCGAACTTCTCGATGTACTCCTCGGTGATCGGCCGACCCGAGTTGCCGGGCAGGTTCATCTGGGTGGGGCCGTTCTTGCCCATGGCCGTGTGCAGCGGGTGGTCCAGGGCCTGCATGTCCATGGCGACGCACTTCGGCATGTACTTCTGGAACCACTTGCCCGCGTCCAGGCCGGTGCCGCAGGAGTAGTGGTAGTAGTCCTTGCTGTCGTCGTACTTGAGGTGCATGCCGGTGCGGAGGCAGAGCACCATGCCCTTGAGCTCCTCGGGCTTGATGTCCGCGCGCTCGCAGGCGTCGTCGAGGTGCTCGCCCTTGATCAGGCCCCAGTCCTCGACCTTGATGTCCAGACAGACCGCGTCGCCGACGTACGCGTCCACGGGCAGCTCGTGGCTGTACCTCGCGCGGTTGCCGGCGAAGTCGCGCTCCATGACGTGGCGCGGCGCATCCGCATGCGTGCCGCAATGCTGCACGACGGTGACCTTCTGGCTCAGGACGCCGGACTTGGCCAGGCCGTGCATCGTGTCGATCACCGGCTTGGTGAAATAGGGCCACAGCGGCATGTCCGCACCGAACGGATGGCTGAGGTCGACGAATACCTTCTTGCCCATCGCCTTTCTTCTCCTCGGTCTCACTACTGTTTCGACAGACGGGCTCTCTCGTGCCCGGACTGTCCGGTGGCGGTGACGAGCCGCGGTGACCGGCCAGGAGCTCGGACGCCCCCGCTGCTCGTCGTCGAGAACGTGCACCAGATGGTCCACTTGTCCGCATCGCGGGACAGCAACGCCGTATCGTGGATACGCTATGGCCGGAAGGGCCGAGTGTCAAGACGGTCGCCGTAGCTGGGCGACGGGCACCAGGAGGGGTCGAACGACAGCGGCCGGGGCCGTCCGCGCAGCGGCATCGCTCGCTGTGGTCGCGCGCGGGCGCGCGCGAGGCGCGCGCCCGCGCGGGCCGCCGGGGAGCGGCCGGGAGGGGCGGGCGGGGGACGCCCCTCCCGGTCCGCTCGGGGACGGACGGGGAGGCCCGTCAGACCTCGGCGCCGTACTTCCTGCCGGCGTCGATCATGGCCTTCACGTTGTCGGGCCTGGCCTCGTCGATCACGATGCCGGAGCCGAGGATGAAACCGCCGTCGCCGGCGACGTCGGCGATGAGCTGTCTTCACGTAGTCCTCCACCGTCTCCGGCTCGCCCGTGGTGAGCAGCGCGCCGGGCACGTTGCCGCCGATGCACTGGTAGCCGCCCAGGTGCTTCTGCGCCTCGCTGCATGTCGGTGGCGTCGAACATCCAGATCATGCGTGCCCGCCGGGATCTCCGGGTCGTGGATCGCCTCGAGGCGCTCGTTGTAGCCGCCCTCGGCGAAGCACAGCGGCACGATGCCCTGCTCGATCAGGCCCAGCAGGACCTTCTTGAGCGTCGGCCAGTAGAACGTGCGGAAGTCCTCGTCGCGAGAGGAAGCCGTCGGCGCCCTTGTGCAGCGGGATGAACACGAGCGGGTGCTTGTTGACGTCGCACGGCGCGCACGCCCCAGTCGATGGCCAGCGGCACGAGCCGCTCGCACGCCTCGAGCACCTTCTCCGGGCCGGCGGAACTTGTCGAGCATGAGGCCGCGCGTGCCGCGCATGCGTGTCGCCGAGGATGTCGTAGGGCGCCTTGGTGGCGCCGCCGGCGAAGCCGGGGATGCCGAACGTCGCCATGGAGTCCTGCCGTCCATCGCGCCGATGGCCTGGACCCACTCGAGGGCCGCGCTGCCGGCCTCCATCATCTTCTTGAACATCTCCTGCACGGGCGGCGTGCCGAAGGGGATGAAGAACGGCGCCGATCAGCGGCGCCTCGACCAGGTCGGTGAACGGGTCGAGAGTGGTCCACGGCTCCATGGCGCCGAACACGCGCGGCAGGTAGAAGCGCTGCCAGTAGTTGGAGGGGTCGGCGATGAGCTGGTCGTACTCGTCGGCCTTCATCCACTCGGCCTCGTTGTACTGGTAGCCCGAGTCCTCGTCGGCACGCCGTGGCCGGGCCAGTCGTAGAGCTTGTAGTCGAGGACGTCGAACACCTTGCACGGGCGCGATGTTGATGGTGAAGGCGAGCACGTCCGGCCGGTAGACTCGTCGTGGAACTTGCTGCCAGGCGTCGTACAGCTTGTCGAAGTCGTAGTACGCCTCGCTTGGCCGTGAGCCCGGCGTCAGAGGCCGGGGAACAGGCCGATCCACGGCGCGATGGGCACGCGCGCCGGCTTCTTGAGCTGCGATCGCGTCGCGTGAACATCTGCACGCGCTCCTGGTACTCCGCCTTGACGGCGGCGGAGGCGAACTCGACGTCGGGGTTCTGCCAGACGTCGAACCGCGCCTCGAAGCGCTGCGTCGGGGGTCAGCTTGTCCCAGTTCTCGGTGAACATCTCACGCACCTCCCATCCACTGCTTGGCGAGCTCGACGGCTCCACGGCGTCCTTGCCCCAGCCGTCGGCGCCGGTGTACTCGCACACGACCCTCGGTCATGGGCGCGCCGCCGACCATGACGCTGACGTCGCCGCGCAGGCCGGCCTCGCCCATCGCGGCGACCGTCTGCTTCATCGCGTCGAAGGCGCGACGTGAGCAGGCAGCTCATGGCCACGATCTGCGGCGTTGCTTCTCGCGGGCCGTCTCGACGAACCTCGTCGACCGGCACGTCGACGCCGAGGTCGACGACGTCGAAGCCGGCGATGTCGAGCATCGTGCCGACGATGTCCTTGCCGATGTCGTGGATGTCGCCCTGCGACCGTGCCGAGCACGACCGTGCCGAGCTTCTCGCTCGGGCGCCGCGCCGGCCAGGTGCGGCTTCAGCTTGGCGGAGACGCCCTGCATGATCTCGCCGGCCATGATGAGCTCGGGGATGAACGCCTCGCCGCAGGCGAACCGCTCGCCGATCACGTCCATGGCCGCGCTTGCAGTCGGCGAGGATGGCCGACCGGGTCCGCGCCCTCGGCCAGCAGGCGATCGACCATCGCCAGGGCGTCGTCCTCGCGCAGCTCGACGACGGCCTGCGGTCAGTTCCTCCGTCACTGGTCTCCTCCCTTCAGTCTCCGGCCAGGACCCGATCGGTCTGTGTCTCTCCCATGTACAGCGCCTCGAGGCGGGGATCTCCGCGGAGCTCGGCGGGCGTGCCTCCCTTCTCGGACACGAAGACGCGGTCGGCGAGCGAGAGCCCGCGCTCCACGTTCTGCTCGGGTGAGGATCATGGTCGTGTCGGTGCCCGGCACCGCCAGCGCGCCCTTGAAGATCCGGCCGACATGATGAGCTCGATGGAGGTCCTGCGTCGTCAGGACGGCCGGTCGGTGTCTCCCAGCACGTGCACGAGATAGGCGACGAGCCGCTTGCGCGAGGCTTCGGCCTGCTCCGCTGTCCACTCCCGGAAGCCGCGGCCTGTCTTGAAGCCCAGGTCGCCGGCCTCCACCTTCTGCCTGAGCAGCGGCGACGGCTCACCCGACGCCTCGAGATGCGGCAGGATGTAGTCGTGGATGCTCAGGGTGAGGTCCAGCCCCACCATGTCGGCGTTCTCCATCGGCGCCAGGATCGGCAGGCGCAACCCCGGGCCGAAGCGGATGCTCTCGTCGACCGTCGCCGCATCGGCGATGCCGTGCTCGACGATGGAGATGGCCTCGCGCCACAGCGCGTGTTGCAGGCGATTGGCGACGAAGCCCGGCACGTCCTTCCTGCAGTCGATGGGGTGCTTGCCCACGCTGCGCAGCAGCGCCATCGTCCTGTCGACGACCTCGTCGGCGGCGTCGGCCGTGCGCACGACCTCGACCAGCGGGATGAGGTACGGCGGGTTCCAGAAGTGCGTGCCGACGATCCGCTCCCTGTGGCGCGCTTTCGAGGCGATCTCGGTGATGCTCATCACCGAGGTGTTGCTGCACAGGATGACCTGCGGTGGGCAGAACGCGTCCAGGCGCTCGAAGACGCTCTGCTTGAGGGCGAGGTCCTCGAAGACGCACTCCACGACGACGTCGGCGTCCTCGACGGCGGCGCGCAGGTCGGTCGTCGTGACGACGCGCTCCACGGCGGGCTCGATGTCGGCCGCCGCCCCGAGGCCGTTCTCCGCCAGGAAGGCGAGGTTGGCGCGCACCGCCGCGGGGGCGCGCTCCAGCGCCTCCTCGCTCACGTCCTGCAGCGTCACCTTGTGGCCGGCAAGGGCGAAGACCTGGGCGATGCCGCACGCCCATCATGCCGGCGCCGATGACGGCGACGCGTTCGCTGGCCACGGTCAGCCTCCTCGTGCCGCCTGCCGGCTCAGCCGGCGACGCTGCCGCCGTCGACCGGCAGGACCGCGCCGTTCACGAAGTCGGCCGCGGCGGAGGCAAGATACACGGTCGCGCCGATGAAGTCCTGCGGGTCGGCGACGCGGCCCCACGGGATGCGCGACAGGAAGATCTTCTTGAGCTCCGGATCCTCGATGACCTGCTGGGTGAGAGGCGTCCAGAAGATGCACGGGGCGATGGAGTTCACGTTGATGTGGTGCTTGGCCCACTCGGTCGCGAGCTGCTTGGTGAGCAGATGGACCGCGCCCTTGGCCGTGCCGTAGGCGGAGTAGCCGCCGGGATGACCGAGGTAGCCGCGCACGGAGCCGACGGTGATGATCTTGCCGCCGCCCTGCGCGATCATGCGCTTGCCGGCCGCCTGGCAGCAGAGGTAGGTGCCCTTGACCAGCGAGTCCATGACCTTCTGCCACTCGTCGATCGGGAACTCCTCGGCGGGGAAGCGGTTCGCCTCACCGGCGGCCGTGACGAGGATGTCGACCTTGCCGAACTCGTCGACGGTCTTCTGGACCATGGCTTCGACGCTCGCGGGGTCGACGACGTCGCAGGAGATGGGAAGGACCTTGGCGCCGGTCTGCCGGATGTCGGCCGCGGCGGCCTCGAGCTTCTCGGCGCGGCGGCTCGTGATGACCACGTTCGCGCCGAACGCCGCGAGTCCCTTGGCCGCGTCGTGGCCGAAGGCGCCCGAGCCGCCGGTGACGATGGCGACCTTGCCGGTCAGGTCGAACAGGTTGCGGATCTTGTCCAGACCCCAGATCTCACGCTCCATGGACCCTCTCCTCTCGCTCCTTGGGATCTTCAGCTGAGTGGCGGCCAACGCGGGCGCGGTCCGTCGCTCAGACGCCGTTCAGGACCACCTGGATCTCGTCCCGGGTGTGCAGCAGCGCCGCGGCGATGGTCTCGTCGTGCCCGTGGAAGCGGGCCGCCGGCATGACCACGGTGATGGCGGCCGTGGTGCCGACGGCGTCGTGGACGACGCAGGCCACCGCCGAGACGCCCAGAGCGTGCTCCTCGCGGTCGTAGGCCACGCCGGCGGCGCGCACCTGGTCGAGCTCCGCGAGCAGCCGCGCGCGGTCGGTGATGGTGTTGTCGGTGAGCGCCTCGAGCTTGGCCGGCAGGCGGCGCTCCATGTCCTCCGGGGGCAGCGCCGCCAGCAGCGCCTTGCCGTTCGCCGTGCAGTGCACGGGGAAGCGCGCGCCGATCTCCGAGGCGATGCGCAGGTAGCGCCGCGAGGTGTACTGGTCGATGAACAGCACCTCGCCGCCGTCCAGCACCGCGAGGTTGACCGTCTCGTGGAGCTCGCGCGAGAGCCGTTCCAGGTACGGCGCCGCCTCGTGGCGCAGGTCGCGCCGGCTGGAGACGGCGATGCCGATGAGCGACGGCCCGACGCGCAGCTTGCCGGAGGGCGCGGTGGCCACGAAGCCCTCCTGGGCGAGCGCGCCGACGATGCGGTGCGCCGTCGAACGCGGCAGGCCCACGCGGGACGACAGCTCGATGAGGGTGAGGCCGTCGGGTTCCGCCGCGAGGCAACGCAGCATGTCGGCGGCGCGCGCCAGCACCTGCACGCCGTCGCGGCGCGGGGCGGCCGCCTGTTCAGTCATGCTTCCCACCGAAGCCGGAGTGCGCCGCGACGCGGTGTGTCTGCATCGCGGAACCGAGTATCCATCATGCGAACATGATTTCAGGAGATCCTGGGGAAATCAAGTGTCCCCGGCGCGGCCCCGAGCCCTCGGCCCGGCCGCCCGCAACGCCTAGGTGCGGGCGGTCAGACCGCCGTCGATGAAGAGCACCTGGCCGGTGACGAAGCGGGCCGCCGGGGAGGCCAGGAACAGCACCGGGCCGACGATGTCGGCCTCCTCGGCCCAGCGTCCCATGGGGATGCTCGAGCGCAGCGCGGCGGCGAACGCCTCGTCGGCCAGGACGCTGCGCGTGAGGTCGGTCTCCACGAACGTGGGCGCCACGGCGTTCACCCTGATGCCGAGCTCGGCCCACTGCGCCGCGAGCGAGCGCGTGAGCGCGTCGATGGCGCCCTTGCTGGCCGAGTACTCGGTCTGGCCGAACCTGGCGCCGAAGCGGCCGCGCACCGATGACAGGTTGACGATCGCGCCGCCGCCCTGCCGCGCCATCCGCTCCCCGACGGCCTGGCAGCAGATGAAGGAGCCGGTGGCGTTCACGTCCAGGATGTGGCGCCACTCCTCCACCGAGACGTCCTCGGCGCGCTTGCGCACCGTGATGCCCGCGGCGTTGACCAGGATGTCGATGCGCGGGAAGCGCGCCATGACCGCGTCGACCATGGCGCGCACCGACGCCTCGTCGGTGACATCGACGGGCAGGCCCACGGCTTCGGGGTCGGCGTCGCGCAGGGCGCCTGCCACGCGCTCGGCTCTGGCTCCGTCCACGTCGGCGACCGCCACGTGGGCGCCGTGCTCGGCAAGGCCACGGGCGACGGCGCCGCCGATGCCGCCGGCGCCCACCACGATGGCATGAAGCCCGGCGATGTCGAACGCGTTCATCGTCCCTCCCTGGGGGCGGCGTCAGCCGCGGTGCAGCCTGTCCTGTATCTCATCGCGGAGGCGCAGCAGCGCCTCGGCCACCTCGCTCTCGTCCTCGTAGAAGCGCGAGGCCGGCATGGGCACGGCGAGCGATGCGGCATTGCCGTCCAGGTCGGTCACCGCGACGGCGACCGCGCAGATCCCGTGACGCAGTTCCTCGCGCTCGTAGCCGAGTCCTGTGGCGCGCACCTCCTCGAGCTCCCGCAGCAGCGTCCTCGCGTGACTTGGGCTTTCCCTCGAGGGTGGGCTCGAGACGCGGCGGCAGGCGGCGGCGCAGCTCCTCTTCGGACAGCTGCGCCAGCAGCACCTTGCCGCTGGCCATGCTGTACGCGGGGAAGTGGGACCCGACGCGCGCGATGGCCATCAGCTCCCGGTGCGGCGCGGCGTGCTGCGCGAGGAAGAGCACGCGGCCGCCGTCCAGCACCGCGAGGTCCACGGTCTCGTTCAGGTCGCGTGAGAGCCGCGCCAGGTACGGCTCGAGCACCGTCCGCAGGTCACGACGGCCGATGACGGCCAGTCGCAGGATGGCGCGGCCGAGCTCACGCCGGCCGGTCACGCCGCTCGGTGTGCACGTAGCCGACCAGCTCCAGCGCGGTGCAGATGCGATACACCGTCGTCTTGGGCAGTCCGGTGCGCGCCGCGAGCTCCGCCAGGCTCTGGTCGCCGCCCGACTCGGCCAGTGCGCCGAGGATGGCGGCGGCCCTCGTGATCACCTGCATGGCGCCCTTGTCGGGCTCGCGGTCGTCGCGAAGCTGGGTCACGCGCACCGATCCTCTGCTCGTCGGGTCCGTTTCATGGAACATTGTATCCGCAGAACGGTATGGCCCGCGAGTCAGGCACGAAGAAGGGGCCGTCCCGCTGCGCGGGACGGCCCCCTTCGACGCTCGTCCGCGCCGGCGCTGCTCCGCCGGCCGGCGCGTACGCCTTCTTCAGCACGATCGTCTCGAGCGTGCGACTCGCCTCCAGGCGCACGGGCACGGCGACGGCCTCGTAGCCGTCGTGAGCCACGGTGACGACGTAGTCCTTGCCCGGCTCGAGCTTGTCCACGAGCACCTGGCCGTAGTTGTCGCTCACGGCCTCGCCGACCTTGACGCCGTTCGAGCGTCACCGTGGCGATGGCGCCCTCGGCGCACTCGTCCGTGTCGCCGAGACGCGACGCTCGCCGGCGACGAAGACCTTCGTCCAGCGGTGCAGGTTCCTGTAGTACACGCGAGGCCTGGTCCCGAGGCTGTCGCGGTACCGCTCGAGGCCCTCGGCGGCGACGCGCGCGCCATCTCCTCGTCATCGCCAGCACGAGCTTGATCGCATCGGTCGGACACACCTGCGAGCAGCGCGTCTCCGTCCAGCCGTCGTCGATGAGGTGGGCGCAGCCCGTGCACTTCTGCGGGAGCTGCTTCTCCTCGTTCCAGTAGATGACGCTGTAGGGGCAGCTCGCCGCGATCTCCTTGCGCCCGGCCGCCTTCACCGGGTCGATGATCACGAGGCCGTCCTCGCGCTTGTAGACGGCGCCGTCGTCGGTGAGGCACGGCGCCTCATCGCAGTGCATGCAGGGCGTCGGCAGGTACGCCGTCTGCACGATCGGGAACTGGCCGCGCTCCCGGCGCTGGATGTTCATCCAGCGGTGGCCGTGCCACGGCTGTCCCGCCGAGTACGGCGGGAAGTCGTTCCCGACGAACTCGTCCTTGTCGGCCAGGAAGCAGTCGTTGCAGTCGTGGCAGCGGGCGAGGTCGATGACCATGTGCCACTTCTTCATTGGGCCTCCCCCTCCCACTTCTCGACCTGGATCAGGCACGAGTTGTTGGACATCGCCGTCGACGTCGGCGTGATGAAGCGCTTGTTCGTCAGGATGTTCACGCAGCCGGCGATGTCGGTCGAGTCGCCCGGCTCGCCCAGCGGCAGATAGTCGGCGCAGCTCTCGTAGGAGTGCACGGTGCCGGGCGCCACGCGCTCGGTGAGCTGGGCCGACAGGATGACGGCGCCGCGGTCGTTGAAGGCGCGGATGAGATCGCCTTCGGCGATGCCCCGCGCCTCCGCGTCCTTGGTGTTCAGGCGCATCACCCAGTAGTAGTGGCCGTCATCGTGCAGGATGCGGTGCTCCGGGACCTCGTTGAGCCAGCTGTCCTTGGAGTCGCCCATGGTGTGGAAGCTGAAGCGCGGGTGCGGGCTCACCATCTGCAGGGGGTACTTGTCGTACAGCTCCGTGGTCCGGTGCCCCTCCCAGCGACGGGATGTACTGCGGGCCCATGACCGGACGCTCGGGGTCGACGACGTCCAGCTCCAGGTGCTTGAGCGCGGTGCTCACGAACTCGATCTTGCCCGACGCCGTCTGCAGGCCCTTCAGGCCGACGGTGTCGCCCGGCGCCGGGCCCCAGTCCGGTGTGTCGCGCTTGCGGCCCTCCGCGAACCAGCGCATGGCCGGCGTGCTCTTGTGGTCGTCCGGGAAGGGCACGACGAAGTAGCCCTTCTTCTCGAACTCCTCCCAGGTGATGTGCTTGGGCAGGTCGGTGGCCGCGAAGTAGAGCTTGCACCAGTCCAGGTCGGTGCGGCCGCCGTCCGTGTAGAGGTCGCCGATGCCCATGCGCTCGCAGACCGCCGCGAAGATGTCGTAGTCCGACTTGCTCTCGCCGAGCGGCTCGATGCACTTCTTCTGGAACACGATCACGCGGCGGTTGACCTGGTGGTAGTTGTCCGCGATGTAGCCCGAGCAGTTGCCGAACTCGCTCATGTCCCAGCGCTCGAAGTTGGTGCAGGCCGGCAGGATGAGGTCGGCGAACTTGGCCTCGCCCTCCATCCAGATGGACTGGTTGACGACGAAGCTGACCTTGCCCTCCTGGTAGGCCTTCACGTAGCGGTTGGTCTGCTGCATGGTGCCGAAGAACGAGCCGCCGTAGCGCCAGTACATCTCGACGAAGGGGTAGCCCGGCGCCGGGTACTGGTACTTCTGCATCTGGCTCTGGATGGAGGAGCCGCAGAAGCCCTTGCCGCGCCACTCGAAGCGCTCGTGCATCATCGCCTCGGGGATGCGCAGGCGCGGGATGGCCTGCCCCTCGGTCGAGTCGTGGGGGTTGACGGTCGGATGCGAGCCCGAGCCGTGCGGGAACATGCGGTAGGTCCAGCGGTAGGCGGACGCCGACTTCTCCGGGTCGCCGGAGATGCCGCCCTCGGCGTAGCCGGGGAAGATGAACGACTCGTCGGCGGGCGCGCCCTGCGAGGTGCCCCAGATGTTGCTGCCGGGCTTGCCGTAGCCCTGCATGGCGGCGAGCGCGATCATGGTGCGCGCCCACTCGTTGCCCGTGGCGGAGCGGCAGGCGCCGCCCCAGCCGCCGAGACCGCCGGAGGCGAGCATGGTCTTCTTGGCGCCCCACTCGCGGGCCAGGGCGCGGATCTCGCGAGCCGGGATGCCGCACTCGCGCTCGGCCCACTCGCGGCGTCTTGGGCACGTTGTCGGTCTTGCCGAGGACGTAGTCCTTCCACTCGTCGAAGCCGACGGTGCGTGCTCGCGCACGTACTCCTTGTCGTAGAGGTCCTCGGCGAACCACGTGTGGGCGATGGCGAGGCCGAAGGCGACGTCGGTGCCGAGGCGCGGTGCGAACCACTTGTCGCAGAAGAGCTCGGCGGTGGGGTTGTAGTAGGGATCGACGAACACCATCTTGATGCCGAGCTCTTTCATCCAGTAGCGCCGCGACGTGCTCTCGAAGGCGGAGTAGATGCCGCCGCCCGTGGTCTCCGGGTCGGCGGACCAGAACACCACCATCTCGCTGTGCTTGAGCGCGTCCTCCAGCAGGTCCCACTGCTCGGGGATGCCGAGGCGGTGGCTGTTGCCCCACATCGGGATGCCGCCCCAGTGCCAGCCCTCCCAGCTGTCCGGGTTGTGGGCGCAGTGGGAGAAGCCCATCAGGTTGAGGAAGCGGTTGTAGGCGCTGTGCCGGTAGCCGATGTTGCCCCACAGGTGGTGCGAGCTCTCGGTGGTCATGATGGAGCCGGGGCCGATCTCGCGATGACAGCGCTCGACCTCGTCGGCGACGATGTCGAGCGCGGCCTCCCAGCTGATCGGCTCGTAGCCGGAGACGCCGCGGTTGCGCGTGTTGCGGGCGCCCTTGTGGTCGAAGTCGACGCGCTTGAGCGGCGTCAGGATGCGCTTCGGGGAGTAGATCATCGAGCGCTGCGCCTGCGCGTGCGGTGACAGCGTCGTGCGGCGCGGGGGCGTGAAGCTGCGGCCCCGCGCCTCGATCGTCCAGTCGCCCTTGTCGTCCTCGGCGAGGTCGATGGGGAACATGCGGACGATACGTCCGTCCTCCACGTCGACGAAGAGAGGCCCTCCTGTCGTGCTGTTCGTCAGTCTCTCGACCTGCCCCATACTCCTCGACCTCCGCTGCTGGCTCGGCCTCACGGCCCGGATCGGACGGGCGGACGCCCTTCGAGCGCTGACCACATCGTGGACATAGCTGCCCGCATCATGGGCATCTTACCGCCGCCGCGTGTCGAGTCAAGATTGGCGTTCCGACGGCGACTCACCGGTGTCGACGGCTGTCTCATTATGGACGCGCCGGCGGCGACGCGCACGCCCGCCATGCGAGCGCGGCGTCCCGCCACGCGGGATTGACCCCCTCGTCCGGCGCCCTGCTAACGTGTCGCGCGTCAGTACCCCACTCCAAGCCCCTCGCCCTAAGGCAGTCGCTATGGGCGCTGGGCCGTACCACGGACAGACCGTGGGGCGGCGACGCACCGTCGCCGTCGTGGGCCCGGAGCGGAAACGCCCGGACCTCCTCGTGCTTGGAAAGGAGCATGGGACATGAAGCAAGGCCGTGCCTTGCGCGCAGCCGCGGGCACCGAGTCGCTCACGCCGCCGCCGGCTGCGCCTCGCGCACGTGCGCGGCCGTCGTGCTGGTCCTCGGCGCGCTGGGCGCCGCGCTCGCGGTCCTGGGGGGCTGCGGCGCCACGACGGACGAAGCCCCGGCGCCGACCACGGAGCTTCGCGTGTTCGCGGCGGCATCGCTCACCGACGCCTTCACCTCGATCGGCGAGCAGTACATGACCGAGCACCCCGACGTGCGGGTGACGTTCAACTTCGCCGGCAGCCAGGACCTGGCCACCCAGATCGAACAGGGCGCACCGGCGGATGTGCTGGCCACGGCGGACGAGGCCACCATGCGAAGCGTGGCCGACCTCGTCGGCGAGCCACGCACCTTCGCCGCCAACCAGCTGCAGATCGCGGTGGCCCCGGGTGACCCTCTGGGCATCCGGGGCCTGGCCGACCTGGCGCGGCCCGGCCTCAAGGTCGTCGTCGCGGCGCCGAGGTGCCGGCCGGCAAGTACGCCGCGCAGGCGCTGGCCGCCGCCGGCGTGACCATCAGACCGGTGTCGCTGGAGGACAGCGTCAAGGGCGTCCTCACCAAGGTCTCGCTCGGCGAGGCGGACGCGGGTATCGTGTACGTGACCGATGTGGACGCGGCGGACGGTGACGTCGACGGCGTGGACATCCCGGCGAGCCAGAATGTGCGGGCCACCTACCCGATCGCGCGCGTCGCGGCGAGCGAGCACGGCGAAGCGGCACGGGCCTTCATCGACCTGGTCCTGTCGGCCGCCGGCCGGCAGACACTGCTGGAGGCTGGGTTCCTGCCGCCGGCGGATGAGTGAGGACATACGAGGGAGGGGCCACGATGGCACAGCTGCTGAAAGGTCGCGCAGCCCACAGGCGGCCCGAGCCGGGGACGGCGGCGCCGTGAACGCGTCCGTCACGCCAGACACTCGGACTGACCGGCGCGAGGGGGTACAGGTCATCGCGCGCGCGGCCGACATGCTGCGACAGCTCGCGACCGAGCCGCACGGGCTCACCCTGTCGCAGCTCGTCGCGCGCACCGGGCTGCCGCGCTCGACCGTGCACCGCATCGTCGGCGCGCTCTGCGGAGGAAGGCTTCGTCGGCGTCTCGCCGTCGGGCCAGTTTCGCATCGGCCCGTCGCTCATCGGCCTGGCCGTGGCCAGCCGCCGCGACCTGCGCCACGAAGTGGCGCCCTATCTGCAGCGGCTCAGCCACGAGCTGCACGAGACCGTCGACCTGGCGGTGCTTGACGGCGGCGAGGTCCTGTTCATCGACCAGTACACGTCGCAGCGCACGCTGCGCATCGTCTCCGAGATCGGGGCGCGGTTCCCCGTGTACTGCACCGCCAACGGCAAGGCGCTGCTGGCGGGACTCCCCGCCGACGAGCTCGCCGAGCTCCTGCCCGCGCGCCTTCAACGCATGACGCGCAACACCGTCACGGACCGCAGGAAGCTGCTCGACGAGCTCGAGCAGGTGCGGGCCAGCGGCCTCGCGTACGATCACGAGGAATACACGGTCGGCATCTCCGCCGTGGGTACCACGGTACGCGACGCGATGGGATCGGTGGCCGCGGTCACCGTCGTCGTCCCCGCGACCCGGTTCGAGGGCCAGGAGGAGAGGCTCGGCGCAGCGCTCCTGCGCACGCGGGACGAGATCCAGCAGGTGCTGAGCGGCGACTGAGCCGCACAGCGCGCGCACATCATGGTGACGACGGCTCACGACAGCGACGTGATGACGGCCAGAGCGGCCCCGGCGGGGTCGCCCCCGGCGTCGCCGGCGACGCGCCGCTCCCGGAGCTCGCGCCGGCGGCGGCCGGAGTCGCCGGCCGTCGCAGAGGCCGCGGGGCTCGGCGCCACGGCGCCTCACGCGCACCCGCCGGCTTCGTGCCGGTCGCGGCCATCGGCGTCGCCTTCCTCACCATCCCACTGGCCGCCGTCATCTTGCGCGCCCCGTGGCGCACGCTCCCCGCCGACCTGGCGGCCCCGGGCGTGCTCACAGCGCTTCGGCTCTCGCTTGTCTGTTCGCTGGGCGCCGTGGCCGTGTCCATGCTGCTCGGGATACCGCTGGCCTGGCTGCTGGCGCGGGTCCCCTTCCGGGGACGGAGCATCGTGCGCGCCCTCGTCATCCTGCCCATGGTGCTGCCGCCCGTCGTCGGCGGCGTCGCCCTGCTGCTGGCCTTCGGCCGACACGGCCTCGTGGGCCAGTGGCTGGACCACACCCTCGGCGTGAGCCTGCCGTTCACGACGGCCGGGGCGATCATGGCCGAGGCCTTCGTCGCCATGCCGTTCTTCGTCATCACCCTGGAGGCCGGGCTGCGCGCCGGCGGCCGCCGCTACGAAGACGCGGCCGCCACCCTGGGCGCCGGGCGCTGGACCACCTTCGTCCGGGTCACCCTGCCGCTCGCCGTGCCGTCGCTGGCCGCCGGCGCCGCGCTCTCGTGGGCGCGCGCCCTCGGCGAGTTCGGGGCCACCATCACCTTCGCCGGCAACCTGCCGGGCACCACGCAGACCATGCCCCTGGCCGTCTACCTCGCGCTCCAGAACGACGCCGAGACGGCGATGGCCCTGAGTCTCGTCATGCTCGCCGTGTCCCTGGTCATCCTGGTGGCGCTGCGCGGGCGCTGGTTCCCCGCCAAGTAGGGCGAACGCCGCCTCCATGAGCCTTCACGCACACGTCGGCCTGCGTCGCGGCGCCCTGCGCCTGGATGCCGAGCTTGTCGTCGCCACCGGCGATGTCGTCGTCCTGCTCGGCCCCAACGCCGCGGGCAAGACGACGCTGCTGCGCGCGCTGGCCGGCCTGCTGTCACTTGAGACAGGCCGCGTCGTACTTGACGGCGAGGTGCTTGACGACCCCGCCGCCGGCGTCCACGTGCCGACAGAAGAGCGGCCCATCGGCATGCTCTTCCAGGACTACCTGCTGTTCCCGCACCTGTCGGCCCTGGACAACGTGGCGTTCGGCCTGCGCACCCGCGGCCTGTCGCGCCGCGAGGCGCGCGCCGCGGCCGCGGGGTGGCTCGAACGAGTGGGCATGGACGCCGGCGAGCGCGCCCATCCCAAGGCGCTGTCCGGCGGCCAGGCCCAGCGCGTGGCGCTGGCGCGGGCGCTGGTCACGGACCCGCGCATGCTGCTCCTCGACGAGCCGCTGGCGGCGCTGGACGCGGGCTCGCGCGCCGGGCTGCGCCGCGAGCTGAGCCGCCATCTCACCACGTTCGAGGGGACCTGCCTCGTCGTGACGCATGACCCTGTGGAGGCGATGGCGCTGGCCGACCAGCTCGTCGTCCTGGAGGCCGGGAGCGTCACGCAGGCCGGCACGCCCGCCGACGTGACCGCCCATCCGCGCTCGCGCTACATCGCGGATCTCGTCGGCATCAACCTGCTGCGCGGACGGGCCAGGGGCGACGTGGTCGAGCTGCCCGGAGGCCGGCGGCTCATGGCGCCGGCCGCACGGGACGCCGGCGACGAGGTCTTCGCCGTGATCCAGCCCGCCGCGGTCGCCCTGCACCGCTCGCGTCCGGACGGCTCGCCGCGCAACGTCTGGCGCGGAGCCGCGGAGATCGTCGACGTCGCCGGGGACAGGGTCCGCGTGCAGGTCAGCGGGGAGCTGCCGCTCGTCGCTGAGGTCACGCCCGACGCCGTCGCGGCCCTCAAGCTGGGACAGGGCGGCGAGGTGTGGGCCGCGGTCAAGGCGGCGGAGATCCACGTCTACCCGGCGTGAGCGCGCCGGAGCCGCCAGGTTCATTGCGATGGTGAAGCACGGACGACCCCACGACGCCGGCGCGACGACGCGTCGGTCGGTGTCCTCCTCGCCGGCGGCGGGCGGGCAGGGCCGCCGACAAGCGCTACTTCGTGCTGCAGGGCGTGACCCTGGCACAGCGCAATCTCGCCTTCCTGCGCCAGCACTTTTCCAGCGTCGTCGTATCGCTGGCCGACGGGCAGGAGCTGGACCTGGGCGACGCCGGCGATGTGCCCGTCATCCACGACGTCTGGCCGGGCGCCTCGCCGCTGGCGGGCATCGCCACCGTCCTCGAGCGCGTCCGGCTCCCGGTGTTCGCCATGGCGGTGGACTGGGCCTTCCCGGACGAAGCGGCGCTGGACCGGGTGCTCGCCGCCGCTCAGGACCACGACGTGGCCATCCCGGCCATCGGCGAGCACCACGAGCCGCTGTTCGCCGTGTACGGCCCCGCCTGCCTGGCGCCGATGACGGCGCTGTTGCGGGCGGGCGAGCACCGCATCGTCGAGATCCTCCCGGATGTCCGCACCGCGGAGGTCCGGTTTCCCGACGAGTCCCTGTTCCTTAACATCAACACCATGGATGAATTCGAGCACGCGCGCAGGCAGGCGGCCGCAGGCGACCGGCCGGCCGACGCCGGCCGACGTCAAAGGCGACGATCGTGCCCCTGCCCATCCAGGCGCCGGTGCGGACGCCTGCACTGCCGAAGAGGAACAAGGTCCCCCCCTTCATCTGCAAACCGGCAAAGTCCCCCACGTGCCCCTGGACGCTGATGAGACCTCGCCGCATCCGCATGCCGACCTCGATCCCCGCGTTGCCATCGACCAGGATCTCACCGCCCCGCATGCCGCCGGTGCTCCCGCGATAGGCCGCACCGACCTGCCCGCCGGCCGTGCCGTGAACGCGGATCAGCCCACCGCGCATCTCCGCGCCGAGCCAATCCCCAGCGTCGCCATGGACAGTGATCGTCCCGGCACGCATCGAAGCTCCCAGATGCATCCCCGCGTTCCCGTGGATCACGATGCTGCCCTGGGTCATGCCGCGGCCGATCCACTTGACCTGGGCAAGATCCCCATGCAGCTCCAGAGAGGCGCTCTTCTCGCCCTCGACCTCGAAGAAGTCGCCCAGGCGACGCTGCCGATTACCCAGAAAGACCGGCAGATCCAGGATCTCGGCGTTGGCCAGTCCGCTGATGACGTCGGGCGAGAAGCGCCTCGACTTCCAGCGGGGTCGCCAGCTCTTCCCTGAGGGTCGCCACGACGCTCACTCTGCCGCCACCTTACTCATGGCCGCACTGAGGTCGTCCTCAACGGCGCGGCCCAGGTCGTCGTCATTCGCCCCCGTGTCGTTCCCACCGGGAGCCTTGGCCGCTACCGCCGCCAGGATCTGCCGCATCACGTCCTCGTCGGTCGGGTAGGGCGACTTGAGCGCCGGCCGGACATGCAACGGGACCTCGTCCATCCGGTAGACCGTGCCCGGGGCGCTGATGCCGGTCACGGCAGTGGTGATGTGGACGCGAGCGAGCTTGCTGGTGTGCGTGACCTTCGGATCCATCACGATCGTCGGCACCCGAGCCATATGGTCGATCGCCGGCTTGGGCATCGTCGCCCCGGGATCCGCGGCCAGCACCAGCACGGCATCGACCTCGCCCCGGGTCAGCAGGTCGATGGTGGTGTATTCGCCGGGATTGTAGCGAGGGTAGCCTCGGCTGAAGTCGACGCCGAATGGATATCCGGTCAGCCAGCTCGTGACGGCATCAGCCCCCGTCACGTTGCCGTGACCGCGGAGCGGCATCGACACGAAGCGAGTGTACTCGTTCAGCTCCACGCCCAACGTCAGCATCGCCGCCGCATTCATGAACTTGCCGCGGGTCATCGTCAGACCCATCCCGAAGAACATCGCCCCATAGCGGGCCTGCTTCATGCGGTCCGCCAGGTCCTGAAGCTGCTCCAGGGTGAGGCCCGTCTCCTCGAGGCGCTCCTCGTCGACTCGACGACCCTTTATCAGGGCCCGCAAGGCCGTGAGAGCTTCGAAATCCTTGGCCGGACGTATCTGCAGGAAGATATCGGCGACACGCGCGCTTGGTGTGTTCCGGACGTCGACCACGACCACCGTCCGCCCCTTGCGGCCCTCGGGTGTGTACTTGCCCTTCGGGGTCACGGAGTAGCGGGTGAAGTGCCGGGGATGGCACTCGGCGGGGTTCGCGCCCCAGAGAATGACCAGGTCGGCGCGATCCCTTATCTCACCCAGTGTAGCCATTGACCTACCGCCCAACTGGGCGGCCATCTCACTAGGGCCGTGTCAGAGGGAGGAATGGCTGTCGACCACCCCTCCCAGCCGTTCCGCCAGCAACACCGCCTCGCGCTGGGTCTCGCAGGTCGTGTTGCTGAGGCCGTAGATGAGGGGGTAGTGAGCGTGCGACGAGGAAATCCGCGGCCGCCGCCACGGCCTCTTCAAGCGTGGCCGGCTGCCCGTCGATGAGCGCCGGCGGGTAGTGCGCTTCGGCAGTCGTGGTTGGTGAACCAGGCTCCCCCAGGGCGCAGGCATGCCTGGCCTTGACGATGCGATCTCCCTCGGTATGCACCTCGATGTCATCGCAGACGCAACCGCAGAACGTACACACCGCGTTGGTGACGATGGCCATGGCTCACTTCCTCCGTCGATCAGTTGACCGATCTCACCGAGCGCCCGCACGGGGCGCAGCCTTGAACGCTCAGCCCAGCGCCATATCGCGGAAACTGCCGCGGATGCGGTGCGGGCGCCACAGATCGTCTCCGAGAGGTTCCCACGCCAAGACCTCCTCGTCGTGAAGCGCCGTCTCCGGCTCTCGACGAGGCTGCTCGCGTTTGCCCGGGCTGTGCTCCGAAGCTCCTGATGTCTCCACGGTCGCCACGCTCCTTCCTCAAGCCCCGGACCGGCCGGCCGGCGACTGGTCTGTGGCCGGCTCGACCTCGGCCTCCCAGTTCTTCTGAGAGGGCATCCCTGTGCCATCGGTATCCCCGCCCATCAGCTGACAGGTCGGCGGACCATACGGGACGAAGACCATTCCTGGCGGAAGATCGCCCTCTGCGCACTGGAACACTGCCTCGCCCCATTCCGAGCGGACCCGGACCGGCATGCCCGGGGAGAGCCCCAACTCAGCGAGATCCTGCGGATTCATATCGAGGGTGCTCACCACCGCCAGGTACTCGTCTCTGAGCTTCCCCATGTTCTCTTGCTGGCCCTGCTTGATCGTCCGCCCGGCGATGAACACACAGCGCATCCGATCCTCCTTCGCTCCCAACACCCTTCTGAGCAGAGGGTCACGCCGGTACATGATACTGCATGCCAGCAGCGGTAACGTCCGTCGTAAGTGCTCTTCCGCACGCTTTCCTGGCGACACTCCGTCTCGTAACATCGCCGTCATGGACGACCGCGCCGCGACGAGCCACGAGACCCCAGGAGCGTCCCGTCCGGCCACGGCCGCGCCCGCACTGGTCGCCATCGTCGCCAAGAGCAACTCCGGCAAGACGACCTTCATCGAGAAGCTCATCCCGGAGCTCATCAAGCTGGGCCTGCGCGTCGGCACCGTGAAGCACGACGCGCACAGCTTCGAGATCGACCATCCCGGCAAGGACTCGTGGCGTCACGGTCAGGCCGGGGCCCACGCCTACGTGATCTCGTCCAGGGAGAAGCTCGCCTACATCGCCAGGCAGGAGGGCGAGATGCCGCTCGCCGACATCGTGCGCCGCTTCTTCGCCGGCTTCGACCTGGTGGTCGCCGAGGGCTACAAGCGCACGGCGCCGCACTGCGTCGAGATCTTCAGGGCGGGCGCCGGCCACGCCGCGCCGCTGTGCGCCCCCGGCGAGGCCCTGGCCCTGGTGACGGACGCGCCACTCGAGCATGAGCATCGCTTCGCGCTCGACGACGCCGCCGGTCTGGCCCGCTTTCTTGCGGCCAGGCTCGACACGCTGCGGCGCTACTGATCGCGGGAGGGCGGGCGCGGCGGGCGGCTGAGCCGCCCGCCGCGCCCGCCTTCCCGTTTCCGCCACACTGGAGTTGACACGTTTGCCTCGCCACCCTACTATCCCGCATAGTGGAAACAGTGCCCGCATGGTGGGCGACCTCGGCAGCAGTCGTGAGGCGCCGCTCGGGCACGAGTGAGGGGGCGGCGAGCACACCTTGCAGCACGCTCTGTGCAGCCGGACGACGCCATGACGGACCTGCCCATCATCCCGGCCTTCCCGCCGACCCTCGGCCCCTGCCGCTCTGCCCCCATCACCCCCCACCTCGTCCCGCGCCCGCTCGCCACGGGTGGCGCGACGGCTTGACCTGACGGCAACGAGAGCATCCGAAGGAGAGAGTATGGCGGAAGACATGAGCAAGACTGGAGCCAGCGGCGAGAAGACGCTGGTCCGGGACATCAGCTTCTGCGGTGTGCCGGAGAACGGCTCCAACGCCTCCATGGTGGATGTGAAGGACGGCAAGATCATCCGCATCCGCCCCATGCACTACGACTGGAAGTACACGCCCGAAGACATGAACCCCTGGAAGATGGAGGTCCGGGGTTCGACCTTCGAGCCGAGCATGAAGACGCTCATCCCTCCGTACAGCATCGCCTACAAGAAGCGCGTCTACTCGCCGGCCCGCATCCGCTACCCGATGATGCGCGTCGACTTCGACCCCAACGGCGAGCGCAACCCCCAGAACCGCGGCGTGAGCAAGTACAAGCGCATCTCCTGGAAAGAGGCGCTCGACGTCATCACCAGCGAGATGGAGCGCATCAAGGCGAAGTACGGCCCCACCGCGCTGCTCTACCAGTGCGACCAGCACGGTGAGAACAAGGTCGTGCAGGCCTGCCACGGCGCCGGTCGCAAGCTGCTGCGCCAGTGGGGCGGCTTCACCCTGCAGATCCGCCAGCCGGACAGCTGGGAAGGCTGGTGGTGGGGCAACAAGCACCTCTGGGGCTGCGAGCCGGTCGGCCAGGGCAAGCAGAGCAACCTCTCTGTACGACATCTCCAAGAACGCGGAGCTGCTGCTCTTCTGGGGCTGCGACCAGGAGACCACGCCGTGGGGTTGGCAGGGTCAGCTGCCGAGCCGCCTCAGCTACTGGTGGACCGAGCTCGGCATCAAGCAGATCTACGTGTGCCCGGACCTCAACTACGCGGCCGCCGTGCACGCCGACCGCTGGATCCCGGTGCTGCCCAACACCGACGCCGCCCTCTACCTGGCCATCACGTACCGCTGGTTCAAGCGGGGCACCTACGACAAGGAGTACCTGAAGACCCACGCCGTGGGCGTCGAGAAGTTCGAGGCCTACGTCATGGGCGAGGAGGACGGCGTCGCCAAGACGCCGGAGTGGGCGGCGCCCATCTGCGGCGTCCCCGCCCGTGTCATCAAGGCCCTGGCCGACGAGTGGGCCAGCAAGCGCACCACCGTGGTCATCGGCAACGGCGGCCCCGGCATCCGCGGCCCCTACGCCACCGAGCCGGCCCGCCTGCAGGCCATCTGCCTGGCCATGCAGGGCCTCGGCAAGCCGGGCGTGAACCAGGCCAAGATGATCGAGTGGGGCCTGTTCGACAAGCCGGACCAGTACGCCCAGCCCAAGCCGCTGCGCGTGCCGAACCTGCGCAGCGCCTACACCGGCGGCCATCCCGACGAGTCCAACCACCCGTCGTTCATCCCCAAGACCTACGTGCCCAAGGCCATCCTCGAGGGCGAGTGCGACTGGTACGGGTGCGAGTCGGAGACCGCCGACCGCGCCAATCAGTTCGAGCACTACAAGTACCCGGCCGACGGCTGCTCCAAGATCCACATGGTCTGGACCGACTCGCCGAGCTGGATCACCTGCTGGAACTCGGGCAACGACTACGTGCGCGCCATGCGCCATCCCGACATCGAGTTCATGTTCGCGCAGCACCCCTGGCTCGAGAACGACTGCCTGCTGGCCGACCTCATCCTTCCCGTGAACACGAAGCTCGAAGAGGACGACATCGCCGGCGACATCTTCAGCGGCCAGTACAACCTGCTCTTCCCGGAGCACAAGTGCGTGGAGCCGCTGGGCGAGTCGTTCAGCGACTACGAGATCGCCTGCATGATCGCGGAGCGTCTCGGCCTGCTGGAGGAGTACACGGGCGGCAAGTCCATCCCCGAGCTCATCAAGCACGGCTACGAGACGTCGCGCTGCGACGATCTCATCAGCTGGGAAGAGCTCAACGAGAAGGGCTACTACGTGGTCCCCACGGCCGACGGCTGGGAGGACGTGCCCGCCGGCTTCTACAACTTCTACAAGGACCCGGAGAAGTACCCGCTCAGCACGCCGACCGGCAAGCTCGAGTTCGAGGCCACCGGCCTGCTCCAGCACTTCCCGGACGACCTCGAGCGGCCGCCCGTGCCCAAGTGGATCGCCCAAGGCATCACCCACGAGGAGACGATCGGCACCGAGCGCTCCAAGAAGTACACGCTGCTCGTCTGCTCCAACCACCCGCGCTGGAGCGTCCACTCGCAGCACGATGACATCACCTGGCTCCGCGAGATCGAGACCTGCAAGGTCACGGGGCCGGACGGGTACCAGTACCACCCGGTGTGGCTGCATCCGTCGGAGGCCGAGAAGCGCGGCATCCGCCACGGCGACGTCGTGTCCATCTACAACGACCGGGGCACGGTCCTCGGCGGGGCCTACATCACCGAGCGCATCATGCCCGGCGTGGTCTACATCGACCACGGCGCCAAGTGGGACCCCATCGTCCCCGGCGAGATCGACCGCGGCGGCGCCATCAACACCATCGTGCCGGCAGGCACGACGTCGAAGAACGCGGTCGGGCACGCGGTGAGCGGCTTCCTGGCGGAGGTCGAGCGGACCGATGTGGACGAACTGAAACGCCGGTATCCCGACGTCTTTGAACGTGGGTTCCACCCCTGCGCGGGACCGGGTCTCGAGGCCTGCCTGGCGGGAGAAGCGTGATGGGCAAAGTACTGATCATCAACCTGGATATCTGCAACGGCTGCTACAACTGCCAGGTCGCCTGCAAGGACGAGCACGTGGCCAACGACTGGTCGCCCATCGCCAAGCCGCAGCCGGACACAGGACAGTTCTGGACCAAGGTGCACGACAAGGTCCGCGGCCAGGTGCCGAAGGTCAAGATGACCTACATGCACAGCATCTGCCAGCACTGCGACGACGCGCCGTGCATCCCGGCCTGCAACGTCGACGCGATCTACAAGCGCGACGACGGCGCCGTGGTCATCGACCCCGACAAGTGCCGCGGCAATCAGCTGTGCCTCTCGGCGTGCCCGTATGAGGACGTCATCTACTTCAACGACTCGCTGAACATCGCCCAGAAGTGCACGTTCTGCGCGCACCTCCTGGACGACGGATGGACGGAGCCGCGCTGTGTGGACGCCTGCCCGACCGGCGCCTTCACCTTCGGCGAGGAGGAGGACCTGAAGGACCTCATCGCCAAGGCGGAGCCGCTCAAGCCGGGCCTGGATGTGAAGCCGAGGGTCTACTACATCGGCCTGCCCAAGCGCTTCATCGCCGGCGCGGTGTTCGACAGCGAGGCGGACGAGTGCACCGAAGGCGCACGAGTCACCGCCAGCCACGTGGAGACCGGCCTGTCGGTCACGACCGCCACGGACAGCTACGGCGACTTCTGGTTCCATCAGATCGAGCCCGGCAAGTACACCGTGCTCGTCGAGAAGCAGGGCTACCTGCCCGTGAAGATGGCCGTGGACGTCACCGCGATCGACATGAACATCGGCGACGTGGCCGTCTGGAAGGACGCCGCGGGCGCCTGAGCGACACAGACGAGTGAGCCGACGGGAAGGGGCCCGGCCGAACGGCCGGGCCCCTTGCCGCGTCCTCGGCATGGCGGCCGACGTCACCGTGCCCGAATTCCAGGAGTGTGCCCGCTGACCCCCGCCGGCCACGTTTCAACGCCGGCCGCTTGCAATCAGACGGCGGCGGGCTATGATGCGGCTGTGTTCCGCATGTCGGATTAGCGTTCCATTTGACGGAACGACACGGTGATCCCTGTGAAGGTACGCCGACCCGCGCAGCCGCCCCGACGCACGCGCGACGGCCACCCGGTCCCGAGCCGGAGAAAGGAGGAGGCGCATGGCGATCACCACCGGCGATGCCGAGTCGCTCGCGGCCATCGCCAACGACCTGCGCGAGCTCGTCGTGGCGACGCTCTGCCACACCCAGGCCGGCCACCCGGGGGGCTCGCTCTCCGCGGCCGAGATCCTCACCGCGCTCTTCTTCGGCGTCATGCGCATCGACCCGGAGCGCCCGGAGTGGGCGGAGCGCGACCGCTTCATCCTCTCCAAGGGCCACGCCGCGCCCGTCTACTACGCCGCGCTCACGCGCCGCGGCTACTTCCCCGAGGAGCTCCTGCAGAGCTACGACGAGCTCGACTCCCCCCTGCAGGCCCACCCCGACATGCACTGCCCCGGCGTCGACATGAGCTCGGGCAGCCTCGGGCAGGGCCTCTCCGCGGGGCTCGGCATGGCTTTGGGGGCGCGCCTCGCGGGCCTGCCCAGCCGCATCTACGTGCTCCTGGGCGACGGCGAGCTCCAGGAGGGCCAGGTCTGGGAGGCGGCGATGGCGGCCGCCAAGTTCGGCTGCGACAACCTCACGGCGATCGTCGACGACAACCGCATCCAGCTGATGGGCGACACCGCGGAGATCATGCCGGTCGCCTCGCTGGCCGAGAAGTGGCGCGCCTTCAACTGGGCCGTCCTCGAGGTCGACGGCCACGACGCGGCCGCCATCGTCGCCGCCTGCGCGGAGGCGCGCGCCATCGAGGGGACGCCCCACGGTGATCCTCGCCCGCACCATCAAGGGCAAGGGCGTCTCCTTCATGGAGAACACCCACAAGTGGCACTCGGCCCAGGTCACCGAGGAGCTGAAGGAGAAGGCCCTGGCCGAGCTCTGCACGCTGCCGGAGGCACGGCGATGAGCGCCCTCGTCGCGATGCGCGACGCCTACGGCGCGGCGCTCGTCGCGCTCGGCGCGTCGAACGAGCGCGTCGTCTGCCTGGACGCCGACCTCGCCTCCTCCTCGAAGATGGACCTCTTCGCCGCGGCCTACCCCGAGCGCTTCTTCCAGATGGGCATCGCCGAGGCCAACATGACGGGCGCCGCCGCCGGCCTCGCGGCCATGGGCTACCTGCCCTTCACCAACTCCTTCGCCGTCTTCGCCACGCTGCCGCACCACCGACCAGATCCGCGTCTCCATCGCCCAGCCCGGGCTGCCCGTCGTCATCGGCGGCGCCTACGCCGGGCTGCTGGCCGGCAAGACCGGCAAGACCCACCAGGCGATCGAGGACATCGCCGTCATGCGCGCCCTGCCGAACATGTGCGTCGTCGCCCCCGGCGACGGCGTCGAGTGCGCCAAGGCGGTGGCCGCCGTGGAGGCGTGGGGCGGCCCCGTCTACCTGCGCATGACGCGCGACCCCGCCCCGGTGGTCTTCGACGAGGACTACGACTTCGCCATCGGGCGCGCCGCCCTGCTGCGCGAAGGCACGGACGTGACCCTCATCACCACGGGCATCATGGCGGGCCGCGCCGTCGAAGCGGCGGAGCTGCTCGCGCTCGAGGGCGTCTCGGTGCACCTGCTGCACGCCGCCACGGTGAAGCCCCTCGATGTGGCGGCCGTCGTGGCGGCCGCCGAGAAGACCGGCCTCGTCGTCACCTGCGAGGAACACAACATCCTGGGCGGTCTCGGCGGCGCCGTCGCCGAGGTGCTCGGCGAGGAGCGCCCCACACTCATGCAGCGCGTCGGCGTCCGCGACGTCTACAGCGAGTCGGCGCCCAACGACGACCTGCTCGAGAAGTACGGCCTCACGGCCCGCCACATCGCCCAGGCCGCCCGCTCCCTCATGGAGCGGCGGGCGGCCCACACGCAATCGTAGAACGCAAGGAGGAGACATGGCCCTGCTGACCACCGCACTACCGGACCTTTTCTTCGAAGACACGCCCGTCGGGCACATGTTCAAGGAGCTGTGGGAGGCCGACGACGCGGCCGTCGACGCCGTGCTCGAAGACTACGGCGTCCCCTCGCCCTGCGAGTGGGCCAAGCCCGGCAGCTACCTGCAGACCACGATCCGCGCCCAGGTCGAGAAGGAGCGCCGCCAGAACGACGTCGTGCTCATCCCGGTGGGTTGCACCGAGAACCACGGCCGCCAGACGGTGAGCTCCATGGACACGCTGTTCGTGAGCCACCTGTGCGAGGCCGTGCGGCGCCACTCCAAGAAGCACAACGGCCACGCCCCGGCCATCGCCCTGCCGCCCCTCATGTACGGCGGCCATCCCTACCATCACATCGGCATGCCCGGCACGGTCATGTTGCGCGAGTCGGTGGTGGAAGAGACGCTCGTCGACGTCATGCTCGGCCTCTGGAACGACGGCTGGCGCAAGCAGATCATCGTCAACAACCACGGCCAGCTCTGGATGCTGGAGACCGGGCTGCACAAGTTCCTCAAGCGCTACCAGCTGCCCGGCATCTACCGCGTCATCGACTGGCACCGCTCCGTCAAGGACTTCTTCCGCACCACCGACCAGGGCGGCTGGTGGGACACGCCGTTCATCCACGCCGACGAGGCGGAGACGTCCATCGGACTGCTGCTGTTCCCCGAGATGGTGGAGATGGCGAACGCCGTCGAGACCGAGACCAAGCAGTACCTGCCGGCCGGTCACTTCAACAACTCGGTCGACGGCTACCACCGTCCGCAGCGCTGGTCCGAGGGTGAAGGCCACTTCGCCATCGAGTTCTTCGGCACACCGGAAGGCGTCGTCGGCAAGCCGACCCACGCCGAGGCGTGGAAGGCCAAGCGTCCCGTGGCGGCCTTCTGCAAGTATCTCTCCATGATCGTCGACGACCTGCTGGCGACCTTCCCGGCCGGCGAAGTGCCGCCGGTCGAGGAGACCACGTTCCGCACCGCGGCCGACATGGAGCCCTTCCTGCGCGAGCCGCTCAGCGAGGGCTGGAAGCCGATCAACGCGCTGCCGAACATCGGCCAGTTCTGAGCCGAAGGGGGACGAGCAGCATGACTTGGGCGCGAGCGGCCGGGAGCCAGCCATGAGCTGGAAGGCGTGCGTCGCCACCTCGTCCGGGCCGACCGCCTTCGGCCCGATGCTGTACGCCGGGCGCGTGCGCGAGTGCGTGCAGGTGTCCCGCGAGCTCGGCTTCGAGGGCATCGAGATCAGCATGCGCTCCACCGCCGAGCTGGACCGCCGCGAGCTCGAGGCATGGTTGGGTGCGGCGGACCTGCGGCTCGCGGCCGTCGCCAGCGGCCGAGCCTACCTGCAGGACGGCCTCTGCCTGTCGAGCCCGGACGAGGCCGTGCGGACGGCGGCGGTGGCGCGCGTGAGCGAGCTCACGGCCTTCGCCGCCGCCTTCGACGCGCCCGTCATCGTCGGCCTGCTGCGCGGCAAGACGGCCGACGCAGGCGACCTGGAGCGCTTCATCACGAGCATGCGGGCCTGTGCCGACGAGGCCGCCCGCCACGGCGGCCGGCTCCTCGTCGAGGCCATCAACCGTTACGAGACGGCGCTCCTGACCACGGCGGCCGAGACGGTGGCGGCCGTGCGCCAGGTGGACATGCCCAACGTCCAGGTGCTGCTGGACGGCTTCCACATGAACATCGAGGAGGCGTCCCTGGGCGACGCGATCCGTGCCACGGGACGCCACCTCGGCCACTTCCACATCGCCGACAGCAACCGGCGCGCGGCGGGCATGGGCCACCTCGACTTCGTCGAGGTGGCGGCGGCCCTCCGCGACATCGGCTACGACGGCTGGCTGTCGGCCGAGATCCTGCCGCTGCCCGACGACCGGGCGGCCGCCGAGCAGGCGCGGCGCTTCGCCGCCGCCATCAACGAGACCTGAGTCCACACCACACCGGAGGGAGCAAAGCGATGGGTGACATCCCGAAGACCATGAAGGCGCTGGTCCTGAAGGGGCCGAACGACTTCGAGATCCAGGAGGTGCCGACGCCGCAGCCCAAGGGCGACGAGGTCCTCTGCCGCGTCAAGGCTGTGGCGATCTGCGGCACCGACCCCAAGATCGTGGCCGGCAAGTTCCCCGGCTTCTGGCCGCCGAGCTTCCCGGCGGTCATCGGCCACGAGTGGGCCGGCGAGGTCGTCGCCGTCTCGGACGAGCTGCTCGCGTCCGAGAAGGTCGCCGCGAAGTACGCCATCGGCACACGCGTGGCCGGTGAGGCGCACAAGGGCTGCGGCATCTGCCTCAACTGCATGACCGGCCACTACACGGTGTGCCTCAACTACGGCGACAACGCCTCCGGCCACCGTCACTACGGCTTCACCTCGCCGGGCGCCTACGCCGAGTACATCGTCACGTCGGTGAAGTCGGCGACGCCGCTGCCCGAGGGGCTCACCTATCATCAGGGCGCCATGCTGGACTCCGCCGGCGTCGCCCTGCACGGCGTGCAGCGCGGGCGTGTGACCACCGGCGACTCCGTGCTGGTCACCGGGCCGGGCGCCGTGGGCCAGTTCTCCTTCCAGTACGCGCGCGCCTCCGGCGCCAGGTCCGTGATCGTCATCGGCCGCGGCCCGCGCCTGGCGTTCGCGGAGAGCATGGGCGCCATCGGCGTCGACTACGAGAAGGTCGACGACCCCGTGGCGCGCGTCCTCGAGCTCACCGGCGGCTACGGCGTCGACTGCGGGCGCCGCGCGGCCATCGACTGCTCACCGCGCAAGCGGCCGCATCGTCACCGTCGAGTGCGCCGGCACGCAGCAGGCCATCGACTGGGCGATCAAGTCCACGCGCAAGGCGGGCCGCATCGTCATGGCCGGCCTGCCCACCGACACCATCACCGTGCCCTGGGGCCGATGACGCTGGCCGAGCTGGACATCCTCGGTGTGCGCGCCAACCCCAACACGGCGGCGCCGGCCCTGGCCCTCATGGCCAACGGCGCCGTGACGACCGAAGGCATCCACACGCACACGTTCCCGCTGGACCAGTTCGCCGAGGCGCTGGCGACGTTCGTCGAGCGGCGCGACGGCGCCATGAAGGTGGTGCTGGAGCCGTAAGGGCACGGGGCCGGTCCCGCACAGAACGCAGCAATGCGGGCCGGCGCGCCGCACGGCCGGCCGGCGACAAGGAGGAAGGCAAGATGGCTGAAGCGACATGCGGCGGTATGGTGTTCAACCAGAAGAGCGTGGACTTCAAGCAGGACCCGCCGAAGCACGAGAAGACCCGGGGCTGGCCGCTGGTGAACCCGAAGTCGTGCCCGGGCGCGCAGCTCGAGTTCCACATCACCGAGATCCAGCCTGAGGGCGCGGCCCTCGACGACGTCCACGAGAACGAGGACCACGTGTTCTTCGTCCTCTCCGGCCGCGCCGCGGCGAAGGTGGGCGACCAGGACTTCGAGGTGGAGCCCGGCGACGCCCTGTACGTGCCGAAGAACACGCTCCACAACTTCCGCATCCTCGGCGGCGAGGTCTTCCGCATCGCCGTGGTGTTCGCCCCGGCCCGCAACATCTGGGGCTGAGCCGGCGAGCGGCCCGGCTCTCGCCGGAGCCGGTCAGGACATGAGGCAGGGGCGCCTCGGCGATGCCGAGGCGCCCCTGCCTCACTCGTCCAGGAAGAGCGGCCTCAGGTGCCGCTGCAGCAGGTTCTCGGTGACGTTGCGGGCGATCGCCTCGCGGCATTCCACGAGCATCGCCGTGTAGCGCTCCCCCATCTCCGCGGCGACCTTGTAGCCGACGTGCAGCAGCTGCCGCACGTCGGGCGAGTACGCCGCGTCCGTCTGATCGTGACGAAGCGCCGCGGCGAACTCCCGGGACGTCCAGCCTCGCACGACGCCCGGCCTCGGCAGCCGCTCGGCGTGGATGTCGATGACCTCGGCATACGGAGCGCACAGCTCCTCGCGCCGGGCGTAGGCCTCGGCGTAGACCTGCTGCGCCAGCGCCAGGCCGTCGTCGCCGGCCTCGGCCAGCCCGATCAGCTCCTCCAGCCACGTCGTCCCCGACGTCTTCACGTGTACGCCGGCGTCCCGCGCCCGCAGCGTGCGGCGTATGGCCGGGAAGATCGAGAACTTGTCGCTGCCCGAGTGGACGCTGAGCTTGAGGCCCTCGGGCAGCCCGTAGCTCTCGACGGCGAAGCCGACGACGGCGACGTCGGCGGCGAACTCGCGCTCGAACACGGCGACGTCGCCGCTGTACTCGACGCCCTTGTTGAAGCGGCCGCTGAACCTCGGCGCGATCGTCTGCAGCGGGCACGGCCTCGTCGGCGAGGGCGGCGAGGATGACGAGCAGCTCGGCCGGCGTCTGCGGCACCGCCGTCTCGTCCATGGAGACCTCGGTGACGAAACCGTCCTCACCCTTGCGCGCGGCCACGTGGCGGTGGATGCGGCCGGCCTCGGCGACCGCGCCCAGATAGTGCGCCGCCATCCGGCCGGCCTGCTCGCGCGTGACGGCCAGAGGCTCGTCGAGGCCCGCGATGACGATGGGGCCGGAGAGCTCCGGGTGCCGGTCCAGGAAGGCCTCGACCGCGGCGCCCGGCGCCGGCCGGCCGATCTGCCCCGACACGTCCAGCGTGAAGAAGTCGCAGACCTCGATGAACCTGTCCACCGTCTCGAGGGTGACGTGGTCGGCGTCGACGAAGTAGCCGTGCCGCCAGCCCAGGGCCGCCACGGCGGCGTCGGCGGCGGCCCTGACGCTCGGCGGGCTGCGAGCCCACGACGAGGTGCTCGCGGTTGGACTTGTTCCACACCGGCACGACCAGCGTGCCCAGCTCGGCCGCCGCCTCGAAGGCGCGCAACTGGGCGGCGGCCTCGTGCGCGAAGCGGTCGCCGACCCCGAGCGAGTACTTCCCCAGTCCGGGGCCTGAGTCGGCCACGTCTCCCCCTCTTCTCATGCGCCGGCAGCGGCGATGGGATCGCGTCTTCACGGGTATAGAAGGTATCCTATGTCCTGCGACGATCGCATCGCTCCACGCCTCGTCCGTACTACCTCCGCCTGCTTGATTGGACGGGGCGCGCAGCGTACAGTGAGACGATCGGGTCACGCATCGGCCCCAGGCAGACGGCAGCCCCGCGCCGCCGTCAGAGTCAACAGGAGAACGCGACATGCCAAACATAGGCGGCCCGGAGATCCTTCTCATCGCCTTGGTCATCCTGCTGCTGTTCGGCGCCACGCGTCTGCCCAAGCTGGGGCGCTCGATGGGTCAGAGCATCCGCGGGTTCAAGAAGGGGCTCAACGAAGACGACGACGATCAGCTTGAGACCGACGACCCGGTCCAGCGCATCGAGGCCAAGAAGGACGACAAGGCCTCCTGACCCTCACATGACTTCGCCACGACGGCCCGCCCTCGGCGGGCCGTCGTCGTTAACGGCTCAGAAGACATCACGGCCTGGGCCGCGATGCCCTCGCCGCGGCCCTCGAAGCCCATTCCCTCCGTAGTCGTCGCCTTGACGTTCACGGCGGCGGCGTCGATGGCCAGGGCCGCGGCCAGGCGGCGGCGCATGGCGTCACGATGGTCCGACAGCTTGGGCCGCTCGCAGACGACCGTCACGTCCACGTTCTCGATGCACCAGCCCGCCTCGGCGACGCCGGCCGCGACCGTGGCCAGCAGCTCGATGCTGGATGCGTCCTTGTAGGCGGGGTCGGTGTCCGGGAACAGCCGGCCGATGTCGCCCATCCCCGCCGCCCCGAGCAGGGCGTCGATGAGCGCGTGCACGGCCACGTCCGCGTCCGAATGACCGGCGAGCCCCCTGCGCGTGATCCACCTCGACCCCGCAGAGCACCAGACGCCGGCCGTCGGCGAAGCGGTGCGCGTCGTAGCCGCTGCCTACCCTATACGTCGGCCTCGACCTCCCAGGAGAGGAGCGCGCCGGCCAGCGGCAGGTCCGCCGGCGTGGTGATCTTGACGTTCGCCGGCGTGGACGGCACCAGCCCGACGCGGTAGCCGCTGCGCTCCAGCAGC
>CAVPQD010000010.1:0-99381 GCA_963707335.1 uncultured Thermoleophilia bacterium | reverse complement strand
ACGTTGGAATTGAACCAACGACCTCCAGCTTGTCGAGCTGGCGCTCTCCCAACTGAGCTAGTCGCCCACGCAGGAACGGCAGTATAGCAAAGGCAACGGCGGCCGTGCCAGCCTCACACGGCCGCCGTAACCCTTGATGCTCAGTGCTTGGTGCGCCCGGGCACGCGGCGTTTCACGCCGGTCTTGTTCCAGGATCGAAGAGCGCCGCCTCTGTACACCATCTTGCCGGGCCGCGGCTGCACCTGGTGCGACTCCAGGATGTTGCGCTTGTCGTACTCGAAGTCGGGCAGATCGTGGCGCTCCAGCGTGGCGCCGATGAGGCGCTCGATGGCCTTGAGCTCGTGGACGTCCTCGCCGGTGAGCAGGCTCACGGCGGTGCCGCTCGCCCCGGCCCGCGCCGTGCGGCCGATGCGGTGCACGTAGTCCTCGGGGTTGGTGGGGATGTCGTAGTTGATGACGTGGCTGATGCCCTCCACGTCGATGCCGCGGGCCACGACGTCCGTGGCCACGAGCACCTTGATCTTGCCGCTCTTGAAGCCGTCGAGCGCCTGCTGGCGCTGGCCCTGCGAGCGGTCGCCGTGGATGGCCTCACAGGCGATCCCGGCCTTCTCGAGCGTGCGGGCGAGCCGCTCGGCCCGGCGCCGCGTGCGCGCGAACACCAGCGTGCGCTCGGGATCGTGGTGGCGGAAGTACTCCACCAGCAGCTCGACCTTCTGCTCGTAGTTCACGGGCAGGACGCTCTGCTCGACCTCGTCGACCGGCTGGGCGCTCCCGCCCAGCTCGATGAACACCGGCTTGTGCAGCGTGTCCTCGATGATGCTCAGGACGGTCTTGCTCATCGTGGCGCTGAAGAACAGGTTCTGGCGCTCTACAGGCACTGCGTCGATGATGCGTTTCACGTCGGGCCAGAAGCCCATGTCGAGCATGCGGTCGGCCTCGTCGAGGACGAGCGTGTCGACACGGTCCAGCAGGATGTGACCCTGGCGGAGCATGTCGAGCAGGCGGCCTGGCGTGGCGACCAGCAGGTCGACGCCGCGACGCACCTTCTGCGCCTGCGGCTCGTACGGGACTCCGCCGAAGACGGCCAGCACGCGGCGGCCGCTGTAGGTCGAGAGTGTCTGTCCCACTTCCTCGATCTGTGCGCACAGCTCACGGGTGGGCGTGACGACGAGGGCGCGCGGATGGGCGGTCTTGCCGTCGCTGCTGGGCAGCTCCTCGCCGTGCGTCGCCGCGCGCTCGTTCATGCGCTGCAGGATGGGCACGACGAACGCGGCCGTCTTGCCGGTGCCCGTCTGGGCGCAGCCCACGACGTCGCGACCGGCGAGCACGCGCGGGATGGCCTGCTCCTGGATCGGCGTGGGCGTCTCGTAGCCCATCGCGGCCACGCCGGCCAGCAGGTCACCCTTGAGGCCGAGCAGCGGCGAAGGCCGGGAGATCGACCTCGGGGGTCGGGCCGGCGGGGCGCACCTGTTCCGGCCTGGCCACGAAGCTCGTGTCGACGCGGGGGCGATGCTCGTCACGACGGCCGTCTCGGCCCGAGCGGCGTCGCGGTCGCCGCGCCCGTAGCCGCCGCGGTCGCGACGTCCGTGACCGTCGCGCTCGTCGTGGCGTTCGCGGGCGCCGTCATGGCCGCCCTCACGGGCGGTGTCACCGGCGGCCTTGTCCGTGCGAGGGCCGGCTTGGACCGCGCCGTCGCGCGGCGTCTGGGTCTGCGCCTCGCCCGCGCCGCCGGAGGGGCGGCGGCCGCGGCCGCCGCGCCTGCGGCGGCGCTTCGGCTCGGCTGAGGTGGACGTACCGGTGTGCGGCACGGCGGACGGTGTGGACTGATCCATGCGTGTCTCTCCTTTTGGGCCGCCGCTAAGGGCGACCGCGCCGGGCAGGGCGCGTTGTCAGCGGTTCTCTGCCCGGTTGCACGCAGGATCCAGATTGGTGTCAAGTGGAGGTGATGCGCCGCTCCTGAACAGGGTGGCGCTGCGACCGGCTCCGTCTTCGATGATACCCACCCTAACAGGTCCAGATTCTCCCGGCAAGGCGGAGCCACGCCCGGGGCCGGATCCGTGGGCAGATCACACCACATCGCCCTCCGCCTCGCCTGACTGGATCAACTCGCCGATCTTCTCCGCGACCTCGGCCGGCGCGACGACCTGCGGCAGGAGACTGCCGTCCGGCGCATGCCGCACGGCGTCGGGTTCCGGACGAGCGGCATGGGTGCCGAAATCGGTATCGACGATGCCCGGGTAGACGGTGCTCACCACGACGCGATCGTCCTCCAGCTCCGAACGAGCCGTCAGTGATAGAGCCTTGAGGGCGTGCTTCGTCGATGCATACCCGGCGATGTTCGCGATGTACTTCTTCGAGGCCTGTGAGCTGATGTTCACGATCGCTCCGCCACCCTGTCGGCGCATGTGCGGGATCACCAGCTGCATGAGATGGAGCGGAGCCACAAGGTTGAGGTCTAGCAGGTAGCGGTACTCAGCAAGGCTGATGCTCTCGATCGGCGCAAACATCGCCATGCCCGCACAGTTCACGAGCACGTCGATTCGCCCCAACTCCTCGACGGTACGCTCGATCAGCCGTCGTGTTTGCTCGTCCTTCGTGACGTCAGTCGGGATCGCCAATGAGCCCGGGATCGTGGCGGCCAGCGCTCGCAGCCTGTCCGCGTCGCGCGCTGCCAGCACCACCTTGGCGCCCTGTCCCGACAGGTGCCTGGCGGTCGCCAGGCCGATGCCCGAGGAAGCCCCGGTGATGATGATCACACTGTCCTTCAGGGTCATGCCGTCCCTCCGCTGCAGATCGTTGACAGATCTGACCTTCCCGGCACCGGGCGGTCTGTGTCGTTGCGGCGATGGGCTGAGGCTGCCGGCCTGCGTCAGCGATCGAACGCGCTCGACCCCGGGGCTCCATCCCAGTCGAACGCCTCGCCGATGGCGCGCAGGCGGACCTTCGTGGCGTCGTCGCAGAACACGCCGCCCAAGGCGTGCTCGTACATGTCGCGCGGCGTGTGGCCGAGCTGCACGGCGGCGGCGCAGTCCTGGTCCAGGTCGGTCTCCATCAGCACAGGGTCGTCGGTCGAGATGGAGCACTTCACACCGGCGGCGAGCATGCGCGGCAGGGGATGCTCGCTCAGGCTCTTCACGACGCCCGTGCGCAGGTTGCTGATGGGTGTCACGTCGCAGACGACGCCGCGCGCCGCAAGCTCGTCGAGGAGAGCCGGGTCCTCGACGGCGCGGACCCCGTGACGGATGCGAGCGGCGTGCAGCACGTCCAGCGCCGCCACGCACGGACTCGGGCCCGGCGAGCTCGCCGGCGTGGGGCGCGGCCCGCAGGCCGCCCGCCCGGGCGATCTGGAACGGCCGCGCGAACAGCGCCGGCGGATACCTGTGCTCGGACCCGCCCAGGCTGATGCCGACCACGCCGCGGTCGCGGTAGCGCACCGCCCACTGCGCCTCGTGGTCGGCCACGCCCACGGGAAGGTCCCGCGTGATGTCCGGCGTAAAGCGGATCTCGACGCCGTGCTTCTCACGCGCCTCCTGCGCCCCCGCACAGTAGCCGTCGAAGATCTCGTCCCACGGCGTGCCGCGCACCATCGGCTCCGACGGCGAGAACAGCGCCTCGGCGTACACGCAGCCGCGCGCCGCCACGGACGCGGCGTAGTCGACGACGATCTGCCGGAAGTCGCGCTCGTGGCGCAACGCCTGCGTCGTCTTGATCCACACCTCGATGAAGTGCTCGAAGCCGGTGAAGCGGCAGAACTCGCGCAAGCCGTCGACGTCGCGCGCCGGCAGGGCGACGTCGTTGCGGCGCGCGATCTCGAGCAGACGCTCAGGCCGCACCGTAGCCTCGAGATGCACGTGCAGCTCGATGCGGGGGTAGGGCGTGGGCGCTGGGCGCGGCGCGGGCGAAGGATCCATGGCGGCAGTATAGCCGGGCGTCGGCGACGCCGAGCGGGGCGGCAGCTCAGTCGCGCGCGAACTCGTCGGCCAGCAGCTCCATGAGCAGCCCGTCGCGCCACTCACCACTGGCGGCGCGCTCGTAGCGCCGCAGCACGCCGACGCGGCGGAAGCCGAGCTTCTCGTAGACGTGGACGGCGCGCGCGTTGGCAAGCGCCGGATCGACGGTGAAGCGGTGGTGGCCGCGCGCCTCGATGAGCCAGGCGATGAGGGTCCGCATGGCGTCCGGTCCGACGCCGCGCCCGTGGACGGCCGCCGAGACGAAGATGTCGACGGCGGCCGAGCGGTAGTCGGGGTCGTCCTCCTCGTGGAACTGGATACAGCCGACGGCGATGCCGTCCAGCTCGATGACGTACGTGACGGCGTCGCTCTCCGCCAGCCGCTCCCACTCGCCGCGCCGCCACCACGCCCCTACCTCGGGCTCGTCGAGGATGGCGAGCAGCGGCGCGGCATCGGCGTCCGTCGCCGGCCGCAGGGTGACCAGACGGCCGCGCAGCACGGGAGGCTGATGGGCTGGGAAACTCATGGCGCGAAGCGTATCAGAGGGGTGAGCGACACCGGATCGGATGCGTGCGACGGTACGGGAGCGCCCACGCCGCCAGGGTGACGACTACTTTCTCGGCGGGCTGCCCTCCGAGCGCCACACCAGGTACTCGTGCACGAAGCCGTCCAGGTCGCCGTCCAGCACGCCCTGGGCGTTGCCGACCTCGTAGCCCGTGCGCAGGTCCTTGACCATCTGATAGGGATGCAGCACGTAGCTGCGGATCTGGCTGCCGAAGTCCACGTTGCGCACCTCGCCGCGCTCCCGGGCCAGCTCGTCGGTGAGCTTCTGCTCCTCCAGCTCGACGAGCTTGGACTTGAGCATGCGCATCGCCACGGCCTTGTTCTGCAGCTGCGAGCGCTCGTTCTGGCACTGCACGACGATGTTGGTGGGGATGTGCGTGATGCGCACCGCCGAACTCGTCTTGTTGACGTGCTGGCCGCCGGCGCCGCTGGAGCGGTAGGTGTCGATGCGCAGATCGTCCTCGTCGATCTCGACGTCCACGTCCTCGCTGACCAGCGGCGAGGCGTCGACCGAGACGAAGCTGGTGTGGCGGCGGTTGGCCGAGTCGAAGGGGCTCAGCCGCACGAGGCGGTGCACGCCGCGCTCGGCCTGAATGAGGCCGTAGACGTTCGGCCCCTCCACGGTGAGGGTGGCGCTCTTGAGGCCTGCCTCGTCGCCTTCCTGCTGGTCGTTGATCTCCACCTTGAAGCCGCGGCGCTCGAACCAGCGCAGGTACATGCGCAGCAGCATCTCCGCCCAGTCCTGGCTCTCGGTGCCGCCGGCGCCGGGGTGGATGGTGATGATGGCGCCGCCCTCGTCGTACTTGCCGCTGAAGAAACGCGCCTCTTCGCCGCGTTGCAGGTCCTTCTCGAGGGCGGCGACGCCGGTCACGAGCTCCTGGAGGAGCTCGTCGTCGACGGCGTCGCCGCTCAGCTCCTCACGCAGCAGCTCCTCGGTGCTCTCGAGATCGGCATAGCGGCCCTCGATCTCGGCGAACTCCTCGAGGCGGCGCTTGACGCGGCTGTACTGGGCGGAGACCCGGGAGGCCTGGTCCTGGTCGTCCCAGAACCCGGCGGCGCGCATGCGCTCCTCCAGCGCCTCGATCTCGGCTGTCAGCTTGGGGGGGTCAAAGATAGCTCCGCAGCCAGCCAAGGCGCCCGGAGGCTTCCTTGAGCCGCTCGCGGAGCGAGTCGAGCTGGACGAGTGCTTCTGAGGCGGCGGGGCTCATGACCGGGTAGTCTACCCGAAAGGGCGCGAGGCCAGCGACCCGGGACGCAGGCGCGCGGAGGCGGGGCGGCCCGGCCGGGCCGCCCCGCCTCCGTGCCTCACGTGCGATGGCTCAGGGCTGCGCCGCAGCCTGGCGCAGCACCAGGACGTCGGCGCTGTACACGGGTGTCCCCGCGCTGCGGTCGATGGTCCCCCTCGTCCAGATCCGGTCGCCGGCCATCACGTCGGTCAGCGCGATCGGCACCTTCGCGCCGTCCACCCACTTGAAGAGCCGCGCGCCCTCGGGCACGGCGATGGCGACCTCGCTGCCGATGGACGCCCAGAGGGCCCGGGAAGCGGCGTTCACGACGAGCCGCACGCCGGCGGCGTCGACCGACGTCACCGCGCCGCCGCAGGCGAACTCCGTGAGCTGCGCCGTCGGCGTGTAGTGCCGCACCTGGATGAGCGTCGCCACGTACACGGGCGCCAGCGGTGCGCTGCGGTCGATGCGGCCCTCCACATGCACGTGCTGGCCCGGCTTGACCTGGCTCAGCTTGATGGCGTGAGCGATGCCCTCGTCGATCGAGAGCAGGACGGCGTTGCGCGCGACGCGCATCGTGAGGCCGCGGCCGATGAAGGGGCGCACGCCTGCACTGCCGAGCTTGACATGCACCTTCACGGCGCCGGCGGTGGTGAACACGCGCACCACCTCGCCGTTCAGGCTGAACGATGTGGCTCTTCCGTCGGCCGCGACGCGGGGCGCGACCGAGAGCTGAAGACCGCTCCCCGCCAGCGCCGGCACGGCGATACCCAGCCCGAGCACCAGTACGACGGCCGCCAGCAGCAGCTTCCTCATCGTCTCTCCCTTCCTGTGATTACCGGTCCGACTGTAGAAACGCCTGTTGCGCCAGCTCCTTAGCGTTTCGCCCGCCGCGGCCCCGGCGCCGCGGCAGGATCGGCCCCCGCCGTCGCGCCCCGCGCCGGCGGCGTGCTAAGGTTGGGCTGCTCGGCGCGTTCTTGTAGTCAGGGACACGCGCGTGAAGGGGACCGGGGTGAAGCTGCAACTGCGCGTCAGACGAGGGCGCCACGACGACGCTGCGCAGCATGCCGCCTTCGCCGACCTTCATCGCGAGCATGCGCTCGGCGTCTACAACCTCGCGGTCCGGCTCGTTGGCGACCGCGAGGATGCGCGGGACATCTCCCAGGACGTCCTGCTCAAGGCGTTCGAGCGCCTCGGCAAGCCCGGCGAACTGCACCAGCGCGCCTGGCTGTACCGGGTCACCGTCAACGCCTGCTACGACCACCTGCGGGCACTCCGCCGCAGACCGCAGGCCGCGGACGAGCGACCCGATCTTGACGAGCCCCGTGGACGGCTTCGAGCAGTCCGAGCTCGTACGAGCCGTCGAGGCGACGCTGCGACGGCTGCCGCCGGCGCAGCGGGCCGCGCTGTTGCTGCGCGAAGTCCACGGCCTGCCCACCGGCGAGGTCGCTTTCGCCCTGGGCACCACGCCAGATTCCGCGGCGGTGACGCTGTCGCGTGCCCGCAAGACGTTCCGCCGGCACTTCCTCGACCTGCACGGGCCTGACGGCCCGCCCGTCGCGGCTGAGGGCCGTCCCGCCGGCAGGGATCTGGGCGGCGTGACCGGCAAGGCGGGCGCACTCGCCCTGGGCCTCTGGCTGCCGCGCCTGCATCTGCCACAGGCGCCCTTGCCGGCCGGCCTCGAGAGCTCGGCGCTGCTGAGCGCCGTCACGACGAGCGTGGGTCTGTCGTCCGGTCACGGTGGCGACGCCGCCGTCGGCATCATGGCGCGCCTGGCCGACGCGTTGTGCACCAAAGTCGGCACCATCGGCGCGTCGGCGACGCTGATCACGGGGAGCATCGGCGGCGCGTATGCCGTCGAGCACGCCGCGCGGACCTCGCCGCCGGTCCCGCGGCCGACCAGTGATCAGGCGCGGCGGCCCCGACGGCGACGGCCGGAAGGCCGCCCGCGGCGGGGGCGCAGCCTTCGGCAAGTCCGGCGCCGTCGGTCATCGATCGCCGCCGTCCCGTCTCCCTCCGGCTCCCCCACGGCGACCGCCTCGCCCCTCGCGACGGCCCCGAGCGGCACACCCACGCCGCTGACCGTCGGCGAGACGGGAGCGTCCGCGTCGCCGACACCGCAGCCCAGTGCGGAGCCGTCGGCGACGCCGACGCCGACCCCGACGACCTCCGGATCGCCGGAGCCGACAGCTTCGCCGTCCACGTCGCCGACGCCGGAGCCCTCGCCCACGGCGTCGCCCTGAGCGGCGCCGTCCGCGAGTGTGCGACCGCTTCGGAGCGGCGCAGCACGGCCAGTCACCCCGCCGCGATCGCGCACGGGCCCGCGGGAACGCACGAGAAAGCGCCGCGTGAGTCAGTAGCGGGTCCTCGGCTGCAAGCTCAGGAAGGCTCGCAAGCCGTTCTCGGTGAACACCCGCTGGTTGCCCGACTGGCGCGGCGTGGAGGCCTTGCCGTCGTGGTCCCAGCGGATGCCGGCGAAGGGCAGTCCGATCGCCTGCAGCTCGAGCTTGGGGACGCCGGCGCCGGTCGTGTGCGGCTGCAGCGACCCCGTCGCGGCGTTGAGGGCGTGCACGAGCTCGTGGTACAGGCCGACGACCGGGGGACGGTGCATCCAAGCCTCGCTGCCATCGCCAGTCACGATCCCGACGGGGTCGTAGGCCACACTGACGGCGGATCCCGGCCCGCGCTTGCCGGTGGACCGCAGGAACGCCGCAGCCGAGTCGCGGATGGTCGTCCGGTTCCCTGTGCCGCTGCGGACGACGCCGATCCGCTTGCCCGCGGCGTCGAGCGACAGCAGCATGCGGCGCCCGATGGGTAACGAGAGCAGCGCCTGCACGTCGGAGGTGAGGCGCTGCGAGAAGGCTCCCGTCCTGGAGAAGGCGAGGCTGCTGCCGACCGCCCCGCCCGCGGCGTTGACCCCGCCGACGGCGACCCAGGTGACGGAGCCGGCGGCGGCGAACGGCCGGCGGTCGCTACGCTGCGCGAACGTGCGCTGCTGGCCGGCGCCGCCGGCGTACGCAGTCGACGCCGGCGCCGCCGGCCAGCAGGTCGTCGCCGTCCTCGCCGGCCAGCGTGTCGGCGTCCTGCCCGCCCATCAGGACGTCGTCGCCGGCGCCGCCTGACACGGCGTCGTCGCCGGCGCCGCCGTCCAGGTAGTCGGCGCCGTCCGAGCCGGCGACCTGATCGGCGCCGGGCCCCCCGTACAGGACGTCGTCGCCGGCGCCGCCGTCAAGCACGTCCCTGCCGGCACCGCCGTCCACGTAGTCGGCGCCGGCGCCCGCGACGACACGGTCGGCGCCGGCCCCAGCGATCACCACGATCCCCCGCGTGAGCGACGCGTCAGCCGTCACCTCGTCGTCGCCCGCGAGCGCGTCGATGACCACGGAGGTCGCCGGCGGCACGATCGTCTCGGACCCGTTCGCCAGCACCGACAACGAGCCGTCGGGCAGCTGGGTGATCTGGATGACGTCGGCCGCGGCGCTGCCGGCGACCACCGTGCGGATGGACGCCGCGGCGAGCTCGGAGGCCACGGAGCCGGCCGCGGACGATCCCGGCGCGGCGATGGCCAGCACGAGCACGGTGAGACCTGCCGCGACGACAAGCGCCCTGACCCTCGACACGAGCCCCCCTGTCCTTCGACGTCGCCTCTTCGCCCGAATGCCGGCGCGGCTCACGTGCGGCACCGCGCGGGCAAGGAAAGCCTTACACAGAGAAACGGCGCCGCGGGTCAGTTCCTAGCAGCCGAGGCGAAGAGGTGCGACTCAGTGGCAGTGCGACTCACGCTGCGTGGGATGAGCGGACGCAGTCGACGGCATCGCACGGGCCGGTCGAGCCGGAGGCTCGACAACGCCCCGTGAAACGAGAGGGCCTCGAGCTGCCGAAGGTCAGCGAGAGCAGACGTTCCACGGCGCATGAGGGCCGCCGAAGCCGGTCAAGCTCCATGACACTTCTTGTACTTCTTCCCGCTCCCGCACGGGCACGGGTCGTTGCGCCCGACCTTGTCGTACACGACTCGTTGCTGCACGGCGACGCCGCCGCCGGTGCTCGTGGTGGTGGCCGCGCCGCCGCGCGGCGCGTCCGCGGCGACGTTGGGCGGCGGCCCTTCGCCGTCGCCGCCCGGCGCGCCGTGCTGGCCGGCGGCCATGGCCGCCGCGGTGAACGACGTCTGGTTGGCCAGGTCGTCGCCGCTGGCGTAGTTGAGCTGCACGACCGGCTCGTCCAGGGCCCAGGCCGTGAACATGGCCAGGTCCTCGGGGCCGTTCTTCATGAGCGTGGTGACGGTGCTGACCTTGATGCCTTCCAGCATGTCCTGGAAGAGCTCGAAGCCCTCGCCCTTGTACTCCACGAGCGGGTCGCGCTGCCCCAGGGCGCGCAGGTGGATGCCCTCCTGCAGGTAGTCCATGTCGAGGAGGTGCTCCTTCCAGCGCGCGTCGATGACCTGCAGCATCACGGCGCGCTCCACGTTGCGCATCTGCTCGACGCCGATGACGCGCTCGCGCTCGTCGTACTGGGCGAGCGCATCGTCGACGGCCAGCTCGGCGATCTCCTCCGTGGTGGCCGACTCGACGTCGATGTCGCTCTTCGTGATGGTCGGGCTGTAGAACTGGCGCAGGCCGATGAACAGCGAGTCCAGGTCCCAGTCCTCGCTGTACTCGCCTTCGGGAAGCGCGCTGTGCACGGCGCCGTCCACGAGCTCGCCGATCATCTCGCGCACCTGGTCGCCGAAGTCCTCGCCCATGAGGATGCGCCCGCGCTGGTCGTAGATCACGCGCCGCTGCTCGTTCATGACCTCGTCGTACTTGAGCACGTTCTTGCGGCGCATGAAGTTGAGCTCCTCGACCTTCTTCTGCGCCTTCTCCACGACGTTGCTGAGCATCTTGGCCTCGATGGGTTCGCCATCGGACGGGCCCAGGCGGCTGAGGATGCGGTACATGCGGTCGCCGGCGAACAGGCGGATGAGCTCGTCCTCCGCGGACAGGTAGAAGCGCGTATCGCCGGGGTCGCCCTGACGCCCGGAGCGGCCGCGCAGCTGGTTGTCGATGCGCCGGCTTTCATGGCGCTCCGTGCCCAGCACGTACAGGCCGCCGGCCTCGATGACGCCCTCTCCCAGCTTGATGTCCACGCCGCGGCCGGCCATGTTGGTGGCGATCGTGATGGTGCCGGGCTGGCCGGCGTCCTCGATGATGCCGGCCTCGCGCTCGTGCTGCTTGGCGTTGAGCACGTTGTGGGTCACGCCACGCCGCTCCAGCAGCCGCGAGAGCATCTCGCTGACCTCCACCGAGACGGTGCCGACCAGCACCGGCTGCCTCTTCTCGTAGCGCTCGACGATGTCCTCGACGACGGCCGCGTACTTCTCCTTTGCCGTGGTGAAGATGAAATCGTTCTCGTCTTTGCGGATCATGGGCGCGTTGGTGGGGATCTGCACCACCTCGAGGCCGTAGATCTGGCGGAACTCGTCCTCCTCCGTCTTGGCGGTACCGGTCATGCCGGCCAGCACGTCGTACATACGGAAGTAGTTCTGCAGTGTGATGGTGGCGAGGGTCTGGTTCTCCTCGCGGATCGGCACCTTCTCCTTGGCTTCGATCGCCTGGTGCAGGCCCTCGGAGTAGCGCCTGCCCTCCAGGATGCGCCCCGTGAACTCGTCGACGATGAGGACCTCGCCGTTCTGCACCACATACTCGACGTCCTTGTGGTACAGGGCCTGGGCGCGCAGGGCCTGGATGAGATGGTTGACCAGCGCCCCGTTCGAGTCCTTGTAGAGGTTGTCGATGTCCAGGGCGCGCTCCACCTTGGCCACGCCCTCCTCGGTGACGGCCACGGTGCGCTGCTTCTCGTCGACCTCGTAGTCCTCGCCGTCGCGCAGGCGCGGCACGACGCGCGCGAACTGGCGGTACGTATCGGCGGCCGTCTCCGGCGCGCCGCTGATGATGAGCGGCGTGCGCGCCTCGTCGATGAGGATGGAGTCCACCTCGTCCACGATGCAGTACTCGTGGCCGCGCTGCACCATGTGCTCGCGGCGCATGGTCATGTTGTCGCGCAGGTAGTCGAAGCCGAACTCGCTGTTGGTGCCGTAGGTGACGTCGGCGTTGTACATCTCGCGCCGCGTGGCCGGGTCCATCATCGCCTGGATGACGCCGACGCTGAGGCCCATGAAGCGGTACACCTGGCCCATCCACTCGGCGTCGCGCTTGGCCAGGTAGTCGTTGACCGTGACGAGGTGCGCGCCGCGGCCGGCGAGCCCGTTGAGATACATGGGCATCGTGGCGACGAGCGTCTTGCCCTCGCCGGTCTTCATCTCGGCGATGTCGCCGTCGTGGAGCACGATGCCGCCCATGACCTGCACGTCGAACGGCCGCATCCCGAGTGCTCGCCTGGCGCCCTCGCGCACGGCCGCGAACGCCTCGAAGAGCAGGTCGTCCAGCAGCTCGCCGTTGTCGTGGCGCTGTCTGAACTCGACCGTCTTGGCGCGCAGCTGCTCGTCTGAGAGCGCGGCCATCCCCGGCTCCAGCGCGGTGATCTGCTGGGCCTGTTCCTCGAGGGTCTTGAGGCGGCGGCCTTCGCCGGCGCGTAGCAGCTTGTCGACGATCTTGATCACGTACGGGACACTCCCCCGGTTTGCTCGCTTGGGTTCAGTTCACATTGTCGCACACGGCGCGGCCGAGCGTCGTCCGGCCGCGCCGTACGGTGACGCTGCGAGTGAGACAGACGACCCGCGCCCGTCAGTTGTCAGCGGGCTCGATGAGGCCGTAGTGGCCGTCGTTGCGCCGGTACAGCACGTTGGTGCGGCTGGTCTCCGCGTTGGTGAACACGAAGAAGCTGTGGCCGATGAGCTCCAGCTGCAGGGCCGCCTCCGCGATCGACATGGGCTTCAGGGCGAACTGCTTGGTCTTGACGACCTGGCCGTTGTCGCCGCTGCCCGGCTCCAGCAAGTCCGCCTGGAACTGGTCCAGGGCGGCCGCATCCGCCGGCGCGGGCCCCGACTCGGCCTCCACGACCAGCTTCTCGTGCCCCCTGCGCGTCTTGCCGTGGACGCGGTCGTGGTACTTCTTCACGCGGCGGACGAGCTTGTCTGTGACCAGATCGATGGCTGCATACATGTCGGTGGAGGAGTCGTGGGCGCGGATCACGGGGCCCCTGGTGAAGATGGTCGCCTCCGCCATGCACGGTTCGGCGATGCTCGGGTTCTTGTGCACCTTGAGCTCCAGCTCCACCCGCGTCACGTCGTCGATCTTGCGCTGCTGCAGGAGCTTGTGGACACGCTCGATCTTCTCGTTGGCGTAGTCCTGCAGGGCGTCGGTGACGGTGACGTTGCGGCCCTTGATCTGGGTTTTCATCGACAGCGCTCCTTCTGGAGGGTGTTGCGTCGCGTTGCGGAGGAGGCGCGGACGGTCCGCGCGAACGTGAAGACATGGGGTCGAAGGTCTGCCCGAGCGAGTGCATCAGCGCAATGGTTCAACGTTTCACCTGTGGTGTATACGTCGTCAACGATTACGACTCGCTTGAGGTTTCTTAGTACCCGCTTCGCATCCTCCCGCAACGCGAAAGCATCGTGGACGTTGGCCGCGCGCGCGGCCCGGTCCAGGCCACTCTGGCGGGCCCCGTGCCGCACGCGGCGGAGCAGCGGAGCATAGGCGAGGCCGGTCGTGCGCGCAAGCCCGCGGGCGAGCAGTTCCGCCTGGTTGAAGCCGCGCTCCAGGCTGTGGTCGCGGTGGCCGGGTACCCAGGTGACCAGGACGCCGGGAACGGGCGCGGCGGGGCCGGCGGGAACGACGCCGCAGGCGGCGCGGAACGCCGGCGCGGCCCGCACCGTCATCTCGTCCGCGATGGAGCGCAGGGCGCGGAACTTGCACGCCGTCACGAGGTCGCGGGCCGCCCCTTCGTAGGTGAAGGCCGCACACGCGGTGAGGAAGGCGAGCTCGCGGCCGGCGCACTCCGGGCAGGGGCGCCGCGACCAGTCGCCGGGCGCGCCGCAGCGCGCGCAGCGGACGGCGGGCAGCGACGTGAGGCCGCCGGCGCAGGGCTCGCAGAGCCAGCCGCCGGCGGCCCGGCAGCGCACGCAGCGCTTGGGGAAGAGCAGGTCGAGAAAGCCGTCCAGTGCGCCCCGGGCGTAGTGGGGTGCGGCTTCGTCGCCCCCCACGAAGGCTTCCCTCCGGTGGCCACTGTGGGGTGCGACTTCGTCGCCCCCCACGAAAGCCCGCCTTCGGTGGCTTTTCACCGGCGGCCGCCCCTACGGCGTCGGGTCGGGCCCGGGCTCGGCGCCGGGGCCGACGACGGACCGCGGTTCGATACGGGCCATGGGCGGCACCAGGGCGTAGGCGGCGACGTCCGAGCGGTCGCCGATGACGGCGTCCTCGTGCACGACGGCCTCGTGGTGGATGACCACGTGCCGTCCCAGGATGCTGCCGGCCAGGCGCGAGTTGCGGCCCGCCTTGACGCCGTCCCAGTTGATGACACCCTCCAGCACGGCGCCGCTCTCGATGACGCAGCCGTCGCCGATGATGAGCGGCCCCACGAGCTCCGCCTCCGCCTCGATGAGGCAGCCGGCGCCGATGAGGATGGGCGGCTCCAGGCGCACGTCGGATCCGATCTGCGTGCCCTCGCCGATCCAGACCCCGGGCTGGTACTGGCGTCCGGGCACATCCAGCTTGACGCGCCCCAGAAGGGCGTCGAAGTTGCTGGCGCGGTACTGCTCGATGTTGCCGACGTCGTTCCAGTAGCCGTCCAACCGCCACACGTGGAACGGCACGTCGTCCTTCAGCAGGGCGGGGAACACGTCGCGGGCCCAGTCCACGAACGTGCCCGGCGGCACGTAGTCGAAGATGGCGGGCTCGAAGGCGTAGATGCCGCAGTTGCACAGGTCGGACCTGGCGTCCGCGGCCTTGGGCTTCTCCTGGAAGCCGCATACCCGCAGACCCTCGTCGTGGACGACGACGCCGTACAGCGACGGGTCGGCGACCTGCTTGACCGCCATCGTGGCCACGCCGCCGGAGGCCCTGTGGGCGGCCACGAACGCGGTGAGATCGATGTCCGTGAGCCCGTCGCCACTGACCACGAGGAAGGTGCCGTCGCCGAAGAAGCTGCGGAATTCGCCGACCCCGCCCGCCGTGCCGAGCAACTCCGCCTCCAGGTTGTAGCGCAGCTGCACGCCGAGCTGAGAGCCGTCCCCGAAGTACCGGCGGATCTTCTCCGGATGGTAGTGCAGGTTGGCGGCCACCTCGGTGACGCCGTGCCGCCGCAGCAGGTGGATCATATGCTCCATGACGGGGCGGTTGAGGATCGGCACCATGGGCTTCGCCGTGCGGCCGGTGAGCGGGTGCAGGCGGGTGCCGAGGCCGGCCGCCATGATCATCGCTTTCACGGCCGGGCCGGCGGCGCTCACGGCGCGCACTCCCCCGCCGCGCAGGCGCGGGCCAGCGCGGCGTCGTAGGGCGCGCGCAGCACGCCGGCCTCGGTGACGATGGCCGTGAGATTGGCGGCCGGCGTGACGTCGAAGGCGGGATGCCGCGCCGGGGCGCCGTCCGGCGCGACCTGCCGGCCGCGGAAGGAGGTGACCTCGTCCGCGGCGCGCTCCTCGATGGGGATCTCGACGCCCGAGGCGATGGTGAGGTCCACGGTGGAGAGCGGCGCAGCCACATAGAACGGCACGCCGTGCTCCTTGGCGAGCACCGACACGGTGTAGGTGCCGATCTTGTTGGCCGTGTCGCCGTTGGCGGCGATACGGTCCGCGCCGACGACCACGCCGTCGACCTCCCCCCGGCTGATGAAGTGCCCCGCCATGTTGTCGCTGATGACGTGATAAGGGATGCCCTCGACGGCCAGCTCCCACGCCGTGAGGCGCGCGCCCTGCAGCCAGGGACGCGTCTCGTCCACCAGCACGGAGATGTCCGGATGGGCGGCGAAGGCGGAGCGGATGACGCCCAGCGCGGTGCCGTAGCCGGCGGTGGCCAGAGCGCCGGCGTTGCAGTGCGTGAGGATGCGGGCGCCGGCGCCGAAGAGCGCGGCGCCATGTTCGCCGATGCGCAGGCAGCGCTCGACGTCGTCGAGCAGGATGGCCTGCGCCCGCGCCAGCAGGCGCGCCGCGCACGCCGCCGGCGCCTCGTCGCACGCCGTCCAGGCGGCGCGCATCTCGTCCAGGGCCCAGCGCAGGTTGACGGCCGTGGGCCGCGTGGCAAGCAGGCCGCTCGCGGCCTGCTCCAGCGCGGCCCGGAACGCGGCCGGGTCGTCCGGGTGGGCTTGAGCCGCGGCGCGCGCCGCCAGGGCGATGCCGCCGGCGGCGGTGACGCCGATGGCCGGCGCGCCGCGCACCGTCATGTCGCCGATGCGATCGGCGACCTGCCGCCAGCTGCCGCAGCGCACGTACTTCTCCTCGTGCGGCAGGGCGAGCTGGTCGATGAGCACCACCGCGTCCGGCAGGATCTCGACCGTGCGCACGCGCAAGCGGGAGGAGGCACCCAGCTTGTCGTCGACGCCGCTCACGCCCGTAGCCCCAACGGCGCCGGGCTCAGGTGCCCTGGTCCCAGGACGCCAGGTACGCCGCCTGCTCCGCGGTGAGCGTGTCGCACTCGACCTGCATGGTGGCCAGCTTGAGCCGCGCGATCTCGTCGTCGATCTCGGCCGGCACCACGTAGACCTTGTTCTGCAGCTCGGCGTGGTGCTGCACCATGTGCTCGGCGCTGAGGGACTGATTGGCGAAGCTCATGTCCATGACGGCCGCCGGGTGACCTTCGGCCGCCGCCAGGTTGACCAGCCGGCCCTCGGCCAGCAGGTAGATGCGGCGGCCGTCCGCCATCGTGTACTCGTCCACGTACTCGCGCACCGTGCGCTTCTTGACGGCGAGCTTCTCGAGGGCCGGGATGTCGATCTCCACGTTGAAGTGGCCGGTGTTGGCGACGATGCTGCCGTCCTGCATGGCCTCGAAGTGCTCGCCGCGCAGCACGTGGATGTCGCCCGTGGCGGTGACGAAGACCTTGGCGATCCGGGCGGCTTCGGCGACCGGCATGACGCGGAAGCCGTCCATGACGGCCTCGAGGGCGCGCAGCGGGTCGACCTCCAGGACGATGACGTCCGCGCCGTGGCCCTTCATGCGCATGGCAAGGCCGCGGCCGCACCAGCCGTAGCCGGCGATGCACACCGTGCTGCCGGCGATGAGGATGTTGGTGGCGCGGATGACGCCGTCCAGCGTGCTCTGGCCGGTGCCGTAGCGGTTGTCGAACATGTGCTTGGTGTTGGCCTCGTTGACGGCGACGATCGGGAACATGAGCCGACCCTCAGCCTCGAGAGCCTTGAGACGGATCACACCGGTCGTCGTCTCCTCGGTGCCGCCGATGATGTCGGCCGCCATGTCCGGGCGCTCGCCGTGGAGCACGCCGATGACGTCGGCGCCGTCGTCCATGGTGATGTTGGGACGGTGGTCGACGCAGGCGTTGATGTGCCTGTAGTAGGTGTCGTCGTCCTCGCCCTTGATGGCGTAGACGCGCACGCCGTACTCCTTGACGAGCGCGGCGGCGACGTCGTCCTGGGTGCTGAGCGGGTTGCTGGCGCACAGCACCACGTCGGCGCCGCCTTCCGCCAGGGTGCGCATGAGGTTGGCCGTCTCCGTGGTGACGTGCAGGCAGGCGCCGATGCGCACGCCCGCGAGCGGCTTCTCGGCCGCGAAGCGCTCGCGGATGGCCTTGAGCACGGGCATGTGCATGTCGGCCCACTCGATGCGCAGCACGCCTTCGGGCGCCAGGCCGATGTCTTTGATGTCGTGGTCGGAAGCCAAGAGACCCCTCACTCGTCGTCGTTGTCGTGCGCCTGCGGCACGCCGCACGCGGCCACCATGAGACCGTAGTACGCGGCTGCGATGGCGGGCGGGACCAAAGAGTCGGCGAACGCCGCGATGCGCCGCTCGCGGACCACGCTGGCTTCGAACGGGGTGAGCCGCCCGGCGTCGGCGACGCCCGCCACCACGACGCCGGAAGAGTATACCCGAGGCCCACCCAGGGCACGAACGAGCGCCGGTTGATATATGCCGGCGAGCGGCGGGAAGGTGCGCGGCACGCCGGCCGGCCAGCGGCCGGTGAGCGGGCCGCGCAGCTCCAGGTTCACGTGATCGGCGATGGAGAAGAGCGGCGCGGGCGCCCTGGCGGCAGACCCGGCGGCGCGGTCGCCGGGCGCGGCGGGACCGGCTTCACCGGCCGGGCCGCGCCACACCACCGGGACGACGAGCGCGACGCAGGCGCCGGCGGGCACCGTCGCGAGCCGCTCGAAGAGCGGCCCGCGGAAAGGTGCACGCGGGCGCAGCTCATCGCGAGAGAGCGCGAAGCGCTCGACCCCGGGGAACAGCAGGCCGGCGGCGCGCAGCGCCGCCGTCGCGTCCGCCACGATCGCGAGCGCCACGGGTGGCGCGGCGCGGTCAGCGCGCCGCGCCACCGGCCAGCTCGGCCTTGAATTCCTGGATCGCCGCCACCGGCGTCGGATCCACGCCGTACAGCAGCGCCAGGTAGAAGGAGGCGTAGTCGCCGAGCTGCACCAGCGAGAACAGGCGCGCGAGCCGCGACTTGCCGCGCGCGCTCACCCGTTCCACCGTGACGCCACGCTCCGCGAGGCCGCGGGCCGTGAGCTCCGCGCGGCGCAGCAGGCGCGGGTCCTCGCGCTCGTCCTCCAGGAAGACGGCGAGACTGCCGGCCGTGACGTGGGGCAGGCTCGTCCAGCCCATCAGCTCGTTGTGGTCCAGCTCCGGCAGCTCGTTGAAGAAGGCCGGCGCCTTGGCGTTCTCGTTGATCTGGCCCTTCCAGCGGCGAGCCGCCGGGGCGGTGAGGCCGGCGCCGTACACCACGACCTGCCGCTTGAAGCACTGACGGGCGAGACGCTTGGCGGCGTTGGCGTGCTCCGGCACGTCGGCGGCGAGGGCGGCGTTGCCGTCGCGCAGCAGCGCCGCCGCCTCGGCCACGTGCTCCTCCCCGCCGCCGCAGAGGCCGGCCCGCGCCAGCGTGGCCAGCAGCGGCGCGGCAAGGTAGCCGACGGCTGCGCGGGGCTGGCCGCCGCCGGGTACGCGCAGGAGCGTCACGCCGTGCGCCTCGGCCAGCGACGCGAGGCGGCCTCCCGAGGCGACGCACGTCAGCGCGGCCCCGGCGTCCAGCGCCTGCTCGGCGCAGGCAAGCGTCTCCTCCGTATCGCCGGAGTAGCTGACGGCTATCACCAGCGTGTCACGGCCGGTCCAGACCGGCAGCCGGTAGCCGCGCACCACGAGCGCCGGCACCGGAAGCTCCGGCAGGGCGGCGAGCGCCAGGTCGCCGCCGATGCCGGAGCCGCCCATGCCGCAGACGACGACGGCGGCCGGCCGGGACGGGCCCGGCAGGCGCTCCAGCGTGGCGGCCGCGGCCGCGTAGCCGGCGGTGAGCTGGCGGGGCAGCGCGGCGATGGCGCCGAGCATGTCGTCGCGATCGAACTCGTCCACGCGCGCCTGGTCCAGATCAGCCGTGCCGGCGGCCACCGTTGCGCCGGGCCGCCCGTTCATCTCATCCTTCACGGATGACCCCGAGCACCAGGTCGCGCTTCTCCTCCATGAGCTCCCGCGAGTCGGCGCCCAGGTTGAGGCGCAGCAGCGGCTCGGTGTTGGAGGGCCGCACGTTGAAGTGCCAGTCGTCGTAGTCCACGGACACCCCGTCGACCTTCGTGATGTGGCCGTCGCCGAAGCGCCTCTCGATGCGCGCCAGGGCGGCCGCGACGTCCGGCACCGTGGAGTTGATCTCGCCGCTGATGAAGTAGGTGCTGCGCAGCGGCTCCAGCAGCTCCGCCATGGTCGCGCCCTTGCGCGACAGCAGGTCGAGGATGAGCAGCGCCGGGATGAAGCCGGAGTCGGCGTTGAAGTTGTCGGCGAAGTAGTAGTGGCCGGACACTTCGCCGCCGAACAGCCCGCCCTCGCGGCGCATGCGCTGCTTGAAGAAGGCGTGCCCCACCCGGTTCAGCAGCGGCACGCCGCCGTTCGCCCGGATGGTGTCCGGCACGGCGCGGCTGGCGCGCAGGTCGTACAGGATGCTCCTGCCCGGGTGGCGCGCCAGCAGCGCTTCAGCGAGCAGCGCCGTGACGAAATCGCCGGGCACGAACTCGCCGCCCTCGTCGATGAAGAAGCAGCGGTCGGCGTCGCCGTCCCAGGCGATGCCGAGGTCCGCCTTCTCGGCCACGACGCGCTCGCGGATCTCGCGGCTGTTCTCCTCCAGCAGCGGGTTGGGCGCGTGATTGGGAAAGGTACCGTCCACCTCGAAGTACATCTCGACGCGCCGCAGTGGGCTGCCGTCGAACAGCATCGACGCGAGCTTGCCGGCGATGCCGTTGGCCGCGTCCATCACCACCTTGTACGGGCGGAACGACGAGACGTCCGCGAAGGCGTGCAGGTGTTCCACGTAGGCGGGATACAGGTCGGCGTGGTCGTGGCTCAAGCCGGGCGGCGCCTCCGGCAGCACCTCCGCCGCCTGAGCCCGCTTCATCAGCTCGGGGATGCCCTGGTCGCCGCTGAGGGGCAGGGCTCCCGCCTCGACCAGCTTCATGCCGTTGTACTGCGGCGGGTTGTGCGAGGCCGTCACCATGGCGCCGCCGTCCAGCTCCAGGGACGCGACGCCGAAGTACAGCATCTCCGTGGGGACGGTGCCGATGTCCGTGATGGCGGCGCCGGCCCGGGCCGCGCCGGCGGCGAAGGCCTCGAGGATGCTGGGCGACGAGGGGCGGGGGTCCATGCCCACGCCGAGCCTCGCGGCCCTGAGCTGCTGCGCCAGGGCGAAGCCGATGCGCTCGGCGCCGCCCTCGTCCAGCTCCTGCGGGTAGAGGCCGCGCACGTCGTAGGCCTTGAAGATGCCGCTCGGTATGGTCATCAGCCCTCCCTGCCGCGCAACAGCTCGCAGAATTGGATGGAGTTGTCCGCGATGCGCGTCTCCGGATACACGCAGATACCGCCCGCCAGCTTGTTGCCGGCGCCGACCACGGCGCCCTCGCCGATGATGGCGCCCTCCAGCTGGGTACCGGCGCCGACACTGGCGTCGCGCACGATGATGCTGCCTTCCACCTGGGCGTGGGCGCCGATCACGACGTTCGCCTGTACGACCGACTCAAGCACGGACGCGCCCTCGGCGATCACGGCGCCGGCGCCGATGACGGCCAGGGGGCCGACCCGGGCGCCGGCTTCCACACGCGCGCCGGCGCCGACGTAGGTCGGCGGCACCACACGCGCCCTTGGGTCCACGTCCGCGGTCGGCGCCACGTACATGTAGGAGTCGCCGAGCTCGTCCGCCACGGCCGTGTACACCGTGCACTCCAGGATATCGATGTGCGCCTGCAGGTAGCTCTCCGGCGTGCCGATGTCCCGCCAGTAGCAGCGGTCGACATAGCCGTAGAGCGAGCCGGCCTGGGCGAGACGCGGGAACACGCCGCGCTCGATGGAGAACATGCGTCCGGGCGGGATCATGTCCAGTACCTCGGGCTCGAGCACGTAGACACCGGCGTTGATGAGCGCCTCGCCGCTCCACTCCCCAGGCTTCTCCAGGAAGCTGGCCACGCTGCTGTCCTCGCGCAGCTCCACGAGACCGTAGCGTCGCGGGTCCTCCACCGGCGTGAGATAGATCGTGCCCATCCCGCCGCGATCCGCGTGCAGCGCGGCGAGGGCGGAGAGGTCGACGTCGCTCAGGACGTCGCCGTTGAACACGAAGAACACGTCATCGTGCAGCCTGTCGCGGCAGTTGGCGATGGCCCCGGCCGTGCCGAGCGGATCGTCCTCCACGGCGTACTCCACCTGCAGTCCGTAGTCGGCGCCGTCCCCGATCTCGGCCTCGATGGCCTCGGCCAGGAACCCCGTGCTGAAGATGGCGCGCTCGACCCCATGCCGGGCGAGGTTGTCCAGGATGTAGGCGACGAAGGGGCGCTCCACCACGGGCGCGACGGGCTTGGGCACGCGCGAGGTGATGGGCCGCAGGCGTGTGCCCTCGCCGCCGACGAGGATGACGGCCTGGGTGGGAGTGCCGCGCCGCGCTCTCACGACGGCACCAGCCTCAGCCCGCGACGGGCGCCGGCTCGGGTTCGCCCAGGCCGACGCCCTCGTACTCGAAGCCGCCGGCCGCCGCGGTCGCCGGCGGCACGAAGTTGCGCCCGTCGATGAGCAGCGGCCGCTTCATGACCGCCGCCGCGGCCGCCCAGTCCAGCCGGCCGAACTCGGGCCACTCCGTGACGAGCACGACGGCGTCGGCGCCGGTGAGCGCCTCCAGCGCGTCCCCGACGATGGTGACGCCGGGGAACAGGGGGTGCTCGCCGGCGTCGATCATGGGATCGTAGGCGCGCACGTGGACGCCCTCGTGGATGAGGCGGCCCGCCAGGACGATGGAGGCCGCCTCACGCAGGTCGTCGGTCTGCGGCTTGAAGGTGAGGCCGAGCAAGGTCACCGTCTTGCCGCGCAAGACGCCCAGACGCTGCTTGAGCTTGCCGACCACGCGGCGCTTCTGCAGCGCGTTGACCTCGATGACGGCGTTGAGCAGCTGGAAGTGGTAGCCCGTGTTGCCCGCCAGCTGCTTGAGCGCCTGCACGTCCTTGGGGAAGCAGGAACCGCCGTAGCCGATGCCCGCCCGCAGGAAGTGCGGCCCGATGCGATGGTCCAGGCCCATGCCGCGGGCCACGGTGCGCACGTCGGCGCCGACCTGCTCGCACACGTTGGCGATCTCGTTGATGAACGAGATCTTGGTGGCCAGGAAGGCGTTGGACGCGTACTTGATCATCTCGGCGGTCGGCACGCTCGTGCGCACGACGTCGGTGTCGATGCCCCGGTAGAGCGCCTCGACGGTGTCGCCGTCCTGAGCGCGGAAGGAGCCGATGACGACGCGGTCCGGCTCCAGGAAATCCTCGATGGCGGCGCCTTCTCGCAGGAACTCCGGATTGGAGGCGTAGGTCACGCCGTCGGCCCCAAGGGCCTCCAGCTCGGCCATGACCGCTTCGCCCGTGCCCACAGGCACGGTGCTCTTCATCACGAGCAGGCGCTCGCCGCCGCGCGCCGCGATCTCCCGCACGGCGCGCTGCACCCGCGACAGGTCGGCGTCGCCCGACGGCGAGGGCGGCGTGTCGACGGCGATGAACAGGATGTGGCAGACCTCGAGCAGCTCGTCGTACGAGGTCGTGAACGACAGGCGTGCGGCGTTGTCGTCGACGAGCTTGTCCAGGCCGGGCTCGTAGATAGGCACCTGGCCGCGCTTGAGGCGCTCGATCTTGGCCGCGTCGACGTCCATGCACACGACGTGGTGGCCGAGATGGGCGAAACAGACCGCGGACACGAGGCCCACGTAGCCCGTGCCGACGACGCCGATCCGGGCAGCGGCATCCATGCTGGAGGGTACCTCCGTGTCGATTCCGAGGGCGGGTTCCGGTGGCCCAGTCTACCATAGGGGCTCGGCCGGACCCCGGGTCGCGGACGCCCTCGCAGGCTCCGCGACGCCCTCTCCTTCCGGCCACGACAGCCGCCGCCCGCGGCACTCCGGACGGCGCGCGAGCAGGGTGTCAGGTGCCGAGCAGCGCCTCCACTTCCCGCCGGCTGTCGAAGTCCAGCGGGTTCAGGGCCAGAGCATGCTTGAACGCGGTCAGGGCCGCCTGCCGGCGCGCGAACGCCTTCAGCTGCAGCAGCCCCTCGTAGTAGTAGACCCTGTAGTTGTCCGGCTGCAGCGCCTGCGCCGCGCGCAGCGTCGCCAGGGCTTCGCGGTTGCGGCCCAGCTGCTGCAGCGACAGGGCCTCGCTGATGAGCGGCGAGACCGCGAGCGGATCGAACCGGGCGGCGCGGCGCGCCTGGGCGAGCGCCTCCGCCGGGCGACCGTCGGCGGACGCGGCGACGGCCCTCGCTTCCGACCGGGCCGCCAGGTACGGCAGGGCCCAGCTGACGGCCAGCAGCACGAGGGCCGTCGATGTGGCGGCGCGCAGCGGCCAGGCTCCGACCCCCGCGCGCGCACTGCCTTGCGCGGCCGGTGACGCCTCAGCCGGAGTCGCGCCGGCGGCGCCGTCCCCCGACCTCAGCCGGCGTCGCGCCGGCGGCGCCGTCCCCCATCGCCGGCGTCTCACCGCGCCGGGCGTCGGACTTCTGCGTGGCCAGGTACGACGCCGTGACGCCGATGAACAGGAAGGCGAGCGCGCCGACGGCGGCCATGTCCCAGTCCCAGTCCCACGACAGGTGCACGATGAAGGCCAGCACACCCGCCTGCAGGGCGACGACCAGGGGCCGCAGCGGGTCGCGGCGACCGGCGAACGGATTGCCGATGCAGGCGACCAGCGCCAGGACGATGGCGAGCACGAACAGGACGAGCCCGATGACGCCCAGCTCGCTCAAGACGTTGAGCCACTGGCTGTGGGCGTGCCGCACCACGCCGCCGTCCTCGCGGAAGCGGTAGTGGGTGAAGGCGAACGTGCCGGCGCCCGTGCCGGCGAGTCTGACGTGGCGCGACTGCTCGAGGGCCTCGCGCCACAGTGGGGGCCGGCCGGTGTTGAGCGACACGAGCCGGCCGGCCTGATTGGTGGTCGAGCGCGTGTCGGTGTCGTTGAGCGCGACCTGCACGCGCTCTCTCACCCAGCTCACGCCGCCGCGCGGTTCGAGGTAGCGCCACGAGCGCGCCGGCCGAGAGGCCGACGAGCAGGACGAGCACGGCCGCGCCGGCGGCGATGCGCGACCAGCGCGGCCAGGCCACGGCGCCCTGGAGCAGCGCAAGGCCCGCCTGGACGCCGGCGTGTGACGGCCAGCGCCGCGATCGCCCAGCGCAGCAGCGTGTGCCCCTGGGCGGTGCGCAGCGCGGCGTCCGTCGTGGCGGTGAAGAGCGTGTCGAGGCCGCGCACGCGCCAGACCACCGCGGCCACCGGCGCCGCCACCGCCACCAGGCTCGCGAGGCTGGCGAGCCGGGTCGTGGTCAAAGCGAAGTAGACGACGAGCGCCACGGCCAGCGCCACCCACCCGCCGCGCGAGAAGGTGAAGAAGAACGTGAAGCCCATGGGCACGGCGGCGGCCGCCGCGACGGCCCTGGCGACGGGGTGCAGCGGCGGTCGCCGGCGAAGCTCAGCGCGACGACGACGCCCATCACCATGACCAGCGCGAGGACGTTCCAGTAGCCGATGGGGCTGTCCAGTCGCGCATATGTGTAAGCATGTCTGACAACGTCCGGCAGCCCCTTGCCGAGGAAGGCGTAGACGCCCACGGCGGTCGCCACGACGAGGAAACCCCAGCCGGCCAGGCGGAGCTGCAGCCGGCGCACGGGCGTGCACCCGACGACCGCCATGACGGCCAGGTAGAGGGCCGCCACGTCGAAGGCCATCCAGCTCAGGTCGGGGCCGAACGACCAGAGCATCGACAGGCCGATCCAGCCTGCGAACAGGGCGAACGCGGCGAGCGCGGCCAGGAACAAGGCCGGAGGCCGCGAGCGTCTCCTGCAGGAACCAGACCCACACCGCCGCGAGCAGCAGATACACGATGGCGATGGGGGCGCTGCGCGTGAAGATGTAGCCCCCCGACAGGAACGAGAAGAGAGCCACGCAGGCGAGCGACACGACCACCGGCAGCGAGTCGAGCCAGCCTCCGCGGCCCCGCTCCGCGGCGGCCCTGCATGTTTGCCGTTGGCGACATCGTTGGGATTATACTGACTGCCGCTCAGACGACGTTCGTAGGAGTACTCCATTCCGGCCGCTCGCGCGTGGGGCACACTGGGACTGTGGTATTGGACAGAGCCGAGTGGTATAAGCAAAATTCGTAGTACGCTTATGCGGGACAAGTCGAGAGAGGGGGGGTGAACATATGAAGGCCAAGCTCTTGGGCGCCATCGCTGTCGCCCTTCTGCTGATCCTCGTGTTCGCGGTGGTCGCACAGGCGGCGGTGCCGCAGTCGACCATCGACGCGATCATCAAGGACGCGCAGGACGGCACGGTCGACGGCAACTGGACGGCCGCCGCAGATCCAGGCCGCGCTGGACTACATCGCGGACAATCCGACGATCGAGCAGTACTCGGACCTGGAGGGCGTCCTCACGGACTACCTGGCCAGTCTCCAGGCGCCGGGATCCCAGGGTGGGCAGCTCGCCTTCACCGGTGGCGAGATCGTGCTGGATCCTCGGCGCCGGCATCGGGCTCATCGGAAGCGGCGCCGCATTGCGCCGCCGTCGGGCCTGACGAGGCTCACAGCACGCGTGTCGGGGCGCCCCGCGGGGCGCCCCGTTTCGTTGAGGGCGCCAAGAGGGCGCCTCTCGTCATCTCACCAGGGCCAGCGTCACCTGCGCCGGCGCGTCCGGCTCGGCCATCACGGCCGCCGGCGGCAGCGCCAGGTCTCCCGCCAGGGCGAGAGCCGCGCGGCGGCCGCCGGCGCGATAGTAGACGCGCCCTCACCTGAAGCGGCGGCGACCAGCGCGAGCCCGTCGCGGCCGACGCCGCGAAGCCGATAGGTCTGCAGCCGCCCGGCGGCGTTCTCCACGCGCTCGGTGTCCGGCCCGACGACGGCGACGGCGGAGCTCCGCGCCGCCGCATAGCTGAAGCGCGAGGCGGCTGGAGACGAGACGCGGCGCCAGTGCTCCCGGCCAGCAGGCGCGCACCAGGGTGGCGGCGTTGGCGCGCGCCGCGCTGCGTGCCGCGCCGGCGTCCCACACCGCGCCGGCGACGCTCGCCGCCGAGGCAGGGACTTCGGCCACGGGCAGACCGGTCTCCTCCAGAGCGGCGGCGAGGGAGGCCGCGTCGTCGCCGACAGACGGTGACGGCGCGCAGACGAGGCCGGGCTGCGCGCGATCTCGCAGCGCCGCCGCGGCGGCGCTCGATCTGCGCGGCGACGTCGGCCGCCGGCTCATCCGAGCGGCGCGAGGCCGGCCGCGATCACGACGGCGAGTGGCCGGCCCTCGTCCAGCCGCCGGCCGATGGCGGCGGCGAGCGACGCGCCGGCGGGCACCCGCAGGGCCTCGACGCGCACCGGAGCGCCGGCGGAGACCCGTAGCCGGCGCCTGAGCTCGTCCAGGTACGCCTGACCGGCGGCGCCGGCGGGAGGCGCCGCCACGACGACCGCGCGCTCACGCGGCGTCGTTCCACGGCCGGCCGACTGTGGCGGCGGCTCCACGCCGAAGGCGAGAGAACCGCGCAGCTGCTCGAGCGCAGCCGTGTCGACCCGCCAGGCGCGCGCCCGCCGGCACCGCTCGAGGACGGCCGGCACCGCGCGCACCCGCACGTGTCCCCGCTTGAGGCCCTGCAGCAGCTGGGCCAGCGAGGCCGCACCCTGCAGGTCGAGGTCGCTCTTCACGAAGCCGAAGCCCAGGACGTAGTTGGAGAAGCCGACGATGTTGACGCTGCTGAACGGCGTGTCGGGCAGCGCCGCGGCGAGCGTCTCGTACTGCCGCGGCCACGCGTGGGCGACGCCGCCCACCCCGGCCCACGCCGCCGCGGCGCGGCGGAACTCGCGGCGCTGGGCCATCTGGTCGCCCGCCGGGAACATCGTCGGCACCGCGACGCGCAGCGCCTCTCTGGTCACCGTGGCCCAGGCGTCGATGTCCACGCCGAGGCTGGCCCCGAGCGCCGCCGCCGCCTGCTTCGGTCCGACATCGGTGACGAGGCGGTCGACCGGGGCATACCCGCCGCCGCTCACCAGGCCCTGGGTCGACGGCGCCAGCACGCACGGCGGTCAGGGACGGGGCCTCGTAGTCCGCGTGAAGCCAGAGGACGCCCGTGCAGCGCGAGCCGCGCCCTCCCAGCACGAACACGGCCATGTCGGTCGGCCGTGACGGTGCCAGCTGCACCCGCGTCGTCTCGCCCACGACGCGCTGCCAGGGACCGGGTGTGGCCAGGAGGATGACGACGGCGAGAGCGACGAGCACCCCGAGCAGCGACGCGGCCCACGGGTCCAGCCATCGCAGCGCGGCGCGCAGGCGTCTCACTTCACGCGCGCGAAGGACGTGGCCATGGCGGTCATCAGCTCGTTGTCCAGCTCGTTGTCCAGCGTGTTGAGGACCCAGTACAGCGTGTTGCCGCGCCGCCAGGCGACCATGTGGACGTGTTCGCCCTGGTAGAAGAACAGATACCTGGTACCGTCGACGACCCGCTTCGCGTCAGGGTTGTCGATGGCCGGCGGGTCCAGCCAGCGCATGGCCTGGATGTCGAAGTAGCCGCCTTTCGGCGTGGTGCCCACGGCGACGGCCGCGTTGGCCATGCGGCCGCCGGTGGTCTCGATCTTGTAGGCGCGGAACTCGTCGTAGCCCAGCCCCGGCGACCAGACGGTCGGCATCTGCAGGTTGATGGGCGTCGCGGCGTCGAGCTGCTGCCACGAGGCGAGGTCGTACTGCTGGTCCTGCTCGATGGTCTGCGCCGGCTGGGTCCGCCTGTTCGGTCTGGGAGCTGGATGGTGCCGTCGAACTGCGAGCCCACGAACACCTGGATGCCGTCGGCCACACCGGGCGTGCGGTCGACGATGTGCACCTCCGAGGGCCACAGGATGTCGCCCAGCGTCTGCGCCGCGTCCGTGAGCTGCGTCGGCGCATAGATCTCGGTGGCCGTGCTCGGCGACTCGGCTGCGTCGACGCCCACCGTCGTCCGGTAGCCGATGCCGCTGAGCTGGTCCGACACCGACGTGGCGAGGCCGGCGATGCCGGTCGTGTTGTGGACGGTCACGTCGTACATGCCCTGCGTGATCCTGGGTCCGCTTGGACTTGGTCTTCCGCTTCACCGGGCTCGTGAACTCGGCGACGGCCTGGGCGATCTCGGCCGGCGACGCCTCGACGTAGGAGACGCCCGTCGATGGTCGGCGTGGTCCCCTCCACGTGCACCGTGTTCACATTCGAGGTGTTGACGGCGAAGATGAGCCGCACGAGCGGCGCCAGCTTCCGGAGCGAGTCGATATCGGACGTGGTCTGCGCCGTGAGCGCCTTGATGATGCGCAGGACGCGGCTCCAGTCGCCGCTCCAGCGGCCGGACTGCCGCTGCAGCTCCTTGAGGAACAGCTGCTGGCGCTGCATGCGCGTGAAGTCGCCCTGCTGGTCGTGCCGGAAGCGCACGAAGTCCAGGGCATCGTGGCCGTGCATGAGCTGGTATCCGGGCTCGATGTCGATGGACTTCCAGCTGCTGCTCTCGGGGTTGTAGTAGCGATGGTCCACCGGGATGTACACGCCGCCGAGGATGTTGACGGTGTGCCAGAAACCGGCGAAATCGATCTCGATGAAGTGGTTGATGTCGAGGCCGGTGAGGTCGGCTGAACGTCTGCACGACGAGGGCCGGGCCGCCGTAGGTGTAGGCCGCGTTCATCTTGTCGCAAGCCCACGCCCGGGATCTCCACACGCAGGTCGCGCGGCAGGGACAGCATCGAGATGCTCTTCGTCGCCGGGTCCAACCGCACGAGGATCTGTGAGTCGGAGCGGCCGGCGATCGCCGGGCGAGGCCATGTCGCGGCCGATGAGCAGGATGTTCGTGGCCTTGCCCGGCAGCTCGCTCTTGAGCTGCTGCTTGGTCTCGGCGACGGTCGTCTTGACCTCCGGGCTGCGGTGGCCGACGGTGCCCACGGTGCCGTTGGCCCAGCCCACGGCGAAGCCGGGGGCGCCGAGCGCGACGACGACGACGGCCAGCCCCAGGGACTTGAGCACCACGTGCCGGCCGAACGCCAGGTAGACGGCGGTGAGCGCGACGATCGCGGCGGCGAGCGCCGGGGCGCCGTAGAGCGCCCAGCCCGGCACCCTGCCGGAGACTCTTGGCCAGATCCAGGCCGGCCAGCGAGTTGTCCCACAGCTCCCGACCGTACCGCCAGGCCAGGACGCCGGGGCGGCGGCGGCCAGCGCGATGAGCACCCACCACAGGATGCGGCGCCACAGCGAGGAGCCGCCCGCGGCCGCCCGCGGAGCCGCCGCACGGTCGCGACGGCTCAGCGGGCGGGGCTCGCGCGGCGTCAGCGGCGCGACCCTCACGGGCTCGTCCTCTCCTGTCCTGTAGACCTTGTAGGTCACGGTCGTCCTGTCGTTGTCGCGCTCACGTGCCGCCGCCGTCGCGCGTCGTCAGGGATGAACGCCTGCTTCATCACAAGTGACGGCGGGACTGCCGTCTGTGGTGCGGGCCGCGATGCAGCGCTCGACGTCGGCGCCCAGCCTGCACAGCTTGCCCGTAAGGTCTTCGTACCCTCTCTCGATGTGGTGCACCGCGCCCACATCCGTCACGCCCTCCGCCACGAGGCCGGCGGTGACGAGGGCGGCGCCCCCGCGCAGGTCGGGCGCCTCCACGGCGGTGCCGGTCAGGACGCGCGGCCCGGCGACGACGGCGTGATGGCCGCTCGTCGTGATGCCCGCGCCCAGGCGGTTGAGCTCGTCCACGACGACGAAGCGGTTCTCGAAGACGTTCTCCGTGACGATGGAGGTGCCGTCGGCCAGCGACAGCAACACCATCACCTGCGCCTGCAGGTCGGTGGCGAAGCCGGGATGTGGCAACGTCGAGATGTCGACGGGGGCGAGCGGGCCGTCGCGTCGCACGCGGATGCGCCGCTCGCCCTCCTCCACGACGACGCCCATCGCCCGCAGCTTCGCCAGGAAGAGCTCCAGATGCAGCGGGTCCAGCCCGTGGACGGTGACGTCGCCGCCGGTGGCGGCGCCCATGATGAGATACGTGCCGGCCTCGATGCGATCGGCGACGACCTCGTGCTCGACGCCGTGCAGCGGTCGGCCGCCCTCGATACGGATGGTGCTCGTGCCGGCGCCCTCGATGACCGCGCCCATGCCCGAGAGGAAGTCGCAGAGGTCGACGATCTCCGGCTCGCGCGCCGCGTTCTCGATGACCGTCTCGCCGTCGGCGGCGGTGGCCGCCATGAGCAGGTTCTCCGTGGCGCCGACGCTGGGATAGTCCAGCGGCACCACGGCGCCGTGCAACTGCGTGCTGTGCACCTTGATGAAGCCGTGGTCGATCTCGACGGCGGCGCCGAGCTTCTCCAGGCCGCGGATGTGGAAGTCGATGCGCCGCGGCCCGATGTTGCAGCCGCCGGGCAGGGCGATGGTGGCCTCGCCGAGGCGCGCGACCAGCGGGCCCATGACGATGATGCTGGCGCGCATGGTGCGCACCAGCTCGTACGGGGCCCGACCCTGGAGTGCGCTGCCGGCATGCACGCGCAGCTCGCCGCCGTCCTCGGCGACGTCGGCGCCCAGCGCGCGCAGCATCGCCACCATGGTGGCGACGTCGGTGATGCGCGGCGCGCGGCGGATGACGCAGGGCTCGGCCGTGAGCAGGCTGGCGGCCAGCAGCTTGAGCGCGGAGTTCTTGGCGCCAGACAGGACGACGTCGCCCTGTAGCCGGTGGCCGCCGCGCACGAGCAGGCGCGCGTCGTGTTCGATCGTTCCGTCCATCAGACGGTCAGTAGTATAGCTGGCGACACTGGGAGTCGGCGTCAGCGGATGCGGCGAGCGACGCGCAGCCGGTTCTCGGCGCGCTCCAGTGCCTGCTCGGCGCGGAAGAAGTCGACCTCGGCCCGTGCGGCCGGGTCGCCGCTCTCCTGCAGGCGCCGCCGGGCGCGCTCCGCGGCCACCTCGGCGCGCCTCACGTCGATGCGCGCCGGCGAGCTCGCCGTGGTCGACGACGACGAGCACCTTGTCGAACAGCACCTGGGCGTAGCCGATGCCCGTGGCGATGTAGTCCCAGGTGTCGTCGTCCCTGCGGATGCGCGTCTCGCCGATCTCCAGCAGCGTGACGATGGGCTGGTGCCGGGGCAGGATGCCCAGTTCACCCTCCACGCCGGGCAGCACGACCATCTCGACGTCGGCGTCGTAGACGGGGCCGTCCGGTGTGACGACCTCGACGTGCAGGCGGCGCCCGTCAGTCACGGCCGGCCTCTGCCGTCTCCTTGCCGCCGAGCCGCCGTGCCTGCTCCGCGGCCTCCTCGATGCCGCCCACCATGAAGAACGCCTGCTCGGGCAGCTCGTCGCACTTGCCGTCCGCGATGTCCTTGAAGCCGCGGATGGTGTCCTTGAGGGCGACGTACTTGCCCGGCGTGCCGGTGAACTGCTCGGCCACGTGGAACGGCTGGGAGAGGAAGCGCTCCACCTTGCGCGCGCGCTGCACGACGAGCTTGTCCTCGTCGGAGAGCTCGTCGATGCCCAGGATGGCGATGATGTCCTGGAGGGCGCGGTAGCGCTGCAGGATCTCCTGCACGCGCGTCGCGACCTCGTAGTGCTCGCCGCCCACGGCGTCGCGGGTGAGGATGCGGGAGTTCGAGTCGAGCGGATCGACGGCAGGGTAGATGCCCTTCTCGACGATGGCCCGCGAGAGCACGGTGGTGGCGTCGAGGTGGGCGAAGGTCGCCGCCGGCGCGGGGTCGGTGAGGTCGTCGGCGGGCACGTAGATGGCCTGCACCGAGGTGACCGAGCCGCGCTTCGTGGAGGTGATGCGCTCCTGCAGCTCGCCCATCTCGTTGGCCAGCGTCGGCTGGTAGCCCACGGCGCTCGGCATGCGGCCGAGCAGCGCCGAGACCTCCGAGCCGGCCTGCACGAAGCGGAAGATGTTGTCGATGAACAGCAGCACGTCCTGGCCGCCGACCTCGCGGAAGTACTCCGCGACGGTGAGGCCCGCCAGGCCGACGCGCAGGCGCGCGCCGGGCGGCTCGTTCATCTGGCCGAAGATGAGCGCCGTCTTGTCGATGACGCCCGACTCCTTCATCTCGAGCCACAGGTCGTTGCCCTCGCGCGTGCGCTCGCCCACGCCGCAGAACACGGACAGACCGCCGTGCTCGGCGGCGATGTTGCGGATGAGCTCCTGCACGATGACCGTCTTGCCCACGCCGGCGCCGCCGAAGAGCCCGATCTTGCCGCCCTTCACGTACGGCGCGACGAGGTCCACGACCTTGATGCCGGTCTCGAAGATCTCGTCCGTGGGGTCGAGGGACTCGAAGGCGGGCGCCGGCCGATGGATGGGCCAGTGCTCCTCGTCGGCGAGCTGCTCGCCGTTGTCGATGGTCTCCCCCAGCACGTTGATGAGGCGGCCCAGCGTCGCCTCGCCGACCGGCACCGTCATGGGCGCGCCCGTGTCCACGACCTCGACGCCGCGGGCGAGCCCGTCCGTGGTGTCCATGGCGACGGCCCGCACGCGGTCGTCGCCGAGGTGCTGCTGCACCTCGACGACCAGCTCGCGCGCGTCGCCGTCGCCGCTGTCGATGGTGACCTTCAGGGCGTTGTAGATGGCCGGCAGCTCGTCCGGGAAGCGGACGTCGATGACGGCGCCGATGACCTGGTCCACTGTGCCTGTGTTCATGCGCTCCACTCCGCTCGAGTCGTCTGTGCACGCCGCCCGCGGACAGCTCCGCCGGGCACCGGGCCCCGTGCTCGCGTGTTGCTAGCCAAGAGCATCGGCGCCCGCCACGACCTCGAGGATCTCCTGCGTGATCGCGGCCTGGCGGGCGCGGTTGAGCGCCAGCGTCAGCGTGCCGAGCATCTCCTCGGCGCTGTCGCTCGCGTTGCGCATGGCCGTCATGCGCGCCCCCTGCTCGCTGGCGCTCGACTCGAGCAGGGCGCGGTAGATGGCGATCTCCACGTACGCCGGCAGCAGCCCCTCGAAGATGCTGCCCGGGTCCGGTTCGTACAGATAGGTGACGGGCTGACGCTCGGCGCCGTCCGTGACCTCCTCCGTCGGGATCGGGAGGATGGTGATGTCCATGAGCCTCTGCTCCAGCGGCGACTTGAAGTGGTTGTAGATGAGCTGCACCCTGTCCACCTCGTGCGCCACGTAGCTGTCGATGACGCGCTTGGCCATGGCCTGGGCGTCGTTGTAGCGCGGGCTGTCGCTCAGGCCGGCCCACGTCTGCTGCGGCTCGATGCCGCGGAACTTGAGCGACCCGATGCCCTTGCGACCCACGGCCAGCACCTGTACCTGCTTGCCCTGCGCCTCCAGCTCTCGCCGCGCCTGCACGGCGGCGCGCAGCACGTTGGCGTTGAAGGCGCCGGCGAGGCCGCGGTCGCCGGTCATGACGAGCAGCGCCACGGTGGCCTCTTCGCCGTGGGGCTGCAGGAGCGGGAAGCTTCCCGTCTCCTCCGCGTAGGTGGCCAGGTCGCGCATCATCTCGACCATGGCGATGGCGTAGGGCCGCAACGACTCGATGCGCTGCTGGTTGCGGCGCAGCTTGGCCGCCGAGACCATCTCCATGGCCTTGGTGATCTTGCCCGTGCTCTGCACCGACGTGATGCGCCGGCGGATGTCGCGAAGGCTGGCCACGTCAGGCCGTGGCCCCCTCGGCGGCCGGCAGCGGCGGCAGCGCCGCCTCGGCGTGAACGAGGCGTGGAACTCGACGATGGCGGCGCGCAGCTTCTCCTCGGTCTCGGCCGTGATCTGCTTGCGCTCGCGGATGTCGGCGAGGACCTCCTCGTGCTGGCTGCGCAGGTACTCGCGCAGGTCCTCGAGGAACGCGTGGATGCGGTCGATCTCCAGGTCGTCCAGGTAGCCCTGGCTGCCGGCGAAGATGACGGCCACCTGCTCCTCGACGGGCATGGGGTCGAAGCGTCCCTGGTTGAGCACCTCGATCATGCGGCGGCCGCGGGCCAGCGTCTTCTGCGTGGCCTCGTCCAGCTCCGAGCCGAACTGGGCGAACGCCTCCAGCTCGCGGAACTGCGGCCAGGTCGATGCGCAGACGGCCCGCGACCTGCTTCATCGCCTTGATCTGCGCGTTGCCGCCGACCCGTGACACCGAGATGCCGATGTTCACGGCGGGGCGCACCCCGGAGAAGAACAGGTCGCTCTGCAGGAAGATCTGACCGTCGGTGATGGAGATCACGTTGGTCGGGATGTAGGCGGACACGTCGCCGGCCTGGGTCTCGATGACCGGGATCGCCGTCAGCGAGCCGCCGCCGAGCTCGTCGTTGAGCTTGACGGCGCGCTCCAGCAGGCGCGAGTGCAGGTAGAACACGTCGCCCGGGAAGGCCTCGCGGCCCGGCGGTCGGCGCAGCAGCAGCGACATCTGACGGTACGCGTCCGCCTGCTTGGAGAGGTCGTCGTAGAAGCACACGGCGTGGCGGCCGCTGTACAGGAAGAACTCGCCCATGGCCGCGCCCGCGTAGGGCGCGAGGAACTTGAGCGGCGCCGACGCCGAGGCCGTGGCCGCCACGACGATCGTGTAGTCCATGGCGCCGTACTCTTCCAGCTTCTGGACGACCTGCATCACCGTGGAGGCCTTCTGGCCGATGGCGACGTAGACGCAGATCTCGTCCTGGCCCTTCTGATTGATGATCGTGTCGACGATGATGGACGTCTTGCCGGTCTGGCGGTCGCCGATGATGAGCTCGCGCTGGCCGCGGCCGATGGGGATCATGGCGTCGATGGCCTTGATGCCCGTCTGCAGGGGCTCCTTCACGGGCTGACGCTCGACGACGCCGGGGGCCTTGAACTCGACCGGGCGGAAGCTGTCCGTCTCGATGGGGCCCTTGTCGTCCAGGGGGCGACCCAGCGGGTCGACCACGCGGCCCACAAGGGCCTCCCCCACCGGCACCTGCAGGATGCGCCCGGTGCGCTTGACCAGGTCGCCTTCCTTGATGAGCGTGTCCTCGCCGAGCAGCACGGCGCCGACGTTCTCCTTCCTCGAGGTTGAGGGCCAGGCCGGTGACGTCGTGCGGCAGCTCCAGCATCTCCATGGCCACGCAGTTGCGCAGGCCGTAGATGCGGGCGATGCCGTCGCCGACCGAGAGGACGGTGCCGACCTCGTCGACCTCGACCTCGGCCCTGTAGTTCTCGATCTGCGCCTTCAGCACCGAGGCGATCTCTTCGGGTCGGAGCTTCACTCCACGTCACCTCTCACTTCCGCGGTTGCCAGCCGACGGCGCAGCTGGCGGATGCGCGAGCGCACGCTGCCGTCGACGATCACGTCGCCCACGCGCATCACGAGGCCACCGACGATGGCCGGGTCCACTCGCACCGCGAGCTCGACCCGGCGCCCGGTGGTCTTCTCGACCCGCGCGGCGATCCTCTTCTGGGTCGCGGCGGTGAGCTTCACGGCGGAAGTCACCTCCACGTTGACGACGGCCGCTTCCGCGGCCGTGAGCGCGTCGTACTCGGCGCGCAGCTCTTCGATGATGGCGAAGCGGCCGCGCTCCAGCAGCAGCTGGAGCGTGTTGGCGACGAGCGGCTGCGCCTCGCGCGTCAGCTCGGCGACGATGCGGATCTTGGCCGTCGTCTCGATCTGTGGGTCCGCCAGGACGTGCGTCAGCTGTTCGGAGGCCGCGAGACCGGCGACGAAGCCGCTCAGCTCGCGGCCCACCGCGTCGACGGCGTGCGCCTCCTGCGACGCATCGAAAAGCGCCTGGGCGTAGACCTTTGCCACAGCCCCGTCGCTCAACCCTTGGACCCCATCCCGAGCTGGTCGACGTTCAGCTCGGCCAGCGCCTCCTCGATGAGGCGCTCCTGGTCGGCCGGCGTGAGACTGCGCGTCGTGACCTTCTCGGTGGCCAGGGCGGTGAGCTCCGCGATCTGAGCCTTCAGGTCGCGCACGGCCGCGCGCGTGTCGCGGTCGATCTGCTCGTGCGCCTGCGAGAGCACGCGGTCGGCCTGGGCGTGCGCCTCTTCCATGATCTCCGCCTTGGCGTGGTCGCCGGTCGCGCGTGACCGCTCCAGGATCTCCTCAGCCTCGGCTCGTACCTTGGCGAGCGTCTGCTCGTACTCCCGCAGCAGACGCTGCGCTTCGTGCCGTGTCTGCTCGGCCGCGTCCATGCTTTCCTGCACTGTGGTGCGCCGGTCCTCGATCAGTTTCTGGATGGGGCCGAACGCGTACCGTCGCAGCACGTACACCGCGATCCCAAACGTGATCAAGGTCCAGACCATCAGACCCCAAGACAGATTCAGCATCTCGCTCTCGTCTCTCTGTCGCTCACGACGACGGCCCCTGTGTCAGACGACGAACAGAAGGATCAGGCTGATCACGAAAGCGTACAGCGCGAGCGCCTCGATGATGCCGATGCCGATGAACATGTTCGTGCGGATCTCGCCCCTCAGTTCCGGCTGGCGGGCGATGCTCTCGAGCGCACTGCCGATCATCATGCCCAAGCCGATGCCGGGGCCGATGACGCCCAGTCCGATACTGAGTCCTGCGCCGAGCAGCTTCGCTGCGTCTGGATTCATGCCCTTCTCCTCCTTGGGTGACTGGTTCGCTGCCGATCTCCGGCCTCACGCCTCTGTCAGTGCTCGTCCTCCAGGGCACCGGAGATATAGACAGCCGAAAGGATCGCGAAGATGAACGCCTGGATGAAGGCGATGAAGATCTCGAACAGGTAGAGGAGCACCGATGCTCCCTGCAGCACGCTGGCGATGAAGTAGCTCTGGAACACGAGGGCCATCGCGAAGAAGACGCCCAGGATCGCGTGCCCGGCCAGCATGTTGGCGAAGAGCCGCACGGACAACGAGACGAGCCGGAAGACTTCGCTGATGATGTGCATGACGAAGATCAACTGCCGCAGCACGGGCGGGGCCGACGGGATCGACCAGCCCTTGACGTATCCGACGACGCCCTTCTGACGGATGCCGGCGTAGTGCGTGAAGACGAACGTGAGCAGCGCCAACGCTATGGTCACGTTGAGGTTGCCTGTCGGCGCATAGAACGCGACCTGGTGGTGCTCGCCAAATGGCAGGGGGATGAGCCCCAGGAGATTGCAGGTCAAGACGAAGAAGAAGGCAGACCCCACATAGGGGAACCACGTGTCGACGCCCGCCGTCATCGTCGACCCCGCGATGCCATCGCGCGCAAGGCTGTAGAGCAGCTCGCACATGGCCTGGAACCGGCCGGGCGGGCGGTTGAAGCTGCGCGAGATGAGAGCTGCGAACACGATGATGACCACCGTCGCGGCCCACAGGTAGGCGACCGCCTTGGTGATCGACAGGTCGATGGGGCCGATCGGGGGGATCTTGATGATCGGCTCCAGCACGAACTCGTTGGCGACCTCGAACTCCTGCTTGCCGCCGCCCGGGATGAAGAACAGGGCCGCCAGGGCGAACAGCACGACGAGCAGCCAGATGAGCCGCTTGCCCTTCACGAGCGCACCCCCGCTTGCCGGGGCGCCTGCAGCGCCGTGTAGGTGACGAGGCGCAGCGGAATGTACAGCGTGAACGCGGCGAGGAAGGCGAGCGCGGCCGTGGCGAACGCGGGCTTGCTCGCCAGCAGGCCGACCACGACGAGCACGGCGAGCACCAGGGCGAGGCGCAGCACCATGCCGCCCAGCGCCACGCCGACGGCGGCGCCGAACGTGCCGGTCGCCTCGCCGCGCCGCCACGAGAGCACCTCGAGGGCCCAGTAGGCCAGCACAAGGCCCGCCCCCAAGGCTGCGGCCCACACGGGCCTGTCGATGAGGGCGGCGACCGTGGCGGCGGCGATGACGACCGCGACGAGGATGAAGGGCGTGAGCGCCTGTCTGCGGCTCAGTCTGATCCTCCCGTGAACGTGGTCACTTCGTTTCAAGGTAGATAGCGTACAACGCGAGGGCGAACCCGGCGAACACGCCGATGGCGGTGAACAGCGGGAACGTGCCCACCACCCAGTCCAGACCGGCGCCGGCCCCCAGCCCGACGGCGACCCCTGCGAGCAACATGAACGCGACTGATTCGGCCGAGGCGGGGGAGCGTCTGTCGCCCCCGCCGCGGTCGTCATGAGTCGATTGTGGCGTCACAGTATACCTGCCGACCCGGGGCTCGCAACGACAAGGCTGCCACCGCCCGCTGGCTGAGCTGCCCGGCGGCCGGGGCGCGGGGCGGCGGCCAAGACGCTTGATACCCGCTTCACGCCCCGCTCTCCCCTGCAGGTCGCGACCCGTCGGTTGCTGCGGAAGTGGCGGCAGTCGCGGCGCCGGCCGTGGCGCCGGCCGCCTCGCCGGACAGCACAGGCTCCAGATCGAGCCGGCGCGCGCGGTAGCGGCTGAGCAGCCGCGCCATGTAGGCCGTCGCCACGGAACCGGCCACGCCCAGCACGATCATGGCCGGCTTGCTGCCGCGCTGCATGGCGATGCCCAGCCCGCTGAGCAGTACGCACCACGTGTACAGCAGCAGCACGCTCTTGCGCTGCGAGAAGCCGTGCACGAGCACGAGGTCGTGGTGCACGTGGTCCTGCCCGGCGGCGTAGAACGGCACCCCGCGCCGCCAGCGCCGCCACACGATGAGGAACAGATCGACGAACGGCACGGCCAGGATGAGCAGGGGCAGCACGAGGGCCACTGCCGCCGAGCCCTTCATCACGCTCGCGACGCTCACGCACGCGAGCGTGAACCCGAGCAGCATGGAGCCCGCGTCGCCCATGAAGATGCTGGCCGGGTGGAAGTTGAAGCGCAGGAAGGCGAACGTGGCGCCGGCCAGCACGGCGGCGATGACACCCATCGACGGGAAGCCCGTGGACAGTGAGATCACGCAGAAGGTGAGCGCCGAGATGCCGCAGACGCCGGCCGCCAGGCCGTCGAGGCCATCGATGAAGTTCACCATGTTGACGATGGTGGCCATCCAGAAGGCCGTGACGAGCACCGACACGACGAGCGGGAAGTGCAGCATCGTGTCGGTGAACGGCAGGGCCACGCTCTCCACGCGGATGCCGAAGTAGATGGCCACACCGATGGCCAGCAGCTGGCCGACGAACTTGACGATGGGCTCCAGCTCGTACAGGTCGTCGAACAGGCCGACGGCGACGACGATGGTCACGCCGCCGATGATGCCCCACACGGGCCGGTCCACGGGGACGAGCAAGACCACCGGCACGATCCATCCCAGGTACATGCCGAGGCCGCCGAGCAGCGGCGTGGCCAGCACGTGCATGCGCCGGTCGTCCGTCGGGTTGTCGACCGCCCCCGTGTGCCGCGCGATGCGGCTCATGAGCGGCGTGAGCGCGTAGACGAGCACGGCGGCGAGCACGAAGCCCAGTGCCGCGGTGCGGATCGGGCTGGACAGGCTGATCAAGCCGTCTATGGCAGGTCCTCTTTGTGCAGCTCCACGCCGGCCTCCTCGAGCATGGCGGCGGACAGCTCGTCCGGGTAGCCCTGCAGGTAGTGGATCTCGCGCACCCCGCAGTTGATGAGCATCTTGGCGCACAGGATGCAGGGGTGATGGGTGCAGTACAGCGTCGCGCCCTCGATGGCCACGCCGTGGATGGCGGCCTGGATGATGGCGTTCTGCTCGGCGTGGATGGCGCGGCAGAGCTCGTGACGCTCACCGGAGGGGATGCCGAGCTGCTCGCGCAGGCAGCCCACATCCAGGCAGTGCGCCGTGCCCCGCGGGGCGCCGTTGTACCCGGTCGCGAGGATGCGTTTGTCGCGCACCAGCACGGCGCCGATCTGACGACGAAGGCACGTGGACCGGGTCGCCGCCTGGCGGGCGAGCTGCAGGAAGTACTCGTCCCAGCTCGGCCGGTGCCAGGCGTCGCCGGCCCCGCCGGCGTCGTTGCCGACGGCGCCGCTCACAGGAACTCGTAGAGCGGGAACTGGTCGAGGAGGTCGATCACCTCGCGGCGCAGCTCCGCCAGCGCGGCGTCGTTGCCGCGCGCCTCGAGCGCGCGCAGGATGAGCTCACCCGCCTGGCGCATCTCCGGTTCCATGAAGCCGCGCGTCGAGACGGCGGGCGAGCCGACGCGCAGCCCGCTGGCCACGTTGAACGAGCCCTCCTCGAACGGCACGACGTTGCGGTTCGCGGTGATGTTGACCTGCTCCAGGAGGTCCTGGCATTCCAGACCCGTGAGACCGGTGCTGCGCAGGTCGACGAGCGCGAGGTGCACGTCGGTGCCCCCCGAGACGATGCGCAGGCCGCCCTCGGCGAGCGTCTCGGCCAGGGCGGCGCAGTTCACGACGATCTGCCGCTGCAGGCGCCGGAACTCCTCGCTCTGGGCGATCTTGAGACACACGGCCTTGGCGGCGATGACGTGCATGAGCGGGCCGCCCTGCATGCCGGGGAACACGGCCCGGTCGATGGCCCGCCCGTACTCCTCGCGGCACATGATGATGCCGGCCCGGGGACCCGTGAGGGTCTTGTGCGTGGTGCTCGTGACGACCTCGCAGTACGGCACCGGGTTGGGGTGCACGCCGGCGGCGATGAGCCCCGCGATGTGGGCGATGTCCGCCATGAGCAGCGCCCCGACCTCGTCGGCGATCTCGCGGAACGCGGCGAAGTCGATGGTGCGCGGGTACGAGCTGTACCCGCAGATGATGAGCTTGGGACGATGCTGCCGGGCGAGCTCGCGCACCTCGTCGTAGTCGATGGTCTCGGTGTCGCGGCGCACGTGGTAGGGCACCACCCGGTACGTGCGCCCCGAGTAGTTGATGGCGAGGCCGTGGGTGAGGTGGCCGCCGTGGGCCAGCTCCATGCCCATCAGCGTGTCGCCCGGCTCGAGCAGGGCGAAGAGCGCCGCCAGGTTGGCGGAGGAGCCGGAGTGCGGCTGCACGTTCACGTGCTCGGCGCCGAACACGGCCTTGCAGCGGTCGATGGCGAGCTGCTCGACCTGGTCCACGACGCCGCAGCCGCCGTAGTAGCGCGCCCCGGGCGTGCCCTCGGCGTACTTGTTGGTCAGCACCGAGCCGGTCGCCTCCAGCACCGAGCGGCTCGCGAAGTTCTCGCTGGCGATCAGCTCCAGGGTCTCCTGTTGCCGGATGAGCTCGCTGCGCAGGAGCTCGTTGAGCTCGGGGTCCAGATGGTAGAGCGGCTCGCGCCGCCACTCCCGCCCGACTGGGCTCACGAGGCCGCCTCGGCACCCTCGTCGATGAGGGCGACGCGCTTCTCGTGGCGGCCGCCCTCGAAGGGCGTGTCCATCCAGACCTCGGTGATCGCCCACGCCTCGTCCTCGCTCAGCAGACGGCCGCCGAGACACAGGACGTTGGCGTCGTTGTGGCGCCGCGCCATCTCGGCAAGGTAGGGCGTGAAGCAGTCGGCGGCGCGCACGCCGCGGTGGCGGTTGGCGCTCATGCAGATGCCGAGGCCGGTGCCGCAGACGAGCAGGCCGCGCTCGACCTCGCCCGACACCACCATCGCGGCGACGCGGTGCCCGAAGTCGGGATAGTCGACAGAGACGTCGCCCGAGTCAGTGCCGACGTCGACGACCTCGTGCCCCTGCGAGCGAAGGCGGCGCACGACCGCCTCCTTGATGGCATAGCCCCCGTGGTCGGCCCCGGCCGCGATCTTCATGTGAGCTTCCTCTCGGTCTGCGGTTTGGCGATGGTCACGGGCGTCGCCAGCCCGTCGCGACGGGACGTCGCGGCCACTCTGCGGCGCCTCATTTGGACTTTCGATTGTATCAGTCCGGCAGCGTGAGCTCGCCGCGCAGGACGGGCCGCACCGGGCCGCCGACCAGGACGTCCTCGATGTGGTCTGGGGCGCCCGTCACCGACACCGCGAGCAGGCTCGGCCGGTCCACATAGGCGCCCTGCAGCACCACACGGGTCTCGCCCGGCGCCAGCAGGCCGGCCCGGGCGGCGTAGGCGGCCAGCGGGCCCGCCGCGCTGCCCGTGGCCGGGTCCTCCTGGATGCCGATCAGCGGGAAGAGCCCGCGCGCCTCCATCCAGGGCTCGTCCTCGCCGGTGAGGGCGCAGGGATACACCTCGGCGAAGTCCCGCTCGAAGTCGCGCAACAGGCCGGTGTCCAGGTTGATGCGGCCCAGGACGCTGCGCTCGTGCAGCGGGATGACGGCGTAGTCGAGACCGGTGCCGACGACGGCCGGCCCCAGGTCGGGATGCAGATCGGTCTCCTGGAGGCCCAGCACGGCCGCCGCCCGCCGGCGCGGGATCCGCGCCCCGAACCGCGCGGCCCCCTGATGCACGGTGCCGCTCACGGGCACGCCGTCGCGCACCTCGACGTCGACGACCGTCGGCCCGACGCCCAGCTCCAGCGTGACCGGCGTGACCGCGCCCGCCGGCGCGACGACGCCGTGACGGACGAGCTCGACGGCCGTCCCCACACTGGGGTGGCCGGCGAAGGGCAGCTCCGTGGCGGGGGTGAAGATGCGGACCTTCGCGTCGCCGCCGCCCTCCGGCGGCAGCACGAAGGTCGTCTCGGACAGGTTCATCTCGCGGGCGATGGCCTGCATCTGGGCGTCGCCGATCCCCCGGGCATCGATGAACACCGCCAGCGGGTTACCCGCGAAGACCGTGTCGGTGAAGACGTCGACCTGGTGGAAGCTGTAGGTGGTCATGACAGGGAGTCCTCCTCGGCGGCCGCGAGCTTGGCGGCGATGTGACGTTCGTCCCAGACGCCGGCCCGCACCAGGCGCCAGCGGCGCGTCTCGGCATAGCGGCTCAAGTCTACGACGGCGGACGCGGCGCCGTGCACCGGGCCCGCGTCCAGGGCGAGGTCGCAGCGCGCCAGCAGCGCGGGGTCGACCTCGTCCAGCGACGCCGGCGGCGGCGCCCCGCTCTGGTTCGCGCTGGAGGCCAGCAGCGGCCGCTCCAGCGCACTCAACACCCGCGCCGCCGGCGGCCACACAGGAACGCGTACGCCGAGCGTCGCGACCTGGCGATCGCCGCTCGCGAGCCGGCCGGGCGGCGGGAACCGCCACCCGGCCGGGTAGGGCAGGACGAGCGTGACGGGCCCCGGCAGCAGCGCGCGGCAGGCCGCGCGCAGGGCCGGGGCGAGCGCGACGTCGGCTTCCAGCCGCTGCAACGTCGGAAAGACGACCTGCAGCGGCTTGTCGGGGTCGCGGCCCTTGGCCGCCACCAGGGCGTCCGCGACGGCCGGCGTGAGCGCGCCACCGACCCCGTACACCGTGTCCGTGGGGAAGCAGACGAGCCGGGCCGCGCTCACCCTGCGGCCCAGCGCCGCCGCATCCGCGGCGTCCAGCCCGGCCAGCGACACGCGTTCGGGCCCGCTCACGGCCGCCTCAACCGGTCGCCGTCGCCGGCGCGACGAGGCGCACGGGGATGCCGCGCGCCGCCAGGTACGCCTTGGTCTCGGCCAGTGTATGGGTGCCGAAGTGGAAGATGCTGGCGGCGAGCACGGCGTCGGCCTCGCCCTCGGTGAGGCCGGCGGCGAGGTGCTCCAGCGTGCCCGCACCCCCCGAAGCGATGACCGGTACGTCCACCGCGCGCGCGACCGTCCGGGTCAGCTCCAGATCGTAGCCGTCAAGGGTGCCGTCGCGGTCCATGCTGGTGAGCATGAACTCGCCGGCGCCGAGCTCCGCGGCGCGCGTAGCCCAGGCGACCGCGTCGATGCCGGTCGGCGTGCGGCCGCCGTGCACGTAGACCTGCCAGCGCGCCGGCCGGCCGCCCTCCCCGCTCCCCGTCAGACGCTTTGCGTCGATCGCCACGACGATGCACTGCGAGCCGAAGCGCGCGGCGCAGCGTTCGATGAGCGACGGGTCCCGCACGGCGGCCGTGTTCATCGTGACCTTGTCCGCGCCGGCGGCGAGGATCATGCGCACGTCGTCCTCGCTGCTCAGGCCGCCGCCGATCGTGAAGGGGATGAAGACCTGCTCCGCGCAGCGCGCCGCGAGGCCGGCGATGATGTCGCGGCGCTCGTGCGAGGCGGTGATGTCCAGGAAGACGAGCTCGTCGGCGCCTTCGGCGTCGTAGCGCGAGGCCAGCTCGACGGGGTCGCCGGCGTCCCGCAGCCCGACGAAGTTGACGCCCTTGACCACGCGCCCGTCGCGCACGTCCAGGCACGGGATGACGCGCTTGCGGTGCACCTGTCCTCGCTCGCCGCGCGCTCAGCCGGCGAAGACCGCCCGCGCCTGCTGCAGCGTGAACGACTTCTCGTACAGGGCGCGGCCGACGATGACGCCGACGACGGTGGGGGCGTCCAGCTTCTTCACGCGGCGCAGGTCGTCCAGCAGCCCGACGCCGCCCGCCAGCACGATCTCCAGCGGCGAGACCTCGGCCAGGTCGCGCAGGCCCACCAGGTTCGGCCCGCCGAGCATGCCGTCGCGGGCCGTGTCCGTGTACACCACGCGGCGCACGCCGTGATCGGCGAGGATCTTGCTGAAATGGATCGCGCTCATCTGCGTGCGCTCCTGCCAGCCGTGTGTCGCCACCATGCCGTCGGTGCAGTCGAGGCCGACCACAAGCCGGTCGCCGAGCCAGTTGACGGCGTCGTCCAGCAGCTCCAGCGCCGTGACGGCGGCGGTGCCCATGACGCACCAGTGCACGCCGATGCCCGCCACCAGGGCCAGGCTCTTGGCGTCGCGGACGCCTCCGCCGTACTGCACGGGGATGTCCATCGCCTTGACGATGCGCTCGACGATCTCGAGGTTGACGGGCTGGCCGGAGCGAGCGGCGTCGAGGTCCACGACGTGCAGGGCTTCGGCGCCCTCGGCCTGCCAGTGACGGGCGAGCTCGACGGGGTCGTCGCCGAACACCGTGACGTCCTGAAAGTCGCCGCGGCGCAGCCGGACCGCCTTTCCACCCTGGATGTCGACGGCTGGGAAGACGATCATGTGGCGGCCTCCTGTGTGACCTGTGCGACGAAGTTGGCCAGGAGACGGAGCCCGACGGACGAGCTCTTCTCCGGGTGGAACTGTACCGCCCAGACGTTGTCCCGCGCCAGAGCCGCGACGACGGGACCGCCGTAGTCGGTCGTCGCCGCGATCAGCGCGGGGTCCGTAGGCCGCGCCGCGTACGAGTGGACGAAGTACACGGCGGCCGGAGCGGGCAGCCCGGAGGACATGCCCGCCCCGGCCGCCGTCCACTCCAGGTCGTTCCAGCCGATGTGCGGCACCTTGAGGGTCGTGTCGATGCGCTCCACCGTGCCGGGGAACACGCCGAGCCCGCTCCAGCGCCCACCCTCGCCGCTGCTCTCGAGGAGCAGCTGCAGGCCGAGGCACACGCCGAGGAAGGGGCGGCCGGCGGCGATGCGCTCGAGCACGGCCGCGCCCAGGCCGCTGTGCTCGAGCCGTAGCGCCGCGTCGCGGAAGGCGCCGACGCCGGGCAGCACCACCGCGCCGGCGTCGTGTACGACGGCGGTGCTCTGGGTGATCCGCGCCTCGGCGCCGCTTCGCTCCAGCGCCTTGGCGACACTCGCGAGGTTGCCCATGCCGTAGTCCACGACGGCGATCGCGGGGCGGGCGGCGCGCGGCATGGCCGTCAGAGCGTGCCCTTGGTGGACGGCACCTCATCGTCGCGGCCGTGGCGCTCGCAGGCCTCCGCAAGCGCCCGCGCCACCCCCTTGAACACCGCCTCGACGATGTGGTGGGCGTCGGCGCCGGCCAGCAGGCGCACGTGCAGCGTCATGCCCGCCTGCGTCGAGAGCGAGCGCAGGAAGTGCGCCGTGAGGTCGGCGTCGAACTCGCCGATACGCACGCCGGCGAGCTGCAGGTCGTGGGCGAAGTAGGGCCGTCCCGACAGATCCAGGACGACCATGGCAAGGGCCTCGTCCATGGGCAGCAGGAAGGAGCCGTAGCGGCGGATGCCGCGCTTGTCGCCCAGGGCCTGGGCCAGCGCCTGACCGAGGGCCAGGCCGATGTCCTCCACCGTGTGGTGGCCGTCCACGTCCAGGTCGCCCGTCGCCTTCACCTGCAGATCGAAGCGGCCGTGGTGCGCGAACAGCTCGAGCATGTGGTCCAGGAAACCGATCCCGGTGCTCACTTCGGCCCGCCCGGTACCGTCGATGCCGAGCGACACGCGCACGTCGGTCTCGCTGGTCGTGCGGTGGACCTGGGCGCTGCGCTGTCCGTCCATGGGCTCCCTCACTCGGCGCGGAGGCGGGCGGACCGGGCGTGGGCCCTGAAGCCCTCCTCGTCGGCGATGGCGGCGACGTGCGGCGCCAGGGCGGCCGCCGCGGTGGCGTCGAGTTCTACCACAGCCACTTTCTTCTGGAAAGCATCGACGGACAGACCCTGAGCGAAGCGCGCGGCGCCGCCGGTGGGCAGCACGTGGTTGCTGCCGGCGGCGTAGTCCGCGAAGGCGGTCGCGGTGTAGGCGCCCACGAAGACCGCGCCGGCATTGCGCACGCGCGGCACCAGGGCGGCCGCGTCGGCGACGTGCAGCTCCAGGTGCTCGGGCGCGAAGGCGTTGCAGAGTGCGACGGCGGCATCGCGGTCCGGGCAGTCCACGACGGCGACGGCGGCGGCGCTCACGCCGAGGTCGGCGGCCAGGGCGGCGACGGCGTCGCCGGTCGGGCCGCCGACGGCGCCGCCGATGTCAGCCAGGCAGGCCATGGCGCCGGCGCCGTGCTCGGCCTGGGCCAGCAGATCGGCGGCGAGCCACGCGGGATCTGCCGTCTCGTCGGCGATCACGAGCACCTCGCTGGGCCCCGCCAGGCTGTCGATGCCGACGGCGCCCATCACCTGGCGCTTGGCCTCCGTGACGTAGGCGTTGCCGGGGCCGACGATCACGTCGCAGCGCGGCACGACCGCCGTGCCGAAGGCCATGGCGGCCACGGCCTGGGCGCCGCCCACGGGATACACGTCGCGCAGGCCGAGCAAGGCGCAGGCGGCGGCGACCCCGTCGGCCGCGCCGCCGCCGGGCCGCGGCGGCGAGCAGACGACGATGCGACCGACGCCGGCGACGAGCGCCGGGACGGCGGTCATGAGCACCGACGACGGGTAGTCGCCCAGCCCGCCCGGCACGTAGAGGCCGGCGACCGCGAGCGGCACGACCTCCTGTCCCACGACCTGCCCCTGGGGCAGCGTCGCGCGCCAGGAGGTCGCGGCCTCGCGCTCGTGGTAGGCGCGGATGTTGGCCGCGGCCAGCTCGAGCGCCTCGCGCAGAGCCGGCGCGAGCGCCGCCAGGCGCTCGCGCAGCTCGTCCTGCGCCACGCCGTAGTCGGCCGGCAGCACGACGCCGTCCAGCCGTTCCGTGTGCGCGCGCACGGCGGCGTCGCCCCGCGCGCGCACATCGTCGAGGATGGCGGTCACGGCCGCTCGCACCTCGGCCGGCGGCGGCGCAAAGGCGCGCAGCTCCGCCACCACCGCTCCAACGTCGTCAGACCAGGCGATGCGCCTCATCACCGGCCCTCGACTATCGCCCGCAGGCGCCTTACCAGCTCGGTGAGGCGCTCGGCGGCCAGGACGCGCGCACCCCGCGAGGCGATGAGCCTCGCCGTGCACGGGGCGATCTCCTCCGCGACCGCCAGCTCCTGCGGCAGCCGGGCGAGCCGGGTCTCCAGTTCCACGACGCCGTCGGCGGCGCCGAGCGCCGGCGTCAGTGCTGCCGCGGGGCCCAGCGCGACCGTCTCGATCTGGCGGCCGGTGGCGTCGAAATGCCGCCGCGTGAGGCGCGGATACCGCGTCGCCACGCGCGGCCGCGCGCGCCGGCTGCCGGGCGCCACGGCGTACACCAGGCGATCGCGGCAGACGCCCAGGTCGAGCAGCTCGGGCAGCGACGGCTCGAGCTCGAGCAGCAGGTCCTTGCCGACGACGGCCACGTCCACGGCGCCGCGCTCGCAGCAGGCGAGCACGTCGGCGCCGGGCGCGAGCAGCCACTGGTCGGGAGTCCCCGGCAACAGCGCCGGCGCGACGGTGGCCGTGAGGCGGCTCGTGTGCAGGCCGGCTTCACCAAGGAGCGCCGCGACCGCCGTGATGGGCGCGTCGTCGCAGGCGACGCCGATCCTCACCCCGGCCCCCGGGCGGCGCGCAGCGCTCGCACCACGTCGCGCCAGCCGCCCTCCACGGGCGCGGCGCCGGGCAGCTCCAGCACGTAGGAGCCGCCGGCACGGCGCACCAGCGGCGGCCCGGCGGCGGCGTCACCCGGCAGGCAGGCCACGTCCCAGCCGGCGCGGCGCAGCTCCGTGGCCCGCGCCGGCTCGTCCAGGCCGCCGACGAAGGAGAGCGCCGGCGCCGGCGCCGCCGGCGCCGCTCCCGCCTCCTCGAGCGCGTCGTGCAGGCGGTCCACGGCGATGGCGAAGCCCACGCCGGGCACGTCCCACTCGAACTTGGCGAGCAGCCCGTCGTAGCGGCCGCCCGTGGCGATGGGCAGGCCGACGCCGGGCGCGTAGGCCTCGAAGATGACCCCGCTGTAGTAGGTGAGGTCCTGGAACAGCGCGAAGTCGAAGGCGAGGAACTCGTCGAACCCGGCGTCGTCCACCAGTTCGCGCACGCGTACCAGATGCTCGACGGCCGATCTCCATCTCGGGGGTGCTGGCGAGCTTGCGCGCATGCGCCAGCACGTCCTTCGTGCCGCTGAGCTCCAGGGCCCGCTGCAGGTCGCGGCGCGCCTCGTCGGGGACGTCCGCCTTGCCGGCGATGCTCTCCACCAGGGGGTAGTCGCGGTCGGCGAGCGCGTCCAGCAGCGCCTCGGCGTCGTCGGCGTCGAGGCCCAGTGAGGCCACCAGGCCCCGGTAGAACGCCACGTTGCCGAGGGCCACGCGGAAGTCGCGCAGGCCCAGCGACGAGAGCGCGTCGCAGAGCAGCGTGACGCACTCGGCGTCGGCCGCCGCCGAGCGCAGGCCGAGCAGCTCCACCCCGGCCTGCACGAACTCGCCGTCCTGGCTGCGCTGGGGCGCCCAGGGGCGGATCGACGGCGCGATGTAGGAGAAGCGCAGGGGCAGGGGCCGCTCCTCGAAGCGCGAGGCGGCCAGGCGCGCCACGGGCACGGTCATGTCCGTGCGCAGGATGAGCTCGCGGCCCTGTTCGTCGAAGAGCCGGTAGCCGGCGGCCAGGGTGTCGTCGCCCGGCAGCTCCAGGGTCTCGGCGAACTCCAGGGACGGCGTGCGGACCTCGTCGTAGCCGTAGGCCGCGAAGCGCCGCGCCAGCGCGGCCTCGACGGCGCGCAGCTGCGCCGTCTCGGGCGGGAGCACGTCGCGCATGCCTTCCGGGATCACGGGGTCCTCCGTTCGTCGGGCGCCGCCGGCGCCGCTCAGCCCACTCCGATGCAGCTCTCCCCGAGGAGCGCCTTGAGCTCGGCGTACAGCCCGGCCACCGGCGCCACGCGCAGCGTGTCGCCCACGCGCAGCCGGGCGCGCTCGCCGGGCCCGACCATGTGCAGCACGACCGGCACCTGCCCGGGGAAGTCGGCGAGGATGCGCCGCAGGTCGTCCAGCACGCTGGGCCGCACGCGCTGCGCGTCGATGGTCACGGTGAGCGGCCGGTACTCGCTGACGCCGCTGAAGGGCAACGCCTCGATGGCGATGAGCTGCGTCTCGGCGTCCGGCTTGCTCTCCACCCGCGCCTTGACCTTGACGATGCCGTCCTCGACCAGCAGGTCGCGGTACTGCTCGTAGGTCGCAGGCCAGGCGCGACAGTCGATGCTGCCGTCGACGTCCTCCAGGCGGAACGCCAGCCACACGCCGCCGTTCTTGCTGACCTTGCGCTGCGCGTTGGAGACGATGCCGCCGGTCCAGAGCATGGCCCCGTCCGGCACGTCGCCCAGGGCCGCGACCGGCACCTCGATCTCGTCGCGCAGCTGCTGGCGCAGGCCCTGCAGGGGGTGGGCGGAGACGTAGAGGCCCGAGCGCCTCCTTCTCCTCCCGCAGGAGGGTGGCCTGGTCGAACTCGCGGCGCGGCACCTGCGGCTGGTGAGCGACGCCGTCCTCTGCGATGGTCGAAGAGGCCGCCCTGCCCCTGGGCGCGGTCCTTGCGGCGCCGCTCGCCGTCCGCCATCGCCAGCGGCAGCGCCTCCAGCATGCCGCGCCGCGGGTCGCCGGTGCTGTCGAAGGCGCCGCTCTTGATGAGCGCCTCCAGCGTGCGCTTGTTGGCGAGCTGCGAGTCGACGCGGGCGCAGAAGTCGAAGACGGAGGTGAAGGGCCCGTCGGCGCGGGCCGCGATGATCGCCTCGATGGCGCCGCGCCCCACGCCCTTCACGGCGTTCAGGCCGAAGCGGATCTTGCCCTCCACGACGGTGAACCCGACGTCGCTCTCGTTGACGTCCGGCGGCAGCACCTCGATCCCCATCTCATGGCACTGGTTCACGTAGAAGGGCACCTTGTCCTTGGTGTTCATCACGCTCGAGACGAGCGCCGCCATGTACTCGACCGGGTAGTTGGCCTTGAGCCAGGCGGTGCGGTAGCTGATGAGCGCGTAGCAGGCGGCGTGGCTCTTGTTGAACGAGTAGTCGCCGGTGGCCTCGAAGTTGGCCCAGAGCTTGTGGCTCACGGCCGGCGGCAGGCCCTTGCTCGGCGAGCCCGGCCATGAGCGGCTCCTTGAGGGTGGCCATCAGCTGCTTGTTCTTCTTGCTGATGGCCTTGCGCAGGTCGTCGGCCTGGGCCGGGCTGAAGCCGCCCACCTGGCGGGCGATGGCCATGTACTGCTCCTGGTAGATGGTCACGCCGTGGGTGGGCTCCAGGATGGGGCGCAGGGCCTCGTGGTCGTAGACGACCGAGGCCGGGTCGCGCTTGTTGCGCGCGTAGGTCGGGATGTACTGCATGGGGCCGGGGCGGTAGAGGGCCACGAGGGCGATGAGGTCCTCGAACTGCGTGGGCCCCACCTCGCGCAGCGCCTCGCGCATGCCGGCGCTCTCGAACTGGAACACGCCGGTGGCGTCGCCGCGCGCCAGCATCCTGTAGGTCTTCTCGTCGTCCAGGGGCAGCTGGTCGATCTCGATGCACACCCCGTCGGTCTTCTCGATGATCTCGAGCGCCGCCTCGATGACGTCCAGGTTGCGCAGCCCCAGGAAGTCCATCTTGAGCAGGCCCAGCTTGGCGACGTCGTTCATGTCGAACTGGGTGACGAGCTCGGCGTCGCCCTTCTGCTGCAGCGGCAGGTACTCGGTGAGCGGCTGGTCGCTGATGACGACGGCGGCGGCGTGGATGGAGTCGTTGCGGATGAGGCCCTCGAGGCTCATCGCCAGGTCGACGACCTCCTTGACCTGGGCGTCGGCGTCGTAGGCCTGCTTGAGCTCGCCGCCGGGCAGCATCGCCTGCGCGAAGGTCGCCGGCGGCGCCTGCTCCGGGATCATCTTGGCGATCTTGTCGCCGACCGCGTAGGGGTGGCCCAGCACCCGGGCCGCGTCGCGCACCGCGGCCCGCGCCGCCATGGTGCCGAAGGTGATGATCTGCGCCACGCGGTCGCGGCCGTACTTCTGCGCCACGTAGTCGATGACTTCCTCGCGGCGCGCCACGCTGAAGTCCATGTCGATGTCCGGCATGCTCTTGCGCCCCGGATTGAGGAAGCGCTCGAAGAGCAGGTCGTACTTGAGCGGGTCGATGTCGGTGATGGCCAGGGCGTAGCTGACGATGGAGCCGGCGGCCGAGCCCCTGCCGGGGCCGACGGCGATGCCGTTGTCCTTGGCGTACTTCACGTAGTCCCAGACGATCAGGAAGTACGCGTCGAAGCCCATGTCGTTGATGACGCCGAGCTCGAAGTCGAGGCGCTCGCGCACCTCGGCGCCGGGCTCGGCGCCGTAGCGCCGCACGATCCCCTGCTCGCAGAGCTGCGCGCAGGTACGAGGCCTCGGTGTAGCCGTCCGGCACGGGATAGCTGGGCAGCTTGTAGTCGCCGAAGTCCAGGGCCACGTCACAGCGCGCGGCGATGTCCAGGGTGGCGTCGCAGGCGCCGGGGTAGTCCTTGAAGCGCTCGCGCATCTCGTCCGCCGACTTGAGGTAGAACTCGTCGCTGCCGTAGCGCATGCGGTCCTCGTCGGCGAGGTTGCTCTGCGTCTGGATGCAGAGCAGCGCGTCGTGGGCGTAGGCGTCCTCGTGGCGCAGGTAGTGCACGTCGTTGGTGGCGACGGTGCGCAGGCCGGCCTGGTCGGCGAGCCGCGCGAGCTGCGGCAGCAGCTCGCGCTGCTCGGGGAGGCCGGCGTCCTGCAGCTCCACGAACAGGTCGTCCGGGCCGAACAGCTCCTTGAGGCGCAGCAGCTCGGCCAGAGCGGCCTCGTCGTTGCCCTCGCGCAGCAGCAGCGAGATGCGGCCGCTCATGCAGCCGCTCAGCGCGATGAGGCCCTCGTGATGCTCGCTGAGCAGCTCCCAGTCGGCGCGCGGCTTGTAGTAGTAGCCCTCCAGGTAGGCGCGCGTGGAGAGCTTGACCAGGTTCTTGTAGCCGGACTCGTCCTTGGCCAGCAGCGTGAGGTGGGCGAAGCGCTCCTTGACGCCGCCGCGAGCGTGCCGGTCGCCGGCCACGTAGAGCTCCAGGCCGATGATGGGTTTGATGTCCTCGTCCCGGGCGGCGCGGTAGAACTGCACGGCGCCGCCCAGCGTGCCGTGGTCGGTGAGCGCCACCGCCGGCATGCCCAGCTCCTTCGCCCGCTGGACGAGCGCCTTCACACGGCAGGCGCCGTCGAGCAGCGAGTACTCGCTGTGCACGTGGAGATGAACGAAACCGGGGCCCATGGACTCCATGGATTCTAGCATCTACCACGGTGCCGGTGAGGGCCGCCGTCACCGGACGCCGCCCGGCAGCGGCCGGGTGCCGGCCGTGCTCCAGGAAGCCCCCGGAAATCGCGTCTAGACGACCGGATTGCTGAGCTCGCCGACGCCCTCGACGGCGATCGTCACCGTCTGGCCGGCAGCCAAGCGGACCGACGCCGGGCGGCGTGCCCGTCATGATCACGTCGCCCGGCTCCAGCGTCATGATGCCGCTCACGAACGCCAGCAGCTCGAGCGGCGAGACGATCATGTCGCCGACCTGGCCGTGCTGCACCTCGGCGCCGTCGAGGAGCGCGCTGACGCGCGCCGCGGCGACGGCGCCTCGGCCACGATCCACGGCCCGAGCGGGCAGAAGGTGTCGAAGCTCTTGGCCCGCGTCCACTGGCCGTCCAGCTTCTGCAGGTCGCGGGCCGTGACGTCGTTGCCGCAGGTGTAGCCGGCGACGACGTCGGCGGCCTCGGCCGGCGCGACGTCCTTGCAGCGCCGGCCCACGACGACGACCAGCTCGGCCTCGTAGTCGACCTGCATGCTGCGGGCCGGGCGGACGATGCTGTCGCCCGGCCCGATCACCGCCGTGCGCGGCTTCATGAAGAGGATGGGCTCCGCCTGGGTCTCCATGCGCAACTCCTCGGCGTGCGCCCGGTAGTTGAGGCCGACGGCGACGACCTTGCCGGGCACGACCGGCGCGAGCAGGCGGCAGTCCGCGAGCGCCGCCTCGCCGGTCACGGCCGCGCCCGCCTGCCAGGCCGGCCGGTCGAGCAGCTCCACGCCGTCGCCGGTGAAGCGGCAGTGCCGCTCGTCGCCGGCGACGGCGACGCGGCCGGCGGCGCCGGCCGGCGGCCGCTGGTCGACCATGTCTGGGCGGCCGCTCATCGCGCCCCGGCGGCCGCTCCGCTCCTCAGCGCCGGCGCTCATCCTGGCTCCGCAGCATGCCGTACTCGATGGAGTCGACCAGGGCCTCCCAGCTGGCCTCGACGACGTTCTCGCTCACGCCGATGCTGCCCCAGCTGTCCTCGCCGTCGCTGGCGTCCAGGAGCACGCGCGTGACGGCGCCGGTGCCCTTGTTCTCGTCGAGGATGCGCACCTTGTAGTTCACGAGCTCGATGTCGGCGAGGTGCGGGTACTTGCTCACGATCGCCTGGCGCAGGGCGCTGTCCAGCGCGTTCACCGGGCCGTTGCCCTCGGCCGTGCTGATGATGCGCTCGCCGCCCACGTGCACCTTGATGGTGGCCTCAACCACCGCCCTTGCCGTCCTCGCGCTTCTCCACGAGCACGCGGAAGCTCTCCAGGCGGAACAGGGGCTCGTGCGGCGCCAGCTCCTCGCGCAGCAGCAGGTCGAACGACGCGTCGGCGGCCTCGTAGTGGTAGCCGCGGTGCTCGCGGTCCTTGAGGCGCTTGAGGATGACGCCGACGCGTTCGTCGTCGCCCTCCAGCCTGCAGGCCCAGCTCGTGCGCCTTGCGCAGCACCGCGCCCTTGCCGGAGAGCTCGCTGATGAGGATGCGCTGCTCGTTGCCGACGCGCTCCGGATCGACGTGCTCGAAGGTCTGCGGCGCGTGCTCGACGGCCGCGACGTGCAGCCCGCCCTTGTGGGCGAAGGCGGCGCGGCCCGACGTAGGGCGCGTGCCCCCAGACGGCCTGGTTCGCCGTCTCGGCGACGAAGTGCGCCGTCTCGCTGAGCAGCGCCAGCTGCTCGTCGCTGACCACGGGGAGGCCCATCTTGAGCACCAGCGCCGGGATGATGGAGACCAGGTTGGCGTTGCCGCAGCGCTCGCCGTAGCCGTTCACCGTGCCCTGCACGTGGCCGGCGCCGGCGCTCGACCGCCACCAGGCTGTTGGCGACGGCGCAGTCGCTGTCGTTGTGGATGTGGACGCCGACGACGGCCGGCGCCCGGCCGGCCACCTCGGCGACGACCTGCTCCACGAAGGGCGGCAGCGCCGCGCCGTTGGTGTCGCACAGGCAGACGACCGCCGCGCCCGCCTCGGCGGCGGCGGTCACGCACCTCATGGCGTAGTCCGCGTCGTCGCGGTAGGCGTCGAAGAAATGCTCGGCGTCGTAGACGACGCGCTTGCCCTGCGCGACGAGGAAGCGCACCGACTCGTCGATCATGCGCAGGTTCTCGTCGCGGCTCACGCGCAGCACCTTGCTGAGGTGCAGGCCCCAGGTCTTGCCGACGATGGCGACCGTGGGCGTGAAGACCTCGGCCAGCACGCGCAGGTTGTCGTCGGCCGCGGCCGGCGCGCCCTTGCGCCGCGTCATGCCGAAGGCGACGAGCTCCGCGTGCTCGAGCCGCTCGTCGCGCATCCGCCGGAAGAACGCGATCTCCTTGGGGTTGGACGCGGGGAAGCCGCCCTCGATGAAGTGGATGCCGAGCTCGTCCAGCTTGAGCGCGATGCGGACCTTCTCGTCCACCGACACCGACATGCCTTCCTGCTGCATGCCGTCGCGCAGGGTGGTGTCGTACAGCTGTACGCTCTGCTCGCTCATCGGGTCCTCCCCGCGCCGCCGGCGGCGGCGTCCGTCAGCTCCGGGCGTACTCCATGAAGTGGCCGAACTCCCCGTCGAGCCCGTCGACGATGGCGCGGAACCTGTCCTGGATGCGCCGCGTGACGGGGCCCGGTTCGCCGATGACGTGGTCGTCGACCTCGCGGATGGGCACGATCTCGGCCGCCGTGCCCGTGTAGAAGAGCTCGTCGGCGATCACCAGGTCGCTGCGCGCCAGGGTGCGCTCCTCGCAGGGGATGCCCATGGCGGCGGCCAGCTTGATGACGGCGTCCCGGGTGATGCCCTCGAGGACGCCGTCGCTGGGCGGCGGCGTCCTGAGCACGCCGTCGCGCACGACGAAGATGTTCTCGCCCGAGCCCTCGGCCACGTGGCCGCGCTCCGTCAGCATGATCGCCTCGTCGTAGCCGGCGTTCGTCGCCTCGACCTTGGCGAGGATGCTGTTGAGATACTGGCCCGTGGCCTTGGCGGCGCGGGCCAGCGCCGTGTGGTCGAGCGACTGGATAGCTCGAGACCTTGGCGCGGATGCCGTGCTTGATGCCCTCCTCGCCCAGGTAGGCGCCCCAGGGCCAGGCGGCGATGATCACGTCGACCGGCGCCTTGAGCGGGAAGAGCCCCATCTCGCCGTAGCCGCGGAAGACGAGCGGCCGGATGTAGCAGGCCTCGAGGCCGTTGGCCGCGATGGTCGCGAAGGTCGCGTCGTAGAGCTGCTCGAGCGTGTAGGGCACGGGCATGTAGTAGAGCTTCGCGGAGCGCTCCAGACGCCTGAGATGGTCGGTGAGGCGGAAGACGGCAGGACCCTTGGGCGTGCTGTAGCAGCGGATGCCCTCGAAGACCCCGGAGCCGTAGTGCAGGGCGTGGGTCAGCACGTGCACCTTGGCCTCGTGCCAGGGCACGAGCTCGCCGTTGGACCAGATCTTGTCGACTTCGGGGATGGGCATCGGTCCTCCTGACCTTCACGCGCACTCCGCGCGGCAGTTTCAGCCTCTACTCAAGGGGTGACTCAGCCTCTCGCACCGTCAAACGCGCTCGGCCACGAGGTCGCCGACCTCGGACGTCGAGTAGCCCATCTTGCCGGATGCCATGGCCTTCATCTTCGTGCCGGTGACCTCGGCCACGGCGCTCTCGACGTCCTGCGCCGCCTGGCTCTCGCCCAAGGTGTCGAGCATCATCGCGCCGGCTACGATGGCTGCGATGGGGTTGATCACACCCAGGCCGGTGTACTTGGGCGCCGAACCGCCGATGGGCTCGAACATGCTGACACCCTCGGGGTTGATGTTGCCGCCGGCCGCGACGCCCATCCCGCCCTGGGTGATGGCACCCAGGTCCGTGATGATGTCGCCGAACATGTTGCCGGTCACCAGGACGTCGAACCACTCCGGGCTCTTCACCATCCACATGCAGGTGGCGTCCACGTGGTAGTACTCGCGCTTGACGTCCGGATACTCCTCTTCGCCGATCTCGTTGAAACGACGGGACCAGAGGTCGTAGACGTACGTCAGCACGTTGGTCTTGCCCACCAGGCCGAGGGTGTTGTCCGGGCCGATGCCGCGCGCCTTCTTGCCGTGCTTTCGCGCGTACTCGAACGCCCAGCGCAGACAGCGGTCGACCTGGGCGCGGCTGTACAGCATGTTCTGCACGGCGACTTCATGCGGCGTGTCTTTCATCATGATGCCGCCGCCGCCGGCGTACATGTCGCCGGAGTTCTCGCGGACCACAGTGTAGTCGATCTCCTTCGGGCCTTTGTCCTTCAGCGGAGTCTCGACGCCGGGGTAGAGACGCACGGGACGCAGGTTGATGTACTGGTCCAGCTCGAAGCGGAGGCGGAGGAGGAGGCCCTTTTCCAGGATGCCGGGCTCGACGTCCGGGTGCCCCACAGCGCCGAGGTAGATCGAGTCGAATCCCTTCAGCTCTTCGACGGCCGAGGCCGGCAGGATCTCGCCGGTACGCAGGTAGCGGTCGCCGCCGAAGTCGTAGTGCGTCAGGTCGAGCGTGAACTGGTGCTTGGCGGCGGCCGCCTGCAGGACTTTCAATCCTTCAACGACCACCTCGGGCCCCGTGCCATCGCCCGGCAGTACCGCGATCTTGTACGTCATCCCCATGGTTCCTCTCTCCGATGACGAATGGGCTTGCAGTGTGTCCGTGTCCGTTCGGCTCGCGCCGTTCACGCCTGCTCCTCGAGGCGGGCCTTCACGTAGGGCATCAGCCCGCCCCGGTCGATGAGGTCCTGCATGAAGGGCGGGAAGGCCTCGGCCTCGTAGCGCTTGCCCTGCGTGAGGTTCTCGACGGTGCCGGCGGCGAGGTCCACGCGCAGGCGGTCTCCCGACCGCGCCTCGCTCGCCGCCGCCGGGCAGACGACGATGGGCAGGCCCGTGTTGATGGCGTTGCGGTAGAAGATGCGCGCGAACGACGAGGCCACCACGCAACTCACGCCGGAGGCGCTGATGGCCACCGGCGCGTGCTCGCGGGAGCTGCCGCAGCCGAAGTTCTCCAGCGCGACGATGATGTCGCCGGGCCGCACGCGGTCCACGAAGTCCGCGTCGATGTCCTCCATCGCGTGCTTCGCGAGCTCCGCGGGGTCGTTGGTGTTGAGGTAGCGGGCCGGGATGATCACGTCCGTGTCGACGTCCCGGCCGTAGGCGTGGACGGTCCCCTCGAAGATCATCGGGACTCCTTCCCCGCGCCGACCATGTCGGGTGTCGCGATGTGGCCGGCCACGGCGGAGGCGGCGGCCACGTAGGGGCTCGCCAGGTACACCTCGCTGCCCGTGTGCCCCATGCGGCCCACGAAGTTGCGGTTGGTCGTGGACACGGCGCGCTCGCCCTCGGCGAGCACGCCCATGTGTCCGCCCAGGCAGGGGCCGCAGGTGGGCGTGCTGAAGGCGCAGCCCGCCTCGATGAGCGCCTGCATGGTGCCGTCGGCGGCCGCGTCCAGGCACACCTGCTGCGTGCCGGGCAGGATGATGGCGCGGACGTCGGGGTGCACCGTGCGGCCGCGCAGGATGGAGGCCGCCTGACGCAGGTCCTCGAGGCGGCCGTTGGTGCAGCTGCCGATGACGACCTGGTCGATCGTGATGTCCGCGAGGTCGGCCGCGGCGGCGGCGTTCGAGGGCAGGTGCGGCTTGCTCACGGTCGAGCGGCACGGCGGCGGCGTCGACGTCGATGACGCGCGCATACTCCGCGTCGGCGTCGCTCGCGAACACCTGGCCCGCGGCGCGCGCCCGGCTGCCCTCCGGCCGGCCCTGCAGGTAGCTCGTCGTCTTCTCGTCGAAGCCGACGATGCCGCTCTTGCCGCCGGCCTCGATCGCCATGTTGCACATCGTGAAGCGGGCGTCCATGGAGAGGCCCTCGATGGCCTCGCCGGCGAACTCCATCGCCTGGTAGAGCGCGCCGTCGACGCCGATCAGGCCGATGGTGTGCAGCATCAGGTCCTTGCCCGTCACGTAGGGCTGGAGCTTGCCGTGGTAGACGAACCTGATGCTCTCCGGCACGCGCAGCCAGACGTGGCCCCAGGCCATGGCGGCGGCGAAGTCGGTGCTGCCGACGCCGGTGCTGAAGGCGGCGACGGCGCCGTAGGTGCAGGTGTGCGAGTCGGCGCCGACGACGACGTCGCCCGGCGCCACCATGCCCTGGTCGGGCAGGAGGACGTGCTCGATGCCGACGCGGCCGACCTCGAAGTAGTTGACGATCTCGTGGCGGCGAGCGAAGTCGCGCATCTTCTTGCTCTGACCCGCCGCCTTGATGTCCTTGTTGGGCGTGAAGTGGTCCGGCACGAGGGCGATGCGGGCCGGGTCGAAGACCTTCGTGAACCCGGCCTTCTCGAACTCCGCGATGGCCAGCGGCGCCGTGATGTCGTTGGCGAGCGCCAGGTCGACGCGCGCCTCGATGATGTCGCCCGCCCGGACGGCGTCCTTGCCGGCCGCCCGGGCCAGGATCTTCTCGGTGATCGTGGAACCCATCAAACCTCCCCGGCCGCCGCGGCGTTGTTGATGGCCCGCACGTAGGCCTTCGCCGAGGCTTCCATCACGTCGAAACTGACCGCCTGGCCGTTGAACGACCGGTCGTTGACCTCCACCGCCACGCGCACCTCGGCGAGCGAGTCCTTGCCCGAGGAGATGGCGCGCACCTGATAGTCGGCCAGGCTGCCCTTGATGCCCACGGCGTCGTCGATGGCCTTGAAGACCGACTCGACGCTGCCGTTGCTGAAGCTCTTGCCGCGTTTGAGCTTGCCGCGCGCCTCCACCTCCACCTGACTCGTGGGGATGATGGAGGAGCCCGACTGGTTGACGAAGCTGCGCAGCACGAAGTGGTCCTGGCGCTCGCGGATCTCCTCGCTCACGAGCGCCTCCAGGTCCAGCACCGTGACGCGCTTCTTCTTGTCCGCGACCTCCTTGAAACGCTTGAAGGCCTCGTCCAGCTCGTCGTCCGCCGAGCGTGTAGCCCAGGTCGGCCAGCTTGGCGCGGAGGGCGTGCCGGCCCGAGTGCTTGCCCAGCACGATGTCGCTGTCGGCGAGCCCGACATCGGCCGGCTTCATGATCTCGAAGGTGGAGGCCTCGCTGAGCACGCCGGCCTGGTGGATGCCGCTCTCGTGGGCGAAGGCGTTGCGCCCCACGATCGCCTTGTTGCGCTGGATCTGGTAGCCGGTGAGCGTGCTCACCAGGCGGCTCGTGCGCGAGATCTCGCGCGTGTCCACGCGGGTCTCGGCGTCGAAGTACTCGCCGCGCGTGTGGATGGCCATCACCACCTCTTCCAGCGAGGCGTTGCCGGCGCGCTCGCCGATGCCGTTCACGGCGCACTCCACCTGCGTGGCGCCGGCCCGAACGGCGGCCAGCGAGTTGGCCGTGGCGAGGCCGAGGTCGTTGTGGCAGTGCACGCTCACCGTGACGTCGTGGAGCGACGGGCACAGGCTGTACTGCTCGCGGATGAAGTCGCCGAACTCGACCGGCAGCGCGTAGCCGACGGTGTCCGGGACGTTGATGGTCGTGGCGCCGCACTCCACGGCGACGGCGAAGACGCGGGCCAGGAACCCCGGCTCGGAGCGGCTCGCGTCCATGGCGCTGAACTCGACGTCGGCGTCGCCGTGGGTGCTCGCCAGGTCGCGCGCCAGGCTGACCATGGCGCGCGTGTCGGCGAGCACCTCGTCCGGTGTCTTCTTGATCTGGTACGTCATCTGCACCGGGCTGGTGCTGATGAAGGTGTGGATGCGCGCCTTGCCGGCCACCTTCACGGCGTCCCAGCAGACACGGATGTCCTTCTCGATGGCCCGCGCCAGACCGGCGATGCGCGGGCCCCGCACCTCGAGGGCGATGGCCTTGACGGCCTCGAAGTCGTCGGGCGAAGCGATGGGAAAGCCGGCCTCGATGATGTCGACCCCCAGCCTGGCGAGCTGGTGAGCGATCTCGAGCTTCTCGGCCTTGTTGAGCGTGGCGCCCGGCGCCTGTTCGCCGTCGCGCAGCGTCGTGTCGAAGATCCTGATGGAGCGGCGGTCGTTCACGAGTTACCTCCACCTCCCAGGGCGGACGTCGCCGTTGTGAAGGTCAGTGGATCCGGATGTGATCCCGAAGGTGGCCGTACAGGCCGGCAGGTGTCTACGCATCCCCCCGCGGGGGGAGCAGCAGGCAGCCGAGGAGGTCGAGGACGCGGGCGCGTACCTCAATGTGGTCCTCCCGGGGCGACTCGCTTGTGACGCCGCGACGCATGGTCCGGTGAGTGTATGTCAGGCGTGAGCGCGGGCGCAAGCAAGGGCGGACGGGCGGCGGGCGGCAGCGCCGCCCGCCGCCCGTCCGCTCCCCGCCGCCTTCACCCCGGCCATCCCGGACAACGCCACTCCTGTTTCACTGGGGGCCACCGGGGAAGGCTCGCGGCAAGCGATCCGCGATATCGCATGGAGGAGAGCGCCATGACACGAGTCACCACCCGACTTTCCACCGCGCCGGCGGCGACCACGCTCCCGGCGGAGGACTTGACGCGAGCTCGTTCCTTCTACGAGGAGAAGCTCGGCCTGGAGACCGAGACCAGGTCCGACATGCCCGAGGCACTGTTCGTGCACGCCGGCAAGGGCTCGCTGATCATGCTCTACGAGCGCGGCCGCACCAAGGCCGACAACACGGCGCTGACCTTCGAGGTCGACGACCTCGAGGCCACCGTCACCGAGCTGCGCTCGCACGGCGTCAGGTTCGAGGAGTACGACATCCCCGGCGGGCCCAAGACCATCAACGGGATCGCCACGCGCGACGTCGACAAGGGCGCCTGGTTCAAGGACAGCGAGGGCAACATCCTCTGCGCCCACCAGACGCTCGCCGCGTAGAGTCAGACGAGCGCGACAGCCTCGAGGCCGGTCGCGAGAGGCCGGAATGGACGGGCCGGGCGGCGCCTTCAAGGCGCCGCCCGGCCCGTCCGTCCCTCTGATGCTCCGACCGTCTAGAGCTCGACCCGCTTGCCGTCCGCGAGCCCGCAGCTCTCGACCAGCTCGTTCAGCTGCTCGTGCGAGATCGGCTCGTCGAGCGTGAGCCCCATCACGGCCTTCTGGTCCAGGACCTCACGGCCGACGCCCATCTGCCCGATGTTGATGCCGAACTCGCCGACCTTGGTGCCGATCTTGCCGATCATGCCCGGCACGTCCGCGTACCGCAGGAAGACCATGTGCGGCGCCGGCTCGATGTCGACGTCCTGGCGGTAGACCTTCACGAGGCGCGGCCGGTGCTTCGGGCCGAGCGTCGTGCCCGACACGGAGAGCTCGCCCTGCGCGTCGTGGGTCGTCACCGTGATCAGGTTGAGGAAGTCGACCGCGGCCGGCTGCTTCGTCTCCTTCGCGCCGATGCCGCGCTCCTCGGCGATGCTCTGCACGTTGACGAAGTTGACCGGCCCGTCGACCTTGTCGGCGAGCACGCCCTGCAGCACGCCGAGCGTGAGGATGCGCGTGTCGTACCGCGCGATGCCGCCGCCGTAGCCGATCTCGAACGTGTCGACGGGACCGTCGGCGATCTGCACGATGAGCTTGCCGAGCCGCTCGCAGAGCCCGAGGAAGGGCATGAGCTCGTCCGCGTCCTCGCCGGGCGCGAGCGGGATGTTCACGGCGTTGCTCGCGAACTCGCCCTTGAGCACCGCCGCCACCTGCTCGGCGATGATCGTGCTGGCGCGCAGCTGCGCCTCCACCGTGCGGGCGCCGAGGTGCGGCGTCGCCACGACGCTGTCGTACTTGAACAGCGGGCTCTCGGTCGTCGGCTCCTTGGGATAGACGTCCACGGCCGACGCGGCCACCTTGCCGCTCTCGATGGCGCGCGCCCAGGCCTCCTCGTCGACGATGCCGCCGCGCGCCACGTTGATGACCCGCACGCCGTCCTTCATCTTGGCGAACTCCTCGTCGCCGATGAAGCCGAGCGTCTCGGCGTTCTTGGGCAGGTGCACGGTGATGAAGTCGGCCTCGCGGTAGATCTTGTCCGGGTTGTCGGCGCGCTCGAGACCGAGCTCGTGGAACTTCTCGGCCGGCACGAACGGGTCGTAGGCGAGCACCTCCATGCCCAGGCCGCGAGCGTCCTCGGCGACGAGGAAGCCGATGCGCCCGAGGCCGATGATGCCGAGCGTCTTGCCGCGGAGCTCGACGCCCGCCTTGCCCCACCTGCCCTTCTCCCAGCGGCCCTGCTTGAGGTCGGCGAAGGCCTGCGGGATGTTGCGGGCGCAGGCCATGATGAGCGCCACCGTGTGCTCGGCCGCCGACAGCACGTTGCTCTGCGGGGCGTTCACGACGATGATGCCGCGCTTCGTCGCCTCCTTCACGTCGACGTTGTCGACGCCGACGCCGGCGCGCCCGACCACCTGCAGGTTGGCGCCCGCCTGGATCACGTCCGCCGTGACCTTGGTGGCCGAGCGGATGATGAGGCCGTGGTACTCGGGGATGCGGCGCAGGAGCTCGTCGGCGTCCCAGTCCGTCCCCACGTCGACCTGGAAGCCCTGCGCCTCCAGGAAGGCCACGCCCTCCGGGGCGAGCTTCTCCTTGACCAGGACCTTCTTCACGTCAGTCATGTCGTCGCCCCCCTCAGAGCTGCACGGGGCTCTGCGCGAGCACCTGGGCCGCGGCGCCGCTGCCGGCGCCCCACTTGACGTCGTAGCCGAGCTCGGCCAGGACCATCTCCAGCACGCCGAGCCCGACGAGGATGTCGCTGGCGCCGAAGTAGCCGCAGTGGCCGAAGCGGAAGATCTGACCCTTGAGCTGGCCCTGCCCGCCGGCGAGCCACACGCCGTACTTGTCGCGGGCCAGCTTGGTGATCTTGCCGCCGTCCACGCCGGCCGGCACCTTGCAGGCGGTGACGCTGTTGGCCTCGGGGTCGTCCGGGCCGAACAGCTCGATGCCGAGCGCCTGCACGCCGGCCTTGCAGGCCTTGCCGAGCCAGCGGTGCCGCTCGAACACGTTCTCCAGGCCCTCCTCGCGGATGAGCTCGATGGCGCGGTTCTGCGCGACCATCAGCGACACCGCCGGCGTGTACGGCGTCTGGGCGCTGTCGCCGGTCATCTTCTTGCGGTAGGTGATGTAGTCGTAGTAGAAGCGCGGCGTCTGGCAGGCCTCGACGACCTTCCAGGCCTTCTCGCTCACGGCGACGTAGGCCAGGCCGGGCGGCACCATGAGGGCCTTCTGGGAGCCGGCCACGCAGATGTCGACGTGCCACGCGTCGGTCTTCAGGTCGGTCGCGCCGAGGCCGCTGATGGCGTCCACCACGAGGATGGCGGGCGTCGCCGCGACGATCTCGCCGATGGCCCGGATGTCGTTGACGACGCCGGTGGACGTCTCGCTGAACTGCACGTAGACGGCCTTGATGGCGGGATCGGCGGCGAGCGCCTTCTCGATGTCCGCGGGGTCGGCCTTGGTGCCCCAGTCGTAGGTGAGCGCCGTCACCTCGGCGCCCCAGGTCTTGTTGAGCTTGACCCAGCGCTCGCCGAAGTTGCCGATGCTGGCCACGAGCACGTGGTCGCCGGGGTTCACGACGTTGACCACGGCGGACTCCATGGCGCCGGTGCCGCTGGCCGAGAAGACGAGCACGTCGTTCTCGGTCTGGTAGACGTGCTTCATCCCGGCGACGACGTCCTTGAGGATCTCGGTGAAACGCGGAGCGCGATGGTGCACGACGGGCTCGCTCAGCGCGGAGAGCACCTCGGGCGGCACGGGCGTGGGGCCGGGGGTCAGGAGAAAGCGCTTCAGCATCGGTCTTCCTTTCTGATGGTGGCGGCGGCCGAGTGGTCGTGGGCCGGCGGTGTGAGCAGGAAGCGAAGGCGGCATTGTAGCCGCCATACGGACGACGTCACAAGGGGGGCGATCGATGGATCGTCAGGCGCGGCAGCAGGCGCGCGGGCCTGAGGCGCTGCGGGGCTTCGTGGTGGGATGCGGGAGCCGGCTGATGAGGCGGAGCCGGGTGGGCCGGCCTGACCTCATCAGCCCCTACGACGGGCGATGAGACGAGACTCGCATGGCGGGGAGCATAGCGGAGCGCGCGCGCGCCGTGTCCAGCCGGCCGCGCGATGACGCGCTGGGTGCGCCGCGCCGGCCTCTCCGACCGGGCGGCTGGGGCCCGCGACGTGCGAGACGGTCTGCACCACCGCCGCCGCGGGAAGGCCTTCAGCATCCGACTGAAAGGAGGATCGCATGGCGATCAAGGATTCGTGGGTCATGCCGGTCATCGCGGTGGACGACATCGACAGGGCCGCGAGCTTCTATCGGGACAAGCTGGGCTTCAGCATCCAGACGATGGATGAAGACCCGACGGCGCGACTCGTCGAGGTAGGTCACGGCTACCTGTTCCTCTACAAGAGCAGCTACGAGCGCGGCGAGACCACCGTCGCCTCACTCATCGTGCAGGACTTCGATGGCACAGTGGACGAGCTGCGCGGGCGCGGCGTGAAATTCGAGGACTACGACCTGCCCGGGACTCAAGACGGTCAACGGCGTCGCGACCCTGGGCGACCTCAAGAGCGCGTGGTTCAAGGACAGCGAGGGCAACGTCATCGCCCTCAACAACGAGCAGACCAGATACATGCGCAAGGCGGCCTGAGCCGGCCCCGCGCGGAACGGGGGCGGCGGGGAGCGCCGATGGCGCTCCCGCCGCCCCCGTCGTCGTCACGGCGTCGCCGCGGGTCAGACGTCGATGTCGAGCCCGCCCTCGGCGTCGATCCAGCTCATCATGCCGCGGAGCTCCTTGCCGACGGTCTCGATGAGGTGCTCCTTGCCCTGGCGCTTGAGGGCGTTGTAGACGGGCCGGTTGGCCTGGTTCTCGAGGATCCACTCGCGCGCGAACTCGCCGCTCTGGATCTCGGCGAGCAGCTCGCGCATGGTGTCGCGCACGCGCTCGTCGATGACGCGCGGGCCGCGCGTGAGGTCGCCGTACTCGGCCGTGTCCGAGATCGAGTAGCGCATCCCGGCGATGCCCTTCTCCCACATCAGGTCGACGATCAGCTTGAGCTCGTGCAGGCACTCGAAGTAGGCGATCTCGGGCTGGTAGCCGGCCTCCACGAGCGTGTCGAAGCCGGCCGTGACGAGCTCGGTGGCCCCGCCGCAGAGCACGGCCTGCTCGCCGAAGAGGTCGGTCTCGGTCTCTTCGGCGAACGTCGTCTCCAGGCCGCCGGCGCGCAGGCCGCCGATGGCGGAGGCGTAGGCCAGCGCCTGGTCGTGGGCCTTGCCGCTCGCGTCCTGGTAGACGGCGACGAGCACGGGCACGCCCTTGCCCTCCTCGTACTGGCGGCGCACGAGGTGGCCGGGGCCCTTGGGGGCGACCATGCTCACGTCCACCGTCGCGGGGGGCACGATCTGGCCGAAGTGGATGTTGAAGCCGTGGGCGAACATGAGCGTGGCGCCGTCCTTGAGGTTGGGCGCCACGTCGTTGCGGTAGACCACGGCCTGCGTCTGGTCCGGCACCAGCATCATGACGACGTCGGCGCGCTTCGTGGCCTCAGCCGCGGAGAGCACCTCGAAGCCGGCCTTCTCGGCACGCGCCGCGTTGGGCGTGCCGGACAGCTCGCTCACGACCACCGTCACACCGGACTCGCGCAGGTTCTGGGCGTGGGCGTGGCCCTGGCTGCCGAAGCCGATGATGGCGACCGTCTTGGCCTGGATCAGGGAAAGGTCGGCGTCCTTGTCGTAGTACATGCGCAGTCTCCTCCTCGTACGCCCGCTGGGGGCGGGGTGCACTCCGAACGTAGGACTTTACTGTGTCGCGCCGGATGCGGCAACGCAGGCGCCGCAGCAGCCGACGTCAGGCCGCCCTGGTCTCGTCCGGTCGCGGCTCGTCGGCCGGGGCGAGTCGCCGCGACGCCGGCCGGCTGCCGGCGCGTATACCCGTGACGACGGCGACCGCGACGATCGTCAGCCCGGCGAGGTTGACGAGGTGGCTCACGAAGCCCCAGCCGGCGGCGAAGTCGAGCACGGCGAAGGCGAGGATGAAGGCGGCGACCACGCGCGGCACGAGGGGCGAGCGCCACACGGCGGCCGCCAGGGTCAGCGTGCCCAGCACCGCGCCGCCGAGGAACATGAGGAAGAGGACCGGCCCCGGCAGACCGAGATCGTCGCCGTTCAGGACCGCCGTGGCCCCGGCGAGGTCGCCGGACCTCGCGAGCCCGTAGGCGGCGAGCTCGTAGCCGTGCACCGCGGCAAGGCCGACCAGGGCGAAGGTCATGAGCGTGCCGGCCGCCCAGGCCAGCCGCGGCGAGGCGCCGCGGGTCAAGGCGACGAGCACGGCGACCCCGCCCAGCAGGAAGGGCACGGCGAGCAGGCCTGCGGCCGCGGACACCCCCTGCCGCGTCAGGTGCTCGCTCCAGAGCGCCACCCGCGCGGCGTTGTCGTCGGGGGCGTTCTCCAGCGCGAACTCGACGGCCTGGAGCAGGCCGCCGGCCACGAGGACGACGGCGGCGGCCCAGCGCAGGCCGCCGTTGAACACCGGCGTGGCGCCGCCTCGACTTCTCGACGGGATGGTCGCGGCAGTCCATGATCGTATCCGTTACCCCTGCGCCCGCATGTCAAGCCGATTGGGCGACGTCCGCCGAGTCGCATGGGCCGGCCGCCGCCGGCGCCTCTCCTCGGCGGCGGGCGCCTCTACTGGTAGGTGCGACCCTCGTGCCGGATCCATCCTGCGGCGTGCTGACCGTCGGGATCGCGATGTGTCCAGTGGATGGTGCCGCCCTCCTCGCTCCATTCGTAGACACCACGGAACGCGACGGCGTCGCCTTCTCGCAGGTCCTCGACCCTCGGGGCCACGTCGATGTTGTGCGCCACCAGCAGGGTCTGCCCCGACGCCAGACGGACGATGAAGCGCTGGTGCCGGCTGCCGTCGTCGTCGTCTCGCAGGATCCGCGCGACGGTGCCGCGGCCCTCGACCTCACGGTCGCTCAGATGGTCCCGAAAGGCGTCGGCCAGTACCGCGTCGCCGGCCTGGTCAGCTGACGTCGTGCCGGCTGTTCCGACATCCGCCGCATCGCCGGCCGGGGAGCCGCCGCACTGCGCCAGGACGAGCATGCCCGCCAGTGCGATGGCGATGAGCGCGATGGGTCGGCTCACTGGTCCTCCGACGTGCCGGTCGCAGGCTCGGCCGCGCTCAGTCTACCCTCGTTTGACAGCCGCGGCCGATGCCTCAGATCTCGCGCCGGCCCCTCGGCCGTTCACGGCAGCGTGTCCCCCGGGAAGCTGCGGCAGGCGTGCAGCTCGTAGACGAGCACGCCTGCCCGCACGCCCGGGTCGTCGTCTCCCTGCCGGTGGTCGACTTTGCTTCAGTCTCCCGTCCCCCTGTGCTCCAGCACGACGTCCACGTGCGACAGGCCGGCGATGCCGCCGGCCGCAGGCCGTCGCTCGTGCGGCGCGGTCAATCCTGGGGGGCGGGCATCACGATCCACAGGATGATGTAGACCAGGATGCCGGGGAAGGCGACGGAGATGACGGAGATGAGGACGTAGAGCACGCGGATCAGCCTCGGCGACCAGCCCAAGTACTCGGCTATGCCGCCGCAGACGCCGCCGATCATGCGGTTCCTGGACCTCGTGAGCCTGCGTCGACCAGTGTCCATGGGACCAGCCTCCCCATCATGCCCAGACCCCACACTGTGTGATGCGGCGGCAGGGCGCCCGCGAGCGGGCGCCCCTCGCGTGGCACACCACGGGATCGGCGGCGTCAGCCCAGCGGCCCGACGAGCAGGGCGAGCGGCACGGTCAGGACGAGGGCCGAGAGGATCCACCACAGGGAAGCGCGCGTCCCCCTTCCGGCCCGCAAGGCAAGGCCCAGAGCTACGAACGCCCCCGCCGCCGCGGCGAGTGCCACACCGGCGGCGATGCAGCCCACGCGTCGCACAGCCGCCGACCGCCGCGACCGGGGTGAAGTACAGGGCGACGATGGCTGCCGGCGCAAGCGCCGGCAGGGCGACGTGTTCGAGGATCCTGGTCATCGAGGGAAGTATCGGAGCGAGCCTCCCCCGACTTGACGCCGTGCTGCCGGCGACCTCTCAGCGAGGGTCCGCGACGCGGTCGAGCGAGAACGGCTTGCCGTGGCCGGGGTAGACGGTGCGCACGCCGAGGCCGCGCAGCCTCTCGAGGCTGCCCGTGGCCTCGTCCATGTCGTTGATGAAGAAGTGCAGCCCCGGCCGCCGCCAGTTGTAGAGGAGATCGCCGCAGAGCAGGTCGCCGTCCGCCGTCAGCACGCCGATCGAGCCGCTGGTGTGTCCCGGCAGGCACAGCACGGTCGCCTCACAGCCGCGGTCGGCGAGGCTCTGCCCGTCATCCAAGTAGCTGTCAGGCGCGAAAGCCTCGTAGCCGCGAGGCTTGTAGAAGCGCGACACGAGCCGAATCAGGCGGCCGGACCTGTCAGGCTCGGGCTTCATCCCAAGGTCCCAGTCGCCGCTCACGACCCGCCTGGCGTCGGCGCGGTGCATGGCCACCTCGGTGCCGTACTCGCGCCGCATGGCCGCGGCGTTGCCGGCGTGGTCGTAGTCGCCGTGCGTCAGCACGATGAGGCCAAGGCCTCCGGGCACGCAACCGGCGCGCTCGAGCTCGCTCCGCAGGCGAGCGCGCTTGCTCGGCGTGCCCGTATCGACCAGCACGAAGCCGTCCGCCCCGCCGCGTCCACCCTGCTCGCGAAGCAGGTAGCAGTTGACCCCTCCCATGCCGATGGCACGGACCTCCACGGCCATGACCCCCTCCTTCGTCGTCCGCTGCGACTCTACTCCGCGAGCATGAAATACTCGACGAACTCCCGCGCCCGACCGTCCTCTGTCAGCGTGACGAGCCAGAGATTGTGGAAGACCTCGGGGCCGCCGGCGTCGCGTGTGCCCTCCGGGTAGCGCGTGACGGCCCGCACCACGTGAAGGTCGCCCTCTCGCGCGATCACCTCCGAGTCGAAGCTCCAGGGGATCCCCGACTCCTTCTGCGCGAGCCAGAAGTCGATGACCGCCTCTGGGCCGCGGAGCGGTTTCCCATACGGCGCGTTGTAGTAGCGCACGTCGTCGGTGAAGAGGCCGGCGATGTCCTCGGGTGCGTCCGTCGTCCAGGCGGCCCGGTACTTCGCCAGCCACTCGTCGATCTGCCTCGTGTCGATCATCTCGATCCCCTCTCGTCGTCATGTGGCGGCCGCCGGGCGACGAACACCTCCAGCTCGCCCGGCTCGACCTCGGAGTGCTGGAACGGGATCACCCGCGCCTCGAAGCCGACGTCCGCCAGCAGGCGCAGCCACTCCGCGCGAGAGAAGAGCCCCTCGATGTGCCGATCGTGCTCGACGCGCGCCTCGCCGTCCTCGTGGCGCAGCAGGTAGGCGTAGTCCACCGTGTACGTCGAGTCGTCCGGGTCGGGGTCCCAGGTCCACTCGAGGTAGCGCAGACCCCGGCGCCCGTCGTCGTGGCCGCCGTGGTCCGTGGAAGGATGGAACGTCTCGCGCACGTGGTCCGGCGCGAAGAGGGCGACGCCGCCCGGCCGGCAGTGCACGAACGCCGTCCGCATCGCGCGGCGCAGGTCCGCCGCCGTGGTCATGTACATGATCGCATCGTGGATGAAGACCGCGTCGAACCTGCGTCCGAGCCGGACGGTGCGCATGTCGCCCTGGACGTGCTCGCAGTCCGGGTTGAGAGCCCGGCTGACGTCGAGCATCCGCGGCGACAGGTCGACGAGCGTCAGCTTGAAGCGCCGCTTGAGATAGGAGGCGTTGTTGCCGCCGCCGCTGCCGAGCTCGAGCAGCGTCTCCGCCTCGCCGCCGGATGCCTCGACGAGCACACGTTCGTAGAAGGCGGCCTCCTCCGCATACTCCTGCGGAGACGAGAGCAGCGGCCACCATGACGCGAGATCGCCGTACAGCTTCTGCCTCATGACGCCACCACCGCCCGCGACCTCAGGGGACAACACCCAACACCTTGGTGCTATCCGCGCGGCGCGGCGGCGTGTCCGTTAGGGCAGGTAGTCCTCCCGCCTTCTTTCGCGGTCCTGCGTGGTCAGGCCGGGGGATCGAGCTGGGCGAGGCGCACCTCGATGCGCTCGATCCCCCGGCCGACGTTCCGGCGTTTCAGGACGACCTCTCCGATCTCGCCGGTGCGCCGCGGGTGGGTGCCGCCGCACGGCACCCGGGCGAAGCCGGCGATCTCCCAGTAGCGGCGCTCCGCGGCTTCGTCGGCGAAGGCGCTCACGATGGGCAGGTCGGCCCTCACGAGCTCCCCGACCTCGGCGGCGATGTCCGGCAAGCAGGCCCGCGATGTTCTCGGGCCAGGCGAAGTCGATGCGCGCCTTGTCCGCGGCGATGTGGGCCCCGACCTTGCGCGCGCCGGGCAGGCGGCGGTGGACGAGCTCCAGGACGAGCTCGGCCGCGAAGTGGAGCCGCATGAGCCGGTACCGCCGCCCCCAGTCGATCTCGACACGCACGCGGTCGCCCGGGCCCAGGCCGTGATCGGCGGGCAGCACGTAGGCGATCTCGAGGCCGTCCTTGCGGGCCTCCAGCACCGGGACGCCGGCGATCACGCCGGCGTCGCTCTCCTGACCGCCGGAGAAGGCGAAGAAGATGGTCGAGCGCAGCGTCACACGCTCGCCGTCCACCGTCGTGACCGTCGGTCTCGAGCTCGGTCAGGTAGGGGTCCTGCCAGAAGAGCTTCCGGGTCACGCGCTGCCGCTCCCCGGCTCCCGCGCTCATCGCCAGGCCTGCAACTCGATGATGTTGCCCTCCGGGTCGGCCAGGTAGACGAAGGTCAGCAGGCCGACCCCCGGCACCTCGCAGGAGGTGATGTCGCCCACGTGACGGCCGCCGTGCTCGAGCACGAGCCGGGATGCCTCAGCGACATCGTCGACCTCGAAGGCGAGGTGCGTGATCCCCTCGCGCTCGGCGGCGACGGCGGGCCGGGGCCGGCTCCTCGTGTACTGGTAGATCTCGAGCGTCGGTCCGCCGTCGCCGTGCCCGGGCAGACGCAGGTGGGCGCCTCTCAGGTGCGCGTCGCGGACGCCCGTGCCCTTCTCGAGCCACGCTCCCGACAGGTCGCGCTCCGGAGGCACGGGCACGCAGCCGAAGACGTCCTGATAGAACGTCGCCAGGGCCCGCCAGTCCCTGGCGACGATGTTCGTGTGCTTGTACGTCGCTCTCATGTCGATCCCATCCACCGCGGCCCTGCCGGTATCATGACGCCGTGAGCACACCATCATCTGACGCGGTCGGCAAGACCCGCGACCAGGACTCGGCCTTGGCCGACGCGTTCGTCGACACGATCTCCGTCGGCGTCGGCATGTTCCCCCTGGGCGCCGCCTTCGGCCTCCTCGTCGTCCAGTCCGGCCTGGACTGGTGGTGGGCGTTCGTCTTCTCGGTGCTGGTCTACGCCGGCTCCATGGAGTTCCTCGCCGTCGGGCTCGTCGTCGCCGTCACGCCGCTGCCGCAGCTCGCCCTCACCACGTTCCTCGTCAACTTCCGCCACGTGTTCTACGCCCTCTCCTTCCCGCTGCATCGGGTCCACGGGAGGGCCGGCAGGCTCTACAGCATGTACGCCCTCACCGACGAGGCCTACGCCCTCACCGCGGCCCGGCCCGGCGTGCCCTTGAGCAGCCGTCGCATCCTGTGGCTGCAGGCCTTCTGCCAGGGCTACTGGCTGGCCGGCAGCGTGGCCGGCGCACTGCTGGGAAGCTGGCTGGCGATCGACCTTGTGGGCCTCGCGTTCACGCTCACGGCGCTGTTCGTGGTGCTCGCCATGGAGGCCGTGCGCGCGGAACGCGACATCCCGAGCCCGGTCCTCGCCTTCCTGTGCGCGCTCGTGGCGCTCGCCGTCGCTCCGCGGCAGCTGCTCATCGTCGCCATGAGCCTGTTCGTGGCGACGCTGTTCGTCCGCTTCCTGCTGCGCCGCGCAGGGGGCCGGCCGGTGCCTGACACCGCCTACCTCGTGGCGGCCTCCCTGACCATGTTCGCGGTCACCTTCGCCCTGCGGGCCCTGCCCTTCACCGTGCTGCGGCCGCTGCGCGACTCGGCGCTCGTCGGCTACCTCAGTCAGCACATGCCGGCCGGCATCATGGTCATCCTCGCCGTGTACACGCTGCGTGACGTGTCGCTGAGCGAGGCGCCACACGGGCTGCCCGAGGCCCTCGCCCTCGCCGCCACCGTCGCGCTGCACCTCTGGAAGCGTAACGCCGTGGCCAGCATCATCGGGGGCACGGCCATCTACGTGGCGCTGGTCAACGTGGTCTTCGCCTGACCGCGCGCCATCCGCGTCCGCTACGAGCCGAAGCGGCGGACGGCGCGGGCCCGCGCCTTGGCGGCCTCGACCTCCCGGTCTCGCGGCGGAGCCGCGGTCACGAGCGCGCCGAGCAGGCTCGACGACGCCCGGGCCACCTGGTCCACGGCCCGGGCGAACGCCTCCTGGTTGGCGGCCGACGGCTTGGCGAAGCCGCTGATCTTGCGCACGTACTGCAGCGCCGCCGCCCGCACCTCGTCGTCGCTCGCGGGCGGCTCGAAGTTGTAGAGCGTGCGGATGTTCCTGCACATGGACATCTCTCCCTACGGTGTCGCTCCCCGGAGGACATTCCGTCTAGGCCCGGTCTCGACTCGCTGACTCCTGCTGCCCCCTCTCCGGCTCGTAGCGCAGCAGGACGTTGCCGTTGGCGAACGTCCTGTGGCCGGCGAGCCTCAGCCGAAGGCGCTCCGCGCCCTTGAAGTGCGGCACACCGCGGCCCAGCACGACGGGATTGACGATGAGCCGGTACTCGTCGATCAGGCCGGCCCGTGTGAACGTGACGGCCAGGTCGGCGCTGCCGAAGAGGTAGAAGTCGGCGGCGGCGCCGTGCTTGAGCGCCGCCATCTCCCGCGCGGCGTCGCCCTTGATCAGCCTCGTGTTCGCCCAGTCGACCTGGTCCAGCGTCCGCGAGAAGACCAGCTTCGGCAGGCTGTTCATCCTCTCGGCGACGAGCGAGATCGTCGCGCTTCGCCTCCTCGCCCGGCCAGTAGCCTGCCATCAGCTCGTAGGTGACCCGGCCGAACACCAGGCCGGCCGGTGCGGCCAGTTGCTCGAGGGCGAAGTCGTTGAACTCATCGTCGACGCGGTGCCAGGTGATGTCGTGGTCCGGCCCTTCGAAGAAGCCGTCGAGCGTCACCATGTTGAACAGGATCAGTCGTCCCATGCTGCCGTCCTCCTTCGCAGACCGCGGCCCTAGTCGTCGATCGCCTGATAGGCGAGGGTCCAGAAATCGCGACTCACCTCGGGCGGGCTGGCGGACGTCCAGGCGGCCTGCGTCATCAGGATCGTGATCATGTCCTCGCTGGGGTCGACCCACCATGACGTGCCCAGGCCGCCGTCCCAGCCGAAGCTCCCCGGGACGGTCCAGAGGTCGTCGCGCCTCGTCACGACGGCCATGCCGAAGCCCCAGCCGTGACCGTCGAAGAAGCCGGGCGCCAGCGACGACACGGCCTTCTGCTCCGGCGTCAGGTGGTCCATCGTCATGGTCTCGACGGAGGACCGGGACAGGAGGCGCGTGGCGCCGGCCTTGCCCTTGCCCAGCATCATCCGGCCGAAGGCGAGACAGTCGTCGGCGGTCGAGACCAGGCCGGCGGCGCCGTCGGGGAACGCCGGCGACCTGCCCCACTGGCTGTCGGCGGGGTCGTCGTAGAGCACGAGCGACCCCGTCTCGAAGTCCGTCAGATAGCTCGTCGCGAGCCTGCCGAGCTTGTCCGGCGGCACGCTGAACGACGTGTCCTTCATGCCGAGCGGCTCGAAGAGGCGCTCGCGCAGGAACGTCTCCAGCGGCTGTCCGGCGGCGCGCGCGATCAGCACCCCCAGGACTTGCGCCCCGGTGTTGTACATCCAGCGCTCTCCGGGCTGGTGCACGAGCGGCAGGGTGCCGAGACGTCGCATCCATTCGTCGGGCGGCGGCGGCGATGCCGGGCTCGGGGCGCCCGGCGCTCCGAGGGCCTCGGCCACAGCCTGCTGGATGGGATACGCGCCGGGCGGGGCCAGGATCATCCCCGTCCCCATGCGGAACGTGAGCAAGTCGCGCACGGTGATGGACCGCTCGGCCGGCACGGTGTCGTCCAGCGGCCCATCGAGCCTCTTCAGCACCCTGCGGTCGGCCAGCTCCGGCAGCAGCCTGTCGACCGGCTCGTCCAAGCGCAGCCTGCACTCCTCCACCAGGATCATCGTCGCCGCGGCGGTGATCGGCTTCGTCACGGACGAGATGCGGAAGATCGTGTCGCGGCCCATCGGCTCGCGTCCGCCCAGCGCCGTGAAGCCAAGTGCGTCGGCGTACACCTCATCGTGGCGGCTCACCAGCGTGACGAGTCCGGGCGCCGCGCCGCGTTCGACGTAGCCGGCCATCACGTCGTGCATGCGCGCCAGGCGCGAGGGCGCCAGTCCTCCGGCCGGGCCTTGTTCGAATGACGTCCTCCTGCGTGCCATCTGCTGTCCTCCGTCCTCCGGGCGACGGCCGCTCAGCGGCCGTCGCCCTCGGCCTCGGGCATGGGTGCGTCGAGGAACTCGGTCACCATGGAGACCAGCCAGTCGACGCGCTGCACGAGGGTGATGTGCGTCGTGCCGGCCAACACCGCCAGCCGCGCGGGAGTCAGGCCGACCACGTCGCCGGCGACGCCTCCGCCGAGCAGGCGGAACATCTCGACGGTGTGCTCGGGCTGGACGATGTCGGCGTCGCCGATGATGAGCAGCGTGGGCGCCGTGATCGACGCCACGTCGTCCGGCGCCCAGCCCTTCCAGTCCATGTCCAGCTGCTTGTTCTTCTCGACGAGCCTGGGCCAGTCCAGGCCGCCGTGCAGCAAGACGAGCGGCGGCCTGTCCTCACGCGGCTCGCCGTGGACCTCGTAGTACAGCTCGAGGCCGTTCACGGCTGCGTAGGCGCCGCTCATCCGGACTCCTTCGTGCCGGTCAGGTACTCACCGAGGCGATCGAACGACTGGTTCCAGCCGGCCCCGGTCATGTCGCGGTCCCTGCCCGCGGGCGCGCCGGTGTGGCGCAGGGTGAGCCTCGTCTTGCCGTCCAGTTCGGCGAACGTGACGGTCACGAGCGTCTCGGCCGGCCAGTCGGCGCTCATGCCGTAGTGCGTGGGAGGCACGGGGTCACCGTGCTCATCGGCAAACATGTCCGTGTAGACGATCCGTTCCGGCGGCACGATCTCGCGGTACACACCGAGGCCCCAGAACTCCTGGCCGTCGGGGGCGCGCATGCAGTAGTGCAGGCGGCCGCCGGGACGCAGGTCGATGGTGCAGCCGGGCGTCGTGAACCGGCTGGGGCCCCACCATCGGGCGAAGTGCTCGCACTCGGTCCACGCCTTGAACACGAGCTCGCGCGGCGCGTCGAAGACGCGCGTGATAACGAGCTCCCGTTCCGACGATCCTATGGCGTGCTCAGGCATCGCGCTCATCGGATTCCTCTCCTGATCGCAGCTCGTCGAGGTACTCGGCCAAGCGGTCGAAGCGCTGGTCCCAGAACCGCTCGAACGTGCTGACCCAATCGTGTAGTGGCTTGAGGCCTTCCCCGTTCAGCGAGTACAGGCGCTGTTGACGCCCGAGCCCGCGCACGCTGACGAGGCCGACCGTCCCTCAGGACCCGACAGCCGTGATCTTGGACGCCTCGCCGCCTTTGGCTGACGGCGGACGCGACCCGGCGACGTCGTTCACCGACCGCTCGCCCGCGAGCGAGCAGGCCCGCTCCCCGAGGATGTGACGTCGCCGCGCGCTCCCGCCACGCCGCATCGAAGGCGTCGCGACGTGGTCGCCGTCCTCGTGCCAACCGAAGACGGAGCGGTAGAACTCCGCCAACCGCGCATGCCACCGCCGGCATCGGCACGTAGCAGATCTTGCCGTTGCCGATCGTCGGCGCCATCAGTCCTCCTGGATCCTCTTCACGGGTGCAGCTTCTCGTGACGTTCGAGCATGTCGATGAACTGCCGCATCCGCTTCTCCCTGGTCTCCGCCCGCTTCGCCGTCTGCAGGCGCCACAGGATCGCGTAGCGGTTCGCGCTGTTCAGCGTCGCGAAGAAGTCCTTCGCCTCGGGGTGCGCGTCCAGCTCGGCCTGGAAGTCGTCGGGGACGGCGGCGGTGCTGGGAGAGTCGTAGGCCGCCGTCCATCGCCCGTCGGCCTTTGCCAGCTCCACGGCCGCCGCCCCTGCCGGCCTCATCTGCCCGCTCGCGATGAGCGCCTCCGCCTTGGCGCGGTTGATCTTCGACCAGACGCTCTTCGCGCCTCGCGGCGTGAACTTCTGCAGCCAGGCCGCGTCCGAGTGACTCCTGCCCTGGCCGTCGATCCACCCGTAGCAGAGGGCGACCTCGAGCGCGTCCGCCCTCGTCACCGTGGAGTGGTCCGCACCCTTCTTCGCGATCAGCAGCCAGACGCCCGGCGACGTGCCGTGATGCTCGTCTAGCCAGTCCTCCCACTCCGGCCGCCCGGGAAACCGCATCGACCGGAAGTTCGTCCTTGCGCTCAGGCTTGTCCGTCATCCAGCTCTCGTCCTGCTACCGACAAGGTCGACGACCGGGGTCGCCGACCGCGTGATGCTAGTTCACCAGAATGGAACCCACAGAAACGCCGCTCACGCGCTCCCGATCAGCTCGGCAACGCGGTCGATCTCCTCCTCGAGATTGTAGAAATGCACCGACAGCCGGATCCTGCCCGCGCGTACCGACGCGACCACGTTCGCCGTGCGCAGCCGCGTCATGGCTGCTTCGGTGTCGTCCACCGGTACCGAGACGATCGTGGAGCGATGGCGTTGCGGGAAGGGCCGCAAGGCGGAACCGTGCGCGACAAGCGCGTCATGCAGGCGCAGGGAGAGCTGGGCGTTGCGATCGAGAATGGCCTGGATCCCGAATCGGCGGAAAGAGCCCGAGCGCCGCCTGCTCGGCAAGTGCGGCGAACCAGACCAGTGAGGTGTCGAGTCTCGACGCCGTCGGCGACAGGTCCATGGTCGGTCCGTAGAAGCTCTCGAGCGGCTTCCGAGCGGCCTTCCAGCCGGGGAGAATGGGACGGATGCGGTCGAGGAGCTCACGACGGACGAAGAGGTAACCCATCCCTCTTGAGCCGAGAAGGAACTTGTGGCTCGCGGCCGCCAGGAAATCGACTCCGTCGCGCACCACATCGAGCGGGACCGCCCCCGCCGCCTGGCAGGCATCCACGAACAGCCAGGCCCCCGAGCGAGCGGCCACCTGGCTCAGCGCGGCGAGGTCTGCACGATAGCCGGTGGGAGAATGCACGGCGCTCACCGCGATGAGACGCGTTCCTCCATCCGCGAATTCGCCATAGGCATCGGCCGAAATGCCGTCGTCGGTGGACGGCACGGCGCGCACCTCGTAGCCACGCTCCCGGAGCAGGAGCCACGGGAAGTAGTTCGAGCTGAATTCGTTCGTCGGCGACCACGATGTTCTCGCCGCGCTTTGCGGGCGGCATGTTCGCAGCCACGATCCCGGCGGCCGTGCTCACGGCCGGGACGATCGCGACCTCCTCCGGACGCGCTCCGACGATCTGCGCAAAGACGGCTCGGGCGTCTTCCCCCGCGCGCTCGGCCTCCATCCAGTCAAAGCGGCCCGCTGCCCAGCGCTCGACAGCCCGCTCGTACGCCTCTCGTGCGGGCGTGCACCCGACAGCCATGGTGGCGGTGTTCAGGTAGATCGTGTCCTTCAGCCCGGGAAAGAGCTCGCGGATGTCGGCGACGTTCATGGCTGGAACCGCCTCTCATGCAGATCAACGCGGTGGCGCCTCATTGCGGCTCCTGCCGCTCGACGTTCGCGCTTCTGGCCCGCAGCAGGAAGCGCTTGTTCGCCGGCCTCACGTGTCACCGGACGAGCTAGAACCACGTTCTGCTTCGCTACGCCGCATACTCGGGCACCGAACGCCTCCGCCAGGATCCGCTCGTCTCGCCTGGCACGAGGCAGAGCCCCGCATACCAGAGCGCGCCGCGCTGGCCAAACAGAACGGCGAGCGCGGCGAAGAGCAGATAGGCCAGATACGCGACGACGTCGATCCAACCGAGCCTCGTCTTCACAATCAGCCTCCGTACTCTCAGGCACGGTCCGTGGGCCCTCGCCCGTCTGCCCAAAGCTCGGCACATGAGCTGTGCGGCGCCGGCGGCATCTGCTCGACGTGTTTGTTAGCCAGATGCTCCACCGACCCGTCGGAACACGTACTGGTATTCATCGGCGGCCTCGACGTCCTGCCCGCCGGCGATGAGGTCGACGGCGCCGAACGGTGAGGCGATGACTCTGGTGGGGCGGACGCAGCGGGTGATGTGCTCGAGGTGCCAGCCTTGGGCCTCAATGGCGTCGATAACGCTGGCGGGCGCCACGGAGGCGCCGGACTCAGAAGCCCGCAGAACCTCGTGCAGGGGAGCGGCGACGAGGTCCTCGGCGCTCGTGATGCTGAGCCAGGTGAGACCGGCCTCGCGAGCTCGGCGCGCGAGGACCACGGGATCGGCGCCCAGCGCGGCCGCGCGGCGGTCGGCCTCGCTGCGCCTCTCTGCGGCCAGGTAGCGCTCGGCGCGCGCGATGTGCTCCTCACAGTCGCTGCGCAGGGAGCCCTCAGTCACGTCGCGCAGCCGGGTCGCGAGCGCGAGCAGGGCCTGGGCCTCGGCGTCGTCGTCGTCGTCGGGGAAGCTCACCTCCCAGAGCGTGTCGACCGCCTTCTTGTACTGCCCAGCCTGACACTGCTGCGTGGCTTTCTCGAGCGCCTTCGTCATCCTCCCCCTTCCTGGAGCGCTACGGCTCGATTCGGGCAACGCACCGCGGATGACCTGCGCGTGCTGCAACTGGACTCTACTACAGACCTAGGGCGCGTCAGAGACGGAAGCGTTGCACTCCAAGCGTGAACTCACACAGCCACCAGGTCACCCCTGCCCGCCACCAGGGACGACCAGGCCGACGGCCATGAAGGAGAAGATCCACACGTCTTGCCAGAAGTGGATGAACCAGGCCCAGAAGAGGCCGTCCGTCTCCAGCATGGACTTGGCCAGCAGCCAGCCCAGGAAGCCCGCGAGGCCCACACCGACGATGCCGTAGGGCACGCCGTAGAAGTGCAGGAGGCCGAAGTAGGCTGCCACCATATAGCTCGCCTGCCGGGGCCCTACCGGGCCGACGAGCACCGAGAGGAACGACGCCTTGTAGGTCATCTCCTCGGTGAAGGAGTTCACGGCGGCCGCCAGCAGTATCGCCGGCAGAAAGGGCAGCGCACGCGCGACCAGGTCCAGCGAGGGCTGCCCGGCGATGACGAGGAAGGCCAGTGTGCCCAGGCTGACGAATAGCGTCAGCCAGCCGCCCAGTTCACTCCAGCGCGTACCGTCCCCGATGCCGAGCCAGCGCACTGGCTCTGCTGGGGCCGCTGTGTCGCCCAGCCTCAGATGGCCCGCCGGGTAGTCCGGCGGGCGACGGTGTTCCCACCAAGACCTCGTGCCTCAGCCGAACTGTCCGCCAGTCCTTCCGCCAGGATCGTCCTCCGGAGATCTGTCGTCCACGATCCGCTGCCGGCCGTCTGGAAGACGATGTCGGCCGGCGTTCCCGCGAGGAGCTCGCGCTTCGGTCCATGTTGATCCCGGCCGAAGCCGCTCGCCAGATGCAACTCCATGTCCGCTTGCCTTTCTGGGCGATGACCTCGTCGACCACCCAGACATGCTGCGCTCGAGGCGGCTTCGTACCGGAGGTACTCGTCTGTCGCCTGGCGACGTCGTCCAGATGGCCCCGTCGGTCGTCGCCACTGCACGGTCCGCCGGCCCAGCCCAGCCGGTGGCAGAGTCAGCGAGCGACGTCCTAACGTCGTAGGCGAGACGTAGGACTGCGGCTCCAGCTCGCACCGCCGTCGCTGCTGACGCGACGCTTGCCGAGCACGATCTCGTTGATGCGCCGCGGGTGGACGCCGATCGAGAGCCCCAGGCGGTTCTGGGTGAGACCGAGCGGCTTGAGGAACTCCTCGAGCAGCACCTCACCGGAGATCGGCACGGGAGGAAGTAGAGCCACCGCCACAGCGATCTCTCTCGCGGCGAGCGGTCCGCTAGCCGAGCGGCGTCATGAGGAGCTCGACGTCCTTGATCCAGACCTTGCCGGTGCCCTCGACGACCAGGTTCAGCTTGATCAGGTCGGGGCGCTGTCCCTTCTTCAGGTAGAAGGGGATCTCGTAGGAGCCCCAGTCGGTCGTGCCCTTGACGGTCTGGTGGAGGCCCTTGGAGAAGAACTCGCCTCGCCCCGGCAGGCGGCACCACATCTCGAGGTAGGCGCGGCCGGCCAGACCTTCGGTCTTGAGCCGCGCCCGGTACGCAAGCGTGCACTGCTCGACCATCGGGTCCTTCACCTCGAAGAGGTGCACGGTCTGCTGCTCCGCCGCATCCACGACCCAGGCGTCCTGCTCGGCCGTGACGCAGTCGCGGCTCAGTGTGTCGTCGGTCCCGGGTGCGAAGGACCGGACGGTCTGCGGCGGTCCCGAGGGCTGTGGCGGCTTGAACTTCGACGTGAGCCAGTTGGCCATTTCCTCATCTCCCCATGAGCACGGCGTCGGGCCATACATCGGCAGCGGTCCATCTGCTGATGAGCGCGAACATGACGATCAGAGCGATGAGCCGGCCCACGAACGGCAGCGACGGGAGCGCCGGGGGCGCGGGAGCGGCGCTAGCCCCTCCCGCGCCCGATGGCGATCGTCCCCGTGCGCACCACCTCGAGGACGCCCAGCGGCGCTTGAGCAGCTCGAGCAGCGCCTCCAGCTTGTCGTTGACGCCCACCACGCGCAGCGTGAGCGTGCGGCGGTCGACGTCCACGATCTTGGCGTGGAAGATCTCGGCGATCTGCAGCACCTCGGTGCGCTTCTCCCCCTCGGAGCTCACCTTCACGAGCAGCAACTCGGCCGCGACCATGCCCGTCGGCTCGAGGTCGCGGATCTTCACCACGTTGATGAGCTTGTGCAGCTGCTTCGTCACCTGGTCGATCGGGTGCTCGGCGCCGTCGATGGTGATGGTGATGCGGCTCAGCCGCGGGTCCTCGCTCTGCCCCACCGCCAGGCTCTCGATGTTGAACCCGCGGCGCGCGAAGAGCCCGGCGACCCGCGTCAGCACGCCGGGCTTGTTCTCCACCAGCACGCTCAGCGTGTGCTTCATGACTTCTTCCTCCCGCTGCGGCCGTGACCGCCGATCATCTCGGTGATCTCCGAGCCGGCGGGGACCATGGGGAACACGTTCTCCTCGGGCGAGGTCTTGAAGTCGATGACGACGGGCCGGTCGGAGGCGATCGCATCGCGCAGCGCCGGCTCCACCTGGTCCTTGTCGGTGACGCGCATGCCCACCGCGCCGAAGGCCTCGGCGAGCATCTTGAAGTCGGGCTGCACGTCGATGCAGGTGAAGCTGTAGCGCTTGTTCCAGAACAGGTCCTGCCACTGCCGGACCATGCCCAGGTAGCCGTTGTTGAGGATGCAGACCACGACGGGGACGTCGTAGTTCACCGCCGTCGCCAGCTCCTGCATCGTCATCTGGAAGCCGCCGTCGCCGCTGATGTCGATGACGGTCTTGTCCGGCCGGCCGATGCGGGCGCCGATGCTGGCCGGCAGGCCGAAGCCCATGGTGCCCAGGCCGCCCGAGCTGATGAACTGGCGGCCGAACGTGTACGTGTAGTACTGGGTGGCCCACATCTGGTGCTGGCCCACGTCGGTGCAGATCACGGCGTCGTGACCGGTCACGCGGTCGATCTCCTGGATGACGAACTGCGGCGCGACCGTGCCGCTGGCCGGGTGCTCGTAGTGCAGCGGGTACTCGTCCTTGCGGGCCGCGATGCGCGCCAGCCATTCGGCCGTGCGCTCCGGCTGCCACTCCAGTGCCTCGAGCTCCTTGGCCAGGCCGGCGGCGACGTGCTTGGCGTCGCCGACGATGGGGATGAGCGGCGCCACGTTCTTGCCGATCTCGGCCGGGTCCACGTCCGCGTGGATGATCTTCGCGTGCGGCGCGAACGCCTTGAGCTTGCCGGTCACGCGGTCGTCGAAGCGCGCCCCGATGGCGATGAGCAGGTCGCACTCGTGCACCGCGTAGTTCGCCGTGACGGTGCCGTGCATGCCCAGCATGCCCATGGAGAGCTCGTGCGTCTCGGGGAAGCCGCCCAGGCCCATCAGGGTGGTAGCCACGGGCAGGCGGCGCAGCTCGGCGAGGCGCAGGATCTCGGGTCCCGCGTCCGAGCTCACCACGCCGCCGCCCAGATAGAGCACGGGACGCGCCGCCTCGTTGATGGCCTTGGCGGCGGCGCGGATCTGCTTGACGTGACCCCTGACCGTGGGCTTGTAGCCGGGCAGGTCGATGGTGTCGGCCTTGCGATAGGCGATCTCGCCGTGGGCCACGTCCACCGGGATGTCGATGACGACGGGGCCGGGACGGCCGGTGGAGGCGATGTGGAAGGCCTCGTGCACCACGCTCGGCAGCTCGGCCGCGTCCTTGACGAGGTAGGAGTGCTTCACGATCGGCAGGGTGATGCCGGTCATGTCCGCCTCCTGGAAGGCGTCCGTGCCGATCAGGTCGCTGCGCACCTGCCAGGTGATGGCCACCAGGGGCACGGAGTCGAGGTTGGCGGTGGCGATGCCGGTGACCAGGTTGGTGGCGCCGGGGCCGCTGGTGGAGGTGCAGACGCCGACCTTGCCCGTGGCGCGCGCATAGCCGTCGGCGGCGTGCGCCGCGCCCTGCTCGTGGCGCACGAGCACGTGGCGCAGCTTCTTGGCGTCGTACAGGGCGTCGTAGAAGGGGATGGCGACGCCGCCGGGGAACCCGAAGAGGACCTCGCAGCCCTCGTCTTCGAGCGCCGCGACCATGGCGCGCGAGCCCTTCATCTTCTTGTCTGGTGTCATTGCAGCACGGCTCCCTTCTCCGCTCCGGAGACGAGTCTGACGTAACGGGCCAGGTAGCCGGTTACGCCGGAGCGCGGCGCAAGAGGCGGCTGAGCCGCCCGGCGCCGCGCGAGTTCCTCCTCCGGAACGTCGAGCGTGAGACTGCGCGCTGGGATGTCGATGCTGACGGTGTCGCCGTCCGCGACCAGGCCGATGAGCCCGCCGGCCTGGGCCTCCGGCGCCACGTGGCCGATGGCGGCGCCGCGCGTGGCGCCGCTGAAGCGGCCGTCGGTGATGAGCGCCACGTCCTTGTCCCGGCCCTGGCCGGCCAGCATCGACGTGGCGCTCAGCATCTCCGGCATGCCGGGGGCGCCCTTGGGACCCTCGTTGCGGATGACGACGACGGAGCCGTCGGCGATGTCGCCCCTCGAGATGGCGGCCACGGCGTCGGCCTCGCTCTCGAACACACGGGCCGGGCCGCTGTGGCGCAGCATCGCGTCGGCCACGGCGCCCTCCTTGACCACGGCGCCGTTCTCGGCGAGGTTGCCGAAGAGCACGGCCAGGCCGCCGGTGGCGTGGTAGGGCCGGTCCAGAGGCCGGATCACGTCGTCGTCGACGACGCGGGCGCCGGCCACGGCCTCGGCGACGGTGCCGCCGGCCACGCTGAGGGCGGCGCCGTCCATCAGGCCGGCGTCCAGCAGGCGCTTCATGACCGCCTGGATGCCGCCGGCGCGGTACAGGTCCTCCATGTGGTGCGCGCCGGCCGGGGCCAGCTTGCAGATGTGTGGCACCCTGGCCGCGACCTCGTTGATGCGCCGCAGGTCGAACGCCAGGCCGGCCTCGGTCGCGATGGCCGCGAGGTGCAGCACGGTGTTCGTGCTGCAGCCCAGGCTGGCGTCGGCGGCGAGGGCGTTGCCGACCGCCGCCTGCGTGAGGATGTCGCGCGGCTTCAGGTCGGCCGCCAGGACGTCCATCACCCTGGCGCCGCCCTCCTTGGCGAAGCGCAGGCGCTCGCTGTACGGGGCGGGGATGGTGCCGTTGCCGGGCAGGGCCATGCCGATCACCTCGGCCAGGCAGTTCATGGAGTTGGCCGTGAACATGCCGGAGCAGGAGCCGCACGTGGGGCAGGCGTTGCACTCGAGGGCCTTCAGGCCCTCGTCGTCGAGCGCGCCTGCCTGGTGCTGCCCCACGCCCTCGAAGACGCTGGTGAGGTCGATGGCGCGCCCGTCCAGGTGACCCGCGAGCGACGGGCCGCCGCTCACCATGACGGCCGGCACGTTGAGCCGCATGGCGGCCATCAGCATGCCGGGCACGATCTTGTCGCAGCACGGCACCAGCACCAGCGCGTCGAAGGCATGGGCGACGGTCATGGATTCGACGCTGTCGGCGATGAGTTCGCGGCTCGGCAGCGAGTAGAGCATGCCGCGATGGTTCATGGCGATGCCGTCGCAGATGCCCATCACGCCGAACTCGAAGGGCGTGCCGCCGGCGCCCCGCACGCCCGCCTTGACCGCGTCCACGACGCCGCGCAGGTGCATGTGGCCCGGCACGACCTCGCTGAACGAGTTGGCGATGCCGATGAACGGCCTCTCCATCTCGTCGTCGCTCACGCCCAGGGCGCGCAGCAGCGAGCGATGCGGGGCGCGCGCCACACCGCGCTTGATCTCGTCGCTTCTCACGGCCACCGGTCCTTTCCAGACGATACAAGCCGATTCGTCCGCTCAGTCGCGGATCGTGAATCTAGCATCATACCGGAGACGGGCGCGCAGGCGCGAGGCGGCGGCCGCCCGCGGGCCTTGGCGAGGGCGGCGGGGATTGGCGCCTCCCCGCCCCGGGCATCGTAGCGGTGAACGCGAGCCGTGGTCTGGGAGGGCGCGAAGCCATACCCCATGGGGTATAGTAGGCGCCGGTCCGCAGTCCCCCCGGGAGGTCAGCATGGAGTACGGCGTAGGCCGGGTCCTCGATGAACCGTACGACGAGGTCGTGCCGCGCGTCCTCGCGGCGCTCAAGGACGAAGGCTTCGGTGTGATCACCGAGATCGACGTCAAGAAGACGATGAAGGAGAAGCTCGGCGTGGACGGGCCGCAGCACGTCATCCTCGGCGCCTGCAACCCGCCCCTGGCCCATGAGGCCATCGGCCTGGAGCCGGACATCGGCCTGCTGTTGCCCTGCAATGTGGTGGTCTACGAGGGCGACGCCGGCACGCGGGTGGCGGTCATCAACGCCGGCGCCATGCTCGGCATGGTCGGCAACGATAGACTCGGCAAGGTGGCGGACGAGGTCCAGAAGCGCCTCGACCGCGTCCTGGCCGCCCTCTGATACGACGGGAATGCCAATCACGGGCGGGGCCGACCCGCCGTTCAAGGAGGAGAGCACGTGGCGAACGATGTGAAGACCCTGACCGATGCGACGTTCGACGAGGAAGTGGCCGGCGGCCCCGTGATCGTGGACTTCTGGGCGCCCTGGTGCGGGCCGTGCCGCATGGTCGGCCCCATCATCGAGGAGATCGCCGCGGAGCACGGCGACAAGGTCACCGTGGCCAAGGTCAACGTGGACGAGAACCCGAGCATCGCCAGCAAGTTCGGCATCATGAGCATCCCCACCATCATCCTGTTCCAGGACGGGCAGCCCGCCAAGAAGATCATCGGCGCCCGGTCCAAGGCCGACTTCGTGCGGGAGTTCGAGCTCGCCTGACGAAGCGCGGCGCCGCGACGCGACGAGGGCCGGGTGGTGCGCCGCACCACCCGGCCCTCGTCGCTTCACCCGGCCGCGGCGGCCGGTCTCAGCTCACCTGATGGCGTCGTGGCCGCGCTCGCCGGTGCGCGTGCGCACAGCGTCATCCACCGGCAACACGAAGATCTTGCCCTCGCCGATCTGGTTGCTCTTCAGCGAGGCCTGGATGCTGGCCACGATCTTCTCGACGTTGTCCTCCTCGACGACCATCTCCACCTTCATCTTGGGATGGAAGCGGAAGGCGCCGGGGTGGACCTCCTCGCCGCGCGTGAAGCCCTTCTGGACGCCGAACCCCTTCACCTCGGTGACGCTCATGCCGCGTACGCCTTCCACCGCGAGAGCCTCGGCGACCGTGTCCAGGTTGTACGGCTGGATGAAACACTCGATCTTCTTCATGGCGCCGCTCCTTTCAGCCCACCGTCAGGAGGGACTGCAATGGTCACAGTGTGGATCATAAGCAGCTTGCGTGCTGGTCGCAGTCACTCAGACGACGCCCTGGTCCATCATCGCGTCGGCGACCTTCACGAAGCCGGCGATGTTGGCGCCGGCCACGTAGTTGCCGGCCATGCCGTAGGCTGAAGCCGCGTCCACGCACTGCTTGTGGATGGCCTTCATGATGCCGTGCAGACGGGCGTCCACTTCCTCACGCGTCCAGCTGAGGCGCAGGCTGTTCTGCGACATCTCGAGGCCGGAGGTGGCCACGCCGCCGGCGTTGGCGGCCTTGCCGGGGCCGTAGAGGATGCCCTTCTCGAGGAACAGCTCGACGCCCTCGGGGACGGTCGGCATGTTGGCGCCCTCGGAGACGAGGAACACGCCGTTGTCGAGCAGGTTCTGCGCGTCCTTGGCGTTGATCTCGTTCTGCGTCGCGCTCGGGAAGGCGCAGTCGGCCTTGTGGTCCCACAGCGGGTTGAAATCCTTGGCGCTGTCCACCGGCGTGTGGACCGCGCCGGGGAACTTGTCGGCGTACTCGCTTCACGCGGCCGCGCTTGACGTTCTTGAGCTCCAGGAGGAAGGCGAGCTTCGCGCGATCGATGCCGGCCTCGTCGTAGATGTAGCCGCTGGAGTCGCTGAAGGTCACGGGCTTGCCGCCGAGATCGAGGATCTTCTCGATCGCGTACTGGGCCACGTTGCCCGACCCGGACACGAGGCAGGTCTTGCCTTCGAGCGTCTCGCCGCGCGTGGAGAGCATCTCGGCGGCGAAGTAGACGGCGCCGTAGCCCGTCGCCTCGGGACGGATGAGCGAACCGCCCCAGTTGAGGCCCTTGCCGGTGAGGACGCCGGTGAACTCGTTGCGCACGCGCTTGTACTGGCCGAACATGAAGCCGATCTCGCGGCCGCCGACGCCGATGTCGCCGGCGGGCACGTCGGTGAACTGGCCGATGTGACGCTGCAGCTCGGTCATGAAGGACTGCGTGAACTTCATGACCTCGAGATCGCTCTTGCCCTTGGGGTCGAAGTCCGAACCGCCCTTGCCGCCACCCATGGGCAGCGTGGTGAGCGAGTTCTTGAAGACCTGCTCGAACGCGAGGAACTTGAGCAGGCCGAGGTACACGGTGGGATGGAAGCGCAGGCCGCCCTTGTAGGGGCCGATGGCGCTGTTCATCTCGATGCGGAAGCCGCGGTTGACCTGGATCTCGCCCTTGTCGTCGACCCAGGGTACGCGGAACATGATCACGCGGTCCGGCTCGGCGATGCGCTCGAGGATCTTGGCTTCGCGATACTTGGGGTTGCGCTCGATCACGACCTCGAGGGACTCGGCCACTTCCTGCGCGGCCTGATGGAACTCGGGCTCCGCGGGGTTCTTGGCCTTGAGCCGGGCCATGAATTCGTCAACGAATGCGCTCATAGATTGCCCTCCACTAGGCGGTATAGGTCCGGGTGAACCTTGCCAGGCTCCACGTGCTCGCGCGGGCACGACGCCGCCGCAGCGAAGCGCCGCGAGTATACGCCGCCCTGTACCACGTCGCAGTCGCCATCCGGGCCAAACTTGGCCGTCTGCGCTGGTCCAATTGGTACAGCATGGCGAAAGACGAGGTCGCGCGCAGGCTTGGAGCGTGCCCCTCGCGCCCCTGGCGCCGTAGCCGACGCCAGAGACTCTGGGTGCGCCGCTCAGCACCGCCCGTGACTTGGACGTTATGTCCAACCAGGGGCCACTCAATTGGCTCCTGATTTGAAGAAATTGACGAAGCCAAATGGCCCTCCTATAGTGCTTAAGGAGAGGGCGTCAGGTCATGCCTGCCCGTCTGCCCCCGCCACACCGAACAGACCGCGCGAGCGCTCCCGTCTTGACGCGCGCCCGCGCCGCGGTAGGCCAGCGCAGCGCCCGCTGCTGAGGGCGCGAGGAAGGAGCTGCATCGCATGGCTCTCAGGACGCCCGAGGAATTCATCCAGAGCCTGGCCGATCTGCATCTGCAGATCTACCTCTTCGGCGAGAAGATCGACGACTACGTCGAGCACCCCATCATCCGGCCCAGCATCAACTGCATCGCCATGACCTACGAGCTGGCCCGGCAGCCGGAGTACGAGGACCTCATGCTGGCCACGAGCCACCTCACGGGCAAGAAGGTCAACCGCTTCGCCCACATCCACCAGTCCACGGAGGACCTGGCGAAGAAGGTCAAGATGCAGCGCCTGCTGGGCCAGAAGACCGGCTCCTGCTTCCAGCGCTGCGTCGGCATGGACGCCATCAACGCGCTGTACTCCGTGACCTACGAGATCGACCAGGCGAAGGGCACCGACTACCACCAGCGCTTCCGCAAGTACGTGCAGCACCTGCAGGAGGAGGACCTGGTGGCCGACGGCGCCATGACGGACCCCAAGGGGGACCGCGCCCTGGCGCCGCATCAGCAGCCCGACCCGGACGTCTACCTGCACGTCGTGGAGAAGCGCGACGACGGCATCGTCGTGCGCGGCGCCAAGGCCCACCAGACCGGCGCCTGCAACTCCCACGAGATCATCGTCATGCCCACCGTGGCGATGCGCGAGGGCGACGAGGACTTCGCCGTCAGCTTCAGCTGCCCCGCCAACGCCGAGGGCGTCTACTACATCTACGGACGCCAGAGCTGCGACACGCGCAAGCTGGAGTCCAACGACCTGGACGTCGGCAACCCGCAGTTCGGCGGCCAGGAAGCCCTGATGGTGTTCGACGACGTCTTCGTGCCCTGGGACCGCGTGTACATGTGCGGCGAGATCGAGTTCTCCGGCGCCCTGGTGGAGCGCTTCGCCGGCTTCCACCGCCAGAGCTACGGCGGCTGCAAGGTCGGCGTGGGCGACGTGCTCATCGGCGCCGCCGCGCTGGCCGCCGACATGAACGGCGTGCCCAAGGCCAGCCACATCAAGGACAAGCTCATCGAGATGACCCATCTCAACGAGACGCTGTTCAGCTGCGGCCTCGCCTGCTCCTACGAGGGCGTGCGGATGCCCGCCGGCAACTACCAGATCGACATGCTGCTCGCCAACGTCTGCAAGCAGAACGTGACGCGCTTCCCCTACGAGATCGCCCGCCTGGCCGAGGACATCGCCGGCGGCCTCATGGTCACCATGCCGTCGGCGCAGGACCTGGCCGACGAGAAGATCGGCCCCATCGTGGAGAAGTTCCTGGTGGGCCAGTGCGACACGCCGACCATCGACCGCATGCGCGTGCTGCGCCTCGTGGAGAACCTCACGCTCGGCGCCGCGGCCGTGGGCTACCGCACCGAGTCCATGCACGGCGCGGGCTCGCCGCAGGCGCAGCGCATCATGATCGCCCGCCAGTCCAACATGAACCACAAGAAGGAGCTGGCGAAGGCGCTTGCCGGCGTGGGCAAGCCGTGGGACAAGGGCAAGCCCAAGGTGCCCACGGCGGCCGCCCACTAATGCCCGTAGTGTCACGAAGAGAGCGGAGCGCTATTGAGCGGCCCGCCGGCGCCGAAGGCACTCCGGCGGACGGACTGACGATGACGGGCGGGCACGAGGCGGCGCCGGAGGGGCGCGTCACGGTCGTGTACTGCGGGGGCTGCAACCCGCACATCGACCGCACCGCGGTCGCCGCCGAGCTGCCCGCCGACGACCCCGAGGTACGCCCGGGGGCGACCGTTCATCTGAGCGGTTGCCCCCGGGCGTGCGCCTCGGGGCACCTGCTTACCCGCGAGGACCCCGCGGCCGTCGTCGTCGCCGGCGAGTTCGTCGACGGCGTCGCGACGCCGGCGCCGGGCATCGCGGCAACGGTCTCGCGCAAGCTGAAGGAGTGAGGGGATGGACTGGACGAACGACTACCAGAAGAAGGTGGTCAGCGCCGCGCAGGCGATGAAGTGCGTGAAGTCCGGCGACCGGGTCGTGTTCGCCCACGCCTGCGGCGAGCCCCTCGAGCTCGTGGACGCGCTGGTCGCGCGGGCCGGCGAGCTCGAGCGCGTGGAGATCAACCACATGGTCGCCATGGGCAAGGGCGAGTACGCGCGCCCGGAGTACGCCGACTCCTTCTTCCACAAGTCGCTGTTCGTCGGCGCCAGCACGCGCGCCGCCGTCAAGGAGGGTCGCGGCGACTACATCCCCGTCTTCTTCCACGAGATCCCCAAGCTGTTCTGTGAGGGCTACCTGCCGCCGAACGTGGTGCTCGTGCACGTCTCCCCGCCGGACAAGCACGGCTTCTGCTCGTTCGGCATCTCCGTGGACTACACGAAGCCCGCCGCGCAGGTCGCCGACACCGTCGTGGCCCAGGTCAACCCCAACATGCCGCGCACCCACGGCGATTCGTTCATCCACGTCAGCGAGATCGACTTCATCGTGGAGAGCGAGCAGGACGTCATCGAGCTGCAGCCGCCGGCCATCGGCGCCACCGAGGAGGCCATCGGGCGCCACATCGCCGGCCTCGTGGAGGACGGCTCCTGCCTGCAGCTCGGCATCGGCGGCATCCCCGACGCGGTGCTGCTGTTCCTGCACGAGAAGAACGACCTGGGCATCCACAGCGAGATGTTCAGCGAGGGCGTGGTCGACCTCTACAACGAGGGCGTCATCACCAACCGCCGCAAGAGCATCAACAAGGACAAGATGGCGGCGACCTTCCTGATGGGCACGCGCCGCCTCTACGACTTCGTCGACGACAACCCCGCCGTGAACATGTTCCCGGTGAACTACGTCAACGACCCCTACGTGATCGGCCAGAACGACCGCGTCGTGGCCATCAACTCGGCCATCCAGGTGGACCTCATGGGTCAGGTCGTGGCCGACGCCATGGGCGCCGCCCAGTTCACCGGCATCGGCGGCCAGGTCGACTTCGTGCGCGGCGCCGCGCGCAGCAAGGGCGGCAAGGCGATCATCGCCCTGCCGTCCACGGCGAAGAAGGGCACGGTGTCGCGCATCGTCGCCGCGCTCGCGCCCGGCACGGCCGTCACCACCATGCGCGCCGACGTGGACTACGTCGTCACCGAGCACGGCGTCGCGCACCTGCGCGGCAAGGGGCTGCGCGACCGTGCCGAGGCGCTGCTCGCCGTCGCCGACCCCGCCTTCCGCGATCAGATCCGCGATGACGCGGCCGCCCTCTACGGGCCCGGCCGCGTCCCCGCCGCCACCACCGTCTAAGGAGAGAGAGCCATGGACCACGTCCACAACGAACCTGAGCCGCGCGTCTTCTCGTCCGCCATGGGCGGCCAGCAGGTCGAGAGGCGCCGCGTCGAGCGCAAGATGCGCATCCATCGCCAGCCCAAGACCCTCATCACGGGCATCGGCGCCGTCGATCAGCTGGGCATCGAGGCCAAGAAGCTCAACGGCACCAAGGTCCTCGTCATCACCGACCAGGGCGTGAGCGACTGCGGCATGTGCATCGACGTCGAGCGGCCGCTGGTCGAGGCCGGCCTCGAAGTGGCCTTCTACGACAAGACCGTCCCCGAGCCGCCCATGAGCACCATCGAGGAGATCGTGCGCATCGTCGAGAAGGGCGGCTACGACCTCATCGTGGGCTTCGGCGGCGGCTCGCCCATCGACGTCGCCAAGGCCGCGGCCGTGCTGCCCAACACCGGCGACACGGTCTACGACTACGTCGGCATCGACATGGTGCCGCGCAAGGGCCTGCCGATCATCGCCATCCCCACCACCGCGGGCACCGGCTCGGAGTGCACGGCCATCGCCATCTTCGCCAATGAGAAGCTCAACGTGAAGCAGGGCCTCGTGAGCCCGTACCTCATGCCCAACGTGGCGCTCATCGACCCCGCGCTCACCGTGAGCTGCCCGCCGAACGTCACTGCCGCCTCCGGCATGGACGCCCTGATCCACAACATCGAGGCCTACATCTCAGTGAACGCCACGATGCACACGGATTCGCTGGCCTACGAGGGCATCAAGCTGATCAGCCAGAGCATCCGCACCGCCGTGTACGACGGCACCAACATGTGGGCCCGCGACAACATGGCGATGGGCTCGATGATGGGCGGCATCGCCTTCGGCAACGCCGGCGTCGGCGCCGTGCACGCGCTCTCGTATCCCATCGGCGGCATGTTCCACGTACCCCACGGCGTCGCCAACACGATGGTGCTGCCCTGGGCCATGGAGTTCAACATGCTGGCCTGCCTGCGCTGGTTCAAGCAGTTCGGCGAGGCCATGGGCGAGAACATGGTCGGCCTCTCCGACCGCGAGGCGGCGCGAGAAGACCCTGGCCGCGCTCCGGCAGCTGGCCGAGGACCTCAACGTGCCGCAGTACCTGAGCGACGTCGGTATCCCCGAGTCGGCGATCCCCGACCTCGTGGAGGGGGCCAAGACGCAGGCGCGGCTGTGGAACAACAACCCGCGCAAGTTCACGCCCGAGGACATGGAGCAGGTCTACCGCAACATGGCCGTGCGCCCGGGCAGCGAGCCCGTCAAGGAGAAGAGGCCGGCCGCCAAGAAGGAGAAGGCCGCCGTCAAGTAAGCGCGAACGCGGCGCCGGCGCGCGGGGCTCCCCCGCCTCCTGCGCGCCGGCCGCGGCCGGAACGAGAAGGCGGGCGGGGCGACCATCCGGTCGCCCCGCCCGCCTTCCGTGTCTCCGGCGCGCCGGCGCCACCGGCGTCTCAGCCGGCGCTCGCCACCTCGGGTCTCGCCCCCGCCGTCACGCGGTTGCCGTGCGGCACCACGAGCACGCGGCAGTCGTCGCCGTAGCGCTCGAGCGCGCGTGCGCACAGCCTCGTCCACCGTGGCGAACGGCCGCATGCACATGCCGCGCACGACGTCGTCGGGGAACTCCGAGACGAGGAACACGTCCACCGACCTGAGCATGCCGGCGATCGCCGCCGCCTTGTGGCCGCCCAGCACGAACTCCTGCTGGATGCGCTCGACCAGCACGTCGGGCGAGCCCATGTCGCGCATCCAGCTCTCGAACGTCTTCTGGCCGAAGCCCTCGGGGCAACGGGCGACGAGGACGACGACGCCCCCCTCGCGCACGGCGCCGGCGACGTTGTCCAGCGTCTTCTGCGCCTGGTAGAGGTTGATGTCCTTGGGCCGGCCGCCGGGCGAGGCGATGACGACGTCGGCGGCCTCCGTCGACGCGCAGGTCGCAGCGCGCGTCGTAGAGGGCGACGCCGGCGCGGTGCGCCTCCAGGTAGTGGCCGGCCACGGCGTGCAGGACGCGCTTCTCCTCGTCGAGCACGACGTTGAAGAGGTAGTCGATGCCGACCATCCCCCCCGCCTCGTCGATGTCGTCGCGCACCGGGTTGCCCTCGAGGACGCCGGCGCGAGCGGTCGGCGCCAGCATCATGCTGTGGTTGTCGCGGATGGCGGCGTAGGAGCACATCCCGGGGACGACCGCCTTGGCGCCGCCGCTGAAGCCGGCGAAGTAGTGGTACTCGATGTTGCCCGTGCAGATGCGCAGGTCGGCGTCGAGGTACGGCTTGAAGACCTCGATGCGCGTGCCGCGGCTCGTCGTGCCGACCTCGACGCACTGCTCCGCGTCGAGGTCGACGAGGCGCACGCCGCTCGCGACCACCTCGTCGCCCACGAGCCGCGCCTGCTCCTCGGGCGTGTGCTTGCGGTGCCCCCCGAGCGCGAACAGGATGCTGATGGACTCGCGCGGCAGGGCCCGGAGCTCCTCCAGCAGCGCCGGCAGGAACTTGTACGAGGGGCAGGGCCGCGTGATGTCGCTGACGACGATGACCGCCGACGAGGCGCGCGCCGCCAGCTCCGCGAGGCGCGGCGCGCCGATAGGCTCGCGCAGGGCGCGCCGGATCTCCGCCTGCTCGTCCGCGCTGGAGGGCTCGCGCGGCGGCGGCGCCTCCTCGGCGGGGTCGCAGCCGGGCGTGATGACGTGGACGGAGCTGCCGTCCGGCAAGTCGAACGGCAGCTCCCCGTCGCCATACGGCACATGCAGTCTCAACCCCGGCTCCTCAAGCGCCGCTCAGCCGAAGCGCTTCGCCGCGTCTTTGAGCGCCTCGATGACCGGCATCGGCTTGCCGCTCAGGAACTGCACCATGGCGCCGCCGGCGGTGCAGACGTAGTCGAAGCGCCCGCCGAGCCCGAAGCGGTTCATGGCGGCGACGCTGTCGCCGCCGCCCAGGGCGCTGAAGCCCGGGCAGTCGGCCATCGCGGTCCAGAGAGACTTCGTGCCGTACTCGGTCTCGGGCTGCTCGAAGACGCCGGCGGGCCCGTTGGCGAACACCGTGCCGGCGGCCGCGATGCGCGCCTCGTACTCCGCCACCGTCCGATGGCCGATGTCCACGAGCTGCTCGTCGACGGGCAGGTCGGCGACGGCGACCTCGACCCGGGCCCCGTCCCTCACGTAGGCGAGGTCGACGGGCAGCACGACCTTGTCGCCGTGCTCGGCGAGGATGGCCTTCGACTCCGTCACGAACTGCTCCAGCTGGCTCGCGCGGATGAACTCCATGGAGGGCTCGCCGATGTCGACGCCCCTGGCGGCGAGCATGACGTTGGCCACCAGGCCGGCGGTGAGGACCGTGTCGACGACGCCGTCCGCCAGGGCGGCGGCCATCATCGGGAAGGCCTCCTGGATCTTGGTGCCGCCGAGCACGAAGACGCAGGGCCGCGCCGGAGCCTCGCGCAGACGGGCGAGGTTCTCGTACTCGCGCTCGAAGAGGCGGCCCATCGCCGAGGGCAGCACCTGCTCCAGGCCGACCAGCGACGGCTGCGAGCGGTGCGCGGCGGCGAAGGCGTCGCAGACGTAGAGGTCGGCGAGCGGCGCCAGCTTGCGCACGAGCAGCGTCTTCGCCTGGTCCTCGGGCGAGAGCTGCAGCTTCGTCTCGAAGAGGGTGAGCTCCTCGCCGCAGTAGCGCACGTTGTCCAGCAGCAGGATCTCGCCGCTGCCCAGGGCCTCGACGGCCTCGCGGGCGGCCGGCCCGCAGACGTCGTCGATGAAGCCGACGGGCCGGCCGACGAGCTCGCTCATGACCTTGGCGTGGGGCTCGGTGGAGGCGTAGTTGTGGTACTCGAGATCGCCGCCCTGATGCGCGAGCAGCACGAGCCTGGCGCCTTTCTCGGCGAGCTCCGCGCACGGTCGGGGCGCAGCCCTTGAGCCGGGTCGTGTCGCGCAACGCGCCGCTCTCCTTGTCGAGCGGCGCGTTGATGTCGACCCGGCACAGCACGACCTTGCCCTCGACGTCGACGTCGTCGAGGGTGTTGATGCCGTACTTCATGGCCTTCAGACCGCTCGCGGCGACCGGCGTGCCCAGCCCGAGGTACTTGTTCGTCAGGCCGACGGCCTCGAGGCGGTCGGTCTGCAGCGACAGCGCGGCACGGATGCCGTCCACCGTCTCGGGGATGACGACCGCTTCCTGCGGGATGTTGATGGCGAACATGAACTCGCGGCCGCTCTTGGCGATGGTCTCGTCGAAGACGGCGATGTCGTACATGTCGGCGCGCTTGTGGCCGAGGTCGCGGGCGTAGCGGAAGAGCGCCGAGTTCGAGTTGAAGCCGTCGGCGATCTTGACGTTGCGGATGCGCGGGTGCGCCTCGAAGAGCTCGAGGGCGCGCTCCTTCGAGATGTCGGCCTTGGTCGTGGCGATGACGTTGATGATGTGGCCGTGCGTGGTCGGCACGTGGACGAGCAGGCCGGTGGCCTCGATGTGCGGCATGATGGTCATGAGGTCGAGGGCCTGGTGGTTCGGCACGGGCTCGACCTGGGCCACGTCGACGAGGCCCCGGTGCGTGTCGCCGGGGTCGGCGACGCGGCGCACGATGGTGACGATGACGCGCTCCACGCCGACCTCGCGGTCGAGGCAGTCGACGGCGCGGATGAGGCCCGTCGTGTTGCAGCTCGTGAGCTTCAGGTAGTCCTTGCCGACGCCCTTCTCGTAGTTGGCGTAGCCGTGGAAGAAGACGTCGACGATGTCGTTCTTCTCGCCGCCCTGGAAGATCGCCTTGACGCCCCTGGCCTGGTAGAGCTCCTTGTTCTTGCGGCCCACGCCGCCGGGCGAGGAGTCGAGCACGATGTCGACCTCGCCGAGGAGGTCGTCGAGGGTGCCGGAGACGGGGATGCCGACCTCGTCGAAGGCGGCCTGCTGCTCCTCTGCGACGACGAAGAGCTTGTACGGCATGCCGGCCTCGCAGAGGGCCCGCGTGGAGAGCGTCGGGGCGACGTCGACGACGCCCACGAGCTCCATGTCACCCTGCAGGGCGACGCCGTCGGCGAGCCGCTGCCCGATGACGCCGTAGCCGACCACGCCTACCTTTGGCTTGCCCATGTTCTACTCCTTGCTGCTTCGGGGGCCTCTCAGTAGCCCAGCTGCTTCTCCACGACACCGATCGATTCGTCCAGGACGCTGACGACGGTGTCGATCTGCTCGTGCGTAATGATAAACGGCGGCGCGACCGCGTGTACGTGGCCGCCGCCCAGCAGGCGCACGAAGACGCCGCGCTTGAAGGCCTCGTCGCGGATCTTGGCGGCGGCGCCGACGCTCCGCGGGAACCACTCCCTGGTCGCCTTGTCCTGCACGTACTCGATGCCGGCGACGAGGCCCACGCCGCGCACGTCGCCGACGATCGGGTGCTTGAGCAGGGTCTTCAGGCCCTCCTGCAGGTAGGGGCCGACCTCGGCGCAGCGCTCCACGAGCTTCTCGCGCTCGATGATGGCGAGGTTGGCGAGGCCGGCGGCGGAGCAGAGCGGGTGGCCGTTGTAGGTGGCCCCGCTCATGAAGGCCTCGCCGGGCCCGCCGAGGAAGGCGTCGTAGACGTGGTCCTTGGCGCCCACGGCGCCGAGCGGCAGGTAGCCCGACGAGAGGCCCTTGGCCAGCGTGATCAGGTCGGGGTCCGAGCCGAACTGCTGGAAGCCGAACCAGGTGCCGCTGCGTCCGAAGCCGGTGATGACCTCGTCGTTGATGACGAGCACGTCGTTGGCCTTGCAGGTCTCGCAGACCATCGGCCAGTACTCGGCCACCGGCGGGATGACGCCGCCGGTGCCGATCATCGTCTCGCCCAGCATGGTGCCGACGTTCTCGGGCCCGTAGAAGGCGATCTCCTGCTCGACGACCCTGGCGCACTCCATCTTGCAGTCCTCGCCGTAGGTCTTGTTCCAGGCGCAGCGGTAGCAGTAGGGGGCGCCGAGCTTGATGAAGCCGGGCAGCAGGGGCTCGAACTTGTTGCGGTTGACCGGAGCCCCTGGGCGCTCGTCGAGGTCATCGTCGTGCCGTGGTAGGAGCGGTCGCGGAAGAGCACCATGTACTTGGTGCCCTTGCCCCGGTTGCGGTGGTACTGGCGCGCCATCTTCACGGCCGTCTCCACGGACTCGCCCCCGCCCAGCGTGAAGAACACGTGGTTCGAGCTCGCCGGGCATGAGCGCAGCGACCTTGGCGGCGAGCTTGATGGTCGGCTCGTTGGCGATCTGGAAGATGTGGTAGATCGCGAGCTTCTCCATCTGCGCCTTGATGGCGTCGTAGATCTCGGTGCGGCCGTGGCCGACGTTCACGGTCCACAGGCTGGCGAAGGCGTCGATGTACTCGTTGCCGTTGGTGTCGTAGACGACGGCGCCCTCGGCGTGGTCCATGATGACCGGCGCGAGGCCCTGCATCTGCGTGAACGGGGGCCAGAGATGAGACAGGAAGTCCTTCTCCAGCCCAGCCGTGTTCTCCATCACGTCCGCCATCGCTCCTCCTTGGGGGAGTAAATCCACCTGGGTGGATGTCACCCTAGACGGTTCCTGTTGGTTGTCAACATCACGCCCGCTCGGTCGCCGGACGGCCTCAGGCTTCGGCACCCGACCCGCAGACCGCGGCCAGCTGGGACCGCTGGTCGTCGCTGAGCGGTCCCGGGCGCTCGCTGTGGGCAGCCAGCATGACAGCCGCGCGTTCCCGGGCCAAGTCGACCTCGTCGCGGCCCTCGGCCTTCCAGGCGTCGTACGACTGGCGCGCCGAGACGAGCGGGCGGTAGTGCTCGCCCGCCCGGATGCGGCGCGTCGTCTCCTTCTCGCGCAGGAAGTTGCCGCCGATGCCCACGCGCTCGACCATCTCCAGCAGCATCGCCTCCCGCGAGATCTCGACCTCGCCGAGCAGCGTGCGGATCATGCCGACGATCTCGGTGTCGATGACGATCTGCGGCAGGAACAGCGTGTTCACAGAGTCGATCATGCCGACGCCGCCGCTCATCAGGTCGGCCTGAGCGGCGGCCGTCGTGAGCCCCTTGAGCGCCTTCTCGTAGCCGGCCTGGATGCCCGGGTGCTTGGCCTCCGTGGCCAGGCCTGGCACGATCGCGGGCACCCCCATGTGATGTGCGACCTCGATGCAGGCGGCGTTCATGAGGCCGCTCTCGGGCGCGGCATAGCAGATGTTGCAGGCGCGCATGTCCATGATGGATCCCGAAGCCCCCATGATGAGCCGCGCGCCCGGCGTGAGCGTCTGCATCGCCGTCGCGACGCCGAGGAACTCGGCGACGGCCAGCGTGATCGTGCCCGCCAGCGTGACGGGCGCCGTGGCGCCGGCCATGGGCACGGTAAACACCTCGACCGGCGCGCCGCACGCCGCCGTCGTGGCGTGGAAGTCGAGGAGGGCGCCGTCGATCGTGAGCGGCGAGGCCACGGTGAGCAGCGTGCTGAACCGCGGCCTCGCCGCGAACGCCTCAGCGCCGCCGGCGAGGATGTCGGCGATACGCAGCAGCGGCTCGGCCA
>CAVPQD010000009.1:0-57450 GCA_963707335.1 uncultured Thermoleophilia bacterium | reverse complement strand
AGGACGGCCGCCTCGTCGAGCTCATCGACGGGGCTCTCCAGGATGAGCTCGTCATGCACCTGGAGCACGAGCCGCGAGCCCATCCCCCGCGCCGTGAGCTCATCGCTGACGGCGACCATCGCCACCTTGATGATGTCGGCGGCCGTGCCCTGCAGGACGGTGTTGACCGCCAGGCGCTCGCCCAGCGAGCGGGTGCGGTAGTTGGCCGACCTGAGCTCCGGCACGGCCCGCCGCCGCCCGAACATCGTGGTCACGTAGCCGTCCTGCACGGCCTGCGAGACGATGCGCTCGCGGAACTCCTTCACTCTGGGGTACTTCGCGAAGTAGGCCTCGATGAACGCCTTGGCCTCCTCCACGGGGATATCCACCTGCTCGGAGAGGCCGAAGGCGGAGAGGCCGTACATGATGCCGAAGTTGGTGGCCTTGGCGCGCTCGCGCTGCCGCTTCGTCACCTCTTCCACGGCGATGCCGGCGACGGCGGCGGCGGTGACGCGATGCACGTCCTCGCCGCGATGGTAGGCCTCGATGAGCGCCGTCTCCTGGGCGAAGCTCGCCATGAGGCGCAGCTCGATCTGCGAGTAGTCGGCGACGACGAGTCTGAAGCCCGGCTCCGCCACGAAACAGGAGCGGATCTCGGCGCCGAGCTCGGTGCGGATGGGGATGTTCTGCAGGTTGGGATTGGAGCTGGACAGGCGGCCGGTGGCCGCGACCGTCTGGTTGAACGTGGTGTGCAACCGTCCGGTGCGAGGGTCGAGGCGAGCCGGGAGCGGCTCCAGATAGGTGTTGAGCAGCTTGGTCAGCTCGCGCCACTCCTCGACCGCCGGTACGATCTCGTGCTGCTCGCGCAGTCCTTTGAGTACACGCGCGTCCGTGGAGTAGCCGGTCTTGCCTTTGCGCGCGGGCTCCAGGCCGAGGCGCCCGAAGAGCACCTCGGCCAGCTGCTGGGTGGAGCCGATGATGAACGGCTCGCCGGCCAGCTCGTGGATGCGGTCGGTGAGCTCGTCCACGCGGTCGCGCACGCGCGCCGTGATCTCACCGAGCCGGTACGTGTCGATGCGCACGCCCGCCGCTTCCATGCCCGCGAGCACGCCGGCGAGCGGCAGCTCGATCTCGCGGAAGAGCCGCTCGAGGCCCTGCTCGACGAGCCGCGGGCGCTGCATCTCGGCCACGCGCCAGGTGAGCACGGCGCGCGTGGCGGCCGCGGCCTCGGGCAGCGGCCCGTCCACCAGCGTCAGCGCCTCGTCGGCGCCGGCCAGGGCGAACAGGCCGCGCTCCTTCTCGACGCGCTCCGGCGCCAGCAGGTAGGCGGCGATGGCCGTGTCGAAGCCGGGGCCGCCCGGGGCTGCGGCGAAACCGGGCTGCGCCTTTGCGTCGTGCGCCACGACGTGGGCGGCGAGCAGCCAGAGGGCCTCCAGCTCGCCGCCCGGCAGCTCCGTCGCGAGCACGGCCTCGCCGCCGTCGTGGACGGCGACCGCGACGCGACCTTCGCCGGCCGGCTCGACGGCCAGGGCCGCCTCGCCCTTCTCCAGCACGGCGGCCAGGGCGCCCGCGCCGTGCTCGACGATGAGCTTGACCGGCGCGCCTGAGACGGCGGCCGGAGCGGCGACCTGGTCCCGTGCCTGCGGCCCGTCCCCCATCTCCTGCAGCCGCCGCCGCAGGCTGGCGAACTCGTACTTCGCGAACACGGCGTCCGCGGTCTGCGCGGGCAGCCGGTAACCTCGGCAGGCGACCATCGCCCTGAGGTCCTCCTCGAGGGGCACGTCCAGGACCATGGTCGCCAGCCGCTTGGACAGCCGGGCGACGTCCTCGTGCTCGCGCAGCAGCGCACGGCGCTTCTCCGACTTGATCTCGTCCAGCCGCTCGTACATCGCCTCGATCGACCCAAACTGCTGAAGCAGCTGCGCCGCCGTCTTCTCACCGATGCCCGTCACGCCGGGGATGTTGTCCGAGGTGTCGCCCTTGAGGCCGATGAAGTCGGGGATGGACGCCGGCGTGATGCCGAAGCGCTCCACCACGGCCTGCGGCGTGTAGATCTTCACGTCCGTCACGCCCCGGCCCGTGGCCATGACCCAGATATCGTCGTCCACGACCTGCAGGCTGTCGCGGTCGCCCGTCACGAGCATCGACTTGACGCCCTGACGCTTCGCCTCCTCCGCCAGCGTGCCGAGGATGTCGTCCGCCTCATAGCCCGCCATGATCAGGTTGGGGATGCCGAAGCCCTCCATGAGCTCCGGGAAGCGTTCCCACTGCTGCGACAGCAGGTCCGGCATCTGGGGACGCTGGGCCTTGTACTCCTCGAACTCCTCGTGGCGGAAGGTCTTCTCGCGCGCGTCCCACGCCGTGATGATGCTGCACGGCTCGTACTCGCTCACGATCTTCATGAGCATCTGGCTGAGGCCGTAGATGGCGTTGGTGGGGAACCCGTCGCGCGTGGAGATGCTGTCGGGCAGCGCGAAGAAGGCGCGGTAGGCGAGGCTGCTGCCGTCCAGCAGGAACAGGCGGTCTGCGAGGGCGGGATCGGCCATACGTCGATTGTACAGGACGGCGTTCGGGCCCCGCGGTCCCCGTTGCGGGCGCGAGTCGCCGGGGACCTAGTCGTCGCCGCGGTGTTCCACCTTCACCGTCGCCACGCGCCTGTCCGTTCAGGCTCCGTCGCTGGACGCGCGGCGCGCCTCGCTGTCGTATCCCACGTCGGGCTCGAAGCGGCAGTCCTCCTGGCCGGGCCACCCGCCGAACGGGTACGTGCAGTGCATCGCGTGCACCTGCTCACCGAGGTCGTCGAAACGGGCGTGGATGCGTTCGACGATCTCGTCCGTCATCGTGAACGACCGCACGCCCTCGAGGAAGGCGCGGCGCAGCGCGTCCATGCGCAGGTCCAGCTCGTCGAACTGCGCTCGCCAGTCCTCGACATCGGACGGCGCCGGGTTGCGCAGGTTGCGCGATTCGCTCATCCCTTCCTCCTTCGTCCTGTGTCAGCGACAGGTCCGCCACGGGTCATACCCCTCCGGGCCCGCGGGGCAATCCCGGCGGGCCGTCCACACGACGCACCCGCGTGGTCCTGCCGTAGACTTGTCCCGACCGGCCGGCGCCGTGCGCCGGGCTCCGACGCGGGAGGTGGGACGTGGGTGCACGGGTGTTCACGAGGGGACGGCGCGTGGTCGCCCGGCTGCCCCATGGCGGCGACCTGCTGGAGGAGATCGCCGCTGTGGCCGAGGGCGAAGGGATGCTCATGGCCGAGCTTCGCGGCATCGGCGCCCTGCAGCGCGCGCGGCTCGCCTTCTACGACCAGGCCGGCCGCAGGTACGGCGAGTTCACCATCGACGAGCCGGTCGAGCTGGTGAGCCTGCTGGGCACCGTCACGCGCCGTGACGGGGCCCCGGCCGTGCACGCCCACGCGACGCTGGCCGGGCACGACGGCGCCTGCACGGGCGGCCACGTGGCCGCGGGCTGTGCGATCTTCGCCTGCGAACTCGTATTGCAGGAGCTGATCGGGGAGCCGCTGGAGCGCGAGTTCGACGAGCAGACCGGGCTGCCGCTCTGGCGCGGACTCTGATACGGCGCAGGAGGGATGGGGTGGTGTCGGAAGGGGGACTTGAACCCCCATGAGGTTATGCCCTCACTAGGCCCTCAACCTAGCGCGTCTACCAATTCCGCCATTCCGACACGAGGCGCAGGACAGTATAGGAAACGAGGGGCCGGACGGTCAACGCGACGCCGTGGGTCGGGGGAAGGACATCGACGCGGCGTCCCCTGCATGACGATGGGCGGGTCCCTCGTGGGACGACCCGCCCACCGGCGGCGCCCCCTTCAGTGCCCCCTCGCGAGGAGGCTGTGGTCTGCCGAGACCTTGGACGCCGACTATGTCGCGCCCCCGAGTATAGTCCGGGGGGGCAGGCGGGACAACGTTGCCGGTGGCGCCAGGCAGCGGCCCTGACGGCGGCGAAAGGACGGCGATGAACGGCAGGATCCTGGTGGGCAGCTGCTCCTGGACAGACCCGACCCTCATCAAGTCCGGGCGGTTCTACCCGCGGGGCGTGAGCAGCGCGGAGGCTCGTCTGCGCTTCTACGCGAAGCAGTTCCCCATCGTCGAGGTGGACTCGACCTACTACGCCCCGCCGACGGCCGACAACGCGACGCTCTGGGCGAAGCGCACGCCCGACGGCTTCGTCTTCGACATCAAGGCGTTCGGCCTGCTCACCTGGCACATGGCCGCCGTCGATCGCATGCCGCCGTGGCTCAGGGACGGCGTGCTGCCCGAGGCGCTCGGCAAGCGCAACGTCTACCGCGGCGACCTCGAGCCCGCCGCCCTCGAGCTGCTCTGGCTCGAGCACGCCAAGGCGCTGGCGCCCCTGGCCGAGGCCGGCAAGCTGGGCGCCGTGCTGTTCCAGTTCCCGCCGTGGTTCACGCGCTCGCGGGCCGCCATCGACTACCTCGCCGAGATCCGCGAGCGCCTGTCCGGCTGGCGGCTGGCCGTGGAGTTCCGGGGCGGCGGCTGGATGGTCGATGACGCCGCCGCCAAGACCCTGCGCCTGCTCGACGGTCTCGATCTCAGCTACGTGAGCGTGGACGAGCCTCAGGGCTTCGACTCGAGCACGCCGCCGGTGGCCGCGGCCACCGGCGGCCTGGCGGTCGTCCGTCTGCACGGCCGCAACGCGGCGACCTGGAAGACCAGGTCGGGCGCCGCGTCCGACCGTTTCAAGTATCTCTACCGCGACGAGGAGCTCGAGGAATGGGTGCCGCGCGTCGCCGAGCTCGCCGAACAGGCCGGCGAAGCACACGTGCTGTTCAACAACAACTACGAGGACTGGGGCATGCGCAACGCGCGCCGCATGGCGCAGCTGCTCGGCGCGCCCGGCGGCGAGGCCCAGACCGACCTCGGCCTCGGCTGAGCGCGGATCGGGAACCGTAGCCGGACCAGGCGACGAACGCGAAAGTCGGGGGCCGTTTCTGCCGTAACAGAGAGCGACCGAGAACAGCGACATGGATACTCCGGAGGCTGCCATGCGTCTGCTCAAGATCCTCGCCCTGAGCGCGGTGCTCATCCTCGTCGTCGCCAGCGTTGCCTCGGCGGCCGTGCGCGACGGCTTGGCGTCGGTCGCCGGCACTGCGGAGGACGTCATCACCGCCGTGACCGACTCGACGCCGTCCCCAGACCCATCGTCCGAGCCCTCGACGGAGCCGTCGGCGGAGCCCTCGATCGAGCCGTCGGCGGAGCCCGCTGCCGAGCCGTCCGCGGAGCCCGACGAGGCCGCGCCGGCCAACCACGGGGCAGCCGTCTCGTCCGTGGCGCGCGAGCACGACGCCGTCGCCACCTGGGTCAACCCCGCCGGCAAGGAGATCACGAACCACGGGCAGGCCGTCCGGGCGGTGGCGCACTCCGCCGCCGGCAAACACGGGGGCGAGGACGGCGACGCCCAGGCAGCCGGCGGCGCCGGGCGCGGTTCCAAGGACAAGTAGGCCGCTCAGCCCCTCGGGGCGGCGAGCAGCTCCCGCATCTGGACGTCGATCGTCGCGCCCCAGCGCGAGAACTCCTCGAAGAAGCGCTCGCAGGGGACGATCTGCTCCGGCACGAAGACGCCTGGCCCGGCGACCTCGCCTGCGGCCATCATCTTCGCGACGATCGCCGGCGGGATGCCCGTGTCCACGTCGCCGCCGCCGGCGCCGTACTCCTTATGGGCCGGCACGACGGCGCGCGTGCGCCACTCGAGCCGGCGCCCGTCCTTGACGCCGCGCACGATGCCGACCAGGTAGTCGACGTCGTCGAGCACGACGTCCACGGGCTTCGGGATCTGGCTCACGACCTTGAGCAGCACGTCCCGCGGGCGCACGTGGCAGCCGCCGACCTCCACCTCGTCGGTGCGCGTCATGCCGATGCGGTTGAGAAAGCGCATCTGCCCGGTGAACTCGGCGGGCAGCGACAGCTTGAACGTGGCCCTCTTCAAGCCCCTGTCCTTCCACGCGTGCCAGAAGGTAAAGGGCTCGGAGTGGATGGTGTAGTGAGCCTCCAGGCTGCCCGCGGGTTCGCCGAAGTCGAGCTCATCGGCGCCCTCGCCCCCGGTGATGTCCATGACCCATCCGCCGTCGATGAACTCGGGAGCCGTGACGCTGAACTCGTCGCAGAGCGTCTCCAGCGAGTACGGCACGACCCAGCCGGCGTAGCGGCTCCAGTCGGTGTCGTCCACGTTGCCGCAGAGCGCCTGGGCCTCCTCCACCGTGTCCAGGCGCTCGGCGCCGTAGCGGGCGAGGATGTTCGTCACGCCGGGGGCGCCGCCCATGGCGATGACCGCGGTGACGCCGGCTTTCCTGAACTCCGCGTCCAGCTCCACCTGCTGCTTGGTCACGTGGAACAGGCCGCCCATGTCCGTGTAGTGCACGCCCGCCGCCGCCGCCGCGTGCATCACCGTGATGTTCCAGAAGTGCTGCGTCGCGTTGACCATCGCGTCGCAGCCCGCGATCGCCTGCTTCACGCTCCCCACGTCGCGCGCGTCGACGACCACCGCCCGCGCCTTGTCGCCGCCCTGCACGGTGGCGACGGCGCGCGCCTGCTCCTCGTTGTAGTCCCCGACGACGATGTGTCGCACCTCGGGGCTGATGGCGAGTTCTTTGACGGCCCAGCGGCCCATGGCGCCGGCCCCGATCACGGCGATCTTCATCTGTCCCCTCCTCGACGCTGCCGATCGTGGCTCTCCGAGCCTACGAGGTTCGCAGGTCCAAGTACAGACCGGTTATCATTGAGGCTCAGACGTCTCCCCCGTATCCATGAGGACGGTGTGTTGGCCCACTACGGTCTGGACGAAGCGGCGTGGCGCGCCCTCGAGCGCGAGGTCCTCGACCTCTTCACGGCGCTCCTCCGTGTGGACACCGTCAACGGCAACGAGACCGCCTGCGCGACGATCCTGCGGGACTACCTTGGGGACAACGGCATCGACGGCGTCATGCTCGGCGAGCTGGCCGATCGCCAGAACCTCGTCGCCCGTCTCCAGGGCTCCCGTCCCGGACCCACGCTGACCCTGATGGGCCACCTGGACGTGGTGCCGGCGGACGCCGCCGAATGGAGCGTGCCGCCGTTCGGCGGCGTCGTGAAGGACGGCTACGTGTGGGGCTGCGGCGCCACCGACATGAAGAACCAGGTGGCGGCCGAGGCCGTCGCCCTCGCCCGTCTCAAGCGCTCCGGCGCGGACTTCGCCGGCGCGATCACCTACGCCGCCACGGCGGACGAGGAGAACGGCGAGTTCTGCGGCGTCCAATGGCTCTGCCGCGAGCGCCCCGACCTGCTCCGCTGCGACTATCTCATCAACGAGGGCATGGGCGGCCTGTGGCTGCCCGTCGACGGCCGCAAGGTGTTCTTGCTGGCCGTCGGCGAGAAGGCCTTCGCGCAGTTCCGCGTGCGCACGCGCGGCCGCGGCGGGCACGGCTCCGTCCCCCAGAAGGAGCGCAGCGCCGTGATAGACGTGGCCCGCGCCGTCGTCGCCCTGGGCCTGGCCGACCCGCCGGCCATCGTCTCCCCCATGACGGCGTCCTTCATCGACGCCCTGGTCACGGACGGCGACCTGCGGGCGCGCCTCAAGGACCCCGCCACGGCGCGCGCCGCCGGCGCCGAGCTGCGCGCCGCCGACCCCGAGCTCGCCTCGCTCATCGAGCCGCTGTTCGGCGCTACGCTCACCCCGACCATCCTGCACGCCGGCGAGGCCGTGAACGTCATCCCCACCCACGCCGAGGCCGAGATCGACTGCCGTATCCTCCCGGAGATGAGCGCCGACGAGACCCGCGAGCTCATCGCCGCCGTGCTGGACCCGCTCGACATCGACTGGGAGTTCGAGTGGGTCGACCTCACCGAGCCCAACGCTTCGGCGGCGCCCTCCCCGCTCAGCGAGAGCATCGAGCGGGTGCTGCGCGGCGACGTGCCGGACGCCGTCATCACCCCGATGACGTCCGGCAGCTTCACCGACTCGCGCTGGGTGCGTGAGGCGTATCCCGACTGCGTCGCCTACGGGTTCGCGCCGTACGTCGCCGAGAGTCTCCACGCCATGCGAGGGGGTCGCGACCACGAGCCGGACGAGCGCATCCTTGTCGAGGACGTCACCTACCAGGCCCTGTTCTTCGAGCGCCTCGCGCGCGACCTGTTGTCGTGACGGCCCGCGCACACGGCGAGACCCTTCAGGACCGCTTCAGGGGCGTGCTGCTCGGCCTCGCCGTCGGCGAGGCCCTGGGCGCGCCCGCCGAGTTCCTCACCCCCAACCAGATCGTCGAGCGCTATGGCGTGATCACCGAGATGGTCGGCGGGGGCTGCCACGATGTGGCCCCGGGCGAGACGACGGACGCCACCGAGATGATGCTCTGCCTCGCCGAGAGCCTGGCCGACAGCGGGGATTTCGAGCCGGAGGACATCATGGAGCGCTACCGCGCCTGGTTCGAGAGCTCGCCCCGGGACGTCAGCCTCACCGTGCGCACCGTGATGCTCAGCTACCGCGCCGGCACGCCGTGGGATGTGGCGTCGCGGCGCGCCTTCGAGATCCTCGGCAGCCCCACGGCGGCCAACGGCAGCATCATGCGCACCGCGCCCATCGCCCTACGCTACCTGGACGACCGCGACCTGCGACGCGGCGTCTCGCAGCGCGAATCCATGCTTACGCACTTCGACCGGCTGGCCGGCGCGGCGTGCGCCGCCTTCAACGACCTGCTGGCGACCGCCGTGCGCGACGACCTGCAGGGGCAGATCGGGGCCATCGCCGCCGCCTACGAGGACGAGGACCGGCGCGTGAGCGCCACGTTGCGCGACGCGATGGAGGCCGAGCCGGAGGAGATCCAGGGCTCGGCCTTCGTCCTGGACACGCTGCGCACCGCCCTGTGGGCCGTGCTGCGCAGCACCTCGTTCGAGGACGCCCTATGCCTCACCGTGAACCTCGGCAACGACGCGGACACGGTCGGCGCCGTCACCGGCGCCCTCGCCGGCGCCGTCTACGGCCAGGCCAGCATCCCGGCGCGCTGGCTCGCGCCGCTCTTCATCCGCGACCGCGTCGTGGCCGTGGCGGACCGCCTGGCCCAGCTCGTCGGCACCTGACAGGCCCTCTCATGGTTGCGGGCTCCTCGTTCACTCTGTAGTTTACGTTGTTGATGTTCGGCCCGGCGTCAAGACGGAGGGCACGTGGACGAGCGACAGACGACCCGGGAGAGGCGGCTCCTCGCGGAGGAGTTCGGGCTGCTCTACGAGGAGATGGGCGGCACCCGCATGGCCGGCCGTGTCACCGCGTGGCTCCTTCTGAGCGACCCCCCGGTCCAATCCCTGACTGAGATCGCCGAGGCCCTCGGCGTGAGCAAGGCGGCCGTGAGCACTGCGGCGCGCTCCCTGTTGCAGGCCGGTCTTGTGGAGCGCGTGAGCGAGCCCGGCCGGCGCGGAGACTGCTACCGGTCTGTCGCCGGTCACATGGACGCCGTGCTCCATCTCGATCACGTCGAGGCGCTGGGGAGGCTCGTGCAGCGCTGCCTGCGGCTCGTCGCCGACAAGGACCAGACGCAGTCCAACTACGTGCTGCTGCATGAGCTGCGCGACTTCCTCGGCTTCCTCGAGTCTGAGATCCCTGGCCTCATGGGGCGCTGGCAGGCGTTGCGCGCCGCGAGGCAGGCCGGCAGCCTCGACCCGGATGACACCAACGAGCGTGGAGGCACACTGTGAGCTGGCTGACGAGGATCTCTCTGCGCAACCGGTCGATCGTCGGCCTGGCGGTCGTCGCCGTCATCCTCGTCGGGGCGTTCGCCATCTCGTCCCTGAAGCAGGAGCTCATCCCCGACCTCACCTTCCCGTACCTGACGGTGCTCACCTCGAACCAGGGGTCCTCGCCGGCCGACATAGAACGCGAGGTGACGGCGCCGCTCGAGCAGGCCGTCGGGACCTCGAGCGGCGTCAAGCAGTACGACTCGTTCTCCAACGACGGCATGAGCATCATCACCGTGGAGTACGAGTTCGGGACCGACATGAAGGCCAAGGAGGCCGAGGTGCAGCAGGCGGTGTCGACCGTCCAGCTGCCGGCCACGGCGCAGGCGCCGGAGGTGGCCGCCCTCAACTTCAACAGCATGCCGGTCGTGCAGCTGGCCGTGTCGTCCGCGCTGCCCGCGCAGCAGCTGGCGACGCTGCTCGGCACGCGTGTGGTGCCGCGTCTGCAGGCCATCGAGGGCGTCCAGGCGGTGACGCTGTCGGGCGTGCAGCAGATGCAGGTCGAGATCAGGCTCGAGGCACGCAAGGCCATCGAGCTGGGCGTGTCGCCCACGCAGATCCTGGCCGCCGTGCAGCAGGCCAACCTGACGACCGGCGCCGGCAGCGTCACATCCGGCAGCATCGTCTACCCCATCACGGTGAGCGCGAAGGCGGACACGGTCAGGGCGGTCGAGGACCTCGTGCTGCCGTCCGCGGCGGCGGCCGCGGCGACCCTCGGCGGCGGCGACGCGGCCGGCGCCGCCGCGTCGGCGTCCACCGCCGCCACGTCGCCCGCCACGGCGCCGCTGACCGTAGGTGACGTCGCCACGGTGCGCGTGGCGGCCGCGCCGCTGACCGCCGTCACCCGCACCAACGGCGAGGCGACCGTCGGCATCTCGGTGAGCAAGTCGTCCAGCGGCAACACCGTGGACATCGCCAACGACGTCGCCGCGGCGCTGCCGGCGATCTCGCGCGACCTGGGCGGCAAGGCCGAGGTGACGACCGTCGTCGACCAGTCCATCTTCATCAAGGACAGCATCCGCTCGCTGTACCGCGAGGGACTCATCGGCGCGCTGTTCGCGGTGATCGTCATCTGGGCGTTCCTGCGCAGCTGGCGCTCGACCCTCATCGCCAGCCTGTCGATCCCCCTGAGCGTCATCGGCGCGCTCATCGTCCTGTACTCGCGCGGCGAGTCGCTGAACATGCTGACCCTGGGCGGTCTCACCATCGCCATCGGCCGCGTCATCGACGACTCCATCGTGGTGATCGAGAACATCTACCGCCACCTGCAGGAGGGCGACGACGTGCGCCGGGCGGCCTACACCGGCACGCGCGAGGTGGCCGGCGCCATCACGGCGAGCACGCTGACCACCGTCGCCGTGTTCCTGCCGCTGGGCCTCATCCACGGCCTGGCCTCCGAGTTCTTCCGGCCGTTCGCCCTGACCGTGACCTTCGCGCTGTTGTGCAGCCTCGCCGTGGCCCTGATGGTCGTGCCGGTGGCGGCCACCTGGGTGCTGTCCAAGCGCCATGTCGGCCACCGCGACGCCAAGGAGCTGACCCGCCTGCAGAACGCCTACCTGCCCGCGCTCAGTTCGCGCTGGGCCACAAGGCGGTCACGCTCATCGCCGCCGCGGCGATCTTCGTCGGCACGATGATGCTGTCACCGATGCTCAAGACGAACCTGTTCGACAACTCCGAGCAGAACACGATGAGCATCACCCAGGCCATGGCGCCGGGCACGAGCCTGGACGCCACCCTGGCGGCCGCCGCCAAGGTGGAAGAGGTGCTCAAGACGACCGACGGGGTGGACATCTACCAGGTGACCGCCGGCAGCACCGGCAGCCTCTTCGGCGCGGGCGGCGGCACCAACGCCTCGTCCAGCCAGGCGAGCTTCGCCATCACCACCGATCCGGCGATGGACAAGAACGCGATCGTCGAGGAGGTGCGCGCCAAGGTCGCCGCGCTGGACAATGCCGGCACGGTGACGGTGACCGGCGAAGACTCCTCGGCGGGCATGAGCGGCATGTCGCTGCTCGAGGTGCGGGTCTCCGCCGCCGACCCGGCCGTGCTGAAGGAGGCCAACGACATCGTGCTTCGCTCGATGAAGACGGTCGATGGCCTCGCGGACGTGACCTCGAACCTGAGCGAGGGACGACCATCGGCCACCGTGCTCGTCGATCAGGCGAAGGCCGCGGCGGCCGGCGTGAGCGCCTCGACCCTCAGCCAGTACACCACGCTGGTGCTGAACGGCTACCCGCTCGGCGTCGTACCCACGGACGCCGGCGCCCTGCCGGCGCTGCTCACGGTGCGGAAGATCACGCTGCCGCCGATCCCCGGCGCCGTGAGCGGGCTCCTGGAGCGCCTGCCGGTGCCCAGCGCGACCGGCATGGTGCCGATGAGCTCCATCGCGACGATCGCCGAGGTGAAGGCGCCGGTGCAGGTCACGCACGTGGACGGCGAGCGCACGGCGAGCATCACGGCGCAGTCCGTGAACAACAACATCGGCGCGGCCTCCTCGGCGGTCCAGGCCGCGCTGGACAAGGTCACGCTGCCCACCGGCGCCACGTGGGAGCTCGCCGGCGCCACGGAAGTGACCAACGACGTGTTCCGCACGCTCGGCATCGCCATGCTGGTCGCCATCCTGCTCGTGTACATCATCATGGTGGCGACCTTCCGCAGCCTCCTGAACCCGCTCATCCTGCTCGTCAGCATCCCGTTCGCGGCCGTCGGCGCCGTGCTGCTGCTGCTCATCACCGGCACGAGCCTGGGCATGCCGAGCCTCATCGGCCTGCTCATGCTCATCGGCATCGTCGTGACCAACGCCATCGTGCTGCTCGACCTGGTGGAGCAGTTCCGTCGCAAGGGCATGGACGCGCGCAGCGCCGTCATCGAGGGCGGCCGCCGCCGCCTGCGCCCCATCCTCATGACCGCGGTGGCGACCATCCTCGCGCTCATCCCCATGGCGCTGGGCATCGGCGGCAAGGGCGGTTTCCTGTCCACGCCGCTGGCCGTGGTCGTGATCGGCGGGCTGTTCACCTCGACGTTCCTGACGCTCATCCTCGTGCCCGTGCTCTACGTGGCCCTCGACCGGCTCCGGCCGGCCGGAGCGTACGCCCCAGAGAGCTGGGACGGCGCACCGGCCGCGATTCCGGCCGAGGCGACCGAGAGCTGAGACCGCCGGCGGCGCCAGGCGCCGGCACCACGCGGGACCCAACGAGGGCCGCGGCGACCTCGTCGCCGCGGCCCTCGCGCCTTACGGTGGCCCCGGCGTACGCCCGGGCGGTAGGCTATCGGCGATGACGTACGCCCCCTGGGGACCTGCATCCCGAAAGGAGCTCCCGTGCCCAAGAAAGCCAGCAACGACCTGCCCCCCGCTCCCCGCCGCCTCACCAAGGCGAAGCTCATCGACGAGCTCAACCGCGATCTGGCCAAGGAGTACCAGGCGCTCATCCAGTACGTTCAGCACTCAGCGGTGATCACCGGACCCCAGTACGACGCCATCCGCCAGGAACTGGCGGTGCACTCCAACGAGGAGCACGCCCACGCCCTGTCCCTCTCCGAGCAGATCGACTTCCTCGGCGGCGTGCCCGCCGTGGACGTCGCCAAGGTCCTCACCTCAGAGGATTCCAAGGTGATGCTCGAGCAGGACCTGGAGGGCGAGCTCGACGCCATCGCCCGGTACAGGGAGCGCATCGGCCAGGCCGAGCTGCTGCAGGAGTATGGGCTGCGCCGTGCCCTCGAGGACATCCTCATGATCGAAGAGGAGCACGCCCGCGACCTGCAGAACGCGCTCGACCTCTGACTCATGCCCGGCGCCGCGCCGCCGCGAGGGGGTGGCCTGGGCTATCGCCTGATCGCCGCGGTCACCGTCGCCGCGGCGCGGCGCCGGGCGTCCGGCCGGGGCTGCTACGGCCCGGCCGGACCCGCCGTCACCGCGTTCCTCACCACGGCCCTCACCACGGCTGAGCTCGACGAGCTCACCGTGCGTCTGTACGAGGTCGCCCCCGTCTCCTATGCGCCCGAGCGCGGCCTGTTCGACTGGGAGCGCGACTGGTACGACGCGGCCCTGCCGCCGGCGCCGGCGCGCGTGCTCGTGACCGCCGCCGGCGCCGGCCGTGAGGTGGCCGCACTGCTCGCCCGCGGGTACGTCGTGGACGCGTTCGAGCCGGTACCGCGGCTGGCATCCGCCTGCGCGGCCCTGCCGCGCTTCGGCACGGTCGTCGTGGCCGACCACGACGACTTCGTCAGAGCCGTGTGCGGCGACGGCGGCGGTCCCGCGGCACCCCTCGGCGCCCGCGCCTACGATGCTGTCGTCGTGGGCTGGGGCAGTCTCGCCCATCTGCTCACCGCCCGCGACCGCGTGGCCCTGCTGCGGCGCCTGCAGGGCGGTCTCGCCGCGAGGGCCCATCCTGGCCAGCTTCTTCACAGCGCGGGCGGAGCCGCCTCCCGGCCTTCGCGGCCGCGCGGCGCGGGCCGCGGGCGGCGGCCTGAGGCGCCTGCGGCGCCTGCCTCCGCCGCCCCGGGGCGTGAGCCTGCTCTGGCACGCCGGCTTCCGGCACTGCTCCACGCGGGACGAGATCGAGGAGCTGGCGGCGGCACTCGACGAGCGCCTGACGGTGGCGATGGAGCCCTACGGGCACGCCACCTTCGGACAACCGGCCTGACGCGCGGCGGGACGACCCCGGCCGGTCCGTCATGCGCGCTCAGACCGCTCGGAGGGACGTCAACGAGGGCTCGCCGTCCGGATGGCCAGACCCAGCGCGCGGCGCGACACGAAGAAGAGGATCGCGCCTGGCCAGGCCAAGCACCAGGCCACCCTCCGTGCGCCGCACGCCCATGCGCTCCGTGAGGTAGATGCCGAAGTGGGGGAAGACCAGGGCCGAGCTGCCCAGGTAGACGAAGGTGGCCGCGAGGACCAGCCAGAACTGGCCCGGGAAGGTGCCGGCGGCGTGGCGCGCCCGGCGCAGCAGGCGGCGGGGCACGGGTCAGACCCGCCGGGACCGGACCCGGCGGCGGCGCCAGCCCGGCGCCAGCGCCAGGAACGAGCCCGCGCCGACGAGGCCCACCACCAGCAGGATGGCGAAGGCCTGGCGGCCGCCGACGGCGTCCATGGCCCAGCCGCCGAAGGCGGGGCCGAGCGCCGCGCCGCCGTTCCAGACGACGGTCCACACCCCCATGTAGCGACCTCGCACCGCTTCGGGGGCGAGGTCCGCGACTTCCGCCGACGCCACCGGTGAGAGCAGGGTCTCGCCCAGGCTCATGACGATGATGAGCACCACGAGCGACCACAGCGCCCCGGCGAACGCGGAGCCCCCGATGCCCAGAGCCAGCAACGCGCTGGAGATGGCCAGCAGCACCATGCGGTTGCGCAGGCGGGTGGCACGCACGAGCGGGTACTGCACCGTCGCCACGATCAACGCGTTGAGCGCGAGCAGCGCTCCCCACTCACCGTCCGGCACGTGCAAGTAGTCGGTGATGTACACGGAGAAGATGGAGCCGAAGTTGCCGATGCAGAAGACCGGCAGCACGGCCACCAGGCAGAAGACGATGAACACCCGGTCGGCGAACACCATGCGGTAGCCGCTGCGGCCCCTGGCATCGGTGTGCTTCTCCGGCGCGAGCGCGCTCGCCGGCCGACTCTCCCTGATCCAGGCCACCATCATGAGCACCATCAGGGCGCACCCCGCGGCGGCGGCCAGAAACAACTCGCGGAAGGTCACCCCGAAGCCGATGGCCAGCCCCGCGACTGCCGGCCCCACGACGACGCCGAGGTTCATGGCGACGCGGCTGATGCTGAACGCCTCCTGGCGATGCTCGGGTGACACGAGGTCGGCGATCATCGCGTTGCTCGCCGTCTGGAACAGGGGCCAGCCGAACGAGCTCTCCACGGCCACGAGCACGGCGACCTGCCACACCTCCGTGACGAACGCGAACCCGACGAACCACACCACGCCCATGGAGACCGCGATCAGGATGACGAGCCGGCGTCCGATGCGATCGGTGAGCTGTCCGCCCAGAAACTGCAGCGGCATCACCGCCGCCGGGACCAGTCCGAAGACGACGCCCACCAGCGTCATCGAGGCGCCGACGACGCGGTGCAGATAGATGCCCTCGAAGGGGAAGGCCAGCGCGGCGGCGCCGACGTAGACGAACGTGCCGAGCGTGAGCACCCAGAATTGGGCGGGATACGACCGGAGTTCGAGGCGGAGTCGCTGCAGGCGTGCCGGCACCTCATCATGCTATCGAAGTCGGACGGTCGATGCGACGGACGGGTGCGGCGCGCCACAGGTCCCGCAGCACCGCTGCGGCGGCCCGGCGCCAGCTCCCGCTAAGCAAGGCGCCTGCCCCGCGAACTGCACGCGGGAGCTGGGCCAACCTGCCACGATTGACAAGGCGGCGTGCCCACGCATAACTTCGTGAGCATGTTCCTGAGTGTGCAACAAGCGGCACGCCGGCTGGGCGTCTCCCCGGTGACCATCCGCCGCTGGACGGCGACCGGCTTCCTGCCCTGCACGCGTACCGCCGGCGGCCACCGCCGCATCGACGAGCGCGACATCGACGATCTGGCCAGGGCCATCGGCAACAGCAACCACCTCGCCGCGCAGGTGGCGCGCGAGCGCGAGGTGGACGTACTCATCGACACCTCCATCGCGCTCGCCGGCAAGCTCGACCTCACCGAGCTGCTGCTGGAGATCGCGATGCGCATGACCAGCCTGCTGGACTGCCACTTCTGCGCCATCTCCGAGTACGACCGCGAGGCCGACGCGGTGCGGACCCTCGCCGAGTACGACCATGTCGGTCAGCGCCTGCCGGACGCCAGTCCCTACCGTCTGGCCGACTTCCCGCTCACCCGCCGCGTGCTCGAGGAACAGACCACCGCCGTGGTCAACGTGGACGGCCCCAACGGGGATCCGGCCGAGGTCGCGGAGCTGCGCCGCGAGGGCGACCGCAGTCTCCTCATGGCGCCGCTCGTCGTGCAGGGGCAGACCATCGGCCTCCTCGAGGTCATCGACCAGCGCCGCTCCCGCGAGTACTCGCGGCAGGAGCTCCGCCTGGCGGGCGCCATCGCCGGTCAGGCGGCCGTTGCCATCCAGAACGCCAAGCTGTTCGCCGAGCGACGCCGCAGCGACGAGGACATCGCCGCCCTGCGTGAAGCGCTCACCAGGCTCACGCGTCGCGTCCCGGACGTGGCCGGCGGCGGGCGGCGTTCGGACATCCTGGCCGGCGTGGCCGCCGCAGTCTGCGACGCCTTCGGGGCCATCTCGTGCGTGGCCAGCGTGGGCGGCGAGAGCGCCGGCGCCTTCGGCGCCGGGCAGATCGCCGCCCAGCAGGACGTCGCCGGGGACCACACCGGTCCGGCGAGCATCGTCGTCGCGCACGACCCCACGGGCAGCACCGACCTCGCGCTCGCCGTGACCCTGAGTGAGGCGCCCGGCGAGGGGCAGATCGAGCTGCTCGACCTGGTCGCCGCCGTCACCGGCGCGCTGACCGGCCGCTGAGCCCGAGCGCCCCTTCCACAACGAGAACGGGCCCGCGACGGCTCTCCCTGCCCATCGCGGGCCCGCCCCGGCGCCGGATGTACGAGGACTGCGGGCCGACGCACGAGCCAGCGCCCGGAAACCGTCACGCACGAGACGGCGCGGACGCTCCTGGATTGTCGCTCTGAGCGGCCGTTTCTGCCAGTCCGCATGGTTCGTCAAACTTCGCGTGACTCACGCGCAAAGCTTGTATCAGTTGACCCTGGACAACTTCTTGGATAGGTTCAGCGGCATGTATCTCAGTGTCCAACTCGCCGCCCGCCGACTGGGCGTGTCGCCGCACACCATCCGGCGCTGGACCTCGTCCGGCTTCCTGCCGTGCACGCGCACGGCCGGCGGCCACCGGCGCATCAAGCAGGAGGACATCGACGAGCTCAGCCACCTCATCGGCGGACGCAACCACTTGGCGGCGCGACTCGCCCGCGAGCGCGAGCTCGAGACGCTGGTCAACACGGCCATCGCCGTCTCCAGCCAGCTCGACGCGGCCGATCTCATGCGCGAGATCGCCAAGCAGCTCACGACGCTGCTGGACGCCCACTGCTGCGTCATCTCCGAGTACGATCCCGCGTCACGCAGCGTCTCGGTCCTCGCGGAGTACGATGACCTCGGCAACCGCCGGCCGGACGCCATGACCTACACGCTGTCCCAATTCCCCATGGCGCGGAAGGCGATCGAGGATCACGAGACCATCGTCGTGAACGCCAGCGACCCGCATGCCGACCCTGCCGAAGTGGCCATCATGCGCCGCGACGGCGACAAGTGCCTGCTCATCCTCCCCATGATCCACCAGGGCGAGGCCATCGGGCTTCTGGAGGTGCTGGACCACGTCCGGGAACGCCGTTTCTCGCGGCAGGAGATGCGCCTCGCGCACGCCGTGGCCGGCCAGGCGGCCGTTGCGGTTCACAATGCCAAGGTGTTCGCCCAGCTGCGGCGCAGCGACGAGGACGTCGTCGCCCTGCGCCTTGCCGTGGAGCGCATCGGCGCCGGCTATGCGGAGCTGCACAAGGCGCCCACGAGCGCCGCGGTGCTGCAGACCGCGGCCACGCTCGCGGCGCAGGCCCTCGGGGCCCTCTCGTGCGTCGCCAGTTGCGGCGCGGAGAGCGCCGGCGCGTCCGGCCTCCCGGCCGGCTCCCCCGGCGCCCGCAGCACCCGCACCGATGCGGCCCACGTCATCGTCTCCTCCGCACCCTGCGGCGACGACACGTTCACCCTCACCCTCACCCGCGGGAGCGCCGCGGGCGACGGCCTGCCCGAGTTGCTCGGCCTCATCGCCACCATGGCGGCAGGGGCGCTCACCGAGCTTCGCCGGGCCTGAGGGCCGGCTCGCTGAGGCGACAGGCCGCGTTCGGTCTGGGGCCTCTGCTATCCTGAGGGGCATGCCGCACCTGCCACCCTCGTTCGTCGTACTCGACACGGAGACTACCGGTCTGGACCCCCTCTGCGACCGCGTCATCGACCTCGGCGCGGTCCGGCTCGGACCCCACCTGGAAGTCGTCGAACGCTTCCAGACGCTCGTCGATCCCGGCGTCCCGGTGCCCCTCTACATCTCCCGCATGGTCGGCCTCACCCAGACCGATCTCGATGGAGCGCCGTCGTTCGCGGACGCCTACGAGTCGTTCCGGGCGTTCGTCGGCGACGCTGTCCTCGTGGGGCACAACGTCGCCTTCGACCGCGAGCACCTGGCCGCCGGCGCCCGGCGCGCCGGCCTGGCGGCGCTCGCCAACGACTGGCTCGATACCCTCGAGGCCGCGCTCCTGCTGTATCCGGAGCTCGATCGCCACGCCCTGCCGCTGCTGGCGGCGGAGTTCGGCATCGCCGGCCAGGCCCACCGTGCCCTGCCGGACGCCGAGACGGCCGCCGCGGTGCTGGCGCGGCTGGCCGGCCGCGCGGCCGGCCTCGCCGCGGACGAGCGGCGGCTGCTCGAAGCGGCGTCGTGGGCGCCGCTGCGGCTGCTGCAGGCGTGCGGCGCCGCGCCGGACGAGGCGCCGCCCCCGCTCGTCGCCGACGAGCCGCGCGGCGGCGCCCCGGACGCCCAGCTCAGTCTGCTGCCGGTGTGCGGCGACGACTGGCGCCGCCAGCTCGGCGCCGGCGACGATGGGACGGGCGGCGAGCCGGGCCTGGCGGGCCGTCTGCCCGGATTCTGCGTGCGGCCCGGTCAGGTCCAGCTGGCCGAGGCGGCCGCCGAGGTCTTTCGGGGCGGGGGCGTCGGCCTCTTCGAGGCCGGCACGGGCATGGGCAAGAGCCTCGCCTATCTCCTGCCGGCGGCCTTCTACAGCGCCGCGCAAGGACGCCGCGTCGTCGTGAGCACCAAGACGAAGGCGCTGCAGCGCCAGCTGGCGGCGCACGAGCTGCCGCTCGTCGCGGAGGCGCTGCCGCCGGGCTGGCGCTGGGCGCTCCTCATGGGCCGCGAGAACTACGTGTGCCGGCGCCGACTGGACGAAGCGGTGGCCGCCGAGGGCCAGGGCCTGCCGGATGTGGACCGGTCCCTCGCCCTCGCCTATCTGGTGGGGCGAGTCCGTCGCGGCGAGGTCGATCTGTCGGCGCTGCCCTACCGCGCCACCCGCGAGCTCCCGGCCCTGGCCGACCTGGCCCGCGAGCTGCGCTCCTCGCGGGCCACCTGCCTGGGCCGCCACTGCCCGGCGCGCCGCCGCTGCCACTGGCGCCTGGCACGCGCCCGCGCCGAGGCGGCGCATCTGGTCTGCGTCAACCACGCGCTGCTGCTCACCGGCCGCGAGACGCTGCCGCCGTTCGAGGACGTCGTCGTCGACGAGGCGCACCTGCTCTACCACGAGGCCACCGAGGCGTTCAGCCGCCGGGTCGACGCGCGATCCCTGGACCTGCTGCTCGCCGACCTGCGCGGCCATCGCCGGCAGCGCCCGCTGGGCGTCCGTCTGCGGGCCGCAGCAAAGGTCGCAGAGACTGGCCAGGCGCGCGCCCTCGTCACGGCGGCCGACGCCTGCGAGCACGCCGCCGCCACGCTGCCCGACCTCGTGCGCGCCGTGGGCGACACCCTCGCGAGTCTCGCCGCGGCCGCCCGATCCTTCACGGGCGCGGAGCGGCCGGACACGGAGCGGCGGGCGCGCCGCGGGTCGCCCCGCGGCGCGAGTCCCGACTACGACCGCACCGTCTGGCTCACGCCGGGCCTTCGCGAGCTTCCGGCGTGGGACGCCTTCGCCACCGCCACGGCCCTGCTGGGTGAGGGACTCACCGCCCTCGCCGCGGCCGCCGCCGGCGCCGCGGACGCCCTGCCGGAGGAGCATCGCGAGCACGCCCCCGCGACGACACTCGCCGACGACGCCTCGGCGGCAGCCGACCTCCTCACGGAGCTCCCGGAACAGGGCGATGCCGAGTCCGTGGTGTGGGGTGAGGTCGAGGCCGCGGGGCGCAGCGGCGACGCGGCCTCCCTCTTCCCTCAGCGCTGGTCCCTCATCAGCACCCCGCTCACGCCGGCGGCGCACGTGCGGGCATCGCTCTGGGACCGCCTGCGCAGCGCGGTGCTCACCAGCGCCACGCTCACGGTCAGGGACTCCTTCGCGTACTACCGGGACATGACGGGGCTGGACGGGGACGTGGATGTCACCGAGCAGGTCTTCGCCTCGCCGTTCGACTACGAGCGCCAGGCGGTACTCGTGCTGGAGCACGATCCCGCCGGAGCGTGGCTCCCGGACGAGCTGCCGCAGCGACAGGCCCAGCGCCTCAAGGGCCTGGCCGAGATCACCGGCGGCCGCACCCTGGCGCTGTTCACCAACAAGCGCGACATGCACCGCGTCGCCGCGGCCGTGGGCGAGCACGTGGAGGACGACGGCGTCCTGGTGCTGGCCCAGGGCCTGCACGGCAGCGCCGCCGCGCTCGCCGAGGAGTTCCGCGCCCACCCCGAGACGATCCTGCTCGGGGTGGACACGCTCTGGACGGGCCAGGACTTCCCCGGCGACACGCTCACGTGCCTGGTCATCGCCAAGCTGCCGTTCCCGCGGCAGGATCCCCTGTTCGCCGCCCGCCGCGGCGCCTGCGAGGAGGCGGGCGAGCGCTGGTTCGAGCGCTTCTACCTGCCGGAGGCCGTCCTCAAGTTCCGCCAGGGCTTCGGCCGCCTGATCCGCACGGAGACGGACACGGGCGTGGTCGTGGTCCTCGACCACCGCCTCACACAGAAAGCCTACCGCGACGACTTCATCGCCAGCCTGCCGGCCATGCCTGTCGTCGAGGCGGCGCCGGACGACGTCGCCGCCGTGGTGGACGACTGCCTGCGCCGTCTCTCGCGCGAGACGGCCGTGCCGGCCGGGGACTGAGCGGCCGCCGTCCGTCAGGCCGAGGCCTTGCGGCACATGCCGACCTTGCCCAGCAGCCCGGCGGCCGGCTTGCAGGCGCGCCTCGCAGCCTCGATGTGACGCGCGTCCCGCTCGGCGTGGCGCCGTGCCTGGTCCGCGCGCTGCTTCGTGATCTGGACTGTCTCCACGGCGTACATGGCTGCCTCCCGTTCCAATCAAGATTACTTGATATATACCTTCTACCCGCGGACGTCCGGTGTCAAGGCCATATCAACTTTTTTTGTCATAGGACGGGGCGCCGTGTATCCTCCTACCGAGGACGGCCATTCGGGAGGTGGCACATGCCGGAGAGAGCCCAAGGCGAGACGCGGCGTCCGGACGATCGGACCGCGGGGGCCTGCTGTCCCCTCCCCCCGGGCGTCGCTCCGCTGCCGCTGGCCGCGCCCGCCGACGACGCCGTCGTCGCCGACCTGGCGGCCGTCGGCAAAGCGCTGAGCGACCCCATCCGCCTGCGCATGCTGGGCCTCATGACTGAAGCGCAGCGCTGCTGCCGCCCGGTCCTGGACGCCGGGAGAAGCGTCACGCCGCCGGCGGCGCCGGAGGGGGTCTGTGTCTGCGAGCTGCAGGGCCTCTACGGGCTGGCGCAGTCGAAGGTCTCGTACCATCTCAAGGTGCTGCGCGAGGCCGGGCTGGTGAGGGAGACGCGGCGCGGACGCTGGAGCTTCTACAGCGTCGACGCGGACGCCGCCGCGCGCGCCCTGGCGGGGTTTGCACGGCGGCTCGGGGTCTGATCGTCCGGCGGCGCGGCGCTCGTGACCGAGCGGTCCGCCGCCGGCCGACTCACTTCAGCAGTCTGCCGCTGCCCGCGCCCTCTGCGGGCTCGGCACGCTTCACCAGGCGCGCATTGGTGCGCTGGCCGCAGTACGGGCACGTAAGCTGCTTGAAGCTGTAGTAGGTGCCGTCGGGGTTCTTGCCCACGGCCGACGTCGTGAAGAAGTTGACCATGGTCGGCACCTGGAATGCCTTGCCGCAGTTGCCGCAGCGGTAGCCGGTCTTGCGTGACATGAGGCTCACGTATCCCCACAGCCCGGCCATGATGATGAGGAAGGTCCACAGGAAGCCCCGCGACGGATAGACCACGGCGATTGCGAAGCCCACGATCGCGACGAAGACGGCCGACTTCCAGACCGTGCCTACCCAGTCGTGACTGGAACGTTCTATGAAACGGGCCAAACTGTTCCCCTCTCTCCGGCCGAAGCCGTCGCGCTCATCCGCCGACCGGACCCGCGATCAGATCGATGACGACGAAGATCGCGAACATGCCGGCGAGCACGATCGCCACGAACACGAGCGTCGTGAGGAAACCTGTGAAGAACTGTCTGCCCATGGACCGCTCCGGCTCTCGAAGGACGCGGCGCGCGTGCGCCTCGGCATAGTATGCCGCACGCGCACCTCCCAGCAAAGCCGCCGGCGCGAGCCGGCGCTCAGGCGCTCTTCGTGGCCCGCCGGCGCTTGGCGCCGCCCTGCTCGCCGTCCCTGGCCTCCACGCTCTTGCGCAGCAGCTCCATCATGTCGACGACCTGGCCGGCAGGCTCCGGCGTGGGGGCGGCCTCGACCGGCTGCACCGCGCCCGTCCGGACCTTCTCGTCGATCATCGCCAGCAGGTCGTCGCGGTACTTGTCGTGGTACTCCTCCGGCTGCCAGGGCGCGTCCAGCGCGGCGACGAGCTGCTCGGCCAGGGCCAGCTCCTTGTCGCTGACCTCGGCGCCGCTGAACGACTCGTCGCTCACGTCGAGGTCGTCGACCGCTCTGAGCTCGTGGGCGAAACGCAACACGTCGAGCATGAGCGCGTCCCCCTCGGGCATGACGGCGGCGAGGTGCTGCCGGGCGCGCAGCACGACCATCGCGACGGCGACGCGGTCCGTGCGCTTCAGCGTCTCTCGCAAGATCTGGTACGCCTTGCGCCCCGCCTTGCCCGGCACCAGGTAGTAGGGCGTCTGGAAGTACTGCACGGGGATCGCCTGGCGGGGCACCGCCTGCACGATCTCGATGGTCTGCGTGGCCTTGACGTTGGCGCGCTCGAAATCCTCGGGCTCGAGGACGACGAACTCGCCGGTCTCGTACTCGTACCCCTTGACCACGTCGTCCCACGGCACCTCGCGGCCGCTCTGGTCGCTGACCCGCTTCTCCTTGACGAGCGACAGGTCACTGCGGTCAAGTTGGCGGAAGCGCAGCTGCCCCGCGCTCTTCTCGGCCGAGTACAGCGACACCGGGATCGCTACGAGGCCGAAGCTGATATTGCCTTTCCAGATGGGTCTCGCCATGTCCGTCCTCACCTCCAGCCGGGCAGCTCCGTGAGTGCTGCGCCCGGCGCTCATCCACAGCATCCCCGCGCGCGGCGCTCGGGACACCCGCCCGCACCGATCGCGACGCAGGCCGGCCGGCCGCCGGGTCCGCCGGGAAGGATGAGCGGTCAGGCGTTGAGCTTGCGCAGCGCCCAAGCCATGGTGCGGCCGAGCGTCTGCATGGTCTGCAGGCCTTCCTCGTCCCGATCCACGTCGCCGATCTCGCGCCCGATGCCGATGTTCCAGTAGCTCGAGCCGACGACGATCATCTCGTTGATCTGGAACCAGTGGTTGATGGAGTCGAAGGCGTGTATGGCGCCGCCGCGCCTGACGGCGACCACGGCGGCGCCGACCTTGCGGGCCAGCGGGTTGCCGCTCTTGCGTGTGGCGTAGCCGGCGCGCTCCAGCAGGGCCTGCGTCGTCGCCGTGCAGTTGGCGTAGTAGGTCGGCGAGCCGATGAGGATGCCGTCGGCCGCGATCATCTTCTCGATGCAGGCGTTCATGCCGTCGTCCTTGAGGCCGGAGCAGCGGTCGTCCTGGGTCTCGGCGCACTTGAGGCAGGCGGTGCAGCCGGCGAAGCGCTTGCCGGCGAGCTGGACCAGCTCGGTCTCGACACCCTCGGCCTCAAGCTCCGCGAGCACGCGGCGCAGCAGGATGGCCGTGTTGCCGTCCTTGCGCGAACTGCCGTTGAAGGCGACCACTCTCATCGTCTGTCCGCTCCCGGGTCGTGGAGGTCACTGCACGTCGAGCACGCCGGCCAGGTCGCCCATATGGCGCCGGGCCTCGCGCGCGGTGCATGCCACGCCCGGCAGCGGGAAGGCGAACACGCGGCGACCGAACGTGCGCATCAGGTCGTCGTTGAAGCCGTAGCAGCTGCGGTGCTCCCAGCCGTAGCAGTACTTGAGCACCTTGTCGAGCGCCCCCTTGTAGGCGAACGTGAGGACCCGCGGTCGCATGTCCGCGACGAGGGCCGAGACCCGCGCCCACCCCTCACGGTACTCGGCCTCCGGCGGCTCCTCGCCGAACGGCCGCGGGAGCTTGCAGATGTCCGTGAGGCCGAAGCCGTGCTCCACGAGCAGCTCATCGGCGAAGCGGCCGGGCGGGACGCACAGCAGGCCGGCCTCGTCCAGCCGCTTCCAGAGCCCACGTCCCATGCGGCCCTGGAAGTAGTGGCCCGCCGCCACGCTGTCCAGTGAGGGCGTCTTGCCGACGATGAGCATGCGCAGGGGGCCGCGCGGCGGGCACGATGTCGGCGAGCGTCGGTACGCGCCGGCCGTCGAACGTCATCTCGACACGATAGTCCATGCGGCCGTCAGGCCCGGCCCAAGCGGTGCGCGACGCGCACCAGCGCCAGGGTGTCCAGGCCGCAGTACGCGAGCAGCGCCTCGCGGAGCGCCTCGTGGCGCTCCGGGCACGTGCCCTCGTCCAGGCACTCGTGGTAGGCGGCCTGCGCCGACAGGCCGTCCTGCACGCCGTCCAGCATCGCGTGATCCAGCTCCGCGTCCACCGTGGGCAGCACCGTCTTGAGGGAGTACGAGCCGTTCAGCGCCGGGTGTTCGTAGTGGTCTCGCGTCAGGCGCAGGAGGTCGACAAGGCGCCCTGCAACCGCGTCCAGGGCGGGCGCCAGATCCGGGAACATCGCGCCCATCTCGACGAGCCGCCATTTCTCGAAATCGTGATAGACGAAGATGGGGCCGTCGGTGCCGACGGCCTCGATGAGCGCCTCGGCGGCGGCGCGCATGGGCGGCTCCGAGCTCGTGCTCAGGAACTCGCGGTGCTCGACGACGCCCGGCTGTGGCTCGATGTGGCACGACCACTGGAAGACCAGCTGCTGGAAAGGCCTGGTGCCGGCCCAGCGTGGCACGGCGAACTGCACGGTCTCGAAGTCGAGGTAGCAGCGCGGGTACGGCAGTGTGGCGAGAAAGGCGGTCGCCGCAGGGTCGAGCGTCCCCAGAGCGGGGTCAGGCCCCTCGACCATCGCTTCCTCCGGCGCGGGCGCCAGCACGCTGAGCTGGCCGCCCACCTCACGGCCCTCGCAGAAGGCCACGAAGGGGCACTCGAACGGGCGGCGACAGCGGGCTCCCGGGGTCATCACGGGCGGCGGTCCGGCGAGCAGTTCGTTGAAGCCGCGCACCCAGCCGGGGATGTGGGCCATCACGGGTCTGGCCTGGTCAGCCACGGGGATCTCCCGCAGCAGGCCGCGGTAGTCGCCCCCGCCCGGGTACACGAAGTCCGTGTCGATGACGGCGACGCTGAGCATGTCCAGCGGCACGCCGGCGCCCTCGGTCACCCACGCCTGCACGGCGACGTCCTGGACGTGGTACTCCTTGAGCCGCGTCGCCGACTTGACCTCGACCATGCGGTAGCGGCCGTCTCGCCGCTGCAGCACGTCCGCACGGACGAGCACGCCGCGATGACGGAACGTCGCCTCGTACAGGGTCAGGTCGCCAGGTCCGCTCAGGGCGGCCTCGGTCTCGCGCACTGCGCGGCTGAGATCGCCGCCGTCGATGAGCCTCCCGCCACCGTACAGCGACCGCGCGACCTCGCCGACGTCGTTGCCGGCGACGAACCGTCGCTGGGTGTCGGGGCTGTAGACCTGCAGGTCCGGACGGTGCACCGCGAGCCACAGGCGTTTGCCGCACTGCAACCCTGCGGTGATGCGCGATTTGGAGAGGCGGAAGGTACGCACTGACGCCATTGTACCTCGCCGGCCCTGCGGGCGTCGCCGGATTTCGATGCGCGCCCGCCCCACGCCGGGCGCGCATCGGTTTTCCGCCACCTCTTCGCGTGCATATCCGAAACGGGGACACTGATGGCCCGTCTGCCGCCAGATGACATCGACGTGGTCGACGCGCTTGGGCGCGCCGTCGTGGCCGGCGACGCCGCCCACGACCTGTTCGCCCCCCTCGCGCACCGTATCGCCGACGTCCTGGGCGTGGCGGAGTGCGCGATCTACACGCTCCAGGCGCGCGGCAGGACGGTGCGGGCCGTGGCGGTCTGGACGCGCGAGCGGCAGGGCAGCGAGCCCTCGCGCCTCGGCGTCATCGAGGACCTCGCCGACCGCTGGGACTTCGCCGCCGTCCTCGCACAGGGCGCCGTGGTGGAGCTCTACGCCGACAGCGCAGCGCTCGACGACGAGCAGCGGGCGCGCATGCGGCGGCTCGGCGAACGGGCGACTCTCACGGCCCCGCTCATGATCGAGGGAGACGTGATCGGCCTGGTCACTGCCGCCGAGAAACGGGGCGAGCGGCGCTTCACGCCGGAGGAGCGCGCTCTGTTTGACGCCTACTGCCAGGCCGCTGCCATGGCCATCTACGCCGACGCGCTCAACCGGCGCCTCGAGGAACGCAACGGGCAGCTGGCCCTACGACTGCGGGAGCGGGACCGGCTGGCGCGCGAGCTGCGGGCCCTCTCCCTGCGCGACGACATGACGGGTCTCTTCAATCGCCGCGGCTTCTTCGCGCTCGCCACCCAGCAGTTCAAGCTGGCCCGCCGCGTGGGGCACCGCTTCACGGCGGCGTTCGTGGACGTCGACGGCATGAAGGCGCTCAACGACACCTGGGGACACTCGGCCGGCGACGAGGCGCTGCGCGTGACGGCGGACCTGCTGCGGGACACGTTCCGCGAGGCCGACATCGTGGCTCGCATCGGGGGCGACGAGTTCATCGTGCTCATGATGGAAAGCAGCACGGCGCAGGCGCAGGCCGCCGCACGGCGTCTCGCCGGCGCCGTCGCCGCCTGGCGAGGCGCCGCCCGGCACGACTGGCGTCACACCTTCGACCTGAGCATCGGCGTGGCGGAGTGCGCGGGCGTCGACACGTGCGACCTGGACGAGCTCATCGAACGGGCCGACGCCGCGATGTACGAGCAGAAGCGGACGCGCCAGAAGACGCGGCGGCGCGCCGGCTGAGGCGGCGTGACCGCGCCGCTGCCGCGGGTGTGGCCCGCGGCGTCGCGCGCCGGCCAGACCGCCGCCGTCGAGGGCCTGTGGTAACCTCGCCGCATGAGGCTCATCCACACCGCCGACTGGCACCTTGGGCGGCTGTTCCATAACGTGCACCTCACCCGGGACCAGGAGGTCGTGCTCCTCGAGCTCGTGGAGCTGGTCGCGGAGGTCAAGCCGCACGCCGTCCTCATCGCCGGCGACCTGTACGATCGCGGCGTGCCGCCCACGGACGCCGTCGACCTCCTGGACCACGTGCTCACCACCATCGTGCTCGGCCACGGTGTGCCCGTGGTGGCCATCGCCGGCAACCACGACAGCCCCAAGCGGGTCGGCTTCGGGTCGGCCATGCTGCGCGAGCGCGGCCTGTACCTCGTCGGCGAGCTGCGCGACCAGCCGCAGGCGCTGGTCCTCGGCGATGAGCACGGCCCCGTGCACGTGAGCGCCCTGCCCTTCGCCGACGCCATGGACGCGCGCGCGGCCTACGGCGACGACACCCTGCACGACCAAGCAGGCGGTGCTCACGGCCGGCGTGGCGAGGGCGCTGGGCGGCTCGCACGACGAGCGCCGCGTGGCCCTCGCCCACGCCTTCGTGGCCGGCGCTCTGGAGACGCCGGAGTCTGAGCGGCCCATCAGCGTGGGTGGGGCCGGCAGCGTGCCGCCGCAGGTCTTCGCCGGCTTCGACTACGTGGCCCTCGGCCACCTGCACCGCCCGCAGCAGGCCGGCGCGCCGGAGATCTGCTACGCCGGCTCACTCATGAAGTACTCGTTCGCCGAGCACGACCACCACAAGTCGGTGAGCGTGGTCGAGATCGGCGCGCCGGGCAGCGCGGACGGTGACGCGGGCGCGGCCGGCCGCGCCCGCGTCACCGTCGAGCGCGTCGCGCTTCACCCGCCGCGCGACGTGCGGCGCCTGCAGGGCACGCTCGCCGAGCTCCTCCAGCGCGGCCGCACCGACCCACGCCGCGACGACTACGTGCTCGCGTCCCTGCTCGACACGGGGGCCATCCTCGACGCCGTCGGCAGGCTTCGCGAGGCCTACCCCAACACGCTCGCCATCGAGCGTCCCGCCCTTGACCGCGCCGGCGAAGCCGCGGCTTCACGACCGGACCCGCGCAAGGCGGGCGAAGCCGAGCTCTTCGAGAGCTTCTTCACTCACGTGTGCGGCGACCCGCCGTCCGACGACCAGCGGCAGGCCTTCGCCACGGTCGTCGACCAGCTGGAGCAGCGGCGGCGCGAGGCCGGCTCATGAAGCCGCTGCGCGTGCGCATGCAGGCCTTCGGCCCGTACGCCGCGGAGCAGCTGCTGGATTTCGCCGATCTCGGCGCCAACCGTTTCTTCCTCATCACGGGCCCCACAGGCTCGGGCAAGACATCCGTCCTGGACGCCATGGCCTACGCGCTCTACGGCGAGACCACGAGCGGCGCCGAGAAAGACGGGGGCCGCGCCGGCGCGGACATGCGCAGCCAGCATGCGCCGGCCGGCCTGCTCACCGAGGTCGAGTTCGACTTCGCCGTGGGCACCGACACCTATCGCGTCCTGCGGCGCCCCGCGCAGGAGCGACCGCGCAAGCGCGGTGACGGGACGGCCATCGAGCCGCAGCAGGCCGAGTTGTGGCGACTGCGCCCCGGCGAGAGCGACCGGGCCGGGGCGCGCGACGTGCCGCTGGCCAGCGGCTGGGCCGCCGTCTCGAAACAGACCGAGGATATCCTCGGGTTCCGCGCCGAGCAGTTCCGCCAGGTCGTCATGCTGCCGCAGGGCCGGTTCCAGGAGCTGCTGCGCAGCGACTCACGAACGCGCGAGGACATCCTCGCCATGCTCTTCGACACCGGGTTCTACGAGCGCATCGAGGTGGCCCTCAAGGAGAAGGCGGCGGACATCGGCCGCCGCTACCGCGCGCTGGAGCAACGCCGCAGCGTGGTGTTCGAGCAGATCGGCGTCGCCGACGTGTCCGGACTGGCCGACGAGCTCGCTGCGGCCCAGACAGCGGCCGGCGTCGCCGCCACGGCGGCCGCCGCCGGCGCCGACGAGCTCGCCGACGCTCAGCGTGCCTTGCACGAGGCGCAGGCGGTGGCCGACCAGCTCGCCGCCGCGCGGCGGGAGGAGCAGGCCGTGCAGGAGCTCCTGCGGCGCGCCGACAGCGTCGAGCAGCAGCGGCACCAGCTGCAGGCCGCGCGCCGGGCGGCTCTCGTCGCCGATGCCGCCGAAGCCGTGCGGCTGCGCGACGCCGAGCGTGCGGAGCAGGAGCTCCGGCTCCTCGCGGCCGAGCAGGCGCTGGACACCGCAGTCGCAGCCCAGGAGCGGAGCGCGCGCCAGCTAGATGCCGAGCAGGCTCGCGCGCCCCGGCGTGAGCAGGCTTCGGACGAGGTCCGCAAGCTTCGCGCCCTCGAGGCTGTGGTGAGCGGACTTGCCGAGCTGCGGCAGCAGTCGGCCGCTGCGGCCCGGGCGTGCCGGGCCGCCGCCGACACCCACGCCCAGGCGGAGCGCGCGGCCGCGGACGCTGCCCATGCTGCCGCTGCCGCCCAGGAGGCGTTCGACGCGGCCGAGCGCCAGGCCAGCGGGAAGGCCGCCCTCGACCTGGTCGCCGCGGAGGCGCGCCTCTGCGCCGAGCGACGGGGTGAGCTCGAACTGGCCGGCGGGCGGTTCGGAGGCGTACACGAGTCCGCCGCCGCGGCCCTGGGCGCCGCGGACCAGGCCGAGCGCGAGTATCAGGCGGCGGTCGCGGAGCTGGACGCACTGGACCTGGCCTGGACCCGAGGCCAGGCCGGCGTCCTCGCGGGCGGCCTGCGGGCCGGCCAGCCGTGCCCCGTGTGCGGCTCCACCGAGCATCCGGCGCCGGCGCCGGTCGCGGACGCGCCCACGGAGCAGGTCGTCGCGGGCGCCAGGAGCGTGCGCGACAAGCGGCTGGCCGCGCGCGACGCGGCGTCCCGCGCGGCGCTCGAAGCGCAGCACACCGCCGACGTGCTGGCCCAGTCGGTGGAGCAGCTCGCCAAGACGCTCGGCGACGCCGCCACGCTGTCCACGCGGGAGTGCGAGGCGGCCGCGGAGGCGGCCGCGACGGAGCTCGCGGCGGCCGCCAGAGCGGCGGCCGCCCTGCCGAGGCTGCGCGACGACCTGCAGGCCGCGCGTCAGACCGGCGAACGCGCTGCGGCCGCTCGCGACCAGGCCGCCGCGGCGGCAGCGGACGCCGCCGCCGCCGAGCGCTCGCTGCAGGCGACGCTGGACGAGCGTGCAGCCGGCGTGCCGGCTTCGTGCCAGGAGCCCGCCGCGCTCGAGGCTGCCCTCGCGGCCGCCGAGCGCCGTCGCGACGAGCTGGAGGCGTCCCTCGAGTCAACCCGTGTGGCCGCGCAGCAGGCGGAGATCGGCCACACCGGTGCGGCGGCCGACCTCAAGGCCGTACGGCGGGCGCTCGACACGGCGAAGCAGGCCGCCCGCGCGGCGGCGGCGGCGCTCGCCGCCCGGCTCGCGGAGCAGGGTTTCGCGGACGAGGACGCGTGGCGCGAGGCGTGCTGCCCCTCCGACGATGTCGATGAGCTCGACGAAGTCGTGTCCGGCTACGACGCGGATCTCACCGCCGCCAAGGCGCGGCGCGACCAGGCCATGGAGACCGCGCGCGAGCTCACGCCGCCGGATCTGCCGGCGGCGCAGCAAGCGGTCGCGGCCGCGCGCGCGCGCGCCGACCAGGCGGCGGCGGCCAAAGCCGAGCTGGACGCCCGTTTCCGGATGCTCTGCGCCGCGCGGGAGCAGGTGCGACAGATCGACGCGTCATCGACGGAACTGCAGCGCGACTACGAGGTGGTCGGGCGTGTCGCGGACGTCGTCACAGGCAGCAATCCGCTGCGCCTCAACTTCCAGCGCTTCGTACTCGGCGCGTTCCTTGACCGCGTGCTCGAGGTCGCATCCCGGCGTCTGCGCCTCATGAGCGGCGACCGCTACGAGCTGCAGCGCACCGAATCGTCGCGCGGCCACGGCCGCGCCGCCGGCCTGGAGCTTGTCGTGTTCGACGCCTGGACCGGCTACGCGCGACCGGTGGGCACCCTCTCCGGCGGCGAGACGTTCCTTGCCGCCCTCGCCCTGGCCCTCGGCCTGGCGGACGTCGTCCAGAGCTACAGCGGCGGCATCCGCCTGGACACGGTCTTCGTGGACGAGGGCTTCGGCTCGCTGGACGACGAGGCCCTCGACCTTGCCATCGACGCCCTTGGTCGCCCTGCAGGACGGCGGCCGCCTCGTCGGCATCATCTCGCACGTCGCCGAGCTGCGGGAGCGCATCGACGCGCGACTGGAGATCACCGCGGGCAAGACCGGCAGCGTCGCCCGGTTCGTCGTGCCCTGAGCCTCGCACCGGCGGCGACGCCCGGAAGCCGGGCGTACAATCGGCGCACGTCACTCGCGTCCCGGGAGGTCCCCGTGCCCACCGTCCAGCCTGACCCGTCCGGCCTCATCGCCCGCCTCGAGCTGCAGCTGCCGCTCATCGGCCTGTACGACGCCCCCGACCCCGTGCCGTTCGCGCCGATCGTCGAGCCCAAACAGGGCTCGGGCCGCGGCGCCTGCGTCTTCGACTTCTTCCGCCGCTGGCAGGCCGGCGAGACACTGCACCTCACCTGCGACAGGTTCGGCTGCGGCGGCGCCGGCCGCTCGTTCTTCGGCGTCCAGGTGCGCGAGCGCGACGACTTCATCGACTTCCTCTGGAAGGACGAGGGCCTGCGTGCCAGCCGCGAGCTGATGGCAGGCTGGGTGGACAACGCGCCCCACTACGAGCGGCGCCACGAGCACGTCCTCATCGGCCCGCTCCGTCCGGAGCAGGCGGAGTACCTGCGTACGGTCACCTTCTGGGTCAATCCGGACCAGCTCAGCCTGCTGCAGCACGGCGCCTACAACCACCACGCCTGGGGCGAGCCCGATCCCGTCACTGTGCCCTTCAGTTCCGGCTGCGGCGAGCTCGTCGTCACGTTCCGCGACCTCGACAAGCCGCAGGCGGCCATCAGCGGCACGGACATCGCCATGCGCAACGACCTGCCGTCGAACGTCCTGGGCTTTTCCGTCACCGTCCCGATGTTCGCACGGCTCTGCGAGCTGGGCGACGACAGCTTCTTCGGCAAGGGCTTCCTCAAACGACTTCGTGCCGCGCGCGGCGGCCACCTGGCCTGACCGCGGCCCGCTCCTGATAGGCTGACGCCCATGACGTCGCGTGAAGCCATCCGGCGGCTGGGCCGCAACCGCCAGAAGCTCGCCCGCTTTCATGTGGCGCACATGTCGGTGTTCGGCTCGACGGCCCGCGACGAGGCGACGCTGCACAGCGACGTGGACCTGCTCGTGGAGTTCGAGCCCGGCGCACGCGTCGGCCTGTTCGCCTTCGTGCGCCTGCAGGACTTCCTCGCCGACGTGATGGGGTGCCGCATCGACCTCGCCACGCCGGGGGCGCTGCGCGACGAGATGCGCGATCAGATCCTCGAGGAGGCCGTCCGTGCCTTCTGACGCCACGGGCGCGGGTCGCGGCGCGGACGCCGGCCGCCGCCTCGACCGCCGCGCGGGTCCGGCCGACCGCCGCACGGAGGGCTACGCGCGGCGCCAGGAGAAACTGCGGTTCCGCGACTGGCGCTTCCGCGTGCGGGACATCCTCGCGGCGCTGAACGCCATCGCCGAGTACACGGACGGCATGACCTTCGAGGAGTTCGCCGCGGACCAGCGCACGCTGGACGCCGTCGTCCGCAACCTGGTCACGATGGGCGAGTCCATCCGCTGGATACCGGAGCCCATCCTGAGCGCGCATCCCGACGTGCCATGGTGGACGATGCGCGGCGTGCGGAACGTCGTCGTCCACGAGTACTTCGGCGTCGACGACGTGATCCTCTGGACGACCGTCAAGCACGACCTGCCGCCGCTCGTGCCGCGGCTCGAGGCCGTGCTGCGGGCGTGACGAGCGGCGCCGCATACTACAATGGTGTGGTGAGACGCGAGGGGACACGAACGTGCAGCAACTGAGGGCCACGCCGAGCGCCAGCTACGCCGGGCTCGGCTGGCGCTTCCTCGCCGTCCTCATGGACACGGCCGTGATCGGCGCCGTGTTCGTCGTGATCCTCATCATCGCCGCTGCCGCCGGCGGCCTGGACCTCACCGCCTACGAAGGCCGGGACCCCTGGAACGCGAGGGTGCCCGCGTGGTCGTACATCACGCTCTACCTGCTGCTCTTCGTCTACTACACGGCCTTTGAACTGGCGCGCGGCGCCACGCCCGGCAAGATGGCGCTGCGCATGCGGGTCACGGCCGTCGACGGTGGGCGACCGGCGACGGGCGCGGTCGTGATCCGCAATCTCATCCGCGTCCCCGAGGCCATCTTCTACTACATCCCCTCGGCGATCTCGTGCCTCGCCAGCAGCAGGAACCAGCGCCTCGGCGACCTGGCGGCGCGCACCGTCGTCGTGCGCCGCGTGGCCGGCGCGCCGGCGCCGGCCACGCCGCCGCACGGCGCCCCGCTTCCGGCGGCGCCCCTCCCGGTACAGGCTTCCGCGCCGCTCGCGGCGGACTACGTCGACGCCGCGCTGGACGCGCTGAAGAGCGCCGCCCTCGGCCTGCGCGGCGCCCACCACAACTACCTGAGGCTGTCGGAGCGCGAGATCGAGCGAGGCGGCGGCGTCACGGCGGCGTTCTCGCCCGAGTACGCCGCCGCGTGGCACACGCTGGCCGATGCGGTCATCGCCCTGCAGCACGCGAACAGCGACGCCGCCGACGCCTCGAGCGCCGCCGGCACCACGCTTGCGGAAGCCACGGCGCGGCGGCCCGACCTGGTCAACCTGTGCCGCGAGCTCGAGCCCTATTTCAGCGCGGGCTCAGACGAACAGGTCCACGAAGCCTACCTCGCAGTGGCCCGCCGCGAGACGTCGCCTCACTAGGCCCGCGCGCCACGTGCGAAGGGCGAGGCCGTCGCCGTGGCGACCGCCTCGCCCTTCGCCGTTCATGACGCTTCGTGACGCGGCAGGCGCGGCTTGCCCGACCTGTCCGGCGCCGCGCCGCCCGGCGTCTCCATCGCTTCCGCGAGCCCTGACGCCGCCCGCCTCACGCCGTCCCACATCCTGACGCTGAACCGTCGATCCATCGTTCACCTCTCCGTGCGCGACGTGCGGCGCGCGCGCGCCTTTACCTCTCGCACCAGCCGAGCACGCTCGGCAGTACGCTCCACCTGCTCAGTCCTCTGCCTCATCAGCTCAAGCAATGTCAGGTCGTACATCTCGTCACCTTCCCGGCCTCGCGTCTCCCGACTACCGTAACCTGCAAGAAGCATTATACCGGTGTTCTGTAACTAGTAAACACCATTTGGTGGTATATTCCGCTCGGAGGTGATGTGCCGTGGCGACGTCGAAAGAGGCGCCCGGAGAGCTGGCCTTGGTGCGGGCGTTCGTGAACACCCTTGACCTGGACGACGGGGTGGACGCGCTCGGCACGGCCGCAGACGCCGCGTCCTGGCTGGGCGACCAGGGCTTGCTCACTGATGGCACGGTCGACGATGCCGCACGCGAGCGTGTCGTGGCGGTGCGCGAAGCGCTGCGCGAGCTGCTGCTCGCCAACAACGACGGTCATATGCCGGACGAGGAAGCGGTAACGACGTTGCGCCGGGCCGCGGCGCGGGCGCCGCTCGCCGTGGAGGTCGCGGCCGACGGCTCCGTCGGGCTCTCCCCCGTCGCCGGCGGCGTCGACGCCGCGCTCGGCAGACTGCTGGCGATCGCCTACCGGGCGGTGGCGTCGGGCGAGTGGAGCCGTCTCAAGGCCTGCCGCGACGACAGCTGCCGCTGGGCCTTCTACGACCACTCACGCAACCACTCGCGTCACTGGTGCTCCATGGACGTCTGCGGCAACCGCAGCAAGGTGCGGGGGTATCGCGAGCGACGCGCGGCCGGCGAGTCCTGACCATCAGGGCGTGAAGGCGAAGCCCTTCTCGAAGACGCGCAGGCACGCATCGACCACCGCGGCGTCGTACAACGTGCCGGAGCCCCCGCGTAGCGCCGCAAGCGCCTCTTCGCGGGAGAACGCCGGCCGGTGCGGCCTGCCCGACATCATCGCCTCCACAGAGTCGGCGACGGCGATGATGCGGGCCTCGCGGCGGATCGCCTCCCCCGCCAGCCCGCGCGGATAGCCCGAGCCGTCGACACGCTCGTGGTGCTCGGTGACGATGTCGGCCACGAGGCCGCCGGACCCGAGGCGCTCCAGGACGCGTCGCGCGGCCTCCGGGTGCCGCCGCACGACGGCGTGCTCCGCGTCGTCCAGCGGCCCGGCCTTGGCGAGGATGCTCCCGGGCACCGCCGTCATGCCCACGTCGTGCAGCACGGCGGCGGTGCGCAGGGTGTCCATGGTGCGACGCGAGAGATGGAGCTCCTGCCCGATGGCCGCGCTCAGACCGGCCACGCGCCGCTGGTGCCCCGCCGTGCCGGGGTCGTGCAGCTCCACCGCCGCGACCATGGCGTCGACCATCTGAGCCGCCGCCGCCCGCAGCCGGGCGGCGGCTTCCTCCAGTTCGCGTTCGCGGGCCAGCAGCTGCTCCTCGGCACGCTCGCGCTCGCGGACGTCCTGCTCGAGCTCCCGCCGGTATTCCTCCTGTACCTCGAGCGCCTCCCGCCAGTAGGTCGCCACGAGATAGGACACCAAGGCAAGGCCGGCGATGACGAACAGCGACAGGTAGTTGAACCCCGGCACCCGATCGTGTGCGAGCCAGGTGGTCGTGTACGCGAGGGCCGACAGGCCCCCGAAGACGAAGGCCGCCGAGGGCTTGAGGAGGAAGGCCGCGCTCACGACCGGCAGCGCGTAGACGATGAGCAGCCGGTCCAGGACGCGCCCGTCCAGGAACAGCGACGTGGCGAGCAGGATGAGCAGCAGGCAGAGCCACGTCGCCAGCCTGGTGCGACCGTGGCGATTGGCGAGCCAGGCGACGACCAGGCCGCCAAGGACGACGGCGCTCATCGCGGAGTCCTGCGCCGCGCCGGCGTACGAGGCGTGGAAGAACTGCGAGAGGCTCAGCACCGCCGCCGCCGCGGCGAGCGCGAAGAGCCCGAGGATGAAGACGTCGAGGATGGCGCGGCGGCCGTCGTCCCCGCGCTTCGCGGCGACGAGGTCCGCCGTCTCCGGCCCCTGGAGACGCTCGTCAGCCATGCGCGGAGTCTACCGCATCAGCGGCGCCGGCGGCAGTGATGCGCGCCGACGCACGGCGACTCCGTCAGGGGGCCGCGCCGAGGAACGCCTGCGCCTTCTCCATCCAGCCGGCGACGGCGATGTCCTGCGGGCAGGCGTCCTCGCACTCGCCGCAGGCTGTGCAGCGGTCCGCTCGCTCGCCCTCATCGAGCCAGGTGTAGAAGAACCGCTGCCGCGCCGGCTCGCCGTAGATGTGGGCGTCGTTGTAGAGCTCCAGGATCTCGGGGATGGCGACGCCCTGGGGACACGGCACGCAGTAGCGGCAGGCCGTGCACGGCACGGGAGTCAACTCGCGGTAAAGGTCGCGCACGCGCGACACCGCCGCGAGCTCCTCGGGGCCGAGCAGCCCCGGCCGCGAGCGGCCGGCGAAGACCAGGTCCTCCTCGACGTGCTGCATGGTGCTCATGCCGCTCAGCACCAGCGACACCTCCGGAAGGTTCCAGACCCACTGCAGCGCCCACTCGACCGGGCTTCGCTGGACCGGCGCCTCGCGCCAGGCGGCCTCGACCTGCGGCGGCAGGTTGCGCGCGAGCATGCCGCCGCGCAGCGGCTCCATGACGATCAAGCCCAGACCGCGGGCCGTCGCCAGCTCGAGTCCGCGCCGGCCGGCCTGGTAGTCCTCGTCCATGTAGTTGAGCTGGATCTGACAGAACTCCCACAGGTCCGTGGCGTCAAGGACCTGCTCGAAGAGCTCGTAGCTGCCGTGGAAGCTGAACCCCAGATGCCCGATCCGGCCGTCGGCGAGTGCGCGCTCCGCGGCCGTCAGCTGGTCCGTGGCCTGCACCTGCGCCCAGTGCTTCTCGTCCAGGCTGTGCAGGAGGTAGTAGTCCACGCTGTCCGTCTGCAGGCGCCGTAGCTGCTCATCCAGGAGGCGATCGAAGTCGGGCGGTTCCTTGACCAGCCAGACCGGCATCTTCGTGGCGAGACGGACCTTGTCGCGATAGCCGTCGCGAAGGGCTTGCGCCAGCCACGTCTCGCTCTGCTGCTCGTGGTACACATAGGCGGTGTCGACGTAGTTGACGCCGCCGTCGACGGCGCGCCGCAGCATGGCGGTGGCCTGGTCGTAGTCGATGGCCTTGAAGTCCGGCCGGCCGTCGGGCGTGAGGTGCACAGGCAGACGCATCGCCCCGAAGCCGAGCGCCGAGGGCGCGAAGTCGAGCCGTCCGAAGCGGCGGTACTGCATGCGCCGATGCTACGCCCGCCGGTGCCGAGGCGCGACCCCTTGCCGCCACTGGATGCGAAGCAGGTCCACCACGGCCGGAGGCGAGGGTGCCGCGAGCCTCGGCCGCCTGTATGCTGTCGGTCGTGAGCGCCGCGATCCAGCATCCCGAGATCATCGTCCAGGCGCGCCGGGGCGGCGTCGTGGAGAGCGTTCACCGCGCCGTCGCGGCCCTGGCGGCGCCCGACGGCGAGGTCGTCGAGCGCTGGGGCGACCCCGGCATGGTCACCTTCTGGCGCTCGTCGGCCAAGCCGCTCCAGGCCCAAGCGTGGCTCGAGGACGGCACGGTGGACCGTTTCGGCTGGGGCGCCGAGGAGCTGGCCATCATGAGCGCCTCACACGACGGCCTGGACGAGCAGGCCGGACTGGTGCGCCGCATGCTCGAGAGCATCGGCCTGTCCGAGGCCGACCTGCGCTGCGACGACACCCTGAAGGCACGGCACAACTGTTCCGGCAACCACGCCGGATTCCTGGCCGCCTGCGTCCACCACGACTGGGACGTCGCGACCTATCAGGTGCCCGACCATCCCGCGCAAGCGGCGGCGTTGCAGATGTTCGCGGCGTGTGCCGGCCTGGACCCGGCGCAGATCGCCACGGGCGTGGACGGCTGCGGCATCGTCTGCTACGCGACCCCTGTCGCGGTAGCTGCAAGCACGTTCGCCCTCCTGCCCGAGCTGCTGCCCGAGATCAGCGCGGCGATGCGTGCGCATCCGGTGCTCGTCGAGGGGCCGGAGTGGCTGGACACGATCCTCATGGAGGCCATGCGCGGGGTGACGAGCAAGTGCGGCGCCGAGGGCCTCGGCTGCATCTCCCTGCCCGACGGCCGCGGTCTCGCGGTGAAGGTCGTCGACGGCGCCGACAGGGCCATGGAGCCAGCGGCCGTCGCCGTCCTGCAACACGTGCTCGGCACGGACGCCGTGCCCGACCGCGTGAAGACATTGGGTCGGCCGGCCATCAAGAACGACGCCGGCGACACGGTCGGCGAGTTGCTGGCCGTGGCGCCGGACTGACCGCGGCTCGACTTCTGGCCGTGACGGCCTTGTGAGAGCCGGGGCGGCGGGGCGCTCGCGAGCGCCCCGCCGCCCCCTCCTGTCTCAGCCTTCTTCCGCCCTCGGCCTGCGGCGCAGGACCAGCACCACGATGCCGGCGACAACGATCACCGCGATCACGACGCCGACGATGAGCCCCGTGCTCGATCCGCCCCGAGGTCGTCTCGGTCGCCGTGATGGGGCCGACCTTGTAGTAGTTGCTGACGTTGTCGCTGATGAACGCGACAGCCCCCTTGGGCTGCGGGATGCGCTTCCAGCCCTCCCAGCGGGAGGTGTTCCATCCCTCCAGGACCTTGGCGTACCCGAGGACGATGTAGGGCGACTCACGGTAGAGGATCTCCTGCATCTGATAAGAGATCTCCTTGCGCCGCTGCGGGTCGAGTTCCCGCGACTGCTGCTGCCACAGGTCGTCGTACTGCTTGTTCGACCAGCAGCAATCGTTTTGACCCTCGATCTGGGCGGTCAGGAAGTACCCGAGTCGGCGACCGGGATCCGAGCCGCTCGGCTGCCAGGCCCACAGGTAGATGTCGTAGTCCGGCTTGTACGTCTCGCCGACGTAATTGTAGCCGCCGTCGTACAAGACGCCCTCATCCTCGACCGAGTACTCGATGTCGAGGCCCAGGGCCTTCCACCAGCCTGCGATGAGCTTGCCCTCGATCTGGCTCTGCGGCGACTGCGCCCGCGACCAGAGGCGCAGCTTGATGTCTTTGCCGCCGTTCTTGGGGTCATTGCGGATCCCGTCCCCATCGGTGTCGGTATAGCCGGCGTCGGACAGCAGCTGCTTCGCCTTTGCCGGATCGTACTTGTACTCCACGTCGGCCGGCGGCTGCCAGTGCCAATCGAGGTCCGGGTCGTAGAAGTTCACTTCGAAGATCGATGTGCCCGGGTCCGCGTACCCCTGGTATGCGAGCTCGTTCATCCTGGCCTTGTCCAAGCCCCAGTTGAGCGCCTGACGGAACTTGACGTCACGGAGCACCGGGTTGCCGAGCGACGGACCCTCGTAGCAGTTGAAGGAGAGGTAGTCGAACTGCTTCTGGGAGCAGGCCTCGGCATCGAGTGTGGTGTCGCCCTTGAGGGCAGCGATCTGCGCCGGGGGGATGTTGATGGCGAGGTCGATGGTCCCCAGCTTCAGATCCTGCGCCAGGGTGTCCTGGTTGGTGTAGAGCTGGAAGAAGAGTTCGTCGGCCCTCGGCGCACCGCCCCAGTACTGCTTGTTGGCCATGCAGCGCACGAACTTGCCCTTCTGCCACTCCACGATCTGGAACGGCCCGGAGCCGACGATCGGCGGCTTGTTCAGGTAGTTCTTCGCATCATCGGCGGTCTTGAACTTGCTCCAGATGTGCTCGGGCAGGATGGGGCACCACATCGACAGGATGTCGGCCTTGGGGCGCGAGCACGTGATGATCAGGGTCGTGTCGTCGGGAGCCTCAGCCTTCTCGATCCCGTCCAGCGCGCTCAGGAAGGCCCCAAGCTCGAGGTCCTTCTCCCAGTTGTACGTGAACGCGATGTCACTCGCCGTGAGGGGCTCGCCGTCGCTCCACTTCACACCGGACCGGATCTTGAACGTCCAGGTGAGTCCGTCCTCACTCTTCGTCCAGCTCTCGGCCAGTCCCGGCTGAGTCTCGAGGTACTTGTCACCGTAGTCGGTGAGGAAGTCGTAGCAGACGTGCCAAAGCTCGTACGACGTCTGGTTGACGCCGACGAACGGGTTGAGGCTGTCTACGTCGGGCGACCAGCCGACCTTCAGGATGACCTTCTGGCTGCTCGGCGAGGCGCTGGGATCGGCGGCCAGCGCGACGCCAAGGCCCCAGACGAGGCCGGCGCCGACAAGCGCGAGGAGCAGGATCAGGACGAGCCGGGACGGGTGACGAAGGCACGCAGCCATAGGAACCCCTTTCCGCATGCACGCGTGCCGGCTCCCCCTGGACACCGGCCGCGGGCGCCCCCTTGACGCCGCGACCCAAGGCTATGCAAAGGAAGATGGGCGGCGCAAGGGCCGCTGCGCGACGACGCGCTCCGCGTCCCGCGACCGCAAGCGGCCGTCCCGCCGCCGCTGTATGTCGTCAGCAACCGTGAGGTGGAGTGAGCGGTCCGGCAGCGGGAAGTGCTGGAATCGGAGAGGCGATGTCCGCCACGACCCGTCGAGCCCCCCACGAGACGACCCGGTGAGGTCCCCTTGACCCCTGCCCTCTCGTCTGGTCGTCATACGAAGGGCGGCGGACCCGACCAACGGGCCCGCCGCCCTGGCGGTCTGCCGGCTCGCTTCACGCAGCCTTGTCGATATCGTCGTGACGCTCGCCGCGGCGGGCCCCGAAGCGGCGGCCACGGATGACCGCAGCATCCTGCCTGCCGCGGCCGGTGCGCTCCCGCACCCAGCTGGAGCCCCACGACGACCACAGGATGAACGACACCACGAGGCCCGCGGCGCCGATGACCATGAGCGCCACCCCCACGCTCTGCAGGCCGGCGCCGATCACCCAGGCTGGACCGGCCGTGCGAAGCACGGCTTCCAGCGCGACGAAAGCGATGCCCGTGATGATGTCCGTGGTACTCCTCCTGGTGATGAGGATAATACTCGTCTTCCCGAGATAGGAGTACAAAGACCGTTGACAACCTTGTCGCCGGCGCCGCCGGCGTGAGCGCTGGCTCCGTGGCCCTCGAAGCCCATGCTGCGGTACACTCGGCGGCGCGCCGGGGCGATGGGGCCGCGGCGCACCGCCGATGACGCAGGGAGCACGCATGACACTCAGACTCGGCCTGCCAAAGGGCAGCTTGGAGAGCGCGACCATCGATCTGTTCCGTCGCGCCGGTTTCAAGATCACTGTGGCGCCGCGATCGTATTTCCCGGCCATCGACGACCCCGGCATCGAGTGCATGCTCGTCCGGGCCCAGGAGATGGCGCGCTACATCGAGGACGGCGCCCTCGACTGCGGCCTCACGGGCTACGACTGGGTCGTCGAGAACGAGGCCGTAGTACACACGGTGTGCGACCTGGTGTACGCAAAGCAGAGCTTCGGGCGCGTGCGCTGGGTGCTCGCCGTGCCGGACGGATCGCCCGTCACGACGGCGTCGGATCTGCAGGGGCGCATCATCGCCACCGAGCTGGTCGGGGTCACGCGGCGCTGGCTGGCGGAACGTGGCGTCACCGCCAAGGTGGAGTTCAGCTGGGGAGCCACAGAAGCCAAGCTGCCGGAGTTGGCCGACGCCATCGTCGAGGTCACCGAGACCGGGTCGTCGCTGCGTGCCAACAAGCTTCGCGTGGTGGAGACGGTGCTGGAGTCCACGACGCAGTTCATCGCCAACGTGGTCGCGTGGCAGGACCCGGCCAAGCGCCGCAAGATCGAGGACATCGTGCTGCTGCTGCGGGGCGCCATGACGGCGCTGGACAAGGTGGGGCTGATGCTCAACGTGGAGGTCGCGCGCCTCGAGGCGGTGCTCGCCGTGTTGCCGGCCCTGCGCACGCCGACCATCTCGCACCTCAGCGACCCCGAGTGGCTGGCGGTGAACACCATCCTGGACGAGAGCGTGGTGCGCGAGATCATCCCGCGCCTCAAGGAAGCGGGGGCGCAGGGCATCGTGGAGTACCCGCTCAACAAGATCGTGATGTGAGGCGCGCGGCGGCGCAGCCGCCGCGCGCCTCACATCTTCTGCCTCACAGCTCTTCGAGCAGACTCTGGAACGTGTCGTGATGGCCTTCCTCGTCCGCAAGGATGCCTTTGAACAGTTCCTGCGTGACGATGTCGCCCTCGTCGCCGGCCTTCGCCACGATGGCCCTGTACAGCTTCATGGCGCCTTCCTCATCGGCCAGGTCACGGCGCAGCTGCTCCTCCAGACCCTCGTCCACGATGATCGGATTCGGCTTGGTCGTAGGCCTCGCGCCGAGGTAGAAGAGGCGCTCCGCGATGGCCTCGGCGTGCTTCATCTCCGTGATGCTGATGGAGCGCAGCTCCCCCTTGACCGTGAAGCCCTTCACCCCCCGCCAGACCACGTGCTGCCACATGTACTGCACGGATACCTGTATCTCGCGCGCGATGGCGTCGTTGAGCATGTCCTTGAGCTCGTCCGAGACCTGCGGCATGACCCCTCCCCGGTAGCTGGAACCTTTGGGGGGCAGATACCCGCAATCGAAGCGCACCGCACACGCGGCGTTGACGAGCCGGGCGTGGCGCGGCGGGCACGGACGCGAAGCCCAGCGCGCGCGAAGGCTCAGCCGGCGGCGGCCCGCAGCCGTTGCAGCGCCGCTGTCTGGTCGCGCGCCGTCGCCAGCCGCTCGTAGCGCGGGAGGAACTCCGCAGGTCCCACGGGCAGCCAGATGAGCTCGTGGCGGCGGCGACCCACGCAGTGTGTGCGCCCCTGCGCGAAACGCCAGGCCGTGACGGCGGCGGCGAGCGCGTCGAGCGAATCATGATCGTAGTACTCGTCCCACTCGACGCGCAGGGCTCGCAGCGCCATCACCCGCAGATGCTGGCCGGCCCGTGTCAGCTTGCCCGGGGGCACGCCGCCGAGCAGCGTCGCGAACGTGGCGTGGGGATAGACCTCGAGCACGGCGCGCTCCTCGCCGAAGGCGCCGGCGAAGCCGGTCGCCGTCGGCGGCGAGAACTCGCAGGCGTGGAGCTTGGCAAACAGGTCCCACCCGACCAGCAGCCAGGCGTGACGCGCGTCGACGCGGGCCTCGGCGCGGGCCGGCGGATGGTACACCTTGATCCCGTGCCGCATGAGCTCAGCGTCGCACGAGCGCGCGCGCCGCGCCTCGCCTTCGGCCGCGGCGCGCTCTCCCGGCGCCTGCGGCGCGTCGATGCCGATGGCGACGGGGTCCATGCTGCAGACCCAGCGCAGAAGGTCGTCCGGCGCGCGCCCGTCCCGGGCGCGCGCCTCATACCAGCCCGCCACCTCGGCTTTGCGGCCCACCCGCAGGGCGACGGCGACGCAGGCGCGGTCGGCGACCGTGCCGGCGGCCACGTCGACGCCGATGACGATGGATGAGGCGGCCATGGGCCGGATGCTACCAGACGGCCGGCGCGCGCCGAGTGCGCGGGGGCCAGGGCGCGGCTATCAGGCGGGCAGCGCCCGCGACGTCGTGACGCTGAATGCGGGCGGGTCCGCAAGGTGCCGCTTCACGGTGCACTGCTCGACCGCCCGCACGACGGCCCCTTCGTACTTCGGCGGGAAGTCGTCCGGCAGGTGCAGGTCAACGATGACTCGGCCGATCATGTGCTTCTGCTGATCGGTCTCCGTCGTGAGCGTGATCCCGGAGCCGGCCGGGTCTATGCCCCTCTGCTTCATGAACGACAGCATGAAGATGCCGGCGCACGTGCCCAGCGACGCGACAAACAGGTCGAACGGCGCCGGCGCCGAGCCATCGCCGCCTGAGACCGCAGGCTGGTCCGTCTCGACCGTGAAACCCTTGTAGTCCGCGTTCACCCGCAGGTTGCCCGGGAAGTAGACCTTCATCTCCATGTCGCGCTCCTTCGCCGCTCGCTCTCGCGCGAGTATACGCGCCAGGCAGCTGTGGTAGGTTGCCTACAGGCGAGGACCGGAGGTCGGGGCGTGAGCGTGGAGTATCTTGAGAAACAGCTGGGCGCGGCGGAGAAGATCGTGTACACGGAGCGCCATCACTGGATCTTCCCCATCAGCGAGATGCTCAAGTGGATCCTCGTGGCCGTCGCCTGGCTCGCGATCCTCATCGTCTTCCAGGTTTGGCTGCTGCCCGGTCGCAGCTGGATCTGGTACGGCTACCTCCTGCTGCTCGTCCCCCTGGCCCGCATCGGCTGGGGCTTCCTGGCCTGGCGTTTCAACGTCTACGTGCTCACCAACCGGCGCGTCGCCGAGGTGACGGGCGTGATCAGCAAGAAGGTGAGCGACTCGTCGCTCGAGAAGCTCACCGACGTCGTCCTGTCCCAGTCCATCTTCGGCCGCCTGCTGGGCTACGGGAGCATCGAGGTGCTCACCGCCTCGGCCGGCGCCGGCGTGAACGACCTCAAACAGATCGGCCACCCTCTCGAGTTCAAGCAGGCGATGGTGAACGCCAAGGAGGAGCTGGCGCGCGAGCTGGCGCGCGAATGACGACGGCGCCCGCCGCCCCGCTGGGCCGCATCTCACGCTTCGCCGACGAACGCCGGGCAGGAGGAGAGAGGCATCGGGATCCCCACCCAGGCGGTGCGTCCTCGGCTGATCTGAAGGGCGATCGAGGTCTTCGTCGCTCGCGAGGCGGCCGCACCTCCCAGGGCAACCGCGGTTTTCTCTTCGGCGCCGCGACCGTCATGATGGGCGCATGCAGACCGGCTCTACAGCAGGCACCGGCGCGCGGCGGGCCAAGCGGCGCCGGCGCCCGCCGGCGCTGGCGGTCATCGTGCTCGTCGGCCTTGTGGCGTTGGGCGTCGCCTTCCTGGCGGCGAACGCGCTCGAGACCTCGCCGTCGCCGCGGGGCCCCTACCTGATCGGCGCCTGGTCGTTCGGCGAGACGGCCTCGCTCGAGCGCGCCGTCGACGCCGGCGCGCTCGATGAAGTGAGCTGCGACTGGCTGCAGTCACGGCCGGACGGCACCGTCACCGCGCCCAGGCTCGTGCCGGGGTTCGCCGATCGCGCCCGCGATGCCGGCTGCCGCGTGTTCGTCACGCTGACCGACTACGACCAGGCGTCACAGCGTTTCGACCCGGGCATCGCCGCGACCATCCTCGCCTCGCCCGCCGCGTGGCGCGCCCACGCGCGCACCGTCGTCGACTGGGTCGAGGCGAACGGCTTCGATGGGGTGGACGTGGACTGGGAGGGCGTGAAGGCGGGCCGGCGAGACGCCTTCTCAGGCTTCGTGGAGGCCCTGGCCGCCGACGCGCACGAGGCCGGGTTGCTCGTCGGCGTCGACGTGTACCCCAAGACGTCCGAGCCCGGCGGCTGGGACGGCCCACGCGCGCAGGACTGGCGGCGCCTGGGAAAGGCGGTCGACCAGTTCCGCGTCATGACCTACAACTACTCGGGCTCGTGGTCCGGTCCGGGGCCGCTGTCGCCGCCGGCCTGGATGGACCGCGTGCTCACGTTTGCGCAGACTCGCGTCCAGCCACTGAAGGTCATCATGGGCCTCGGCTTCTACGGGCGCTCCTGGCACGGCGGCGAGACCACCGACCTCATGTGGAGTGACGTGCGGCGGATCGTCGCCGACGAGGCGCCGCGCCGCAGCCGTGGCGCCGCGCGCGAGCTCACCCTGCACTATCGCCGCGACGGCATCACGCACATCGCCTTCTTCCCCGACGAACGTGCCGTCGCGGCCAAGCTCCGTGTGCTCCTCAAGCGCCACCCGCGAATCGGCGGGATCTACTGCTGGCTCATGGGCCAGGAGGATCCCGCCGTCTGGCCGCTCATCGCCGCCCGCCTGCGCTGACGCCGGGCGGGTCGGCGAGACCCCCTGCTCCCCCGGCGCCGCTGCCTGGCCGCGTCGGCCGCCATCAGTCCGCCGGCGGCTCGTCCTGCCAGTAGTCGCTGACACGCTGCAGCTTGCCCATCACGCCGAGGCCGCCGAATGACACCTTGCCGGAGCGCGGGTAGTAGACGACGTCCTGCGGCCGTCGCTCGCCGTACGCGAGCAGGGTCATGCCGGCGTCGCCGGCGCGAAAGGCATGAGCCACGGCGGTGCCCGCCGGCCGCACCAGCACGTGCCCCGGCCGCACGGGGATCTCGCGGGCCACAGGGCGCTCCTCCTCGCAGTCGTACAGGAGCGCCACGCCGTCGCCCCCCAGCACCACGAAGATCTCCTCCTCGGCGCTGTGCACGTGCGGCGGGCAGTTGATGGCGCCGGGCTCCACCACGAACTGCTTGATGCCGGTGCTGCGCGAACCGGCGGCGGTGCCGAGGTCGCGTCGGGTGCGATGCGTGTCCCCCCTGTGCGTCGTCACGGCCCCGACGTCGGCCATCGCGACGACGTTGGGGAAGCGCTCGCCGGGCGGCGGCGGCTGCAGGTCACCGGCCGCCGCCTCGCGCGCCCACGGATGAGGCTCGCCCGCTCCGGCGATCCACAGCTCGCCAAGCCAGGCCACGCCGGCCCGCGGCAGCCGGCACGTGGGCGCCGGGTACCGCTCGCCGAACATCAGGATCTCGAGGCCCTCCGCACCGGCGATGAACGTGTGGGCGGCGCGGCCGGCGACCTCCACGATCACGTCGCCTGCCCGCACCTCACAGGTGGCGCCCTCCTGCCAGAGCAGCCCCTCGCCACCGAGGACGACGTAGATCTCCTCCTCGTCGTCGTGCACGTGCACGGGTGTGGTGCGCATACCCGGCGCCACGCGAACGCGGCGCAGCCCAGTCGTCACGCTGCCCGCGCTGCGCCCGAGATCGTCCCAGCGGCCCGCCATCGGCCCCGCGGCCACATCGCGGCCCATCGCGTCGTCCCAGTGGATCAGCCCGTCGCCGGCCATCCCGCCTCCTCAGCTCCGCAAGAGCGAGGGGCGGCGGCGCTGCGCGCCGCCGCCCCTCGAAAACGTCAACACGCCGCTCTCAGGCGGCATGCCCCTACTCCGCCAGATCCGTGTCGCCGCCGCTCACTTCCAGGGCGCAGACCTGGCAGAACTCGTCCGAGCCCTCAATGAGCGTGCCGCACTGCGAGCAATGCTGTTCGAGCTTGCCGGTGCGGGCGTCCACGCCCGGTTCGTCCTCCGATCCCGGCGACTGGTGCACGTGCTCGTGCGGTTCACTCGAGTGGTCGACCATCACGTTCTCCTTCACAGGTCCGGGGCGTCAAACTGCCAGCATTCTACCCACTGGCGCCCCGGGCGCAGCGCGCTCCACCTCGTCAAGCGGGCGGCTCGGGGGCCGGCGGTGCGGGTGGCGCCGGAGGAGCCGGAGGCTCGGGCGACGCGATGAGAGGCGCCGCAGGCGGCGCCGCGGGCCTGGCCGCTGTCGTGTGCAGCGACTGCACCGGCTGCCCCGCCAGCGGGTCGGCCGCGGCCCTCCAGGCGTCGTCCCCGGCGGGCCGCGCCGGAGGCGCGGAGGGCTGGTAGACGCCGGCCGCCGCGTAGCTCATCCCGGCCGGCGGGGCCGGGGGCGCCGGCACGCCGAAGCGGGCGGTCTGCGCCGGCACGGGGCTCGACCCCAGGTACATGGCGGAGATGTAGCAGATGGCGAACGGGCCGGCGAGCACCGCGAAGGCGATGAAGAGCACGACGCCGAGCGCGATGCCCGTGGTCTCGGACCCCTGGTAGGCGGCGGCGGCGATGAAGGCGATGGCGATGGCGATCACGCCAAGGACGATGTACAGCACCACGATGAGGCCGAAGGTGGACCACCAGCCGACGCCCGTGACCATCGCCTTGCTGCGCCCCGCGGCGTCGCCGAAGCTCAGCTGTTGGTCCGCGATGAGCGGCAGCACGTACAGCCACAGCACCGACAGCCAGGTCGCGATCACCAGCCCTATGATCCAGCCGAGTACCGGGATGAGGCCGATCACGCTCAAGCCCAGCGAGATGCCGAACCACACCAGCGCGAAGACGACATAGGCCCCGAACTTGCTGAAGCCGCTGAACAGATCGCCGAAGCGCACGTCCCGGGCTTCGCGCTCCGCCCCGATCACCATCTCGAACATGCCGCCGTAGAACACCATGCCAAGCACCTGGACGACCAGCATGGTGATGATGTAGGCGATGATGCCAAGGGCCACCGCGCCGCCGTTCAAGGAGGGTGTCGCAGAGCCGGACGAGACGTCGGCGATGCCCAACGTCCCGGCGGTGAAGACCGACCCGACGAAGATGCTCATGCCGAGGGCGAAGATCGCCCCGACGATCACGCCGACGACGAGGCCCGCCAGGATGAGCCACGCCACGTTCCGCTTCCACAACTCCCACGACTTGCCGAACAGCTCCCCGATCATGGTCTCCTCCCCTGCCGCCTAGGTGCGGCCTCGTTCCATGCACTATCGGCTGGCGGTCGCGAGTACTGGAGAGCACCGGCCGCGCCCGCCGCGCTGCTAGGCCCCGGCCTCTCGCAGCGCTTCGTCCACGAGACGCCCCTGACCGGTGGCCTGGAAGTACATGCTCACCACGTAGGCGACGGCGAACGGCGCCGTGAGCAGCCCCAGTGCAGGCCCGATCAGAGGGATCCGGTCGAGGATCGAGGCCACGATGCCCACAGCGATGGCGCCGACGAACCAGACGGCGAAGGTGTGCAGATAGCCCGGCTCCTTCGCCAGCCGCTGGCTCTCGGACATGGCGTCGCCGAGGCCCAGACTCCGGTCTGCCATCAGCGGCAGCGTGAGAAGCCAGAACGTCGTGAAGATGAGACCCGGGATGATGAGCAGCGCGTACCCGACCACGATGATCAGGCCGAGCACCACCGCCGCGACCGCGAAGGTGCCGATGCCGCTGAAGTCCTGCATGTCGGCGTAGTCGGCCGGGCGATGCTCCCTCACCCTGCCCATGATCATCCGCAGCGTCGTGGCGATGAACCAGCCGTACACGAGCACCAGCACCACTGCAAGCAGCAGCGAGGCGAAGAAGCCGCTCACCACACCGATGCCGCCGATGAACCAGCCCGCGCTCGTGCTCACGATGCTGGCGCCCGTGGCCAGGACGATGACGATGCGGCACAACCAGGCGATGACGGCCGCGATGAGTGCCGTCACGACGAGCGGCCCGACGTCCACCTTGAACAGGCCCCACGCGTCCTTGAAGCACTTGCCGATGTCCATGCCGTCTCTCCGATCAGCAGCCTGCGCGCACGTCATCACGCGCGGGGTCCGCGCGGATGTGACCGTGTTCGCCCTCAGACACTGGTACCCTTCGCGCCCGGGCCCCACCGTTCGGCCGGCTACGAGGAGGGCAGGATCGCCGCGATGAGCGCCGTGCAGACCACGGCGCACCTGCACGATGTCTCGCTGGAGGTGGCCCGCCCTCGCGACGCGATGATGACGGGGGCCGGGCAGCGCGGCCGGCGAGCTCTCTGGAGCCGGCCGTTTAGCCCGCCCGACGCCCGGACACATCCTAATTGTGTGCGAGTGCGCAAGGGGACGTCTCGCCGGGGAGGGATGCCATGGACGCCATCGAGACGCTCAAGCGCGAACACGGCACGTGCCGCCAGGTGGCGGCCGCAGCGAGGCGGCGGCTCATCGACCCGGAACAGCCGAGCGTCGACGAGATCGCCGAGTTCATCGACTTCTTCCGTTACTTCTCGAACTCGTGCCACGACCCCAAGGAGGAGGACCTGCTGTTCGCGGTCCTGCACCACCGCGGCCTCTCCTGGGAAGGCTACCCGCTTCGCGGGCTCGTCACGGAGCACGAGGCGATGCACGTCACCCTGGACTCGGCGGCCGATTGGCTGCCGCTCGCCAGGGCCGGCGATCGCGGGGCCATCGGACCGCTGGTGCACAACCTGCGCGTGTATCTGGATCGGCTGCTGCGGCACATGGCGGACGAGGAAGAGATGGTCTTCCCCATGGCCGAGCACTGGCTCAACGCCGAGGACCGCCGCGAGCTGGAGAAGAAGTTCGCCGCCGCCGTGTGCGCGGAGGCGGACGACGACGTGCACGAGTTCTACGGCGGGCTCGCGCGACGCCTCGCGGTCGCGTAGCCCTCGGTCGCGGCACGGGCGGGCGCGACGTCGCCCGGCCGGCCGCGCTCACTCCCGGCCGGCGACCGCCAGGTCGACAGCCGAGAAGTCCTGCGGACCCAGACCTTGCCCCACCGCGCGCGCGTACTGCTCCCTCACCGCGTCTATCAGGGGCAGCGCCACGCCGTGCTCACGCGCGGTGTCGTCGATAAGCCGCAGGTCCTTCAGGGCAAGCTCCAGGCGGAAAGCCGGCCGCAAGTCACCGGCCGCCAGCCGCTCCAGCTTGCCCAGGACCCAGGCCGGCATGGTCTCGGTGCGCGCCAGCGCCTCCGTGAGCACGCCGCGCTCCACGCCCTCCGCCTCCGCCAGGCGGACGGCCTCCGCCGCCGCGTCGATCGCCGTGCACAGGAAGGCGTTCACCGCCAGCTTGGCGGCGCTGCCCGCCCCGACTGGGCCCATGTGCAGAGTGGCCCGGCCCAGCGCGTCACACAACGGCTTCGCCGCGGCCACGTCCTCCGGCGCGCCCCCCGCCAGGATGACCAGCAAGCCCCGCTCGGCCGCGCCGAGGCTCCCCGAGACCGGCGCGTCGATCATCCGCACGCCTCCGGCCGCCGCGTCCGCGGCGAAGACCCGCGAGGCGGCAGGCGACACGGTGGACATGTCGAGCCATAGGGCGCCGGGCGTCAGGGCGGCGAGGAAGCCATGCTCGCCCCGCGCCGCCCCCGCCACAGCGGGCGGGTCCGCGAGCATGGTGATGAGCGCAGCCACGCCTTCGGCCGCGGCACGCGGCGTGTCGGCCACCGCCGCGCCGCGCGATGCCAGCGCCTGCGTCCGCTCCCTGGTCCGGTTGTACACGACGACCTCGTGACCGGCGTCCAGCAGCCTGCCGGCCATGCGCTCGCCCATCATGCCGATGCCGACGACCGCGACCTTCATGTGACCTCACCACCTCGCGCCAGAGAGGAGCCGTTCTCGCAGCGAAGTCTGCCCGAGGGACGGGCGTGCGAAGCCTGTGGGAAGCGGCGCGCGTTCAGCCGGTCGGTGACCCGGGATCGGGCCAGGAGGGCGGCGGCGGGATGAAGGCGTAGCCGACGCCGTCCTCGAGCTCGCGCACGACCGCCCAGTCCCCCATCGAGAGGTGGCGCTCCGCGAGCGGCACGAGGATCACGTCGAACGTGCCCAGCAGATCGTCGATGAGCCCGGCCAGCCGCGCGCCGGCGTCGGCGACGAAGGCCGCATCGTCGCGATCGACGGCGAGGCGCAGGCGGCGCAGCAGCTCCAGCGCCTCGTCTTCACGGTCGGCCAGCAGCGTGCCCGGCCCCTCGACACCGCGGGCCGAGAGAGCGGGGAACCACGCCTGACGATGGCGGCGGAACATCGTCTCCACGTCCGAGATGCGCTCGATGAGCCGCTGCAACATAGGCTTCGCCGATCGCCAGCGACGGCGGCTCGGGGAACCTCCCATCTTCGCGAGCTCCGCCGCCAGGTCGCCGGTCAGTAGGCGCAGTTGCCGGGCGGCCCGCCCCTGCCCGTCCAACGGATGGCCGGGCGGCGGCGGCGGCACCGCCTGCGGCGCCCCCGCCGCCAGCATCACGCGCGCCTCCGCCTCGTCCCGAGCGCGCTCGGCTCCGTCGACAAGCGCCCGTTCAAGGGCCGCGGCGTCCGCCGCGGTGAGGCCGCTGGTGAGCGCGCGAAGACGTTCGGCGAGCTGCGGCAGCGACCCGCCGTTCTCGAGCTGTCCGACGATCACGCGCAGCGCCGCAAGCCGCCCGTCGTCCCGGAGCACCGTACCGGACCCGGACACTGGCGGGGCATCTCCCCCGTCGCGCTCGATACGCTCGCGGAGATCGCGTACGACCCGTCGCCACGGCACGTCCATGGCAACGGCGATGTCGTTCAGCGTCGTGACCCGCGCCCAGCCGGCGGCGCGCCGCTGCGGCCCGGCCAGCGGCGAGAACGCCGGGTCGTAGTCGAGCAGCTGCTCGCGCAGGGACGGGTAGCCGGCGAGCAGCACGTGCACCGTCGTGCGCGGCCCGATCGTGACGAGACCGCCCCCGGGCGTCTCGCCGCCCGGGCCCCGCTCCCGGCCGCGCCCGCTCATGGCGTGTGACCTCCACCCAGACATCTCATGTGCCAAGCCTAGCAGCAGCGGCCGCGATCGTGGCAGCCGCGCGTGTGTGGTATCCTGCCGCTCCCGCTCCCGACCCGGTGGAGCGCCCGAGCACGCACGAACATGAGCATCGTCGCCTTCCACAACGTCGAGAAGTCCTTCGGGGGCCAGCGACTCTTCAGCACCGTCACGTTCGCCGTGGACGGGCACGATCACGCCGTGCTCGTGGGGCGCAACGGCACCGGCAAGACGACGCTGCTGCGCCTGATCGCCGGTCACGAGCAGCCCGATTCGGGCACCATCGCCCGCGCCCGCGGGCGGCGCATCTGGCTGCACGAGCAGACGCCGGAGCTCGAGGCCGACCGTCCGGTGCGCGACTACCTTCTCGAGGCGTTCGGCGAGGCCGTCGAGCTCGAGGCGGCGCTGCGCGCCACGGAGGAGCGCCTTTCCGGCCTCGCCGAGCACAGCGCGGAGCTGCGCGACACGATGAAGACCTACCAGCAGCTGCAGCGCCGCTTCGAGGCCGCGGGAGGCTACGCCTACCGCAGCCGGCTGAGCGGCGTGGTCGAGGGCCTGGGGCTGCCGGAGGCGATGCTGGAGCGGCAGCTCCTGTCGCTCTCCGGCGGCGAGCTGACGCGCGTCACGCTGGCGCGCGCCCTGCTCGCCGACGCCGACCTGCTGCTGCTCGACGAGCCCACCAACCATCTCGACATCGACTCGGTCGAATGGCTCGAGGGCTTTCTGTCGGACTACGAGCGCGCCTTCCTGCTGGTCACGCACGACCGTCGCCTGCTCGAGAAAGTCGGGCGGCGCGTCCTCGCCGTGGAACACGACCACGTGGAGGTGCAGACCGGCGACTTCGCCACCTATCTACGCGAGCACGAAGCGCAGCTGCACCTCATGCGTCAGCAGTTCGAACAGGACAAGGAGAAGATCGAACAGCTGCAGCGCTTCTACGACCGCTTCCACGCCAAGAAGAACAAGGCGAAGCAGGCCAAGGCCAAGCTCACGCAGATCGAGCGCATCAAGGCCGGCATGATGGCCCCCCCGCGCGAGCGGCGCAGCTTCAAGCTGGGCCTGCCACAGCCACAGCCGTCGGCGCGCGTCGTGCTGGAGATGAAGACGCCGGCGGTGACGGTCGGCTCCGCCGACGACCCCGACGGCGTCCGCACGCTCATCCGCGGCGTCGACATCGTCCTGGAGCGCGGTGAGAAGATCGCGCTGCTCGGGCCGAACGGCTCGGGCAAGACCACGCTTGTCGAGACCATCGCCGGCTTCCGCAGCCTGTCCGCCGGCGCCTCGCACTGGGGCCACAACGTGCGCGCAGCCTACTACTCCCAGCAGGGGCGCGAGCTCAACGAGGATGACACCGTCCTCGAGACCGTGCTCCCCCTGACGGGCCACGACGAGGAGCAGGCCCGACGCCTCCTCGGCCGCTTCCAGTTCAGCGCCGACGAGGTGGAGAAGCGCGTGGCCATGCTGTCCGGCGGCGAGCGCAGCCGGCTGCGCCTGCTGTCCCTGCTCGTCGGCGACGCCAACTTCCTGCTGCTCGACGAACCCACGAACCACCTGGACATGGGCTCCGTGGAGGCCCTGGCCGATGCTCTCGACGACTACACCGGCACCATCCTGCTGGTGACCCACGACAGGCACCTCATCGACACGGTCGCCACGCGCGTGCTGGAGATCCACGACGAGGCGTTGCTGAGCCATCTTTCGCCGCAGCGTTACTGGGAGGCGCGCGCGGCGCGAGCGGATGGCGGCGACGTCGCGAGCATGGCGGGCGGCGGTCCGGCCGCCCCCAGCGGCAAGCCCGCCGCCCGGTCGGCGCCGCCACGGTCCGCCGCCCCGGACGGCGCCGCGACGACGCGCCAGACGGCGCAGTCCGCCGAACAGGCACGGCGCGACCGCGCGCGCCTGCGCGCCGCCGAGGCGGCCGTGCTGCGCGCCGAGAAGCGGCTCGGCCAGATCGACGCCGAGCTGGCCGAGCCGGACACGTACGCCGATCGCGAGCTCTTGAACCGCCTCCTGGACGAGCGCGCCATCGTCGAGGGCCAGCTGCAGCGCGAGTACAAGGAGTGGGAGCGTCTCGTCGACGAGACGTCCTGAGGGAACCCGACCTGCGACGCGAGGCGTGCCGGACCGGCATCGCGCCGACTGGGGCGATGCCATAGTGCCGTCCCTCCCACCGCCGTGCTAGGCTCAGCGACATGAGCACCCGGGACGATCAGACAGGTCCCCCGCTGCCCCACGCCGAGACGCTCGCCGAACTGCAGCGACGCCTCCTCGGCTGGTACGCGGAGCACCGCCGCGACCTGCCCTGGCGCCGCACCACGGACCCTTATGCCATCCTCGTCAGCGAGGTCATGCTGCAGCAGACGCAGGTGTCGCGCGTCGTACCCAAGTACGAGGCGTTCCTGAAGGACTACCCGAGTCTGGAGGCCCTCGCCGCGGCGCCACTCGCCGACGTGCTGCAGGCCTGGAGCGGCCTCGGCTACAACAACCGGGCCGCGCGCCTCCGGGCCTGCGCGAGAGCCGTGTGCGAGGGCGGCGACGCAGGACGGGCGGCGCTGCCCGGCGACCTGACCGCCCTCCAGGCGCTGCCCGGCATCGGGCCCTACACGGCGCGCGCCGTGCTCATCTTCGCGGACAACGCCGACCTGGCCGCGGTCGACGCCAACGTGCGCCGCGTGCTGACCCACGAGCTGGCGCTGCCGCAGGACCTGACGGCACGGCAGCTTCAGACCGTGGCGGAGGCCGCCCTGCCCCGCGGCCGCAGCCGCGACTGGCACAACGCCCTCATGGACTACGGCTCGGCTGTCCTTACCTCGCGTGCGACGCGCATCGCGCCTCGCACGCGCCAGGGAGCGTTCGAAGGGTCGCGGCGCTGGCAGCGCTCGCGCCTGTTGCGCCTGCTGCTCGACGGCGGTCCGCGGCCGCTGGACGGGCTGGCTCACGACCTGCGCCTGCCGGCCGACGAGGCCGCCGCCCTGGTCGACCTGCTCGAGCGCGACGGCCTGCTGCGCCGCGACGACGGGCTGGTGATGGTGGCGTGATCTACGACGTCGACGTCGTCGCCGTGCCCGAACAGGCCGTGGTCTCGCTGCGCGCCCGGGGCCCGCTGGCCGAGATCGGCCGGCGCATGCGCCGCCTGCGCGAGCTCGTCGCGCAGGCGGGTCTCACGCCGGCCGGCCCCATGATGGGGCGTTTCTACGAGGACGACGCGTCCAGCCAGACCTTCGACTATGACGTCTGCCTGCCGGTAGAGCCGCGACCGGACGACAGCGTACCGGACGAGATCGGTGAGGCTCGCGGCGAGTGGGTGCCGCTGCACCACGCGCTGGAGACGGTGCACCGGGGCCCGCTCGACGAGATAGACGACGCCATCCGCGCGCTGCAGGAGGGGCTCGAGGCGCTCGGCTACACCCGTAGCGGGCCGCTGACCGAGATCTACGAGACCGGGGGCGCGTCGGGCGCGTCCCCGGCCGACTACCTCACGCGCGTCAGGTTGCCCTACGCGCGCTGAGGGACGCCCGCGTCGCTCAGGTGCGGAACATCGTCAGCAGAAAGACCAGCTCCCCGGTCGCCTGCACCGCGTGCTTCAAGTCCGCCGGCATGTAGTAGAGCTTGCCCGGGCCGGCCGCATGCTCGACGCCGTCCAGGATCACCTTTCCCTCGCCGCTCAGGATGTGGATGACCGCAGGCACGCTGGCCGTGTGTTCGCTGAGCTCCTGTCCGGGAGCGAAGGTGAAGTGGATGATCTTGTGATGCTCGTTCTCCACGATCGACTTGCTCACGATGCCCTGGTCCGCGACCTGGGCCATGGCCTCGAGATCGGCGATGATCGGCTGGGTCTCCAAAGCGGGTCCTTTCCGCGCGTTGCGTAGCGTCGCTCTCCACCCTACCCGCGCTCGTCGCGACCCCACCTTGACCTTGGTCAGCGCGTCCGGCCGCGGGCGGCGACGGGAGGCCGGACACCGCCCGGGGCCGTTTGACAAATATCTGGGCCGGGCATATAGTTTGTGCGATAGTGCACAATATAAGCCTTTTTTACGAGGAGGGTCGCCATGAGGAACAGGGTCTTCCAAAGGATCAGCCGCTTTTTCGACGGGACCGGGAAGAGTCCTGAGCACGCCCTCCGGTGACGCCCGCGGCCACCTGCGCGTGCCCATCAACACGATGTTCGATCACGACTCCGGCACGCGCGTGCACGGGCACTGACACACAAAGCCCCTGATCCGCGAGCGGCTTCCCCCCAGCCGCAGACGGTGTGACAACGAGGCCTCCCGCTGCCTGGCACCGGCCCCAAACCGCCAGGACATACAGCGGGAGGCCTTGCTCCGTGTTGACCTGAGACGCTCCCCTACCGATGTGGTCGCCATGGGTCAGCTGACCGCGCACGGCGATGGCTCCTGGGCATGCTCGCCTTCTGCCCCCCTCTGGGCTACCTGCTGCTCTATGGCGCCGCGTGCCTCGCGCCGGGCCGTGCGCCCGCGCTCAGGCGCCGAAGTAGGCGGGGTAGCGGCGCATCTTGCCCTTGCGCCGCCGATAAGTGTGCGCCAGCTCCAGGAAGATGCCGATGTCGCGCTC
>CAVPQD010000008.1:0-25013 GCA_963707335.1 uncultured Thermoleophilia bacterium | reverse complement strand
TGCCGACGATGCCGGCGTCGACGAGCTTGGTCATGTCGGGCTCGAGGGAGAACTCGAGCACGTCGGCGGGCAGGCCGGCTTCGACTGCGCGGCGCTGCTCGCCCGAGGCGCCGTAGGACTCGGTGAACTGCACGCCCTTGCCGGCGTCGGTGGCCGCGAAGGCGGGGATGAGCTCGGCGTACGCCTCACGAGGCGTCGAGTACGCGACCAGGGCCACCTTGTCCCCTCCGCCGCCGCATGCGGCCAGTGCCGCGACGGCGATGGCGGCGGCCACAAGCGCGCAGGCCAGCAACACGATCTTCCTCATGACGTCCCTTCCCTCCACGTGCCTTCCAGGCGAAGTCCATATCTGACAGATACCATCAGGTTGCTGAAGAATGGGCTTGCCGGGCACTGTACAATAAGATTTGATACTCCTGCAAATCACTATCTCTTATGCTTGGCGCGCCTCACATGCGCCGGGAGGTGGACGATCGGCTGCGGCGAGGGTCTGCTAGGATAACGACGACCCGTGGGAGCAGAGCCCACGACCAGGAGGACCGTTGATGCTCGACTTCCTCACACTCCCCGAGCGCACGTGCAAGCCGCGCGAGAGCGGCCTCACGCACGTGCTGGACAAGGGCTACAGCCTCGAGCAGGTGCGGCAGTTCATGGAAGTCGCCAGGGACTACGTGGACATCATCAAGCTCGGCTGGGGCACCGCCTACGTCACGCCCAACATCAAGCAGAAGGTGGACCTGTACCAGAGCTTCGGCGTGCCGGTGTGCTTCGGCGGTACCTTCTTCGAGGTCTGCCTGCGCCAGAACAAGCTGGACGAGTACCTGGCCGCGGTGCGCGGGTTCGGCATGGAGTGCCTGGAGATCTCGGACGGCACCATCGCCATGCGCGAGGAGGACAAGCTCGACCTGCTGCGCCGCCTCAGCAAGGAGTTCCGCGTGCTCAGTGAGGTGGGCAGCAAGGACGCCGATGTGGTCATCGCGCCCTACAAGTGGGTGGACAGCATCAAGCGGGAGCTTGAGGCGGGCGCCTGGAAGGTCATCACCGAGGGCCGCGAGTCCGGCACCGTGGGCATCTACCAGCCGGGTGGCGAGGTGAAGGAAGGCCTGCTCGACGAGATCGCCATCGCTGTGAACACGGACGACCTGCTGTTCGAGGCGCCCATCAAGAGTCAGCAGGCGTGGTTCATCACGCAGTTCGGCGCCAATGTGAACCTGGGCAACATCCCGCCGGAAGAGGTCATCTCCGTCGAGACGCTGCGCGTCGGGGTCCGCGGCGACACGCTGCTGCACTTCCACTGACGGCGCCGGCCCCTGAGCACGACCACGGAGGCTTCGCTTTGACGTTGTACGTGGCGCGCCACGGCCAGACAGACTGGAACCTCGAGCCGGCGCGCTGCCAGGGCTGGGCCGATGTGGAGCTCAACGCGGCCGGGCGCGCGCAGGCGCACGAGCGCGGGCGCGCGCTCGCCGGACGCGGCATCGAGCTCATCGTCACCAGCCATCTGCAGCGCGCCGCGCAGACGGCCGAGCTCATGCGGGAGGAGCTCGCCGCCCAGGCGGGCAAGGAGATCCCGCTCGTCGTCGATCCCCGGCTGGCGGAGACGCACCGCGGCGACTGGGAGACGAGGCTCTTCAGCGACATCATGCAGGAGGAGCCCGTGGCCTGGCGCGCCTATCGCGAGCGCCCGGACACCTACCGCTTCCCGGGCGGCGAGAGCCTGCGCGACCAGCAGCGCCGCGTGCTCGCCGCGATGCGCGACGCGGCGCTGGACGGGCGCACCACGCTGCTCGTGACCCACGGCGGCAGCATCCGCGTGCTGCGCTGCTTCCTCAGCGGCGCTGGGCTCAGCGCCTTCCACAGGATGACGACGCACAACGGCGCCGTGGACGAGGTGGCCACCGACGGGCTGACCGTCCGCATCGACGCGTTCCTGAACGGGAACCCTTAGGGTCATGAGCGCCTCCGACGACACCGGCGGCACGGCTCGCCGCGCCGGCATCGCCGTCCTCGGCGCGCCCATGGAGTCGGAGGCTCTGCTCGACGGCGTCAACCTCATGCCCGCGGCCCTGCGCGGCGCCGGCCTCACCGGCGCGCTGGGCGCCGTCGACCTCGGCGACCTGCCGATCAGCATCACCGACACGCAGCGCGACGCCGCGGACCGGTCTCGTGGCCTACGGTCAGGTCTGCGCCGCCACGGACGTCGTCCGCGACGGGGTACGGCCGCTGCTCGAGCGGCCCGAGCTGCCGCTCGTGGTCGGCGGCTGCTGCGGCATCCTCGTCGGCATCTTCGCCGCACTGCGCCAGATGGAGGGCCGCACCGGGCTCGCCTTCGTCGACGGCCACTACGACTTCTACGACGGCGCCACCTCGCCCGCCGGCGCGCTCGCCGACATGGAGCTGCGCGTCCTCACCGGCGCCGGCCCGGACAAGCTCGTCTCGGCCGGCGGGCCGCCGCCCATGCTCGAGCCGCGCGACGCCTGGGTGCTCGCCGTGCGCGACGCGTGGGAGATGAGCGAAGCGGGCGCGCCGGACCCGCTCGTCGAGATCGCGGACGCGCACTTCAGGGACGACCGCGCCGTGAGAGCCGACCCGGCTGCGTCCGGCGCGGAGGCGGCGGCCGCCCTCGGCGACACGCCGGGCCGCTTCTGGCTTCACGTCGATCTGGACGCCCTGAGCACCGACGCCATGCCCGCCGTCGACTACCTCCTGCCCGGCGGGCTCGACTGGGAGGAGCTGGCCGAGCTGCTCGTCCCGCTCGCGGCGTCGCCGGCCCTGCTCGGCGTGGACGTGACGATCTACAACCCCAGCCTCGATCCGGACGGCGTCTACGCGCCGCGCATCGTGGCGCTGCTGGCGGAGGTCTTCGGGCGGGCTGGGAGGCTCGGACCGGAGCGGCGATAGGCCCGGCGCGCGAGCGCGCGGTGCGACGAACGAGTCAGCGCAGCTGCAGGCCCTGCTCGCGCAGGTTCCAGCGGCGCAGCTCCAGGTCGCGCGGCAGCTTCACGGCGAAGCCGAAGGCCTCGGCATCGCCGACCAGGCTCACGACGCCCTGCTGCTCCACCTGGATCCAGCCGTGCCAGTCGCCGGCCTGGTCCAGGCGCCAGCGCGCCAGCACCACCCGCGACTCGCCGGGCGCCAAGCTGAGCGGCGCGCGCGAGACCAGATCGACGGCGCTGCCTGCCGAGCCGCGCACGGCCAGGGTGATGCCGTCGAGCTGCAGCGCCTGCCCGCCGCTGTTGGTGATCGTGAACCGCGCCTTCGCCGTGTCCCCCACCTTGAAGCGGTGGCCCGTCACCCTGACCTTGCCCTGGAGCTCCAACAGGCCGGGCTGCGTGACGGGCGGCCCGTAGCTCGCCGCCAGCCGCGTGTCCGCCGGGTTGCCGCCCAGCTCGGTCAGGAAGGCGCTGACGTTGGCGATCCACGCCGCGGTGCCGTCCGGGCAGTACCGCGGCGCGATGTCCGCCACGGCGAGCAGCCCGGCGCCGTAGTAGAGGTCGCCCGCGAGGCCGGAGGCGACACGGGCGATGCCGTCGTCCCAGGAGGCGAAGTCGCTCTGCGGCCAGGTAGGTCCGAAGAACCAGTTGAAGGCATTGAAGGTGGCGAGGTCGCCGTCCTTGACGTAGAGCAGCTGCCCGAAACTCGTCTCGGCGCCGCTGATGGCCACGAGGAACGCGGGGTCGACGCCATTGGCCTGGCCCTGGGCCACGAAGACGGCGCCCATGCCCGTCATCGGCGACTGGTGCGCCGCGAGAAAGGCGTCCAGCTGCGCCGCGTCGGGGGCCGCCGTGGCGGCCGGCGCGAGCGCGCCGGCCAAGGCGGCGGCCGACAGCAACGCCAGAGCGGCGGCGCGCACGGCCCGGCGAAGCCGCGGCGTGCGTGCTATGGGGCCGGCGTTGAGCAGGGCGCTGACGCGCAGGGCGAAGTCCTTTCACTGGTGACGCGGCTCAGTATAGCGGCCCGACGGCCGTGACGCGCCCGCCGCCGCGTTAGGATAGTCGGCATGAGCGACCCCGGCCATGACCGCTTCGCCTGTGACGAGCGCTTTCCGGCGGCCGAGGTGCTGCGCCAGATCCGGCGCGCCGTGACAGAACAGCAGCTCGACCTGACCGGGCTGCGCGTGCTCACCGAGGCGAGCGTCGGCTACGCCCGTGTGACGCCGGTCATCGCCGCCATGGCGGGCGCCGACGCGGTGTTCGCCGTCTGCCGCGACACGCCGCAGGCGTCGCGCAAGGCGGCCGAAGAGCAGACCGCCTGGCTCGCCCGTCTCGCCGGCGTGCACGAGCGCGTCCGCTTCTACTCGACCAGGCTGCAGGCGCCACTCGCGACCGTCGACATCGTCACCGACCTGCCCGGCGTCCGGCCCGTGGATGAGGCGATCGCCCGCAATCTGCCGGAGACCGCGGTGGTGTCACTCATGCGCGGCGCCGGGTACTGGCGCGCCGCCGACGTCGACGCCGCGACCTGTCGCCGCGCCGGCATCGCCGTGGCCGGCGTCGACGAGGATGCCATAGGGCTATATCGCTACGTGCCTATGGGGGCCGTGTGGGGCCTGCTCTCGCTCGGCGTCGAGATCGCCGGCGCCACCATCGTCGTGGCCGGGCATGGACAGGTCTACGCGCACGTCGTGCGCGCGCTTGCCGCGCTGCAGGCTGAGGTGCTGGTGGCGTCCGACGAGCCCGCCGGCCGCATCGAGCTGTACGGCGGCCGCAAGATCGGCGACGGCCTGGGCGAGGCGGCCGCGCTCGGCCGCCTCCCCGAGGCCGACGCCCTGGTGCTGTGCCCCGGGGCGCGCGAGCAGCGCTTCGTCGCGCCCGCCGGACCCATCGACGCCGCCCACCTGGCGGCGGCGGCGCCGCAGCTCGCCGTCGTGAGCCAGGAGGCGGAGGCCGACCGCAGGATCCTGGCCGGCGCCGGCCTGCGCACGTGGCCGGCCGGCGCCCCGTCCGCGCCGGCCGCACTCTTCGATCTCCTGCCCCGGCCCGTCGTCCAGCTGCACACGGCCGGGCTCAAGATCGGCGAAGTCATGGCCGGGGCCCGCCGCCGTGGCTCCTCACCGCTCGCCGCCGAGCAGCTCGCCGCGGCAGAGGCCCACGCCGAGCAGCTGCCCAAGGACCTCGGCGCCGCGCGGCGCCCGTAGCGGCACCGCGCGTCCTCGCCCGGCGGTATACTTCCGTGCATCGCCGGGCCCGCCCGGCCCATGGGACAACGACACGAAAGCGAGGCGCCCGCGTGGACTTCGACGTTTATGACTACCACGCCGCCAGCGGGTCGTGGATCGCCAGGGACTTCAAGCACGGCTCGGGCTTCTCCCACGGCCTGCAGTGCATCATCGACCCCGACGTCGTGGTCGGGGACGACGTAGAGCTCGGACACCGTGTGCACCTCGCCTCCGGCACGCGCTTCGGCAACGACATAGAGTTCGCCGACGACTGCGTCACGACGGGCATCAGCCTGCTCGGCGACCACGTGCGGGTGCGCACGGACTCCTGCATCTCGAAGAGCGTCATCGTGGACGACTGGTGCTTCGTGGCCGCCGGCATCATGAGCTCCCACACGAAGAACATCGACCATGCCAGGCCCAATGCGCCGAAGCGGCAGCTCATCACCCGCTACTGCTACGGTTCGGTGATCGGCAGCCGCACCAACACCAGCGCCGGCATCACCGTCGCCCCAGGCGCCATCGTAGGCTACGGCTCGCACGTCGTCGTGGACCTCGACACGCCCAACGGCGTCTACTACAACGACCCGCACCCCTACGCCACGCTGCAGCGCGTGCTGGAGCCGGGCAACCCCTACTACGTCGAGATCCCGGCGGAGTACGAGCCGCGGCAATTCGACCCCGAGCTGCTCGCCAAGTACCTGCCGCACTACCGGCCCTGAGAGGCGGCGGGCGATGACCGTCACCGCCGCCGCAGTGTCGGCCTACCTGCGCGAGATCGGCCAGCTCGAGGCGTTCCTCACCGCCGACGGTGATGATGCCGAAGGGATCGAGCTGGCGCGGGTCACGACCGACACAGCCGCCGGCGCCGGCGATATCGCCTGGACGCGCCGCGCCGGGGCGGCCGCCAGTTTCCGCGGCGCGCTGCTCGTGTGCCCGGCGACACCGCCGGCGGCGGCCGAGGACCCCGGAGCCTCCGCCCCCGCCGGCCCCGTCACTCAGACTGCCCGGGTCGCGCCGCCGGCCGGCACGGCGATCGCCGTCTGCGCGAACCCGCGCCTAGCGATGGCGTCCGTCATCGACCGCTTCTTCGGCCACCTGACGGCGGACACAGAGCCCACCTACGCCGAACCCGGGCTGGCCGAGGCCGTCGCCGCGGCCGGCGCCTGGGTGAAGAACGCCCGCGTCGGCCGCAACGTGACCATCGGCGCGCAGGCCGTGATCGGCAGCAGCGGCATGGGCTACGAGCGCGACGCCGACGGCCGCCTCGTCAAGTTCCCCCAGCTCGGCGGCGTCGTCATCGCGGACGACGTGGACGTCGCCGCGCACGCCACGGTCCAGCGCGGCGCCCTGGCCGACACCGTCCTGCGCCGCGGCGCCAAGATCGGCCCGCACGTGAACGTCGGCCACGGCGTGGACGTGGGCGAGGACGTGCTCATCGCCGGCCATGCCCAGGTGGGCGGCGGCTCGCGCATCGGCAGGGGCGCCACCATCTGGCAGAGCGCCGTGATCGCCAACAGCGTGACCGTCGGTGAGGGCGCCGTGATCGGCATGAGCGCCGCCGTGCGCAAGGACGTCGGGCCGGGCGAGGTGTGGGCGGGAAACCCCGCCCGCAAGCTGCGCTAGCCCTCGGCCCGTACGCTCCGCGGAGCGGCGCGAAGGGGGACGGAGCAGGCTGGTAGAATAGCGGTCCGACGACCCGCAACCAGCGGCGGCCGGCGGCGGCGCCGCTCCCACCAGCGTCCGGAGGACCCACGAACCCACTCGCACGCGTGCGCATGGGCAGGAGCACGAAACAGACCGCCCGGGGCGGGTACTCGCTCCTCCTCAAGGACTCGGTGATCTACGGCGGCGGCCGGGCGCTCCAGAAGTTCCTGGTGGCGCTGCTCCTGCCGCTCTACACGGCGTTCCTCAGCCGCGGCGACTACGGCATCCTTGGCATGGTCGTCGCAGTCACGACCTTCCTGGACGTGTTCGTCACGCTCGGCTTCGACGTCGCCTTCTCGCGCTTCTACTTCGATGACAAGACCCGGGAGGCGCGGCGCAAGGTCATCACGAACGTCTTCTACGTCTCCACCATCTACCCGCTGCTCCTGCTCGGCGTGCTCGCCGTCTTCATGCCGCAGATCGCGCCGCTGCTGCTGGGCGACCAGTACAGCCCGGGCGACTGGATCTACTTCGACGTCGCCCTGGCCACGCTGTTCTTCAGCAATCTGAACGACGTGCCGTTCACGCTCTTCCGCCTGGAGCACCGGCCCTGGCGTTTCAGCGCCTACACCGTCGGCCGCATCTTCATCCAGGTGCCGCTGTCCGTGGTGTTCGTGGCGGTCTTCGACTGGGGTCCCATGGGCGTGCTGCTCGCCAACCTCGTCACGGCCGCGGGCATGCAGGTCTCGCTGCTGCCCACGTACATCGGCAAGGTGGATTGGCGCCTGCATCGGCGCCTCATGAAGGGCATGCTCGCCTTCGCCATCCCGGCGCTGTTCACCGGCATCTCGTTCTACTGGCTCAAGTTGAGCGACCGCTTCTTCCTGCTGCACTATCAGGGCAAAGCCGAGGTGGGCCTGTACACGGTCGCCAACTCGCTGGCGCAGCCGCTCTACCTGGTGCTGATGGCGTTCCGCATGGCCTGGCCGCAGTGGCACTACGCGAAGCTCGACGACCCGGAGCAGCACCGCCACATGGTGGCCCGCAGCTCCACCTACTTCATGGCGCTGAACGGCCTGGCCCTGGTGCTGATGGGGACGTACCTGCCGCTGCTCGTGCACACCTTCCTCAACCACCGCTACTGGAGCGTAGGCCCCACGACGTTCGTGCTGGCCCTGTCGATCGCCATGTACGCCCTGTACTTCGTGTTCTGGGTCGGGGCCAACGTGGCGAAGAAGAACCGGCATGATCCCGGTCTTCTTCGCCATCGCCAGCACCGCCAACATCGCCCTCAACTTCTGGCTCGTCCCCGACTACGGCATGTGGGCCGCCGCCTGGACGACCGTGGCGGGCTACGGCATCCTTGTGATCACGGTGTACTTCTACTCCCAGCACTGGTATCCCATCCCCTACGAGTGGGGGCGGCTGATCAAGGTGCTGGGCGCCAGCGCGCTGACGCTCGCCGTGGTCTGGGCGATCGCACGCCTCACCGGGCAGAGCGCGGACATGCCGTTCGACCAGCTCGTCGTGCGCACCCTGCTGGCCACGCCGGCGCTACTCGTCTTCCCCGCCGTCCTGTGGGCCACCGGCTTCTTCACGCCGGGCGAACGGCGGCGGCTCGCCGGAGCCTGGCGCCGGTTGCTCGGCCGGCGGCCGGCGCCCCAACTGGCCGCGGCCGGCGCCGGCGCCGCGGCCCTCAGTGGCGGCGCCACGCTCGACGCCGGGCGTGACGAAGGGCCGCGGCCGTGGCGCAACGCCGACGGCAGCGAGAACCTCACGCCCGAAGAGGCCGCCATCGAGGACGGCGAGCTTGAGTCTGAGGTCGAGGCCGACCTCGACCTGACCGAGGGCAACGTGGGCGGCACATTGTGAACAGGCTGCTGGTGATCGCCAACCCGTATCCGCCGCAGGAGAGCGCCGGCACCACCCGGGTCGTGCGCTTCCTGCGTCACCTGCCGGCGCACGGCTGGGAGCCGACCGTGCTGGCCGCCAGTGTGGCCGGGCCGGCGGCAGAGCCGCCCGGCGTACGCGTGATACGGGCCGGCGCGCCGGTGCCGAAGATGCTGCAGGGCGGCGGCCGTCGCAGCAACCTGGTGAACAACTGGCTGTTCGTGCCGGACAACTTCGCGCTGTGGATCGCCCCGGCGGTGCGCGCCGGATACGCGCTGCTCAAGGACGAGCAGGTCGATGCCATCCTATCGAGCTCACCGCGGCCCAGCGTGCACGTCGTGGCGGCCACGCTGAGCCGGCTCACCGGTGTGCCGTGGCTGGCCGACTACCGCGACCCGTGGTCGACCTACCAGTTCCGCCGCTACCCGACGGGCGCTCACCGTGCGGCGCACCGCTGGCTCGAGGCGCAGGCGCTGCGCGCCGTGGTGGCCGTGACCGCCGTGAACCAGCCCATCCTGGACGACCTGCTGGCCCGGCACCCCGGGCTCGCCGGACGCACGCACGTGCTGCCCAACGGCTTCGATCGCGCCGAGGCCGCCGACGAGGTGAGCCTCGGCGACGGCTTCTGGTTCGTGCACACCGGCCGCCTGTACGGCCGCGAGCAGCAGGTCGCAGCCCTGCTCCAGGGGTTCGAGGCCCTGCCGGACGACGTGAGACTGTTGTTCGTGGGCGTGGACGAGAGCAAGGTGCGCCCCGCGGCCGAGCAGGCCGGCGTGTGGCCCCGCGTGCGCGTCGAGCCCCACGTGCCCCTCGCCCGAAGCCTGGGGTTGCAGCGCTCCGCCGACGCACTGCTGCTCATCAACGGGCGGCGGCCGGAGTCGATGTCCAGCAAGGTCTTCGAGTACCTGCAGGCCGGCCGGCCCATCTTCGCCGTCTCGCCGGCCGGCTCCGCCGCCCGGGCGCTGTTCGACGAGGTCGGCAGCGGCACCTGCGTGCTGCCGGACGAACCGATGAGCGGACCGCTCGCCGCCTTCGTGCAGGCGGTGCGTGACGGGCAGGCACCCGCCGCCAGTCGGGCGGCCCTGGAGCGCTACGAGCTGAGCCGCCTCACCGCCGAGCTTGCCGGGCTGCTCGACGCCATCGCGCCCGGTGTGACCGCGACGGAGGCGACGCCGGCGGATGCGCCGGCCGCGCAGCCCACCGACGTCCCCGGAGGCGAAGCATGAGCGCCGTGCCGGATCCGACGTCGGCCGGCGCGAGCCGCACGGACCCGCCGGCTGCGCCACGCAGAGGTCGCCCGGCCGGCCTGGACGTCGCGCTCTTGGCCGGCGCGGTGATCGTCCTGCTCGGTTTCGTCTACGGCTTCATCCACAAGCCGAAGCTGGCGGTGGCGGCGCTGCTGCTCCTCGCCTTCGCCGCCGCACTCGCCCTCGGCTGGCGCCGGCTCGCACGGCGGCCCGTGGCCGCCGTGCTCATGGCCGCCGTGCTGCTGATCCCGGCGGCGGCCCTGCTGGGCCCGGCCCTGGCCCTGCCCGCCCTGCCGCAGGCTTTCGGCTTCCGCCTGCTGCTCGCCTTCGTCGCTGTACGTGGGCGTCACGTGGCTGCTGCTCTATCGCCTGCCGCTGCCCTTCGCCGCCAAGGACGTGGCGGTGTTCATCGCCCTGTGGTTCGGCTGGATGCTCGTGAGCCTGGCGTGGGCGCCCGACAAGGCCGCCGGCCTGCGCTATCTGGTCATCCTGCTGACGATGATGCTGCTGGTGGCGGCGACGGCCGCCGCGGGCACAAGCCGTCGCCGCCTCGAGATCCTGGGCTACACCTTCATCCTGGCCTTCCTCGCCATCATCGGCGTGACCGTGCTCGAGTACACCATCGGCTTCCGCCTGCCCACCTCGCGGCTCACCACCGTCATCACGTCGCAGACATATGCCGTGACCAGCGTCTTCCACAACCAGAACGACCTGGCCACGTACCTGGCCATCTGCTGGCCCTTCATCCTGTGCGCCTACTTCTTCACGCGGCGCGTCGGCTGGCTGGCGCTCGCCACGGCGGCTGCCCTCTTCTCCGCCGCCGCGTTCGTGCGCACCGGCTCGCGCTCCAGTCTGCTCGCGGTGGCCGTCGAGTGCGTCGCGGCGCTGGTCCTGTTCGAGGGCCTCGCCTCCCGCCTGGCCACGCGCCGCGGCAAGGTCCTCGTCGCCGTGGTCGCCGCCATACTCGTGCTCGGTCGCCGCCTACCTGCTGTTCAACGATTCGCAGTCGAGCATGCTGCGCCAGTTCCGGCTGGAGACGCTCACCGGCCAGGCCAAGGCAAACAAGGGCTCGGGGGCGCTGCGTCAGGACCTGACCAGGCGCGGCCTGCAGATCGCCGGCGACAGCCTGCTGCTGGGCGCCGGCCCAGGCCAGGCCGAGGTCATCATCGGATCCGGCACCGAAGCCCTGGGCATCGCCAACCTGCACAACTGGTGGCTGGAGACGTACGCCGACGGCGGCCTGGTCGGGCTTCGCCCTGCACCTGCTGTTCTTCGTGTTCCTGCTGATCGCGCTGTGGCCCATCGCGAAGTCCGACCCAGACCCGTTCGTGCGCTACCTGGCCGGCGGCTGCGCGCTCGCCCTCGTCGGCCTCGTGATCGGCGCCCTCGGGCCGAGCAGCGTCGTGAGCTTCGCGCCGATGTGGGCGCTGTACGGGCTCGGCCTGGCCGTGGTGTCGTGGGCGCGCATCGCGGAGGCGCGGCGAGCGGCGGCTGAGCCTGCACGCGCCGGCCAGCCGGACGCAGCGGCGACCGAGGGGGAGCCCGCCGCGTGAAGGTGCTCGTCGTCTCGCACCTGTACCCGTCGCCCGGCGTGGAGCGCCACCTGTTCGTGCACGAGCAGACGAGAGCGCTCACCGAGCTTGGCGTGGAGGCTCAGGTGCTGTCGCCCACGCCGTACGCGCCGCGTCTCCTCTGGCGGGACGCCAAGCAGCAGCGGCGTGGGCAGAAGCCGGCGCGGGCGGTGCGCGACGGCATCGTCGCGGAGTACCCGCGCATCGCCCAGCCGCCGCGCCGGCTGCTCTTCGACCGGCTCGGCGACCTCGCCTACCTCACCGTCCGGCGGCGCCTGCCGGCGCTGCCGTGCCGCGGGCTACGACCTGCTCCACGCCCATCAGGCGCTTCCCGACGGCGCCCTGGCGCAACGCCTGAGCGTCGACCTGGGCATCCCTTACGTCGTCACCGTCCACGGAGCCGACGTGTACCAGCACCTGCGCGCCGGGGGCGCCGTGCAGCAACGCACGGCCGCGGTGCTGCGCGGCGCCGCGGCGGTGATGGCCAACTCCTCGGCCGTGGCGCGCCTGCTGCTCGCCCGTCGTCCCGGCGGACAGGCTGCACGTCGTCCTCAACGGCACGACCGGCCTGGATGCACCGGTGGAGGCGGCCGACGACTTCCTGCCGGGCGAGGACGTGATCCTCACGGTCGGCTTCCTGATCCCGCGCAAGGGTCATGCGACGCTGCTCGAGGCCCTCGGGATACTGGCCCGGCGCGGCCTGCGGCCGCACTGGGCCGTCGTCGGCGAGGGCCCGCTGCAGACGTCGCTGGCCGCGCGCGCCGGAGAGCTCGGCGTGGCGCCCCAGGTGCACTTCCTGGGCCGCCAGCCGCACCGCCGTGTGCTGGCCCTCATGAAGCGCGCCCAGCTGTTCGCCCTGCCCAGCTGGGACGAGGCCTTCGGCCTCGTCTACACGGAGGCGATGGCGCAGGGCACGCCCACGCTGGCCTGCGTCGGCGAGGGCCCCGAGGACTTCATCGAACACGGCGTGAGCGGCTACCTGGCCCCGATTCGCGACGCGGGGGCGCTGGCCGATATCATCGGGGGCGTGCTGACCGATCACGAAGCGGCGGCGCGGGTCGGCGAAGCCGGGCGCGCCGCCGCCGCCGCGCTCACCTGGGAGCGCAACGCCGGCCTCACCCTCGCGGTCTACCGCGAGGCCCTGGCCGGCGCCGCACGAGAGGACGCCAGATGAAGCTCGACCACTTCCTGCGCAAGGCCCAGGGCGCCGACTCCGCCGTCGTGCTGCACGTGGCCTACGCCAACGGCCTGGGCGTGATCCGCGACCTGGCCGCATACGGCGTGCCCGTGCTCGGCCTGGACCCGAGCCCGCGCGCCATCGGCCTGCGCTCGCGCTACGCCGCGGGCATGGTCTGCCCCGATCCCAGGGCAGACGAGGAGGCCTTCCTCTCGTTCCTCGAGGACCTCGGCCGACGGCTGCCGCGCAAGGGCGTCCTGTTCCCGACGCACGACGAGTACATCTGGCCCATCTCGCGCCACGCCGAGCGCCTCGAGCCCTGGTACCACGTCCCCTTCTCGCGCTGGGACGCGATGCAGCGCCTCCACGACAAGAAGGCGCAGATGGAGGCCGCCTGGAAGGTCGGCGTGGACACCCCCAGGACCGTCTTCGTGGACTCGAGCGCCGACCTGGCACGCGGCGCCGACGAGATCGGCTTTCCCGCCATCTTCAAGCCGGTCGAGTCGCTGGCCTTCAAGACGCGCTTCCGCCGTCACGTGCTGGAGATCCAGACCCGTGACGAGCTTGAGCGCGTCTACGAGCGCGTCACGGACTGCGGCACACTGATGCTGCAGGAGATCGTCCCCGGCGGCGACGAGGAGCTCTAGTCGTTCGGGTCCTACCTGGACGCGCAGTCGCGACCGCTGGCGCTGTACACCGGACACAAGCTGCGGCAGCACCCGCTGCGCTTCGGGCACTGCCGCATGGCCGTCAGCAGATGGGACGACGAGGTGGCCGACGCCGGCGTGCGCCTGCTGCAGGAGCTGCGCTACCACGGCGTCAGCCAGGTCGAGTTCAAACGCGACCCTCGAGACGGGCGCAACTGCCTCATGGAGGTCAACGCCCGTCACTGGATGTGGCACTCGCTGGCGGCGGCGAGCGGTGTGAACCTGTCGCTTGCCGCCTACCGCGACGCCATCGGCCACCCTTACGTCGCCAAGCGTCAGGTGGACGGCGGGAAGTGGGTCGTGGCCATCACCGACATCCGCGACGCGCAGGCGGAGTTCCGCCGCCGCGAGCGCAAGGTGCTGCCGTGGCTGAAGAGCTACGCCGGCGTGGTGCAGGACGGGGTGCTGTCGCTGCGCGACCCCGTGCCCGGCCTGCTGGCCGCCGGCCGCGCCGCGCAGAGCATGGCGCGGCGCGGCAAGGGCGGGGAGACGGAACAGGTATGAGGTTCTCCCGCTTCCTCCAGGCCGCCGCCGCGACGCCGCCCGCGGTCGTCTTCCAGGTGAGCTACGCCAACGGCCTGGGCGTCATCCGCGACCTGGGTCGCCACGGCGTGCCCGTGCTGGGCCTGGACGATGACCCCAAGTCGCTTGGGTTCTCGTCGCGCTACGCCGCCGGCCTCGTCTGCCCCTCCCCCAAGGAGGACGAGGACGCCTTCCTGGGCTTCCTGGAGGAGCTCGGTTCGCGCCTGCCGCAGCGAGCGGTCGCTGTTCCCGACCCACGACGAGTACATCTGGCCGCTGTCGCGCCACGCCGAGCGGCTCGAGCGCTTCTTCCTGCTGCCGTTCTCCCGCTGGGAGGTGATGCAGCGCCTGCACGACAAGCGCGCGCAGCTCGAAGCCGCCTGGCGCGCGCACGTCGACACGCCGAAGACGGTCTTCATCGACGGCCACGAAGACGTCGAGCGCGGCCGCTCGCCGAAGTGCCGTACCCGGCGGTGCTCAAGCCGGTCGACTCGCTGGCGTTCAAGCGGCGCTTCCACCGCCACTCATCGACGTCGACGGCGCCGGCGGACATGGACGCGCATCTGCGCCGGAGGTCGAGGATCTCGGCACGCTGATGCTGCAGGAGCGCGTGCCCGGCGGCGACGACGAGCTCTTCAGCGTCGGCTCCTACCTGGACGCCGACTCGCGCGCGCTGGCCGTGTTCACCGGTCACAAGATCCGGCAGTACCCGGCCGCGGGCGGCAGCTGCCGGTTGGGCGTGAGCAAGTGGGACGTCGAGCTGGCCGACGCCGGCCTGCGGCTGCTGGTCGAGCTGCGGCTACCACGGCGTGAGCCAGGTGGAGTTCAAGCGCGACGCCCGGGACGGGCGCTACTGCCTCATGGAGGTCAACGCCCGCCACTGGATGTGGCACGCGCTCTCCACGGCCAGCGGCGTCAACCTCTCGCTGGTCGCCTACAGCGACGCCATCGGCAAGCCCTTCCTGGCGCCGCGACAGACGGACGGCGCAAAGTGGGTCGTGGCCACCAAGGACACGCCCCTGGCGGCCCGCGAGATGCTGCGCCGCGCAGCTGTCGCCCGTCGACTGGGCGCGCTCGCTCAGGGGCACGCGCGTGGACGGCGTGCTGTCGCTCGCCGACCCCGTGCCCGGCATCCGCAACGTTGGCCGTGTCGCAAAGCAGATCGTCACGCGGCAGCCCAGCTCGCGGATGGAGATCTGAGCACCGGATGGCCCTCGCGGCGCTCGACGTCTACTACGGCGGCCCGGCCGGCTTCGCGCCGCGCGCCGCCTGGGTCCTGGACACGCTGCTGGCGCCGCTCGGGCGCCGGGCGCGGCTGGTGCGCGAGCGCGACGCCGCAGGCGGCTGCGCACTCGCCTACGCCCCGGCGCCCCTCGACGGAGTGCCGACCATCCCGCTGAGCGGCGAGGCAATCGAGCTGTTCGCCGGCGGGCGGCCGCTGCCGGGCGGCGCCTTCGGCGTCGCCCAGCCCGCCGCGGCCGGCGTCGCCGCGTCCGCCGGCCAGTCTCGCCGTTCGTCGCCGCCTTCCCCGCGGACCCGCAGGCCGGCTTCGCCGTCCCCGTCGACCTGGTCGCCTCCGCCTTCGCGCTGCTGGCCTGCTGGGACGAGCACACCTCGCAGGAGCGCGACCGCTTCGGGCGGCTGCCGTACAGCGCCAGCGTCTTCGCGGCCAACCCGGCGCTGCGCATCGAGGAGCCCGCCGTAGACGGCTACGTCGCGCTGCTTCGCGCCGTCCTGGCGCCGCGCCTCGCGGCGCTCGGCCTCGAGCCGCTGCCGGCGGCGGGCTGGATGTGGCGCGGCGCGGTCGGCCGTGACGCGACGCGCCCGGGCGGCTACGCCGTCGCGCTCACCCACGACGTCGACAACCTGTGGCGCTGGACGCCGCGCGGCTTCGCCGCGACGGGCTACCGCAGCGCCCGCGCCGTACGCCACCGCCGCTGGCCGGCGCTGCGCAAGGAGCTCGGCGACGTCGGCGAGTGGGCCAGTGTGCACCTGCCGCGACGCAGCGACCCGTTCTGGACCTTCCCGCAGCTGCTCACGGGCGAGGACCGCCGCCACGTCTCGTCCACGTTCTTCGTCATCGCCCGGCACACCGACCGCCGCGACGGCAACCAGCCGGCGACCTATCGGCGGCGGATCCCTGCCGCCCTGGACATGATCCGCCGCGGCCGCCGCGAGGTGGGCCTGCACGGCAACGACGAGGACCGCCTCGGGCCGGAGCCGCTGCGCCGGGACCGCGCCGATCTCGCGCAGCGGGCCGGCGGCGCGGTGGACGGCGTCCGCTACCACTACCTGCGCTGCCTCTACCATGAGACGCTCGGCTTCGTCGAGCAGGCCGGCTTCGCCTACGACACGAGCCTCGCGTTCGCCGAGCACGAGGGCTTCCGCTGCGGCGCCTCCTTCCCGTTCCGGCCCTACGATCTGAAGAGCGAGCGGCCCCGCGACCTGGTCGAGCTGCCGCTCGCCATCATGGACACGAGCCTGCTCGAGCCGCAGTACCGGCACCTGGAGGCTGCGGCGGCGGAGCGCGCCTGCCGCGAGATCCTGGACAGGGTGCGCGCCGGTGGCGGCGGCATCGCCCTCCTGTGGCACAACAACCGCTTCGACCAGCGCTCCGCGCGCGGCTACGACGACGTGTACTGGCGGCTGGTGGAGCAGGCCGCGGCCGAGGGCGCCTTCGTCGGCTCGGCCGGCAACGTCGTCGGCCGCTGGCTCGAGCGCATTGGCGCGAACGGGCCCACCGGCCAGGCGACGGGGGAGGCGCCGGCATGACGAAGAGGATCCGCGTCGTCCACCTCTCGGTGGTGCACACCCCGGACGACCCCCGCATCTACGAGCGCGAGTGCCGGGCGCTCAGCCAGGCGGGCTACCAGGTCGCCTACCTCGCGCCCGGCGCCGAGCGCCACCGTGACGCCTGGGGCGTGCTCGTCGCGCCGCTGCCGCAACGCAGCCGCAAGACCCGCTTCCTGAACACCGTCGAGATCGCGAAGGCGCTGCGCGCCCTGCGGCCGCACGTGCTGCACGTGCATGACCCCGAACTGCTCACGCTGTTCCCCGCCGTCAAGGCGTTCGTGCCGCGCCTCGTCTACGACATGCACGAGTACCTCCCCGAGCAGGTGGCGGCGAAGCCGTACATCCCCGAGCAGGTGCGGCCCGTGGCCTCCCAGGCGACGGCCGTGGCGCAGCGGGGCCTGGCTGCCATGGCCGGCGGCGTCGTGGTGGTCGTCGAGGACCAGCTGGATGCGCTGGGGGATACCCCGCGCCTTCGGCTCGTCCTGCCCAACTACCCGCGGGTCGAGCGCTTCGAGCGCGCGGAGCCGCTGCCCGACCTGGCAGCCGATCCGCGCCTCAAGCTGATCTACGTGGGCAGCCTCTCCCGCAACCGCGGCTGCTCCCTGATGCTGGACGTGATGGAGCAGCTCGAGCCCGACGAGGCGGTGCTGTACCTGGGCGGCATCTTCGCGGCCGAGGACCTCGCCGCGGAGGTGCGGGCCCGCCTGACGGCGGGCCTGGCCGACCGCGTCAGGCTGCTCGGCCGCGTCCCGCCGCCCGATCTGCCGCGCTACCTGGCTGCCGCCGACGTGGTCTGGGTGCCCTCGGTGCCCAGCACCCAGTACGCGCACCCGACGGTCCCCACCAAGCTCCTCGAGGGGATGGCCATGGCGCGCGCCGCGCTGGTCAGCAACCTGCCCGGGCGCGGCGAGCTCGTGCGCGCCGAGGAGTGCGGCCTGGCCGTGCCGCCGACCATCGAGGGCCATCTGGCCGGCGTGCGTCGCCTGCTGGCCGACCGGCGCGAGATCGCCCGGATGGGCGCTCGCGGCCGCACGGCGGTCGAGCGCCGCTACTCCTGGGAGGCCGTGGAGGGCGATTTGGTAGACTTCTACGGTTCGCTCTGCGCCGGCCTGCCGTGAGGCGGGCGCCCGCGACCACCAAGGAGTGACCGCCACGTGAGCATCCTTCGCTTCGAGAACGTGCTCGTCCTGGCCCCGCACACCGACGACGGTGAGTTCGGCTGCGGCGGCACCATGGCCCGGCTCATCGAGACCGGCTGCCGGGTCACCTACGCCGCCTTCTCCACCGCCGCCAAGTCGGTGCCGGAGGGCTTCCCCCGGGACATCCTCAAGACCGAGGTCAGGGCCGCGACCGGCCTGCTCGGCATCCCGGAGGCCGACCTCCGTATCTTCGACTTCGAGGTGCGCACGTTTCCCACAGTGCGCCAGGACATCCTCGAGGAGATGATCGTCCTGCAGCAGGAGCTGGACCCGGACGCGTGTTCATGCCCGCCCTCATCGACCTGCACCAGGACCACAAGACCGTCGCCGAAGAGGGCCTGCGGGCCTTCAAGCGCACCACGGTGATGGCCTACGAGATCCCCTGGAACAACCTCAACTTCAACCACCAGGCGTACATCAAGCTCGAGGAGCGCCACGTCGAGAAGAAGGTACAGGCCCTGGCCTGCTACGAGAGCCAGGGCCACCGCAACTACACGCGCGAGGACTACATCCGCAACATCTCGCTCACCCGCGGCATCGACGTGGGCTGCGAGTTCGCCGAGGTCTTCGAGGTCTACCGCTGGATCATCTGAGGCGGCGCCCGTGACGCTGCCGCCGCTGACGATCGTCCTCACCGCCGCCGGCTGCCCCGGCGCGGCCACGCTCATCCGCATGCTCAAGGCCAACGGCGAGCGCGAGCTCCGCATCGTCGGCGTGGACATGCGCGCCGACGCCGTCGGCCGCTTCCTCTGCGACGGCTTCGAGACCGTTCCGCCGGGCGCCAGCGACGAGTACCTGCCGGCGCTGGCCGCGGTCGTCGAGCGCGAGCGTCCGGACGTGCTCTTCGTGCAGTCATCGGCCGAGGTCGGCCCGGTGGCGCGCTCGCGCGCCACGTTCGCCGACCTCGGCGCCAGGGTCCTCGTCGCCTCGCCCGAGGCGGTCGAGGTCTGCAGCGACAAGGCCGCGATGCACGCCGCCCTCGCCGGCAGCGGCGTGCCCGAACCTCGCGTGCTGATGCCCTCGTCGCTCGAGGAGTTCGTCGGCGGCGCCCGCACAGCTCGGCTACCCGGGCGTGCCGGTGTGCTTCAAGCCGCCGGTCGCCAAAGGCTCGCGCGGCTTCCACGTGCTGCGCCCGGACGTGGACGCCGCACACCAGCTGCTCTTCGAGCGCGGCAGCAACCTGCCGCTCACCCTGGAAGACTTCGTCGCCGCCGTGTGCGACCTGGCGCCGTTCCCGCGCCTGCTGCTCATGGAGTACGTCGGCGGCCCTGAGTACACCGTCGACGCGCTCGTCGACGACGGCGAGCTCGTGCTGCACCAGGCGAAGACGCGCGAGAGCCATCGAGACCGGCCTGGCCATGAGCTTCAGGACGGTGGACAGGCCGGACCTCGTCGAGATCTCGCGCGAGATCTGCCGCCGCCTCCGCCTGGACTGGTTCGTCAACATCCAGTTCAAGGGCGACAAGCTGCTGGAGGTGAACCCCCGCGTCTCGACCTTCGTGTATCAGGAGGACTTCAACCTGCCGTACCTGGGCATCAAATACGCGCTGGGAGAGCTCAGTGCGGCAGACGTCCGAGCCGTGCAGGCACGGGTGCGGCCGTCGCGACGCACCGTCCGGTACTACGACCAGATGTTCTGGGATGTCTGAGGGCGAGCCATGCACATCCTGTTCCTGAGCCACTACTTCGTGCCCGAGAACAACGCGCCGGCGGCGCGGGTGCACGCCATGGCCAAGGAGTGGACGCGCCTCGGCCATCGCGTGACCGTGCTCACCTGCGCCCCCAACGTGCCGGCCGGCGTCGTGTACGAGGGCTACCGCAACCGCCTGATGCAGACCGAGTGGATCGACGGCATCCGCACCGTGCGGGTGTGGACGTACCTGGCAGCGAACCGCGGCCGCGTGCGCCGTGGCCTCAACTTCCTGTCGTACCTGGCCACGGCCGGCGCGGCCGGCCCGCTGCTGCGGCCGCGCGCCGATGTCGTCATCGCCACCTCGCCCCAGTTCTTCGCCGGCTGGGCCGGGGTGCCCGCCGGCCTCGGCCAAGGCGCGCCCCTGGTGCTGGAGATCCGCGACATCTGGCCGGACTCCATCACCGCCGTGGGCGCGCTCAGCGAGGGCCGCGTCATCCGCGCGCTCGAGAAGCTCGAGCGCGCGCTCTACGACGCGGCCGACCACATCGTCGCCGTGGGCGAGGGCTACAGGGCCAACATGATCGCCAAGGGCGTGGCGCCCGCCAAGATCGACGTGGTCACGAACGGCGTCGACGCCGACCTCTTCGTGCCGCGCCCGCCGGACGAGCAGCTGCGGGCGCGCCTCGGCTTTGCGCCGGGCGCGTTCGTGGTCGCGTTCGCCGGCACCATCGGCATGGCCAGCGGCCTCGACGTGGCGCTGCGCGCCGCGCGCCGTCTCAAGCAGCAGGGCCGCGACGACGTCGCGTTCCTGCTGATCGGCGACGGCGCGGTGCGCGCCGATCTCGAGGCCGCCGCCCGCGACGCAGAGCCTCGACAACGTCGCGTTCACCGGTCTCGTGGCCCGCGACGAGCTGCCGCGCTACCTGGCGAGCAGCGACGCCTGCCTCGTGCACTTCCGCAAGCAACAGCTGTTCTCCACGATCCTGCCCAGCAAGTTCTTCGAGGACGCGGCCATGGAGAAGCCGATCCTGCTCGGCTTCGAGGGCGAGGCCAGAGCCATGCTGCAGCAGGCCGACTGCGGCATCGCCTTCGAGCCCGACAACGACGCCGAGCTCGCGGCGGCCGTCGAACGCCTGGCCGCCGACCCGGAGGAGGCGCGGCGCCTGGGACGCAACGGCCGCGCCTTCGTGCTCGAACGCTTCGACCGTCGTACACTCGCACGTGACTACCTGTCCATCCTCGAGCGCGTATGCGCCGATCACGAGAGGAGGCCGAGGTGAGCCTCGATGTCATCCCGCTGGACGAGCGCGGCGCGGAGTGGGACGCGCTGCTCGCCCGGCTCGCGCCCCGTCAACGCGACGTCTTCTTCCTCAGCTCCTGGCTGCTGCTGTGGCAGCGGCACGGGGACGGGCGCGCCATGGGCGCCGCCTACGAGGACGAGGACGGCCTCGTCCTCTATCCCTTCGCCCTGCGCGAGCTCTCCACGGTGGCCTATCTCGGCGAGGAGTTCGCCGGCTACTACGACGCCTGCACGCCGTTCGGCTTCGGCGGTCCCCTGGTGGAGCACAAGACGCCGGAGGAGTCGATGGCCGCGTTCCGCGAGGCCTTCGCCGCGTGGTGCCGCGACAACAGCGTGGTGAGCGAGTTCGTGCGCTTCCATCCGCTGCTGGACACGCGCCTGCCGTTCGAGCGGCACATGGAGGTGGAGGAGGTCGGACAGGTCGTCTGGTGCCGGTTCGACCGCGGCGCCTGCCGCGTGGGCGACCAGCTCACACAGACGGCGCGCCGCAACGTGCGTCAGGCGCGCGAGGCCGGGTTGTCCTGCCGCATCGAGACCGGCGACGAGGCCTACGACCGCTTCGGCGAGCTCTACCTGGACAACGCCGCGCGCCGTCATGCGCCGCTCGCGGAGCGCTTCGACGGCGCCCACTTCCGCGCCCTGCGCGACGCCCTCGGCGGCGCGCAGGCGCTGTTCGGCGTGCGCTACCAGGACGAGCTGGTCGCCGGCGCCCTCTTCCTGCGCGGCGCCGACTTCGCGCACTTCCACGTGATGGCCGCGGACCGGCGCGTCGCCTCGCTGCGGCCCGCCAACCTGGTGTTCTTCGAGGCGCTGCAGTGGGCCCGCAGCCTGGGCGTGAGCGCCATCGGCCTGGGCGGCGGGGAGCGCGGCGACGACGAGATGCTGCGTTTCAAGGCCGGCTTCGCGCCGCTGCGCGCACCCCGCTTCGTAGGCCACGCCATCCATCTGCCGCAGACCTACATCCAGGCCAGCAAGCGGCGGGACGAGCAGGGCGAGATCCTCGACTGCGACTACTTCCCCGCCTACTGCTCGCCCCTGCGCGAGGAAAGCCTCCTGGGATAGGATGGGCCTCGACCCGACCCGGAGGGCTGCATGACCACCGACGACCGCGCCGCCATCGACGTTGGCGGCTGGATGAAGACGCTCGCGCGCAGCTGGTGGATCGTCCTCGGCCTCACCGTTCTGGGCGCCCTGGCCGGCGCCGTGCTCACGCTGGCCTCGCCCAACGAGTACACCGCCACCTCGTCCGCCTACATCGGCCAGACCACGGACGCCAACGGCAACCCGATGTCCGGCCTCAACTCCAACAGCAAGGCGGCCACGGAGTTGCTCTCCAGTCAGGCCGTCCTCAACGAGGCCGCGAAGCGCACGGGCATGGGCGAGACGGCGGCCAACCTGCGCCAGGGCCTCACTGTCTCCACGCCGTCGCAGGCCGTCCGGACCACCTCGTCCATCGTGAACATCGTCATCATGGCCGTCGCGGACACCAACAAGCAGCGCGCCACCAAGGCGGCGAACGTGCTGGCCGAGGTGCTGCTGGAGCGCATCGGCAGCGGCACGGATGAGAAGATCGCGCTGCTCGAACAGCAGCTCGCCGCCGGCGAGAAGCAGCTCGCCGCCTCCCAGGCACGGTCCCAGGCGGCGCAGCTGGCCTTAGCGGCGATCGCAAAGAGCGGCGGCTCCGCCGCGGAGCGCGCCGCCGCCGCCGCTCCCTACGTCGCCATCGTGCAGGCGTCGGCCACCGAGCAGGAGGCGCTGACGAGCAGCAACCAGCGCACGCAGCTGTTGCTGCTCACCGCGGAGCAGGTAGAGAAGCCGCGTGTGCTGCACGACGCGGCCGTGCCCGATTCGCCGAGCGGCCCGGACCTCTCGCTCAACGTGGCCGCCGGGGCGCTCGCCGGCCTGGTCATCGGCATCGTCGTGGCCTTCGCGCGGCGGCGCTTTGCGGAGCGGTAGACGCACGTGAGCGCGTCGCGACGCCTAACGACCGGGCTTCTGTTCGCCGTCACGCTGGTCGCCGCGGCCCTCATCGCGGCGGTGCCGGCCCCGGCCGACACCGGTCTCTCCACGGGCGACGGCAGCTGGACCTGGTCGGCGCCGCTGCCCCAGGGCAATCAGCTCTCGGACGTGGCGATGGCCGGCGGCGGCCTCGTCTGGGCCGTCGGCCAGGGCGGCACGGTGCTGCACAGCGTCGACGGCGGCCTCACCTGGTCGGCGCAGGTCTCGCACAAGCCGGTGTGGCTGCGCGGCGTGAGCTTCGTGGACGCGCAGCGCGGCTGGATCGCCGGCCGCTACGGCACGGTGCTGCACACCGAGGACGGCGGCCTCAACTGGGCGCCGCAACCGTCGTCGACGAGAGTCTTCCTGTACGCCGTGGACTTCGCCTCGGCCAATGTCGGCTGGACGACCGGCTACGACGGCATCATCCGCGCCACGCGCGACGGCGGCGCCACCTGGCGTCCCCAGCGGGCGCCCGGCAACCGCGGGCTCCTGGCGGTGGACGCCGTGGACGGCAAGCACGCCTGGGCCGTCGGTCAGGCCGGCGCCGTGGTGCGCACCACGAACGGCGGCACTTCGTGGACGGTGCAGGCCAGCGGCACGCGAGCCGACCTCCGCGCCGTGTCGTTCGTGTCCACGAAGGTCGGCTGGGTCGCGGGCGCCAACGGCGTCATCCGGCGCACCACGGACGGCGGCCGCACCTGGCGCCGGCAGACCAGCGGCACGAGCCGCGACATCAACGCCATCCACTTCGTGAGCGGCTCCCGCGGCTGGGCGGCCGGCACCGGGGGCCGCATCCTGCGCACGACCAACGGCGGCCGCACCTGGGCCACACGCTCTGCCACCGGCCGCGACTTCTACGGCATCGCCGCCCGGTCCGGCGGCCCCGGCGTGGCCGTCGGCGCGGGCGGCGCCATCGCGCACGCGACGGACGGCAAGGCCTGGGCCGCGGTCTCCAGCGGTTCGACGCGCGACCTGAACGACATCGTCATGACGACCACCGGCGCCGGCTGGGCCGTCGGCGGCGACCCGGTCAAGGGCTCCGTGGTGCTGCACACCGGCGACGGCGTGCACTGGACGGCCCAGGACCCTGGCGAGGGCAGCGGCCTGGCCGCCGTGGACTGCGTGGACGGCACCTACGCCGTCGCCGTGGGCGGCGACGGCGTCGCACTGTTCACGGACGACGGCGGCTACACCTGGATGGAGGGCTCGTCGCACACGACCGTCGACCTCAACGACGTCGTGTCCCTGCCACCCGCCGAAGCCTGGGCCGTCGGCGGCTACTTCGGCAAGTCACGGGTCATCGTGCACACCACGGACGGCGGCTTCACCTGGACGAAGCAGACGCCGGGCACGACCTACGGTCTCGCCGGCGTCGACTTCGTCGATGCCGACAGCGGCTGGGCGGTGGGCTGGGGCGGCGCCATCGTGCACACCGCCGACGGCGGCGACAGCTGGTCGCCGCAGACGTCCGGCAGCACGGCTCAGCTCACGGCCGTCGACTTCGTCGACGGCCTCACCGGCTGGGCCGTGGGCGCCGGCGGCGCGATCCTGCACACCGCCGACGGCGGCGTGACGTGGCAGCCACAGGTCTCGCCGACCGCCAACACGCTCACCGACGTGCGCTTCACCGACGCCCTGCACGGGTGGGCCTCGACGGACGCACAGTCGATGCTGGTCACGCAGGACGGCGGCGTCACGTGGGCGACGGCGGACAGCGGCGTCGCAGCCGGACTGGCCGGCCTGTGGTTCACGGACGCGGCGCGCGGCTGGGCCGTCGGCATGGGCGGCGCCATCATGAGCTTCGTGCCGCCCGCCGGCTGACGGCGCGGGCGGCTCCTACAGCCCGTAGGCGTCCGGGCGCCTTCCCTGCAGCGACGGCAGCTGTGCCCGCACCTCGTCCACGCGACCCAGGTCCAGGTCGGCGATGCAGAGACCCACGCCATCCGGCCGCTCGGCAAGTACCTCGCCCCAGGGGTCGACGACGAGGCTGTGGCCGTAGCAGGCTCGCCCCGGCAGGTGCTCGCCGACCTGATCGGGCGCCACCACGAAGCAGCCGTTCTCCACGGCGCGGGCGCGCAGCAGCAGGTGCCAGTGGGCCGCGCCAGTGTACGCCGTGAACGCGGACGGCACGAACAGGATCCGCGCCCCGCGCAACGCAAGCGCGCGGT
>CAVPQD010000007.1:0-54492 GCA_963707335.1 uncultured Thermoleophilia bacterium | reverse complement strand
ACAACTCGAACATCGGCCACTTTGCCTTCGTGGCTGCTCCGGCCACATCGAGATCGGCGAACGAGTGCTCATGGGGCCGCGCCAGTGACGCTCCTCGGCGAGAACCACGACTTTGGCGACGTGGACCGGTCGATCAAGGAGCAGGGCGTCACGCGCGAAGGCATCGTCATCGATGACGACTGCTGGCTCGGCGCGGGATGCACCGTCCTCGCCGGCGTCTCCATCGGCAGCGGCGCCGTGGTCGCCGCAGGTCCGTGGTGACGCGCGACGTGCCCGACCTGGCCGTCGTCGCCGGCGTGCCCGCCCGCGTCGTGCGCGAGCGGTCCGCCGCCCCGTGAGGGTCCTCATCGTCAACAACTTCGTGCGGCGCGGCAGCGGCATCGACGCGCCGTCGACCTCGAGCTCCGCGCGCTGGCGGCGCGTGGGCACGATGTCGCCGTCCTGCGACGTGACAACCGAGACATCGACGGGACGTCGATAGCCAGGCGGGCCGTGCTGCTCGCCTCGTCGGTCTACTCGACCGGGGTGTATCGTGAGATGGACCGGTTCCTGGGCCGGGAGCGCGTCGATGTGGTGCACCTGCACAACCTGACGCCGTTCGTCACAGGCGCCGTGTATGACGCCTGCCGCAAGCACCACTCCCCGGCGGTGCAGCACCTCCACAACTACCGCGCGTTCTGCCTTTCATCCTACGCCTATCGCGCCGGGCGCTCATGTGATGAGTGCAGCTCCACGGCGTTCACTGCCTGCGTCGCGCACCGCTGTTATCGGCGCTCCTCCCTGGCCAGCTCAGGTCTCGTCGCGGCGCGCTGGATCGACTGGGCGCGCGGGCGCCGCAGCGGGTACGAGGCCGACGCCTACATCGCCAACAGCACGTGCACCCGACGCCTGCACGTGGCCCACGGCCTGCCGGCCGATCGCATCGAGGTGCTGCACAATCCCGCCGAAGACCTGGCGGCGCTGCTGCACTCGCCGGGAGACAGCCCACTTGCCCGGCCTTCGAACGGCGACCCTGAGAGCGGGGGAACGCGATCAGGCCCCGCCGCCAAGCCCAAGTTGACCTTCGTCGGCTCGCTCATCCAACCCAAGGGGCCGTGGGTGGCGCTCGACCTCGCCGCGGCGCTTCCCCAGTTCGAGGTACAGATCCTGGGCACAGGAGACGACGAGCCGGCGCTCAAGGAGGCGGTCCGCCGACGCCGACTCGCCAACGTCAGTTTCTGCGGCCTTCTGCGCGGCCGCGACAAGGCCGAGGCGTGGGCCGGGAGCTTCCTGACGGTGGCACCCTCGCTCTGGGACGAGCCTTTCGGGCTCGTCGTGCCCGAGAGCTTCTCGCTCGGCGTACCCGTGCTCGCCACCGGCGCCGGCGGCCTGGCGGAGACCGTGACTCCCGGCCGGACCGGTCTTCGCCTTGACCCGGCGCGCGTCGATCGGGCCGCGGCCGCTGTCAGCGACCTCTGGCGCGACGTCGCGCGGTACGAGCGGATGCGGCAGGCGGCGCGAGCGGAGTACGACGCACGCTTCACGGAGGCCGTCTTCGCGGAGCGCCTCGAGGCGCTGCTGGGCAGGGCCGCGGAACTCCGCGCCCGCGCCGTGGCACGAACACCGGTCCAGGCGCCGCGGGGAGACGTCGATGAGGATCGCCCTCGTCGGGACCAGGGGTGTGCCCGCGGCCTACAGCGGCTTCGAGACGGCCGTCCAGAACATCGGGCGCCGCCTGGCGGAGCGGGGCCACAAGGTGACCGTCTACTGTCGGCCCCACATGGTGGAGGGCCGCTACGATGTCTTCGAGGGGATGCGTCTCGTCTACCTGCCGACTGTCCCCAGCAAGCACCTCGATACCGTCGTGCACACGTTCATCTCGACAATACATATGGCGCTGTTCGTCCGGCCGCACGTGGCCGTCTATTTCATCGCCGGCAACAGCCCGTTCGCCCTGCTCAGCCGGCTGTTTCGTATCCCAGCCATCCTCAATGTGGACGGCCTCGACTCGCGCCGGGCGAAGTGGTCGGGCCCAGCAAGACGGTACCTCCGCTGGGCGGAGAGGAACGCGCCCCGCTTTGCGACCCGAGTCATCACAGACTCCCGTGTCCTGCAGCGCGTCTACCGCGAGGAGTACGGCGCCGAGACCGAGTACATCCCTTACGGCGCCGAGCTCCCGGATGCCGACGGCCGGGGACAGCTCGAGCGGCTTGGCCTGCGTCCGCGCAAGTATGTGCTGTTCGTCGGCCGGCTCGTGCCCGAGAACAATGCGCACGTCCTGCTGGAGGCATTCGAGGGGCTGAAGTCGGACATGAGACTCGTCATCGTGGGCGACGCGCCCTACGCCGATGACTACCAGACGGCCCTCAGGACAACCACCGATCCCCGCGTCATCTTCACCGGCTACGTCTTCGGGGACGGCTACCACGAGCTGGCGCGGAACGCCGCGATCTTCGTCGTACCGACGGAGGTGGGCGGCACCCATCCGGTGCTCATCGAGGCCATGGCAGCAGGCAACTGCGTGGTCGTGAACGACCACGAGCCCAACCTCGAGGTGATCGGGGACGCGGGCGTCTCCTACAGCGGCAAGGACGGGGCGGTCGCGTTGCGGGAGGTGCTCCGGGAGCTGCTGTCCGACGAGGACCGGGTGGAGGCGCTGCGGTCGGCCGCCGCGGCGCGGGCGCGAGCATGCTTCTCGTGGGAGGCCGTCACCGACGCGTACGAGCGCCTCGCCGTCCGCTTCGCACACCGGCGGTAGCTGCGCGGGGCAACGGTGCAGCCGACGGCATCCCCGTCCCGGCCTTAGGGCCGATCGACCATGCGTCTGGCGGCCGCGTCCAAGGGATTCAGCTGCAGCGCCTTGCGGTACCAGGGCAGCGCGGCTCTCCTGTCGTGCAGGACCTCGAGCTGGAAGCTTCCCATCTCATAGTAGGGTGCGTAGTTGTCCGGCTGCAGGCGCACGGCCCGCTCGAGTGTCGCCTCGGCGGCGGCCAGATCGCCGTCCTGCGCCTGCGCGGAAGCGAGCACGAAGAGCGGGTCCACGGCAAGAGGGTCGAGACCGCTGGCCCGCCGCGCCGCCGCCTGGGCGGATGCGATGTCCCCACGGCTCAGTTCATCCAGCGCGGAGGCCGCTTGACGCTCGGCGACGTACGGCAACGCCCACGAGACGACGCCGAAGACGATCATTGCGGTCGCGACCAGACGGAGGCCCAGGAGCGAGCGTGAGGACGGCGGGACTCGCTCGTCCTCGAACGTTGGGGACGAGCAAGTGGCGCGCTCCCTGACGTACGCCGCACTCACGCCCGCGAGCAGGAGGAACGCGATCGTCGCGGCGGCCATGTCCCAGTCCCAATCGAGAGAGATGTGGACGACGAACGCGATGATCGCAGCCTGGCAGCCGGCAAGCAGCCCGCGGTGGGGATCGGCCCGGTCGGCGAAAAGCCGGGCGCACGCCGCCACCACGAGGCCTCCGATGGCGACGGCGAACAGCACGAAGCCGACGATCCCGAGTTCGCTGAGCACGTTGAGCCACTGGCTGTGACTGTGCATCACGACAGTCGGCTGATCCCGGTAGAGGTAGTTGGTGAAACGGAAGGCGCCTGCGCCCGTGCCGGTGATGGGGTGATGGCTGAAGCCCTCCAAGGCGGCTCGGTACCAGGGGATGCGGCCGCTGGTGCCCAGCGAGGTCAGACGACCGACGTCGTTCGCCGGACCGGAGGGCGAAAGAGCCGCGTTGTAGTGGGCCGAGACCCACTCTCCCAGGCCCCCGTGACTTGGGAAGTAGTAGATGCCGAAGGCGATCGGGGTGAGAGCGAGCACCGCAAGCACGGTAATGCCCGCGATGCGGACCTGATGAGCTGAAAGCGGCCAGCGCCGTTGAGCGAGCGCCACGAGAGCCTGCGCAGCGAAGGCCAACGCGAGCGCCGCCACGAACCAGGCGGCGAGCACGTGTCCCTGCGAGGAGCGCAGCGCATCGTCGGCTGTGGGCGTGAACAGCGTGTCAAGGTGGCGCACGCCGACCAGGACCGCTGTCACGAGCCCGACGGGGATGACGAGCGACGCGAACGCGGAAAGCCTCGCGTTCGACAGCGCAAAGTACACGAGCAGCGCGGCGGCGAGCGCCACATACCCGCCGCGCGAGAACGTGAAGAAGAAGGTGATCGCGAGGAGGACGAGGGCGCTCGCCGCCGCGCCGCGCAGCCACCAGGGGAGCGCCCGGCGTGAGGCCGTCGTGAGGATGATCGGGATCGCCATGACGATCATCATGGCAAGCACGTTCCAGTACCCCACGGGCGCCCTGAGACGGGCGAAGACATGGGCGTGGGTGACGAGATCGGGGGTCACCTTGCCGAGGAGGGCGTAGCCCGCAACGACGAGCACGACCAGACCGAACCCGTGGGCCGCGAGCCGGAGCTGTCGCGGCCCGCCCGGCACGAATGCGATCGCAGCCATCACCAGCAGATACAGGGCGGCGACGTCGAACGCGACCCAGGAGAGGTCCGGCCCCGTCGACCACAGGATCGAGAGGCCGACCCAGACGACGAAGGCGGCAAAGGCCATGAGACCGACGAGGTACGGCCGTGAGGGACGAAAGCCGCCTCGCGCGAGCCACACGCCCGCGATGGCGAGACCCGCCAGCACGACCGCCACGGGCGTCGTCCGCTGGAAGATGTAGCCTCCCGAAAGGAAGCTCAGCGCCGCGACGGCGGCCAGCAGAGCGACGATACAGAGCGCGGGGGACGACGCCTGCCACCGGCTGCGCCCTTGAGAGGAGACCTTTGGCTCTGCCTGCAGGGGCGCGTCCATGCCGGTCGACGGCGGTTCTGAGTCCAGCGATCGCTCCTTCGTGATGGTTCCCGACACTCGCCGGCCGAGCACAGGCAGTATAGCGGACTCCGCCGGGAACGGACCTCGCTGGGAATGCCGGCGTGATGATGGTATAAGGCGAAGGCAGCAGCAGTAGTCGCTGCTCATGACGCAGAGACTGAAGGGTGCCGGAATGTTGAGACGTGGGGGCTTCGTGCTCGTCGTCGTCATCCTCCTGGTGGCCGCGACCGGCTTCACGGCGTCCCTGGCGGTGGCCGGCGGATCGGCCGACGCCCTCATCGACGACGCTTCAGACGGCGTCGTCGATGGCTCCTACAGCATCGCGGTCGTGCGCACCGCGTTGAGCGTCGTACGGAGTGACCCCGTCTACTCCCAGTACAGCGACATCGAGGGCGTGTTGGTCGACTACCTCGCCACCCTCACACAGTCAGACGGCGGCGGCTCGGGCGTCGACAAGCCGAGCACCCCGGCGCCGACGACGCCGACGCCCACGCCGACGAGCGTCAAGACCTCGCCGTCTCCCCGCCCCACACACACGAAGGCGGGCACAGGAAAGACCCAAGCCGACCGCAGCGACGAACCGACCGCCAGCGCACGGCCCAAGGCGTCCAGCCCGGTGCCCTCGGTGGGCGGCTGGGAACGCGTCCGTGTCAGACTGGCGGCCATCCCATGGTTCTTTGCCATCGTGGCGGGCGCGGTCGCGGCGGGTGTGCTGCTGGTGCGACGACGCCGTGCCGGCTGAGCGACGCTACACGACGCCGTGCGCGGTGATCGTCTCGCTCGTGTAGCAGGCAGTGAGATACAGCATCAGCACGAACGAGACCGCGGCGATGACCCAGAACAGCTTCTTCCTCTTGTCCAGCGTGAGTGCGAGGCCCATGAACAGGGGGAACACGACGAGCACGAAGCGGTGGAACGAGTACAGGGGGGCGATCCCAGAGGGCTCGAGCAGCGGCACGAGCAGCGCCAGCAGGCCGTACACACCATAGGGCAGCGGCAGCCGACGGAACACCAGGACCAGGCAGAACACTGCGAACATCAGCGCCAGAAACGGCAACAGCGTGCGCGCAAAGAGGAACTCGAGACGATGTCCGGGCAGCAGACCGGTCGGGAAGAGCGACAGGTCGGCGTAGATGGCGCTTGCGCCCCGCACCGCCGCCCTCGCGCCCCGCCATACGTCGGACCAGGGCCAGTTCAAGGCGCGCCGCCAGTACGTGTGCTGCACATCCATGAAGAGCGTCGCGTTGCCGAACTTGACCCACAGGTAGGCCATGTAGGCCAGGAGCCCGGCGGGGACGAGCAGCACCCAGGCGACGCGGGCATCATCGGGTGATGACAGTCGTGGCCGGCGCGACATCCAGCCCTGCTGGTCGGCGAAGATGAGCAGCAGCGGCACCACGAGGATGAGGCCGCTGCTCCGTGTGAGTGTGGCGAGAAAGCCGGCGACGCAGGCAAGCACCCAGCGCCGTCTCCGCGCCCAGTAGAAGGCGGCGACCGTGAGCAGCATGAACAGCGACTCGCTGTAGACGGCGCTGAAGACGAACGCCGTCGGGAACACCGAGATCAGCACGACGGTGCGCGCGGCGATCCGCCGGTCCGTTTCGAGCGCGGCCAGGCGGAACAGCAGCACCATAGCCCCCGCGTAGCTCGCAAGCGACACGAGCATCCCTGCGACCCAGTAGCTCCCCAGGGTGAGGACACTGGCGACCCTGACGAGCATGGGATAGAGGGGGAAGAAAGCCGCCCGGCCCGTCCCCTGCCCGTAGCCCTCACGCGCGATGTGGACGAACCAGCCGGCATCCTTGCGGGTCCAGGGCGTGATGAACAGCTCGCGGGCGGCGCCGTAGACCGCGTCCCCGTGGTTGTACGCGACGTAGGCACCCACGACCGCGACCGCGAAGACCGCCAGGCGGCTCGCCGTGGCGACCACTGCAGCCCGGGTCCCGAACGACAGAGAGCCCTCCCCCTCCAGGAGGTCTGCTCTCAGTGAAGAGGACTGGAGCTGGTCGTCGGCGCCCACGCTCACCAGGTCTCGTAGCTAGTGCTACGGCTCGACGACGACCTTGACCGACTCATCCGCATCCGCGACGAGCGCAAACCCGCGCGCCAGGTCGTCCAGAGGGAGGCGATGGGTGACCAGATCAGCGACGGCGACCCTCCGGGTGGCGATGAGTGACCAGGTCCGCGACGGCGATCCTCCGGCCGGCAATGAGGCGCAGGGCGGTCGCGAGGTTCGCCGGCGCCGCTCCATAGGATGTGCGGACGGTGACCTCGCGCCGCCAAAGCTCCGTCATCGGCAGGGCCAGCGGCTCGCCGGGCGGCGGCGGCGCGAAGAAGATGAACGTCGCGCCGGACTCCAGGCTGGCCAGTCCCTGAGCGATGGCTGGCAGAGCACTCGTGCAGAGGACGACCAGGTCGGCCAGGCGGCCGTCGTTGACGTCCCGCACCATGTCGGGCAGTCTGGCGCCGGCCTCCGCGGCGTGGAAGGCGATCGCTCCCGACCGCCGGGCGAACTCCAGCCGGTAGTCGCTCACGTCGGTGGCCACGACCCGCCCGGCGCCCAGCGCGAACGCCAGTCTGATGTGCAACAGGCCCGAGATGCCGCTGCCCACCACGAGCACCGTGGAGCCGGGCCGCACACCGGCGCGCTCCTGGGCGCGCACAACGCAGCCCAGCGGTTCCACGAAGGTTCCCTCCTCGAAGGTCACCCCGTCCGGCAATACCAGCACACCGCGCTCGGTCTGCAGCGGCGGCACCCGGACGTATTCGGAGAACCCGCCGGGGTCGAAGTTGGTGGTGTGCAGGGTGTGGCAGGCGGTGTGCGCGTCGTCGAGGCACAGCTCGCACGTGTTGCACGGTACGTGGTGGGAGACGACGACACGCTGGCCGACGGCCAGGTGACTGACATCCTCTCCCACCTGCGCGATGTCGCCGGCCACCTCGTGGCCCAGCACGAGCGGCGCCTTGGGCATCCGGTACCACTCCATGACGTCAGAGCCGCAGATGCCCGATGCCCTGATGCGCACGAGGATCTCGGCCGGCCCGATGACGGGGACCGGCCGGTCTTCGAGGCGGATGTCCGAGTTGCTGTGGTAGACCGCGACGCGCACCGTGGAGCCCGACCTAGATCTTGCGCTCGTCGTCCAGCCCTGCGTCCGACACGCAAACGGCGTCGCCCTGGACTTCCTTCTGCTCACGATAGATGTCGAAGGCCTCCTGCGCCGTGGCGTTGCGATGTACCACTGCGCGTACAGCCTCGATCATGGCGATGGGCGATGCTGCCTGGAAGATGTTGCGCCCCATGTCGACGCCGACGGCGCCGCCGGCGATGGCGTTGGCGGTGAGCTGCAGGGCTTCCAGTTCGGGCAGCTTCTTGCCGCCCGCCACGACGACAGGGACCGGGCAGGTGGAGGTGACCTTCTCGAAGTCCTCACAGTAGTAGGTCTTCACGACGTGAGCCCCCATCTCCGCGCAGATGCGGCTGGCAAGCGAGAGGTAGCGGGCGTCTCGGCCCATGTCCTTGCCCACCGCCGTGACAGCCACCACGGGGATGCCGTAGCGCTCGCCCTCGTCGATCAACCTACCCAGGTTGGCGATGCTCTGATGCTGATGCGGCGCCCCGACGAAGACCGACAGCGCCATGCCGGCGGCGTTGAGACGCAAGCACTCCTCCACGGAGGTGATGATGGTCTCGTCAGAGAGGTCCTCCTGCAGCACGCTCGTACCGCCGGAGACGCGCAGCACAACGGGCGTATTGGTGTTCGACGGGATGCAGTTGCGCAGCACGCCGCGCGTCAGCATGAGCGTGTCGGCGTAGGGTGCGAGAGGTGTGCACATGGTCGACGGGCATTCGAGACCCTTGGTGGGGCCGAGGAAGTAGCCGTGGTCGATGGCCAGCATCACGGTGCGGCCGGTCTCAGGACGGACGATGTGCGCGAGCCGGTTCTCGAGTCCCCAAGACATGGCGTGTGACCTCCTGGATGCCACCGCTGGGCTCACCCGCGGCGACGGTTGTCGTGTCGATTCGCTGCGCCTCGCGATGAGGCACCCTTCATCATGTTATCTGTCGGTGAGAGCGACCCCTCCGCTCAGGCCGTCGCCGGGCATCCCGCCCCATAGTTGCGTGAAGCAGCGGGCGGCGGGGCGGCCGGCGCAGCGGGGCCGCTCAACTCGGCCGCCGTCTCAGTGAGGCCGAGCCGCTGCAGCTTGCCCGGACTCGGCCGGCCCTCTGTGTCCCAACCGCGGGAGATGTAGTACTCGTCCAGCATGGGCGGCAAGTCTACCACCTGGCCCTTGGACGGCCCGGCGGGTACGGGCTCGGTGAGGAGCCGCGCCGGCAGGCTGTCGTCCGCGCGCGAGAAGCCCGCAGCCAGGTTGAAGAGGCGCTCGGCGTTCCAGATGCGCTCGCCGAGCCGCAGCAGCTCCTGCGGCTCGATCGTCTCGCCCCACACGGCGCTGAGCAGGCGCGCGTAGTAGTCCTCCTTCATCGCGAAGCCCGTGAACTTGCAGACGCTCAGCGAATCGAGCACGGCGTTGAGGTTCTGCAGGTTGATGAGCAGTCCGGCCTTGCCCAGCGTGGCGAAGCGGTCGACCATCTTGGGGACGCCGAGGATCTCGGGGCCCAGCATGTTGGCGCGCAGGTGGCAGCCGCCGCGGTTGGAGGTGGCGTAGCTCAGACCCTGCGCCTTCATGCCGCGCGGGTCGTAGGCCGGCATCTCCAGGGCCTTCACCGACATGGACAGCTCGGGCCGCCCGTAGCGAGCCGCAAGGCGCGCGGAGCCCTGCCCGAGCTCAGCGCCCAGGCCCCGACCGGCGGCCGTGGCCTCGGCGAGCGAGACCACGGCGCGGGCGTCGCCGAAGCGAGGTCCGCCGGGCAGCAGACCCTCTTCCGCAAGCTCCATGGCGCAGGCGATGGTCGAACCCATCGTGATGGTGTCCATGCCGGCGCGGTTGCAGGCGTAGTTGGCCTGCACGATCGCCGTGAGGTCGTCCACGCCGCAGGCGGCGCCCAGGGCCCAGATGCTCTCGTACTCCGGACCCTCGCCGCTCTCGCCGCCGGCCGTGGTGCGCCGGGCGCAGCCGATGACGCAGCCGCGGCACGCGGAGCGGCGCTGCACGTGGTCACGCTTGAGCATCTCGCCGCAGATGGCCGCGGCGCCCTCGAACTGGCTCTCGCGGTAGTTGCGGGTGGGGAAGGCGCCGGCCTGGTCGAGCACGTTGACCAGCACCGACGTGCCGAACTCCGGCAGCGCCTGCGACGTGATCGGATTGGCCTTCAGGAGCTTCTCGGCTTCGTAGACGATGAACGCCAGGCGCTCGGGGTCCGCGACGGGGGGCCTGTGCCCGCCCTGGCCGGCGACGACGAGCGCCTTCAGGCGTTTCGCCCCCATCACCGCGCCCAGGCCGCCACGGCCCAGTGAGCGGCCGCGGTTGTTGACGATGGAGGCGAACAGCACGCCGCGCTCCCCGGCCGGGCCGATCACGGCGGACTCGGAGTGCGGGTGCAGCTCGCGCAGGCGCACCAGCGACGACGGCACGTCGAGGCCCCAGAGGCCGTCCGCCCCGGAGAACTCGACGCCGTCCGCGCCGATGGTCACGAAGCCGGGCGCATCCAGCCGTCCGCTCACGATCAGGTAGTCGTAGCCCAGGCGGCGGAAGGCGTTGCCCCAGTTGCCGCCCGAGTTGCCGTCGAACACGGTGCCGGTGAGCGGCGAGCGGCTGGTGACGCTGTAGCGGCCGCTCGCGGGGGCGCCGGTGCCCGTGAGGGGACCCGGGGCGAAGATCAGCACGTTGCGGGGGGAGAGCGGCGCGACGTCGTACAGCCGCTGCCGCAGGGCGAGGAACGCCCCCAGGCCACGCCCGCCGAGGAAGGCGCGTGCCGTCTCGGCGGGCAGCTCCTCGAGGTGATGGGTCTGGCCGGAGAGGTCGATCCGCAGGCCGCGCAGTGGGCCGAGCGTTGATGCCGTGGTCGTCACCCTCCGATTATAGGGGCGTGGTGCGGCCCCTGTCGCCCGTGGCCGTCTAGCGGCCACGCGTCACGACCCGTCACGTACTTGCCCCACGCCCGGCCGAAGTACCGGGCCTCGCCCAGATGCCGCATGCCGAGCTTCTGCACGACGCGCGGCGAGGCGCCGTTCTGCTCATGACTCGATGGGCGGGCCGCCGCGGGACCCGTGCTCTCAGTCCTTGCGGCGGTCCACCACGCGCACCGCCTTGCCCTCGGAGCGCTGGATGGCGCGCGGCTCCTTGAGCTTGACGGCGACCTGGATGTTGAGCACGTTGTAGACCTGCGCCTGGACCTTGCGCTGGAAGCGCTCCAGGTCGCCCATCGTCTCCGCGAAGACGTCCTCGCCCACCTCGACCCAGACCTCGATGATGTCGAGGTAGCCCTTGCGGTCCACCACGATCTGGTAGTGGGGCTCGATCTCGGGGATGCTCATCAGCACCTCCTCGATCTGGCTGGGGAAGACGTTGACGCCGCGGATGATGAGCATGTCGTCGGTGCGCCCGACGGGTTTGGTCATGCGCGCCGACGTGCGGCCGCAGGCACACGGCTCGTAGATAAGGCTGCACAGGTCGCGGGTGCGGTAGCGGATGAGCGGCTGGGCCTGTCGCGACAGCGTCGTGAAGACCAGCTCGCCGACCTCGCTCTCCGGCAGCGGCCGCAGCGTCTGCGGGTCCACGATCTCCGCCAGGTAATGGTCCTCGTTGACGTGCATGCCGGCCTTGCAGAGGCACTCGAAGGCCACGCCGGGGCCGCCCATCTCCGACAGCCCGTAGATGTCCAGGGCGTCGATGCCCAAGGCGGCCTCGATCTGGACGCGCAGCTCGTTGGTCCAGGGCTCCGCTCCGTGGAAGCCGACGCGGATGGGCAGGTCCTCGGGGCGCAGGCCGCGGTCCCGAGCGGCGTCACCAAGGTACATGGCGTAGGAAGGGGTGCAGCTCAAGGCTGTCGCGCCGAAGTCGCGCATGATCTTGAGCTGCCGCTCGGTGTTGCCGCCGGAGATGGGCACGACCGTGCAGCCAAGGTGCTCCGCGCCGAAATGCAGGCCCAGGCCGCCGGTGAAGAGCCCGTAGCCGTAGGCGTTCTGCAGCAGGTCGCCGGGCTTGACGCCGCCGGCGGCCAGCGTGCGCGCGATGAGGTCGCCCCACATCTGGATGTCATCGCGCGTGTAGCCGACGGTGGTGGGATTGCCCGTCGTGCCCGACGAGGCATGCACGCGGACGATCTGGTCGCGGGGCCGCGCGAACATGCCGAAGGGGTAGTGGTCGCGCAGGTCGATCTTGGTGGTGAAGGGCAGGTCGGCGACGTCGCCGTGGCAGCCCACGTCGCCCGGCTCGATACCGGCCTCGTCCAGCTTCTTGCGGTAGAACGGCACGTTGTCGCAGGCGTTCTGCAGCGTCGCCCGCAGGCGCTCGAGCTGCAGCGCGCCGAGCTCACGCGTGGGCAGCGTCTCGGCGGCCGGTTCCCACAGCAGGCCGCCGGCGGCGTCCGGGGTGAGGTGCTGCTGAGCGCGGGCCGTCACAGCGCCCGCGCCTCGTCGTCGGTGAGCAGCGTCACCTTGTCCTCGAGCAGCTCGATGGCGCGGTCGACGTCGCGCACGGCGAAGCAGATGTTCCAGAAGGAGATGCTGTAGAGATAGTCGATGGAGACACCCGCCGCGGCCAGCTCGTCCAGCACCCTGGCCAGGCCGCCCGGAACATCCGGCACCTTGACGCAGATCACGTAGCTGAAGTGCGTCGTGAAGCCCGCGTCGTGGAGCAGCGTCCGCGCCCGTTCCGGATCGGTGACGATGAGGCGCACGATGCCGTACTCGGCCGCCTCCGTGGTGGAGAACCCGCGGATGTTGATGCCCTCCCTGCCGAGGATGTCGGCGACCTCCGCCAGACGCCCGCTGCGGTTCTCCAGGAACACGGTGAGCTGCGTGACCTTCACTGCCCGACCTCCTCGCTGACGGCGGCCCTGCCCAGGGCGAACGCCCGCTGGTTGACTTCCAGGATCCTGGCGGGCACCGCGGCGGCAAGGCCGTGCTGCCAGGACTCATCGGTGAACGGCAGCACCGCGCTGGCCGCGCCGAGCAGGGCCACGTTGACGGCGCGCAGGCTGCCCGCCTCGCGAGCCACGGCCTCGGCGTCGAGCGCCAGGAGCCGGATGCCCCGGTCGCCGGCGGCGCCGTCGAGCTCCGCCTGCTCCGGATACGTCTCCTCGCGGCGCAGCACGCTGCCCGGCAGGATGCGCGTCGTGACGGCACACACGAGAGTGCCGCCGGCGCCGAGCAGGGCGAGGCCGCGGCGGCCCTCGAGAAGCTCGGTGGCGATGACCACATCCGCGCGCGGCGCCACGGGCGACCAGACCACCGGCCCGAAACGCACCGTGCTGAGCACGCTGCCGCCGCGCTGGGCCATGCCCTTGACCTCGCTGGCCTTGACGTCGAGGCCCTGGGCAGCCGCCGTCTGGGCGAGGATCGCGGCGCCCAGCAGGATGCCCTGCCCGCCGACGCCGACCAGCGAGACAGTGGTCACGTCACTCATCCGGCGCCCTCGGGCGTGGCGCCATCCGCGAGCCCGGCGTCCTCGTAGGCGAGGGCGCCGCGCCGGCACAGCTCGATGCACAGGCCGCAGCCGCTGCAGGCGTCCGTGATGCGCATCGCGACCTCGTCCGGGGCGAGCGCGGGGCAGCCGACGTCGAGGCAGAGGCCGCATAGGTTGCAGCGTTCGTCGTCGACCACGACGTCGCCGGGCTTGTCGCGAACGGTGAGCGCGCAGGGTGCGAGTGCGACGATGACCCCCAGGCCCGGTGAGCCCGCCTCGGCCTTGACGGCCGCTTCGAGCTGCCCGTAGTCGGTCGCGTCGACGGTCGTGCAGCGTACGCCGATGCCCTCGCACAGCCGCTGGATGTCGACCGCCGGGCCCTGCGTGCGATCGGGCCGCACGCCGGTGCCGGGATGGCCCTGGTGACCGGTCATCGCCGTGGTGCGGTTGTCCAGGACCATGACGAGACCGTCGACCTCGTTGTAGTAGGCGTCGATGAGCGCCGTGATGCCGGAGTGGAAGAACGTGGAGTCGCCGATGACTGCGGCCGCGGCCTTGCGTCCCAGCGCTTTGTTGAAGCCCGCCATCATGCCGATGCTGGCGCCCATGCACAGGCAGCTGTCGAGCGCGAGCAGCGGCGGCAGCGCGCCGAGCGTGTAACAGCCGATGTCGCCCAGGGGGGTGAGCTGCTGCCGGCGCAATGCCGCGTACACGGAGCGGTGCGTGCAGCCCGGGCAGAGCACGGGCGGCCGCACGGGCAGCTCCGCGGCCGGCTCCGGCAGGTCCGCGAGCTTCGGGAGCGGCGGCGGGGTGGCGCGCCTGCGCCGCGACGGCCGCCGCGACAGGTAGGGCTCGAGAGCCCTGAAGACGATCTCCTGGTCCAGCTCGCCGTCCGCCGGGATGGCCTGCTTGCCGATGACCGGCAGGCCGAGCGCCCGGACCTGGTCCTCGATGAAGGGGTCCAGCTCCTCCACCACCGCGACGCGCGAGACCTGCTGGTAGAGCTTCGCGACCTTGCCGTAGGGCAACGGATGAGACATGCCCAGCTTGAGGAACCAGGCCCCGGGGAACGCCTCGCGCGCGTAGGCGTAGGCGGCGCCCGAGGCGATGATGCCGAAGTCGGCGGCGCCGGCCTCAAGCACGTTGAGCGGCGTGTGCTCCGCCCGCTCGCGGAGCCGCTGCAGGCGCTCGAGCACGGCGCGGTTCCGTTGCCGCGCGTACTGCGGGACCATCACGTACTTGGCGATGTCCCGCGCGTACTCGCGTGGCTCCACGGGCACGGGGACACGGGGCACGACCCGCCCGCGCCCGTGCGAGATGCGCGTCGTGGAGCGCAGCAGCACCGGCGTGTCGAACTCCTCCGACAGGGCGAACGCCTCGGCCATGAAGTCGTAGGCCTCCTGGCTGTCGGCCGGCTCCAGCATGGGCACTTTGGCGAACTTCGCGAAGGTGCGGTTGTCCTGCTCGTTCTGCGAGGAGTGCATGCCGGGGTCGTCGGCGCTGACCACGACGAGCCCGGCGTTGACCCCGGTGAGCGACAACGTCATGAACGGGTCGGCGGCTACGTTGAGACCGACGTGCTTCATCGTGACGAATGACCGCACGCCGGCGAGCGAGGCGCCGACGGCCGTCTCCAGCGCCACCTTCTCGTTGATGCACCACTCCGCATGGATGCCCGGGAGGCCGGCGGCGGCCTCCAGGATCTCGGTGGACGGCGTGCCGGGATACCCGCAGGCGAAGCCCGCCCCGGCGCGCACGGCGCCGTGGGCCATCGCTTCGTTACCGGAATAGAAGAGGGTGCGGTCCACGGGGTTCCGATTATAGCGGACCCGCGTCGCGTCGCGCAGGAAGGTCGGCGGTCGCGGCCAAGCCGAACCCTCAACTAGACCTTGAAGGAAACCCTCACATGAGTCAGAATAGGCGTGCATGCAGTGCGTACTCGATCCGCTCGGCATGGCCCGGACGGCCTCCTCGTGAGCCGTCCGCCCCGCAGACGCCGCAACCAGGCTCTGCTGCGGGGCCGCTTCCGCACCTTGTTCTTCCTGGTCCTGGGCGCCGCCGCCCTCGCGCTCGGTCATCCCGGCGCGGCGGCTGTCTGCATCCTGGGGCTGCTCAGCGGACTCGCCTCCGTCCGCGTCGCGCGGGTCAGGGGCGACGAACTGGCGCACACCTTCGCCGTCGTCGACTGGCTGCTGCTCGGCTGCGTCCTCGCGTTGTCGGGCGGCACGACGAGCTGGCTTCTGCCGGCCGTGCCGCTGCTCACCATGGGCCAGCTCTCCGCGGCACCACGCAGCGACTGGCCTTACCTGCTCGCCCCGTCGCTGCTGCTGCTGATCGTGCTGGCCATCGCCGATCCCTCGCTGGGAGGCAACCGCTTCGCCGGTCTGCTCGAGCTTGCGGTGCTCGTCGCGGGCGGCGTGGTCGCCGCGGGGCGCCTGCACCGCGTGCCGGCGCGCCGACCCGTGGCGCCCAAGGTCGACGTCGTGACCGGCCTGTACACGACCTCGCGACTGGAGCAGATCATCGGCGCGCAGATGGCTCTGGCCCTGCAGGAGCACGAGCCGCTCGGCGTGGTCTACGCACGGCTGGAGTACTTTGAAGACGCGCGCAACTTCATGGGCCAGGAGGGCAGTGACGACCTCGTGCGCAGCGTCGCACGCCGGCTGCAGCGCCACCTCGGCAAGGACGGCGTAGCGTTCCGCGTGCATCCCGACGCCTTCGTCGCGGTGCTCCCCGGCGCATCCCTCAGGGAGGCCCACGAGATCGCCTCCGCCGTGTCCCGCGACGTGAGCGCGAACCTCATCGGCGGGCGCCGGCAGACGCTGGCCACCGGCGCTTCCTCGTTTCCCACCGTGCGCGATCTGCCGGCGCTGATCGCGGCCGCCCGAGACGACGCGGCGCCCGCCGCCGGCCGTGAGGCCGCCCCGCGGGCGGCACTGCCGCTGGCCGCCGCGCAGTGACGGCGCCGCGGGCCGCGACCCTGCAGCTCTCGGCGCCGCTCGCGCCCGGCGCCGCTGGCGCCGACGGCGGACCGCGCCGAGTCTTGTAACCTTCCCGGCGCCTCGCTAGTCTTGCGCCGTGGAGATCTCCATCGCCAACGAGCAGGTCCCCGGCGGCATCGCGGTCCACGTGCAGGTCAGACTATCGGGGCGCGAGGCGAACCGCCTCTTCCTGGCCGGCGACACGCTCATCCAGCTCCCGCTGGACGGCTCCCTGCCCGACACCGACGGCAACCCCATCCCACGCGTGAGCATCTTCCTCAGTGAGCTCGCCGGCGCGCGCGACGGCCTTACGCGCGTCTTCGAGGACGCCCCTTCCGCCGAAAGCTTCGCCGCCACCGTCCGCAGTCAACTCGAGACCGCTTTGGAGGCATCGTGAGCGACCGTGACACACTGACCGCCAGGCTCGCGCCGTATCGCGAGACCCCTGGGATCACCGCCGCGCTGCTCATCTCGCGCGACGGTTTCGTCGTGGCCGCCGACGCGGAGCCGGGGTTCAACGGAGCCGCCGTGGCCGCGCAGGTCGGCGGCGTCATCGATATCGGCGCCCGCCTCGCCACGGAGCTCAGACAGCCCGCCGCGAAGTACATCTCCATCGAGTTCGCCGAGCTCAACGTCGTGCTCGCCCCTTTCGACAACGAGCTCATGCTCGTGCTGGTGGGCGAGCCCGGCACGCTTGTCTGCGACTACCGTCTCAAGACGACCGGCGCCTGACCCGGGCGCCGCGCCGGCGCGACCGGCGAGAGAGAGAAGGGATCCCCATGGAAGACGCCGTCGAACAACTCGACCGGCTGGAGCGGAGCGTCTCCGCCTGCACGATCTGCGACGAGCTCGTCGCCTGCCGCGAGCGCGCCGTGCCCGGCGCGGGTCATCCCCACTGCGCGGTGATGGTCGTCTCGCTCCAGCCTGAAGTGGTCGACGAACAAGGCGGCCGGCCGGCAGGCTCCGCCCTCGTCGACGCCATGTCCGAGTACATGCCCGCCCTGGTGACAGGAGCGGACAAGGTCTACACGACGACCCTCGTCAAGTGCGTGCCGCGGACCGACTGCGCCCTGCGCACGCCCAAGCGGACCGAGCTGGACGCGTGCTTCCCCTTCCTGTCCAAGGAGCTCACCATCACCACGCCGCACTACCTGCTCGCCGTGGGCGAGGAGACGGCGCGCTACCTGCTGCGCAAGCTGTTCAAGGACCTGCCGTTCAGGCCGGGCGACTCCCTCGAGCTGCGCGTCTTCGACAACCCGGCGTTCAGGATCGTACCCGTCGCGACGCCGCAGGAGATCGCCGAACGCGGCGCCAAGGCTCGCAAGGAATACGTCGACAACCTGCGTGCGCTCTCGCAGGTGATGGGCCTGTAGCTCAGCGCGTCCGCAGCTCGCGACCGGCGGCCGCCGGAGGCGGCTGGATACGCGGGATCACGGCACGACGACGCGCAGCGCGTGCGGGACGATACGGCACTCCAGCGGCAACGCGCCGGCCATCTCGCCGTCGGTCTGCACGAGCACTTCCTTGCCCTCCTCGACCGTACTGATCATGGCGCGCTCGGTGCGGAAGTACGCCACCTTCGGATGGCGGACGTGAGCGTTGATGAGCGCGGCCGTCCAGTAGGAGAACGTGCTGAAGAACGACTTGTCCTTGAGGACACAGACGTCCAGCAGTCCGTCGCGCATGTCGGCGAGCGGCGTGATGCCGAAGGCGCCGGCGTAGTTGGAGGAGTTGCCGAAGACCGCGAAGTAGCCGTCCACCGTCATCTCCGGACAGGTGACGCGGATGAGCGGCTCCTCCCTGGTGAGGTAGGTCGCCAGGCCCTGTACGGCGAACGCGGCCTCCTTGAACGCCTTCTTCATCGTGGGACTCATCGAGGCGACGACCGCTGCGTCCATGCCGATCCCGGCCATGAGGCCGAAGTAGCGGTCGCCGGCTCTCCCGAGGTCGATCCAGGAGATGGTGCCGGTCTCGAGCAGCCGCACGGCGTCCGGTGGATCCAGGGGGATGCCGAGCTCCATGGCCAGCACGTTGACCGTGCCCGTCGGCACGACGACGAGCGGTGCCACGGAGCCGGCGAGGCCGTTGATCGTCTCGTTGACCGTGCCGTCGCCTCCGATGGCGCAGATCATGTCGAAGCGTTCCTTCACGCCTTGGCGCGCGAGCTTCGTCGCGTCGCCGACGCCCTGCGTGGGCCGCTCGCTGACGTCGTAGCCCAGGCCGCGCATCGCGTCCATGATGAGGGGCAGGTCGCGGCGCGACGCCCCGCCGCCGGCCAGAGGGTTGAAGATGGCCATCACGCGGCCGCCGGGCATCAGCATGGCAACTCCTCGGAGGACCGGGGCAGGCGCCGCCACGCGGAGTAGCCGGCGGCGCGCGCCTCTCGTGCCGCGCGGGCGAACTCGTACCCCACCTCGGCGGGGCGGTGGGCGTCCGAACCGAACGTGAGCGGGATGCCCAGCCCGGCGGCCTCCCGCAGGATGGCGGGAGCCGGATACGCTTCGCCCGCCGGCTTGCGCCAGCCGGCCGTGTTGAGCTCGAGCGCGACGCCGGCCGCGGCGATGGCGCGCAGCGCCCCGGACACCGCGGCCGCCACGCCGGCCTCGTCGACCGGCCGCAGGCCCGAGACCTTGGCCTGGTCGATGTGGCCCATGATGTCGAAGAGCCCGGTCCCGGCGGCGTCCGCCACCAGCGCGAGGCTCTCGAGGTGTATGCGGTCCACGCCGTACTCCCTCAGCCGGTCACGAAGCTCGGGGTGATCGAAGGGGAACCTGTCGCCGATGATGTGCACCGACCCGATGACGTACTCGAACGGGTACTCATGAAGGATCGCCGCCGTGTCCTCGAGCGTCTCCTCGATGTAATCGGCCTCGATGCCGAGGAGGACGCGGATGTCGCCGCGGTACTCGCGGGCCAGATCCTGGACCATGCTCACGTAGCCGTCCAGCTCGCCCAACCCCATCGCGAAATCGTCGGCGACGTCGAAGGCCGGTGTATAGCCGGCGACGAACGGCAGGTGGTCGGCGAACCCGAGCTCCGAGAGACCCTCGGCGATGCCGCGCTCGACGTAGTCGCGCGGTTCGCCCTCAGCGTGGCGGCACAGCCGGGTGTGGATGTGGTAGTCGGCCATCATGGCGGCACCGGCTAGCTTACCTCAGCCGCAGCGGAGGCGGTCAGCCCAGGCGCACACGGCTCGGGCGGCGGCGGCGATCGACGAACAGCAGGACCAGCGTGAGGCCGGCCACGAAGCCGCCGACGTGTGCGAAGAACGCCACCCCGGCGTCCGGCGAGTGCAGCGTGGTGACGCCCTGCACGGCCTGCAGCGCGAACCAGACCAGCAGCAGGATCCAGGCCGGGATGTAGAGCACCGGGAAGATGAAGAAGAGTGGGATCACGGTGAGCACCCGAGCGCGCGGGAACAGCACGAGATAGGCGCCGAGCACACCGGCGATGGCGCCACTGGCGCCGATGAGGGGCGCCGTCGAGTCCGGCGCCGTCATCACCTGCGTAGCCGTCGCCACCATCCCGCAGATCAGGTAGAAGGCCAGGAACCGAGGCCGGGTCATGGTGTCTTCCACGTTGTTGCCGAACACCCACAGGAACAGCATGTTGAAGATGATGTGCAGCCAGCCGCCGTGGATGAACATGGAGCTGAAGATGGTGGCCCACCACGGGACGAGGTCCCTGGGAGGCACGTCGACGCCGTGGGTGAGCTCGAACGGCGTCACCCCCGCCCTGGAATAGAAGCCGCTCGTCGTGAGGCCGTGGCGCGGCAGCAGCATGGCGACCGCGAACACGGCGACGTTGACGCCGATGATGACGAGCGTCACGAGCGGCAGGCGGCGGGTCGGGATGTCGTCGTGGAGCGGGATCACAGTTGTCGGCTACCCGCCGACGGCTCCGGTCATGTCCGCCGGTGATGGGCGGGGCGAGTGACGGGGGATGGCGCCGGCGACGCGGCGTGACGGCGCTGAAGCGCAGCGAGCGGGCCGGGCTACAAGCCCGGCCCGCTCGCTGCCGTCACTGCTTGACGCGACAGGCGCACACCTTGAACTCGGGGATCTTGGCCGCGGGGTCGCGCGCCGTAGTTGGTGAGCCTGTTGGCCGGCGACTCCCAGAAGTGGAAGGGCACGAACACCGTGCCGGGCCGCACCCGGTCGGTGACGTTGGCCGGGATGCTGATGGCCCCGCGCCGCGTCTCCACGCGTGACCGCCGTCGCTGTCGGCGATGCCGAGGCGCCGCGGCGTCGTCGCGGGTGGATCTCGACGAAGCCCGTGGGCACGAGTTCGTTGAGGCCGTCCGAGCGCCGCGTCATGGTGCCCGTGTGGTAGTGCTCGAGCATGCGTCCCGTGGTCAGGATGAGCGGGTACTCCTCGTCGGCCGCCTCGGCCGCCGCCTGGTAGGCGATCGGGAAGAACTTGCCCTTGCCGCGGGTGAAGCTGCCCGATGTGCAGGATGGGCGTGCCGGGGTGTGACGTGTCGGGGCAGGGCCAGCAGAGGCCGTCGCGCTCGATGCGGTCGTAGGTGATGCCGGCGTACGAGGGCGTCAGGGCGTCGATCTCGGCCATGATCTCGGCCGGGTGCGCGTAGGCCCACTGCTCGGCCGGAGCGCCCAGACGACGCGCCAGCTCGGTGACGATGGCCCAGTCGGCGCGCGCCTCGCCGGGCGGCGGCACGGCGGCGCGCACGCGCTGCACCCGCCGCTCCGTGTTGGTGAAGGTGCCGTCCTTCTCGGCGAAGCTGGTGGCCGGCAGAACAACGTCCGCCAGCGCGGCCGGTCTCGCTCAGGAAGATGTCCTGGACGACCAGGAAGTCGAGCCTCCGCAGCGCCTTCTCCACGTGCTGCTGGTCGGGGTCGGACAGCATCGGGTTCTCGCCCATGACGTACAGGGCCTTCAGCTGGCCGGCGGCCATGGCGTCGATCGCCTCGGTCGAGGGTAAGACCGGGCTCGTCGCCGAGCTCCACGCCCCAGGCGGCGCCGAACTTGCGCGCGCGCCGCCTCGTCGGCCACCGCCTGATAGCCGGTGAAGACGTTGGGCAGCGCGCCCATGTCGCAGGCGCCCTGCACGTTGTTCTGGCCGCGCAGCGGGTTCACGCCGGTGCCGGGCCGGCCGAGGTTGCCGGTGAGCAGCGCCAGGTTGCTGAGCGCCAGCACGTGCTCGGTGCCGTGCGAGTGCTGGGTGATGCCCATCGAGTAGATGATGGAGCCGCGGGCGGCGGCGCCGAAGATCCGCGCCGCCTCCCGGATGTTCTCGGCCGGCACGCCGGCGATCTCTTCCACGAACTCCGGCGTGTACGCGGCAAGCACCTCGGCGCAGGTCCTCGTAGCCCTCCGTGCGCTCGGCGATGAAGGCCTCGTCGGCCATGCCCTCCTCGCACGATCGACGTCATGATGCCGTTGATCACGGCGACGTTGGTGCCGGAGCGCAGCTGCAGATGCAGGTCGGCGCGCTTGGCCATGTCGATGTCGCGCGGGTCGACGACGATGACCTTGGCGCCGTTGCGCATGGCCTTCTTCACGTGCAGCCCGGCGATGGGGTGCGCCTCGGTGGTGTTGGAGCCGATGATGAGGATGACGTCCGCCAGCTCCAGATCGGCGAACGAGTTGGTCATGGCGCCGCTGCCGAGCGACTGCCGCAGCCCGGTGACCGTGGACGCGTGGCACAGCCGGGCGCAGTGGTCCACGTTGTGCGTGCCGAGCACGGCGCGCACGAACTTCTGGAACACGTAGTTGTCCTCGTTGGTGCAGCGCGCCGAGGAGAAGCCGGCGAAGGCCTCGACGCCGTGACGTTCCCGGATCTCGCCGAAGCGCCGCGTGATGAGCTCGAGGGCCTCGTCCCACGAGGCGGGCACGAGCTCGCCGTCGCGGCGCACGAGCGGCGTCGTGAGACGGTCGGCGTGGCCGATGAACTGGTAGCCGTACCGGCCCTTCACGCACAGGTTGCCTTCGCCAGGCCCCTCGCCGACCTGCGAGGTGACCTGGACGACCCGGCCGTCGCTGACCTGCAGCTCGACGTTGCAGCCGCAGCCGCAGAACGGGCAGACGGTCTTCACCGCGGTGGTCTCACCGATCCGCGCCTCGACGCGGCTGAGCTTGTCCATGAGGGCGCCCGTGGGGCAGGCGGAGACGCAGTTGCCGCACATCTCGCAGGTGGTCTCCACCATGGAGCGGCCGAACGAGGTGGAGACGAGCGCGTCGAAGCCGCGCTCCGCGAAATCGAGCACATTGCACTGCTGCACTTCCTTGCAGACCGAGACGCAGCGGCCGCACAGGATGCAGCGATTGGGGTCGTAGGCGATGAAGGGCGTGTCCTCGCGCGCCTCGTAGGCGCGCGACTCCGTGCCCTGGAAGCGATTGATGAACACCCCGGCCTCGATGCTGCGACGCTGCAGGTCGCACTGCCCGTTGGCGTCGCATGAGCACTGCAGACAGAGCTCGGCCTCGCGCACCGCCTCGTCGACAGGGAAGCCGTCCTCGATCTGCCTGAAGTCGCCCTTGCGCTCCTCCGGGCCCAGCTTTGGCATCGCCGCCTGCGCCGCATCCTCGGCGACGCCGGTGTTGATGTCGATGAACTGGGGCGGGATCTCGGCCATGCGCACGATGCGCGGGTCGACCGTCGCCTTGTCGGCCAGGGCCTGCAGGAACGGCTCGTCGCGCAACTCCTTGAGCTGCGCCGACACGGCCGCGAGGTCCTCGCCGCGCAGGTACGCGTCCATGCTCCAGGCGGCTCGCTTGCCCTGGGCGACGGCCTGGATGACCGTCTGGGCGCCGAGCACCGCGTCGCCGCCGGCGAAGACCTTGGGATGGTCCGTCTGCAGCACGCGGTCGGCCACGGCGATGGTGCGCCACCGCGTGCGTTTCACGCCCTGGTCCTCGCTGGTGCCGTCCAGCCTGGGGAACTGGCCGATGGCGCTGATGACCTGGTCGCACTCCACGGTGAACTCGCTGCCCTCCACGGGCACCGGCCGACGGCGTCCGGAGTCATCCGGCTCGCCGAGCTCCATGCGCACGCACTCGACGCCGCAGACCGCGCCGGCGTCGTCGGTGACGACACGGACCGGCGCCACGAGCAGCTCCAGCCTGACGCCCTCCTCCTCGGCCTCGTCGACCTCGGTGTGGTGCGCGGGCATCTCCTTGCGAGAGCGGCGGTACAGGCAGGTGACCTCGTCGGCACCGAGGCGCACTGCCGTGCGGCAGGCGTCCATGGCGGTGAACCCGCCGCCCACGACGGCGACCTTGCGGCCCACCGGCACCGAGCCGTCGAGCTCAAGGTCGCCGAGGAAGTCGATGGCGGTGACGACGCCGGCGGCGTCCTCGCCGGGCACGTTCATGGCGTTCGCGTTGAACGCGCCGAGCGCCAGGAACACGGCGTCGTACTCGCTCGTGAGATCCTCCAGCCGCACGTCGACGCCGAGGCGCGTGTCGCACTGCAACTCCACGCCCATGCGCCAGAGGACGTTCAGCTCCTCCTCCAGGACCTCGCGCGGCAGCCGGTAGCTGGGGATGCCGTAGCGCAGCATGCCGCCCGGCTTGGGCAGCGCCTCGAGGATCTTGACGTCATGGCCCTCGAGCCGGGCGTAGAAGGCGCAGGCCAGCCCGGCCGGGCCGGCGCCGACGACGGCGATGCGCCGGCCGCTCGCGGGCTTGACGGCAGTCGGCAGCAGCAGCTCGCCGTCCAACTCGTCCGCCCGCGTCTGGTCCGCCGCGAAGCGGTGCAGCCAGCAGATGGTGATGGGCTCGTCCGCCAGCTCGCGGCGGCACGGGGACTCGCAGGGCCGCGGGCAGACGCGGCCGAGCACGCCGGGGAACGGCAGGTCCTCGCGCAGCGTGCGCATCGCGGCCGCGTAGTCGCGCCGCGCGATGTGCCCGATGAAGGTCGGGATCTTGATGTGCGTTGGGCAGGCGTCGCGACAAGGCGGCGTGCAGTAGGAGTTGTGGTCGCTGAGCTGCAGTTCCAGGTTGAGCTGACGGATGGCGCGCAGCACCTCCGTGTCCGTGCGCACCACCATGCCGTCCGCCGCCGCCGTGTCGCAGGCGGTGACCGGATCGGCCTTGCCTTCGAGCTCGACCACGCACAGCCGGCAGGCCGAGATGGGCTCCAGGCGGTCGTCCTGGCAGAGAGTGGGGATGTCGATGCCGGCCGCGCGCGCGGCCTGAAGGATGGTGTCGCCGGGTTCGGCAGCGACGGGCCGTCCGTCGATGGTGAGGTTCACGCTCGTCTCCTCGGAGCTCGCTTCCACACGTGCAGCTCGTCTCAGTGTACCTGCAGAGAGAGAGCGACGGAAGCCGCCGGCTCTGTCGCCCGGTCTGACGACACCAGAAGCTGCCCATTCCTCCTCAGGCAAGGAGAAGCAGCCTTCATCGTTGAATGTCAGAGGACGTCAGGTGGTACTCTACTGGTGTCGAGGAGGTGCCAGATGCCCGTCACGGCAGAAGGCGAGCAGACCAGGATCGTCGTCATCCCCCGCCCGCTGGAGGGCTTCTTCTACGAGCGCCTCGCCAGCCGGTACGCTGGCCGCAACGACGTGAGCGTCGTCGTGGACCGCCGCGTCGGCGAGCGCCGCGCCCAGCGCTGGTCCACCGGCCCGGGGCCCCTCACCGACCGTCGCCGCAACGACCGTCGCCGCGCACAGGTCATGTGGTCGCTCGGCGACATGCCCTTCGCGGTCTCCTGACCGCACCTCGTCCGTCTGATCCTTATATCCAGCCGTTCTCGCGGCTGACGATCACTGCCTGGGCACGGTCCACCACGTTCAGCTTGTGATAGACGTTGTGCAGATGGTTGCGCACCGTACTCTGTGACAGTTCCAGGGCGCGCGCCACCTGTTTGTACGTCTTGCCGGCGGCGAGCAGACCGACGACTTCGAGTTCACGCTCGGTGAGCGGGTTCGGCACGTCGCCCTTGGGCGGGCCCAGCTCCCCCAGGTGCACTCTCACGCGCGCCAGCAGCTCCTTGATGTGGAACGGCTTCGTGATGTAGTCCGCAGCGCCCTTCTCGAACCCGAACAGCTTGTCGCCGATCTCGCGCCGCGCCGTGAGGAAGAGGATGGGACACCTGAGCTCGGCCGGCTTGTCGCGCAGTTGCTCGTACACGGTGAAGCCGTCGGCGTCCGGCATCATGATGTCCAGCAGCACGAGGTCAGGCAGGCACAGTGAGGCCTCACGTACCGCCTCCGTGCCGTTCGCCGCCGTGTGCACGTCGTAGCCGCAGGCGTCGAGCGCTTCCGCGACGAGCCTTCTGATGTCTGGCTCGTCGTCGACGACGAGGATACGACGCTTACCCATGCTCATCTCCGCTCTGCGAGGGGCGCCGGGCCTCGCGGGTCCCGGTCTGCGGATCGTCCGCGGTCCTCTGTGTCCGTGCCTGCGGGCGGTCTCCCTCATGTCGGGGCCGGCCCACTGCACGCTATCGGCAGCCATGCCGGAAAGGCTTAGAGGAGGACTCTACCTGATGAGGCGGTCGCCCCAGACGACGAGCCCGTAGATCACGGCGACAGCGGCGGCGGCGGCGATGACGATGTCGAGGAACTGGCGTTTCCGCACGGCGTCGATGACGAGCGACACGAAGGCGTAGGCGGCCACGGCCAGCCCGGCGACGCCGGCGATGAAGATCACCAGGTTCACGGACAGAATGCTACTACGCCCGGGCCGCGGAGGCGCGGTCGAAGACGCGTGCGTCAGATCAGCAGCCGCTCGGCGAGGAACTCCAGCGGATGGAGGGCGGCGCGGCCGCTGAGGTCGCGGATCTGCGACCGGCACGACGTGCCGGTCGCCAGCACCGCCGCGCCGGGCCGCGCCGCCCGCACCGCCGGCAGCAGCACCCGCTCGGCGATGTCGACGCTCGTCGCGTAGTGCTCGGCTTCGTAGCCGAACACGCCGGACATACCGCAGCAGCCGGCGTCCGGCACCTGCAGGTCGAGGCCGGGCACAGCGCGCACGGCGCTCTCGATGGCGCCGGCCCACGACAACGCCTTCTCATGGCAGTGGCTGTGCAGCAGGGCGGCGCCGCCGGCACGGAATGAGAGGCGGCCCTTCGCCGCCAGCTCCGCGACCAGCACCAGGGCCGGCCGCGATGCGGCGGCGACCTGAGCGACGCGGGCGTCGCCGGGCAGCAGACGGCGCCAGTCGTCCTGGATCATCGAGAGGCAGCTCGGCTCCGCGAACACCAGCTGCACGCCGGCGCGGGCCAGATCGCGCAGCGGGCCGACGGCCCGCTGCGCCGCGGCCCGCGCCTTGTCGATCTGGCCCGTTGAGAGAGCGGTGCGCCCGCAGCAGCCGGCGTCCACGAGTTCCAGCCGCAGACCGGCCGCCGCGAGCAGGCGGTCGAGAGCCTCGCCGATACCCGGCTCCTGATACTGGGTGAAGCAGTCCACGAAGAGCGCGACGCGCTGCGACACGCCCCGCGGCGGCCGCGAGCGGTCGCGCAACCGATGCGTGAGCGGCCGCCGCACGAACGCCGGCAGCGGCCGTTGGCGGGCCACGCCCAGACGATCGGTGACGAGCCGCGCCGCGGCGGTGCCGGCCAGGACGTTCACCGCGGGGGCGACCGGTGACGCCAGGGCCGCCAGCCGGCGGAACTCGCCGATGCCCCGGGCCAAGGCCGGCACGCCGGTGCCGGCCCGCAACTCCGCGAGCCACTCCACCTTGAGCGCGGCCATGTCCACGCCCGCGGGGCACTCCGTCTTGCAGGCCTTGCAGGCGACGCAGGTACCCAGCACTTCGCGGAACTCGTCCTCGCCGATGGCCGCGAGCGGCACCGCCCCGCAGACCACGCCCTGCAGGGCGTTGGCGCGCGCCCTCGTGCTGCGCGTCTCGTCGCGACCGGTCATGGCGGGCGGGCACATCGTGCCTGACAGCTTCTTGCACAGGCCCGCCCCGAAGCACTTCTCCACGGCCGCGGCGAAGCCGCCCTCGGCCGCGTACGACAGCCGCGGCGACCAGGCGCCGTCACCGCGGTAGTCGGCCCCGAAGCGCAGCGCCTCGTCCACGGCCGGGCCGTCCACGACGACCCCGGGAGCAAGCAGGCGCTTCGGGTCGAAGGCATCCTTGAGCGCCACCATCGCGGCGTAGAGCTCGGGGCCGAGCAGGCGCGGCAGGAACCAGCTGCGCGAGCGCCCACAGCCGTGCTCGCCGGAGATGGCGCCGTGATAGGAGGCGACGAGCTCGCCGACCTCTACGGCAAGTGTGCTGAACGTCTTCACGCCGGCCGCCGTCCTGAGATCCAGCAGCGGCCGGATGTGCATGCACCCGGCCGAGGCGTGGCCGCTGAAAGAGGCGCGCGCGCCGTGCGCCGTGACCAGCCCCTGGAACGCCTCGACAAAATCGGCCAGGCGCTCGGGAGCCACCGCCGTGTCCTCGACGAACGCCGCCGGTCGCTCGGCACCCGGCGCACCCATGAGCAAGGGCAGCACGGCGCGGCGCAGCGCCGCCGCCTCGCCGAGCGTCGCGGGCTCGTCGAGCCAGGTCACGGACGACGCGCCCAGGATGGGCGCCAGGGCGCGCAGCCGCGCCAACCCTTCACGCACCTGGTCGTCCTCCCCCTGGTACTCGACGGTGAGCATCGCCTGCTCGTCTCCGGCCAGGAGCGGCGCCATACGCCGGAAGGTCGCCAGATTGGGAGCGTGCCGCAGCGGGCCGAGGTCGAGCAGCTCGACCGCCGACGGCCCGGTGTCGAGGATCGCGGCGTTGGCCTGGAGAGCGCCGCGGAGCGTGGCGAAGGTGAGCGCGGCGCCGAGGCGCACGGCGGGACGAGGATCGAGCGCGACCTCCAGCTCCGTGAACAGCGCAAGAGAGCCCTCCGAGCCGGCGAGAAGGCGCCCCAGGTTCGGCTCGGGCGCGGACAGCTCTCGCAGGTTGTAGCCCGACGTGCATCGCGGCGTGCGCGGGAACCCGCCGGCGATGGCCTGGCCGAAGCGCTCGCGGATTGCCGCCAACGCTTCGGCCAGACGGTCCGCGGTCGGCCCGTGCAGCCCGCTGCGCAACTCGCCGCCGGACGTCTGGCCGAGGCGCAGCCGCTCTCCGTTCGCCAGCACCGCGTCGAGGGCGAGCGTCCTGTCCTTCGACTCGCCGTACACGATGGAGCGCGAGCCCGACGAGTTGTTGGCCACCATGCCGCCGATCGTCGCCTGGTCCACCGTGGAGGTGTCGGGCCCGAACTCCAGGCCGAAGGGCGCGGCGGCCGCATTGAGCGACGCCTGGATGACGCCCGGCTGGACCCGTGCGCTGCGGGCGTCCGGGTCCACGGCGAGGATGCGGTCCAGCCTGAAGCAGTCCACCGCGATGCCCGGGCCGATAGCCTGGCCGGCCAGGCTCGTCGCCGCGCCGCGCGCGACGACGGGCACGCCGTGGTCGCGCGCCACGGCGGCGACGGCGTGGAGGTCGTCCGGGGAGGCCGCCACCACGACGACGTCCGGCACGACGCGATAGCTGGAGGCATCCGTCGAGTAGAGCCAGCGCCTGAGCGCCGAGGTCGAGACCTCGCCGCGAACGGTGGCGCGCAGCGCCTGGGCGGCGTCACGCCCGGTCGGCGTGACCTCGGGGATGCGATGACGACTCATCACGGCAAGGATACAGGCTCCCGACGACTGGGGCGCGGCGGCGGCGTACGCGGCCGGGACGGCCGCGATCCCGGTCTCGCCGCGAACGTCAGAGCCCGGCCGGGCTGAAGGACGGAAGCCACCTGCTGAGGTGGGCGAAGACGCCGAACATGAGCAGCACACCGACGACGACGAGGACGATCCCGGCCGCGGCCTGCACGATGCGATAGTGGCGCTTGATGACGGCGAGGCGCGCCATGACCCAGTCGAACGCCAGCGCCGCCAGCACGAAAGGCACGCCGAGGCCGAGCGAATAGACGAGCAGCAGGAGCGAGCCGGACAGCGCGCTGGAGCTGGTGGCGGCCATGCTGAGGATGGCGCCCAGGACGTACCCGACGCAAGGCGTCCAGCCGATGGCGAGGGCCGCGCCGGTGAGGAAGGCGCCGCCGGGGCCGCCGGCGCGAGGCGCGACCGCCACGGCGCGCTCGGGCAGACGCACGACGCCGGCGACGACGAGGCCGCTGAACGCGATGAAGGCGCCGGCCACGACCGTCAGCTCTTCACGGTGCTGCGCGAGCAGCCGACCGATGCCGCCGGCACCCGCCCCGAAGAGCATGAAGACGGCCGTGAACCCCGCGACGAACAGCAGCGAGACACCGAGCAGCCGCCGGCGCTCGCGCCCCAGCTGCTCGACGCCGACGCCGGACACGTAGGACAGGTACACGGGCAGCAGCGGCAGGACACACGGCGACACGAACGACACGAGACCGGCGGCGAAGGCGAGGCCCAGCGCCGACAGGCTCAAGGAGGTGATCTCCACGCTCACTGGATGCTCTTGAGCTTCTCCTCGAACTGCGCGCGAGTGGCCGCGCCGACCATCCACCCCTGCTGCGTGCCGTCCTTGTCGATGAAGAAGGTCGCGGGGATGCCGTCCACGCCCCAGTCGCCGGCGACCCGGCCGTCGGGGTCCATGACGACGGTGTACGGCACGCGGTACTCCGTGACGAAGCGCTGCGTCGCGGCCTGCTCATCGGTGACGGCGACGCCGACGAACTGGACGTCGGGATGCGCTGCCGCGAAGTCCACGAGATCCGCCGCCTCAGCGTTGCACGACGAGCACCAGGAGGCGAAGAAGTTGACGACCGTCGGCTTGCCGGGGGGCGATGAGAGGCCGAAGGTCTCGCCCTGCAGAGTCGTGCCGTGCAGCGCCGGCGCGGCGCCGCCGGCCGAGCCGCCGCAGGCGACGAGGCCCAGCGCGAGGACGGCCGCGAGCGCGGCCACCACGACGCGCGACGCGCGCTTGCGGTGAAGCATGCTGTCCCCTTCCTCTTCGGCAGGGATAAGGGGGCTCGCCCCTCCCTCCGTCGGCAGAGCATACCTCGCCGGGCGGGCGGGGCGGACCCGCTTGCTCGCCGGGCCGAGGCCCCGCTATCATACCCCCTAGGGTATATGCTCCGCGACCGGGCCTGCCGGCGGCAGGCGCGGGCGCGGCGGACGGGAGGACCATGGCATCCTACGACATGGTGTGTGAGGCCTGCGGCGACACCTTCGAGGTGTTCCGCCAGGGTTTCCTGCGCGACGAGGACAAGGTCTGTCCAGCGTGCGGCTCGACCGATGTGCGGCAGCAGTTCTCGAGTTTCCTGCGCAGTCTCGGCGGAGGAAGCGGCGGCGGGAGCTGCTCGGCGCCGTCCGGCAGTCCCTTCGGCTGACGCTGAGCCCAGCGGCGCGGTCGCGCCGCCACGAGACGGCGCTCCGGCTTGTACAGGACGACAGGATCCGTCCGACGGGCCGCTGAAGGGCGCGCGCAGCCGATCTCAGGCCGACCTGCTAGCATCTGCGGCATGCGCGTGCTCGTCACAGGCGGAGCGGGCTACATCGGCAGCGTCATCGCCGCACGCCTGCTGGCGCGCGGCGATGACGTCACGGTGTACGACGACCTGTCACGGGGACATGCGCCGGCGGTGCCCGCCGGCGCCGCGCTCGTGCGCGGCGACATCCGCGACGCGGACGCACTGCGCGAAGCTCTCTCCGAGGCGCACATCGAGGCCGTCGTGCACATGGCCGCGCTGGCCGAGGTCGCGGAGTCCGTGGCGCAGCCGGAGCGCTACCGCGACGTCAACGTCGGCGGCACGGCGGCCGTGGTCGCGGCCGCGAAGGCAGCCGGTGTCGGCCGCCTCGTCTTCTCGTCCACGGCGGCGGTGTACGGCGAGCCCGAGCGCGTCCCGATCGACGAGCGCGACAAGCTCGCCCCCACCAACCCGTACGGCGAGACCAAGCTCGCCGGCGAGCGCCTGCTTGAGCGCGCGCGCCTGGCCGGCGACATCGCCTTCACGGCCCTGCGCTACTTCAACGCCTGCGGCGCCGACAGCGCCCGCGGCGAGGACCACACGCCCGAGTCTCACCTGGTGCCGCTGGCGCTGCGCGCCGCGCGCGACGGCGCCGCGATCGCCGTGTTCGGCGACGACTATCCGACGCCCGACGGCACGTGCGTCCGCGACTACGTGCACGTCGCCGATCTGGCCGACGCCCACATCGCCGCCCTCAGCCGGCTGCCGGGCGTGCAGGGGGCGTTCAACCTGGGCACCGGACACGGCGACTCGGTGCGGCGCGTGCTGGACACGGTCGAAGCCGTCACGGGACTCCGGCTGGAGCGGCGCACGACGGTACGGCGCGCCGGCGATCCCCCCGCCCTCGTGGCGGGCAACGCCGGCGCCGGCGCGCGCCTGGGCTGGCGGCCGCGGCGTTCGCTGGAGGATGCAGTGCGCGACGCCTGGACCTGGATGCAGGCGCACCCGGACGGGTACGCGGAGGGCGAAGCTGGAGTGTGAAGGCCGGTGGCCGGCCGGCGACGGCTGTGGCCTCGACCGGGCGGCTCAGACGACCGGAGCGGGCGCCAGCGACGCCATGGTGACGTTGTCCAGCACGCTCATGAGCTGCTCCTGGGCGCGCACCCAGGCGCGGTGCACCTCGCAGTCGCCGCTGCGCTCACAGTCCTCGGGCCACAGGACGCACTGGTTGAGCGAGATGGGGCCGTCCACCGCCTCGATGACGTCCCGCATGGTGATGTCCGTCGCCGGGCGCGCGAGGACGAAGCCGCCGTGCGCGCCCCGCTGGGACACGGCCAGCCCGGCGTGCACGAGGCTCTGGAGGATCTTGGCGAGGAAGCTCTCGGGGATGTCCCGCGCCTGTCCGATATCGTGCAGGGACGCGACGTGTCCGGCCGGACAGCTCGCCAGATAGGTCATGGCGCGTACGGCGTATTCACCGCCGCGTGTGAGCTGAAGCCCCACGTCGCCTCTCATCGCATAAAGGAGTGAACTGGTCTGCTTCACTCTATCGCCGCCAGCGACGACCCGTCAACTGGGGGCCTAGTAGCCCTGGCGGGTCCAGCCGCTGCAGATCCGCCGCGCTATTAAGGATCGGTTAAGGTCGGTTAGGACTGCTCGGCGCGACGCCGCGATCGCGCGGGCGCAGACGGCGGCCGGGTCGTCCGGCCGCTGCGGCGATGCTATCCTGCTTGAGCCTGCACGACCCCCGACGGAAGGATGAGGTTGCGGAACAAGTACGTGCTGACGGGCATCGGCACCGCCGTGCTCGTGGCCGCGGTGATCGTCGTCGTCGGCTCCATGGCCGGGAGCAGCGACAGTGGCGGCACGGACGCGCCCGTCGCCGAGCAGTCGCTGCCGCCGGGTCACCCCACTGTGAACGACGGCGCGGGCGCCACCCCCGCGGCCACGACGAGCTCCTCCGTGAAACGCAGCATCAGTCAGCTGGAGAAGAAGAGCAAGGCGGACCCCGGCAATGCGGCGGTGCTTCTCAAGCTTGGCGACGCGTACTTCCTGGCGCAGCAGTATGCCAAGGCCGAAGAGGCCTTCGGCCGCGCGCTGCGGCTCAAGCCCGGTGACGCCGCGGCGACCGTCCGCCTGGCCATGGTCTGGCACGCGGACGGCGACACGAAGCGCGCGCTCCGCGCCATAAAGGGCGTGATCGCGGATCGACCAGACGACCAGGAAGCGCACTACTCCATAGCCATCGTCTACTTCTCGCTCGAGCGCGTGCAGGCCGCGCGGGACGAGTGGGCCGAGGCGGCGGCCATCGACCCGTCGTCGATCATCGGCCGCCGCTCCCAGAACTTCGTCGACCTCATCGACGGCGAGCAGACGTCGCAGCCGTCCGAGAGCGACGCGGACTGAGACCGAGGGCGGCGGCCCAGGCCCACGCCGGCTACTCGATGCGCGCCCCAAGGACGTCGCGCATGTGCGACAGGGCGAACCCGTTGACCTCGTCGCCGTCGTGGCCCGGGGCGTCGTAGGTCTCCACCATGTCGCGCCGCACGACCACCGGATAGTCCCTGTTGCGCAGGTCGGCGACCGTGTGCATCACACAGATGTCCGTGCACACGCCGACGACCTCGACGACCTCCGGCCGCAGGCGGCGCAGCACGTCGTCCAGCTCCGTGCCGTAGAACCCCGAATAGCGGCTCTTGCGCACGACCACGCCATGTGCCGCGAAGGGCGCCAGCTCGGGCACCACCTCGTCCTCGCCCGATCCTCTGATGCAGTGCGGCGGGAACATGGCGAATTCGGGATCGTCCGGCGCGTGGGTGTCCACCAGGAAGACCAGGTCCGCCCCCCGCGCCACCTCGCCCTCCAGATGGTCGACGATGCGCGGCGTGACGGAGTCCAGACGCGGGCTCGCCAGATTGCCGGCGCGGCAGAAGCCGTTGAGCATGTCCACGACGATGACGACCTTGTGTGCAGTCTCGTCCATGAGCTCGTGATACCCGGCGGCGGCGCGGAACGCGCCGCCGGCTCACGGAGCGGTGCCCCTTCGGTGCCCCGCTCGATAGCTTGCCTGCGGTGGCTACTGAGCGGTGCCCCTTCGGCGCCCCGCTCGATAGCTTGCCTGCGGTGGCTACTGAGCGGTGCCCCTTCGGTGCCCCGCTCGATAGCTTGCCTGCGGTGGCTATTCGACCAGCTCGAGACGCGGGTTGGGCCGGTAGGCGCGCCCCGCCTTTGCGCACGGTTCGCCGTTCAGCCGCACCACGTCGGCCGTGAAGTCCGCGGTGCCGCGCAGCAGGCTGCTGCCCACGCCGTAGGCGTCGGCCGGCACGCCCGCAGCCTCGAAGGCGGCGATACGCTCGGGGTTGAACCCGCCGCTGACGACGATCTTGACGCGCTGGAAGCCCTCGGAGTCCAGCGCCCGGCGCACCTCGCGCACCAACTCCGGCGCGACGCCGTTGGGCCTGAACTGGCCCATCTTGTGCCACAGCGAGCGGTCCACCAGCGTCTCCGCCGTGTCCAGGCGGACGCCCCAGAGTCGCTCGCCGAGCTCGCGGGCCACGGCGAGACTGGTGGCCACGCAGTCGTTGTCGAAATCCACCAGCGCCGTGACGTTGATCTCGGGGTAGAAGACGTCGGCGAAGAGCCGCGTGGCCAGCGCCGTGTCGCCGCCGCAGGCCGCGATGAGGCCATGCGGCACGGTGCCGATGCCCTTGCCGCCCCACCAGGTGGCTTGCGCGTCCGTTGACACGCCGATCGCCCCGGCGATGTGGGCGGCATAGCCGTCGCCGGTCTGCACCCTGTAGTGGTCGAAGCGCGCCGGGAAGAACAGGATCGGCTTGCCGTGGGCGGCCTCGACGACGCGCCGCACGTTCGTGGAGATGAGCGTGCGCCGCGTGAGAGCTCCCAGGTAGACGGTCTCGAGGTGGGCGAACAGGCTGTAGTCGCCCTCGATGGTGAGCACCGTCTCCCACGGCTCGATCTCGTCCCCGTCGTACAGAGCGTGCACCGTGAGCTCGTCCCATCCGGACTCCCAGGCGCGTCCTTCATCGCCGGCCACGAACCGCCCGGCGCACAGGCGCAGCATGGCGAGCGCCTCGTCCATGCCGCCGAGCACCGCGTTCTGCTGCTTCTGGAAGACCTGCATGGTGACGCGCGGGTGCAGGTCGTGCGCCTCGAGCGCCTGCTTGCTGAAGTTGAAGTAGGCGTCCGAGTAGTAGCCCTCCCGCAGGCGTTGCACGGGAAGGGCGAAGACCTCGGCGGGCAGGCGGGGGCGTCGCATGGCGGGATTGTATACCGTCGATCGGCGGCTCACGCCCGATGCCGAGCGCGCTACAGACCCAGCTTGGCGCCGATCTGCGCGACGGCCTCACCGAAGGTGACGCGGAGGCGCAACGTGTAGGCGCCGGCCCGGGCCGTCTCGACGATGATGAAGTCGCCGGGCCCGCGGCGCAGCGAGCCGGGCCCGCCCTCCAGCTCCCAGTACGGCGACCAGCTCACCTTCACGAGGTACCGGCCGGGGCTGTCAACGGTGAACGCGATGTCCCGGTGGGCGAAGCGCCCGATGTCCGCCGCGCCACCCTGCAGGCCCACGATGATGGGACGCGCGTCTCGCAGGCGATAGACCGTCCAGTCGCCGGGCTGCTCGACGACCACGAAGGCCGGCGAACTGCGCAGTATGCGCGCCTCGCGCCGGCTCCACTGATCCACCAGCCCGTGCGGCAGGAAGACGTACTTGACGCCCATCGACCGCAGCCAGGCGATGTACGTGGCCGTCTCGTAGGTGGTGTAGAAGAGCTCGTTGTGGACGGCGTCCGCCTGCCTGTACCAGCCGCGCGTGATGGCGTAGCCGGCGCGCGGGAAGTAGAAGGCCTCCCAGTGACGCCTCAGGGCGACGACGTGGAAGCGGTAGTCGGGGTCGTAGAGCTCCTGAGCGGTCGTGAGCGCCGGCGCGAAGTAGGAGGCGTGGGTCTGCGGCCGCTCCTCCACCTTGGCGAAATGGCTATAGGGGGCGCTGAACTGTATGAGTGCGAACAGCGCGACGGCGATCATCACGAGGTCCCCCCCTGGGAAGGGCCGTCGCAACCGGGAGTGGCGCAGCAGGACGAGCAGCGGGAGGGCGAACACGAAGAAGAACCGCCCGATGTTGTTGCCCAGCGGGCTGCCGGGCGTGATGAACGAGACCACGCAGAGGAACGCGTAGGTCAAGAACAGGATGACGAACGGCCGGCGAGGGTGGCTGGCGTTGAGGCCCGCCAGGCCCGCGCCGGCCAGGGCGAAGCCGAGGTACAGGAGCAGCTGCGAGGTCTCATTCAGGTAGCCGCCCGGCTCCTCGAAGGCCCACCCCACCAGCACGCGCACAGCGATGAACGGCGCCACCGCGGCGAAGAACACCAGATAGCGGCGGCGCAGCGCCGGGCGCGCCAGCACATCGGCCAGCATGAACACGCCGCAGACGACGAAGCCCAAGGGATTGACGAAGATGCCGAGCGCCACGGGCGCGGCGCCCAGCAAGGGACGCTCCCGGGCGAGCAGCGCCAGGCCGCCCAGCGTCAGCGCCAGGGCCAGCACGAACGGATCCTGGCCGTGGGCGAGGTAGGCGGCCATGACGGCGGCGAACGACCAGGCCGGCAGCGGGTCGTCGATCTTCCACATGTCGCGCTGGTACAGGTAGAAGAGCGGCGGCACCAGGCCCGCGGCGACGACGACGATCACCTTGGCCGGCACCACGAGCGCGAGCAGATAGAAGAGGAAGCCGTACGTGACGGCGCCGTAGCCGCCGCCGTACCAGAAGTCGTCCCAGAACACGGACTGGCCGTGCTGCAGCAGGAAGACTCTGTAGACGTGGGCGGCGTCGTCCCAGCCGGGCAACGCCGCCCGGCGCATGAGCAGCGCCACGAGCGCCGTCGCCGCGGTCGACGTGACCCACAGGGCGATGATGCCGCGGCGCGTCGCGAGGAGGGCCTTGAGCGCCTCGATGCGCCCCGCCCACGAGACCGGGCTCGCAGCCTGTGCGGCGGCCGGCGGCGCCGAGCCCACGCCGGACGCCGGGGTCTCGTCCCTGTTCACGGCCGCGGCCCCGCGAGGCGCATGGCGTCCACGAAGCTCGCGGCCAGCGCCGGCCGCAGGGGCAGCGAAGGATAGAGCGTCGTGGCGAGGCAGCGGCCGAGGGCGAAGCCCTCGGCTTGACCGGCCTCGCCCGGCGCCCCGACGTGGTATGCGAAGGTGTCCTGCTCCAAGAACAGGAACTCCAGGTCGAAGAGCTCGCACAGGACGTTGTCGCCCTCGTCGAAGGGATTGGCCCTGGCCGCGCGGGCGCGCACGTAACGCGGCCGGTCGTACCACTCCAGCAGCTCCGCCTCGGCCGGCAGCACGCCGGCGAGGTCGTGGCTGCGACCGCGACTGTCGGCGAGGCGGCGCAGCAGCAGCAGCGCGCCGCCCCCGAGCGCCAGCGTGGGCAGGCCGTCGCCGACGGCCTGCGCCAGCGTCTCGAGGAGCGGTTTGTTGGCGGCGAACCCCGGCAGCTCCTCCTCGTCGAGCTGACCCATCAGCAGCAGGCCGCTGACCTCCGGCGGCAGCTCGCGGTCGCGTGCGACGTTGAGCGGCGCCAGATCCAGCCCCATCGCCTGGAACACGTCGATGTTCTCGAGCCCCAGCGGCTCGAGTGGCGGTCCCCAGGCCACGGCCAGCCGCTGGCCGCTGGCCGTCGGCGACGGCGTGAGGAGCTTTCGCGGCCTCCCGGGAAGATAGCCGCGGCGCGTCGCGGCGGCCTCCAGCTCGTCGCGGTGCAGGTACGTGGCCGCCTCGGCGCACAGCCGGAGCTGGCTGCCCCGGGCGGGACGCGGTCCGATCTGGCGCACCCCGGACGACCCGGCCGTGTACTGCCGCGCGAACTGATCGCTGAGCTGGGGCGGGATCCACCCCAGGATGGGCAGCCCGGCCTGCGCGGTGATGATACGGCCCAGCTCGGCCTCCGCGCCCCGCTCGTCGCCGCCGACGACGATGACGCCGGCGAGCTCCACGCGGCGAGCGAGCGCCTGCACGCCGCACACCGCGGCGGCGGCCGTGGGGCCCCGGTCGCGCGCGTCCACGACGAGCACGAGCGGCGCGTCGTAGGTCGCGGCGATGTCCACCGGCCGCGACCCCTTGACGCCTTGCCAGCGGTCGAGCGCCGGCTCGACCGCGACCAGGACGAGCAGCTCGCAGGACTCCGACCAGACGTCGTACAGCTCGCCGGCCACGTCCTCGTGGTAGAGGGCGGGGTCCAGCACGCGCGGCGCCCTCTTGGCGACCTCGTAGAGCAGGCGCCACAGCGGCAGGTCGAGGCCGATGGAGACGGGACGCGCGGCGCGGCGGTCGGCGAAGCATGCCAGCAGCGCACCCGCGGCGAGGGGCAGTGAAGGGCCGGGCTCGAGGCCACTCAGGACGAGCCGGGGCACGGACATGCGGAGCGTCCTCCTTTCGGCCGGGCGGAGCGCCTGCGAGAGTCGCGGGCCCGGCCCGAAGCGGACTTCGGGACGCGGGTTAGAATACTCTACCAGCCACGCAGGGGGACGGAACGATGGACCTCCACAGACAGCTGCGCGACGTGCTCTACGTGCGCGTCCTGTTCACACTTGCAGTACTCACCGCCGTGCTCTGGGTGCGGATCGACGCGCACGAGCTCGTCGCCGGCGAACTGCTCCTCGCGCTCGGCGTCGCGGTCGCGGCCGACCTGCCCTTCTTCCTGGTCGGGGACCGCGCGCGGCTCTCCTCACTCGTCGCCGCCATGACGGCCGTGGACTTCGCGCTCGTGACCGGAGCGGTGGCGCTGAACGGCGTCCTCGGCTACGTGCCCGTGTTCTACGTGTGGCCCATCATCCTCGGCGGTCTGTTCCTGTCGGCCTGGGGGCCGTATCTGACGGCCGGGGCGGCCAGCGCCGCCTACGTGATCCTATGGCTGCGACTGGAGGACGCCGTCCTGGACATGAGGCCCATCGACGTCGCCGGCAGGCTTGGCGACGACCGGGCCCTCGTCGCGTTGACGGTCTACGTGACCGCCTACCTGCTGATCGCGCTGCTGATGGGGCGCATCGCTACCGTGCTGGCGCGCACCGCCCGCGGGCTGTCGGCGGCGAAAGCGGACACCGAGGAGCAGCTCCGGCGCCTGCGCGCCGGCAACGAGCAGTTGCGCGCCATGAGCGAAGGCAGCCGGGCCTTCCTGCGCCACCAGGAGGTCGACGATCTCATGCCGGAGGCCCTGCACCTCATCGCCGGAGCCGCGGGGCTGCGGGCGGGGTTCGCGCTGGTGCTCAACCGCAACAGCGGCGACCTGGACCAGAAGGCGCTGCTCGACGACCTCGACGACACCTTCATCCACAAGCTGCGGGAGCTGGGCATCGTCGACGTCGCCATGGACGGCGCGCGCCTGTACGACTCGGTCTCGGACGCGCGCACGGGGCGCCTGCTCAAGGCCGTGGAGAACCACGGGTACCACGGCCTCGTGGTGGCGCCCCTGCTGGCCAAGAGCGAGCTGCTGGGCATCGTCTGCCTGCTCTCCCGCCGCGATGAGCCCTCTCCCGAGGCGGCGATCCCCACGGTCAGGGCGCTGTGCGACCAGGTGGCCCTGGTCGTGCGCAACATCCACTCCAACGAGGAGCTCGCCCGCAAGAACGAGGAGCTCACGCACCTGGACGAGCTCAAGAGCGACTTCATGGCCACCATGAGTCATGAGCTGCGCACACCGCTCACCAGCATCATCGGATACAGCGACATGCTGCTGAGCGGCATGACCGGTGAGCTCAACGAGAAGCAGTCCGCCTTCGTGGACAGCATCCTCAAGGGCGGCGAAGCGCTGCTCGGCCTCATCAACGACGTCCTGGACCTGACCAAGATCGAGGCGGGGCGCCTGGAGCTCAACCGCGAGCCCGTGGACTTGCGCGCCGCCCTGCTGGGCGTGCTGCCCGTCGTCAAGCCGCGCGCCCAGGACAAGCGCGTGCGCATCTCCACCTTCCTGCCCACCGACCTGCCCCTCGTGTGGGCCGACCCTGCCAAGCTCAATCAGATCCTGCTGAACCTCATCACCAACGGCGTGAAGTACACGCACGAGAACGGCAACGTGAGCGTGGAGGCGCGGCCCAACGGCGAGATGGTCGAGATCCGGGTGAACGACACCGGCATAGGCATCGCCAAGGAGGACCAGGACAAGGTCTTCCAGCGCTTCACCCAGATCGACTCCTCGGCGACCCGGATCCAAGGAGGCACCGGGCTCGGGCTCGCCATCGTGAAGGAGCTCGTGGAGCTGCACGGCGGCAGCATCCGCGTGCAGAGCAAATTGGGCAAGGGCTCCAGCTTCATCTTCACCGTGCCGATAACCACTAGACCGGCGGATCCGCTGTCGGCGGGCAAGATCAGCTGAGGAGGACGACACCGTGGCGAAGGCCATCCTGGTCGCGGACGACGACCCCGACATCCTGAGCATCGTCTCCATGTCGCTGGAGGCCACCGGCTACACGGTGCACAAGGCCACGAACGGCCGCGAGGCCGTCGATCTGGCGAGAGTGCATCACCCAGACCTCGTGCTCATGGACATGATGATGCCTGTCGTGAGCGGCTACGAGGCCGTCAAGGAGATGAAGGCCGGCGAGGACACGCGTGACATCACCATCGTCGGCCTCTCCGCCAAGGCCATGGCCACCGACATGGAGCGCGCGACGGACGCGGGCATCGACGGCTACATCACGAAGCCGTTCCGCATCGCCCAGGTGCTGAGCGTCGTGCAGGAGTACCTGCAACGATAAGCCCAGGGCGGGGCGTGCAGGAGCCCCGGCCGTCCCCGTAGAATGCTGTGTCATGGCGACCGGCGCAAAACTGCAGCCCCCCATGATCTGCGTCGCCGACGTGGACACACGCCTCGTCTGTAGCACCTTCTGCGCGTTGTGCCCCCACTACGTGCGCGACCGGCGGCAGGGCGAGCGGCGGCGGACGCCGCGGCGCAGCCACGACCGCCGCGTCCTCAGCCGACTGTAGGCGACCGCCCCCAGCTCATCCGACGGCCGCCTCGTCCGGCGCCCGCCCCCGCCGCGCCGCGTATCATGGATGCGCCGCATCTGCCGATATCCCGAGTGACTCATGCCTGAGATGGGAGACGGTACGGCAGCACCGGACGGCAGACGGCGAGGCGGCGGCCTCGACTACAGACGCGGCGTGAGCCTGGAGCTCAAGACAGCCGCCGTGGTGGCGGTGGTCCTCGCCGTCCTCTTCCTGGCGCTCACGCAGGGCCTCGACACCACGTGGCAGGTCGCCGTCGCCACGGCGGCGGCCTTCGTGGTGATCGTCGCGGCGTTCGACCTGTGGGTGTACCGGCCGATCAACAGCCTCGTGCGCCGCTCGCGCAAGCGGCTGGGTGGCAACTACGAACGCAGCGACCCCTACTACCGCGACGAGCTCCGGGAGCTCGGGCACCTGGTCGGCACCCTCATCGCCGTGTTCACGGCCGCCGAAGACAAGGAATGGGTGTCGCAGAGCATCAAGGAAGACCTGGAGCGCCTGCAATCCCTGAACCAGCAGCTGATGGACGTCGGCCAGCTGGGCAAGGAGATGAACGCGGCGCTGCCGTATCAGGAGACGGTCGAGCGCGTGCTGTCCCGCAGCAAGAGCTTCCTGCACGCCGACTTCGCCGCGCTGCTGCTGCTCGACGCCGAGGCACGGTCGTTCGAGCTCGAGGGGGCGCAGGGCGTGCTCTCCCCCACGCTCTCGGCGGACTGCTGCGCCTACGCGCCGGACTGTCCGGTGCGTCAGGCCGTCGCCTCCGGGCAGGTCACGCGCCTGACCGACCACACCTGCACCCTGTTCCCGCACACCATGACTCATCAGGTGGTCATCCCGGTGCAGGTGGAGAACGTGGGCGACATGGCTCTGCTCACCACGGCGACCAGCGGCGACTACCTCGAACTGCTCAACGCCGACATACTGAGCGCGCTCCAGAACCACGTGCAGAGCGCGCTCACCAACGCGCACAAGTACGACGCCATCCGCCGTCAGGTCGTCACCGATCACCTCACCCGCCTGTACAACCGGCGCTACTTCATGAACCGGGCGCGCGAGGAGGTGCAGCGCAGCCTGCGCCACCAGGCGCCGCTGAGCGTGCTGATGGTCGACATCGACCACTTCAAGATCTTCAACGACAGCTACGGCCACGCTACCGGGGACCGTGTGCTGCAGACGGTGGCGCGGGCGATGAAGGACGCCCTGCGCACCACCGACATCTGTGCCCGGCACGGCGGCGAGGAGTTCAGCGTGCTGCTGCCCAACACGCCCGGCGAGAACGCCTTCTACGTGGCCGACCGCGTGCGCCGCACCCTGAGCGGCACGCGCTACACCGGGCTGGGACTGCCCGCCGACGTGAACATCACGATCAGCGCCGGCGTGGCGACCTGCCCGCGGGACGCCACCGCCCTCGACGAGCTCATGGAGCTGGCCGACAGGGCTCTCTACAGGGCCAAGGCCGAGGGCCGCGACAAGGTCGTGCTCTACGAGACGGAGGAGCGCGAAGCCGTCAGGTACTGAGGCGCGCGGCCCGGGGGCGGGGCCCGAGGCCCATACCCCAGGCGATGACGGCCGGCGCCAGCGACCCCCAGGCGAGCAGCTCGTCGTGGAAGGCCGCGAGCGACGTCGTCGGGTGGGCCGCGCGGTAGGCGTCCGCCAGCCGCAGCACCTCCCGCCTGCCCAGCAGATAGCTCATCGCCTGACCCGGCTCTTCCGCGTACCGCCGGCACTCCAGCTCGGCCTCGTAGCGGTTCATGTGCGCCGTCTGCGACAGGAAGGCGACGGCCGACGGCAGGTCCATGATGCCGAGGTGCAATTCCACGTCGATGACGACCCGGCAGGAGCGCCAGACCTGATCGTTGAGGCGCATCAGATCGACCGCGGGGTCTGCGAGGAACCCCTGCTCGCGCATCATCTCCTCGCAGTAGAAGGCCCAGCCCTCGACAGGCAGCGAGGCGCCGTCGGGCAGGTGGGCGACGCGCCGGGCGAGCGTCGGCGCGAGGTTGGCGCTCACGAGCTGGATGTGATGACCCGGGTAGGCCTCGTGCACCCCCGTCGTCGGCAGCGAGGCGAACGGATGGTTGCGAAGCGCCGCCTCGAGCTCCTCGCCGGACAGGCCGTCGCGCGGCGGCGTGACGTAGTAGAAGCCGAGTTGCTGCGCCGCGAAAGGTCCGGGCGGGTCGTAGGCGGCGAACGGCAGCATGGAGCGCAGGAACGGCGGCGTGGCCATGACCCGAAGCTCCTCGCCGGGGGGGAGCGTGACGATGGCGCGCTCCACGACATAGGCCTTCGCCGCGGCCACGGCGTCCGCGTACGCGGCGACGATCTCGTCCCTGCCAGGATGCCGCGCGGTGACGGCGGCCACGGCGGACGCCGCATCCTCGTGGCCCATCTCCCGCGCCCGCGCGAGCATGGCCGCCTGGGTCTGAGCGAGCGTCTCGCGCCCGTAGGCGGCCAGCTCCTCGGGCGCGTCGTCAAGCACGTGCTCCCACGACAGGATGTCCTGGATGACCTCGCGCCCGGCCCCGCACGCGTCCGAGGAGGACGGGAGCAGGACGTCCCGGAGGTGCGCGCGGAAGGCCTCGAGGGCGCCGCAGGCGATGCTCGAGGCCTCGTCCAGCGCACCGGGGTGGCCGTACTCGGCGGCGAAGCCGCGTACGGTGTCGCCGGCGAGCTCCAGGACGCCGTCCGCGTAGTCGAGCCCGGACTGCACCGCCACGCGGGGCAGGCCGGGCTCGAGGTTCGCCCGCGCCTCGTCCAACAGCGCCGGGGTGGCGAGCAGCCGGGCGCGGAGCGCCTCGATGCGCTCGTCCGGCGGCGCCACCTCGCGCGACAGCAGCGTGTACACGCCCCCGGCGATGTCCAGATACATGCCGGGCTGCCGCCTGTGCGCGCGGAGGAGTTCGAGAGAGCGGAGGTAGCGACGCACGATCTGCAGCCCCACGAAGGCGTCGACCGCCGTGTCGGTGTCGTCCGACGCCACGGCCTCACCCAGTCGCGTCTCGTGACGGTGAAGCATCGCCACGCGACCGCTGACCGCCTCCGGGGACCAGGAGGGCAGACCGGCGAGGTCGTCCGTGAGCCCGAGCTGAGTCGCCAGGACCGGATCGTCGGCGACCAGATCGTCGACGAGCGCCCCGATGAGCGGCTCGGCGCCCACTAGGGCGTCACTCCGAAGAGCGCTGCTGCAGGTAGGCGATGAGGGGTTCGCGCCGCCCGCCCATGATCTTGTCGACGAGGGCGTCCAGGATGCCGCGTGCGACCTCCTCGTCGGTGACCTTGGGCCGGTACACGTAGGCAGCCTGGGTCTTGTCTTGCTCCAGCAGACCCTTGGCGGCCAGGTTTCGCAGGACGCTCATCACGGTCGTGTACGCGATACGCCGGTTCTGGCGGAGCTCCTCGTACACGTCGCGAACCGTGACCTCTCCCTTGTCCCAGACGACACGCAGGACGTCCGCCTCCAGCCAGCCGAGACCTGTGAGGTCGCGGCTGCGCTCGCGCCGGCGCCACGCGGAAGAGTTCACATCAGACATGGTGGACCTCCGTCCGACCAATATGCGTTACAGGCTGACAGGAACATTCCCCGTGGTGGCGAGGCATCACAGGTAGGGGAGCCGTACGCCAATCCACAGAGCCGCTCCAAGCCCGGTACGATACTCGCGCCAGCCTCGGACCGCAAGACGTGGCAGGCATCGGCTCGCGGGTATACTGCGCTTGTGTCGTCAAGGAAGCGAGCGTGAGATGAGGACCAGGGAACCGGAGAGGCGGCTGAGCGCCGTCGAGCTGGGAGCGTGGCGCGGCATGCTCCGCGTGAACGCCGCCCTCATCAACCAGCTTGACGCCGACCTCACCGCGGCGCACGGTCTGCCGCTCCGCTCCTACGAGGTCCTGCTCGTGCTGGAGGACGCCCCGCAGCGGCGCATGCGCATGAGCGACCTGTCGCGGTCGGTCCTGCTCAGCGCCAGCGGCGTCAGCCGGCTGGTGGACCGTCTGGAGGCCGAGGGCTTCGTCGAGCGGGAGCGCTGCACAAGCGACGGCCGCGGCTACTACGCCGTCCTCACCGACGCCGGGTACGCCAAGCTCATGGAGGCGCGGCAGACACACCTGGACGGAGTGCGGCGCCTGTTCCTGCAGCACTTCGACCGTGAGGAGCTGGACCAGCTGGCCGCCTGTTGGGACAGGGTGCTGCCTGGAGCCGCGGACAGCGGACGCCCCGAGGCCTGACCAGGCCGAGACCCACGCCCCGCGGCGGAAGGAGAGACCGTGCCCGACGTCATCGTGGTCGGCGCAGGCCTGTCGGGCCTGTGCTGCGCACGGGAACTCGCGAGCCACGGCTTGGACGTGCTGGTGCTGGAGCGCGGCGACGAGGTCGGCGGCCGCGTGCGCACCGACGAGCTGGACGGCTTCCTGCTGGATCGCGGCTTCCAGGTCCTGCTCACGGCCTACCCCGAGGCGCAGCGCGCCCTGGACTACGATGAGCTCGCCCTGCGGCCGTTCCTGAACGGTGCCCTCGTGCGCCGCGACGGTCGCTTCGCCCCCCTCGCCGACCCGATGCGCCGGCCTGCCCAGACGGTGCGCACCCTGCGGGACGGTCCGGGGTCGCTGCTCGACAAGGTCCGCGTGGCGCGGCTGTGGGCACGGCTCGGCCGCTTCTCCCTGAGCGAGGTGCTCCATGCGCCGCAGGTGGCCACGGCCGAAGCCCTGCGGCGGGAAGGCTTCTCGGACGCGTTCACCGAGGCGTTCTGGCGGCCGTTCCTGGGCGGCGTGTTCCTTGACCCGGAGCTCTCCACGTCCAGCCGCCTGTTCGCCTTCGTCTTCAAGATGTTCGCCGACGGCGAGGCGGCGCTGCCCGCCGCGGGGATGCGCGCGATCCCGCGGCAGCTCGCGGCCGCCCTTCCGGCGGGCAGCATCCGCGCCGGCGTGACCGTCGAGAGCCTCGGCGACGGCCGGCTCACGCTGGCCGGCGGCGAGACGCTGGAGTCGGAAGCCATCGTGGTGGCGGCCGACGGGCCCGAGGCCGCCCGGCTCACCGGCGCCTTTGCGGCGCCGGCGCCGCGAGCGGCCACCTGCCTGTACTTCGCGGCCGAGCGCACGCCCCTGGGCGAGCCCGTACTCGTGCTCGACGGCGAGGGCACCGGCCCCGTGAACAACCTGTGCGTGCCCAGCGACGTGGCGCCGAGCTACGCGCCGCCCGGGGCGGCGCTGGTCTCGGCCACCGTGCTGGGCATCCCCCCGTGGGACGACGCCGCGCTGCGACGAGCCGTGATCGCGCAGCTGCGCGGCTGGTTCGGGGCGCAGGTCGACGACTGGCGACACCTGCGCACCTATCGCATCCCCTACGCCCTGCCGGCGCTCACCCCGGAGGCCTTCGCCGAACCAGAGCGCCCCGTGCGACTGAGCCCCGGGCTGTTCGTCTGCGGCGACCATCGCGACACCCCGTCCATCCAGGGCGCCATGGTGTCGGGGCGTCGCGCCGCCGCGGCGGTGCGGGGACTCGATGTGGCGCCGTCCTGCGCGCCCTGAAGCGTCTCGCTAGGCCCTGCCGAGCAGCACGCTGAGGCACATCACGGCGAGCACGACCGACGTGATGAGCACGTAGCGGCGGTCGCCTTCGCGGGCGAAGGCGACGACGGAGCCCGCGACGCGTACGAACGGCGTGGCGATGAGGACCATGAGCCCGAGCGACAAATAGGCGGCCGCCTGGAGCGTCGCCAGGTCGTGGGGCAGGTCCGTGACGGGCGTCACGCTCACCGGCAGAGGCTGGGCGCGCACCACCACCAGCGCCAGGCCCACCGCCATGAGCGCGACGCTGATGCCGATCCCCAGGAGCAGTACCCGCCTGACCACGCGCTCCACGGCAGTCAGCGTGTGAGGCGCTGCCGGCGCAGCTTCGCCGCGGCCGCTCATACGCCCGCCCCCGCCGCCTTGAGCGCCATGGCAACGGCGAAGACGAGCAGCACGACCTGGAAGACCCGGGCCAGCGTGCGCGCGTTCAGGCGCATGGCCGCGCGCGGCCCGAGCCGCGCCCCCACGAGGATGCCGAGAGCGGCGGGCACGGCGTACCTCGGGTCCAGAAAGCCGCGGCCGTAGAAGATCGCGGCGCCGGTGGCGGCGGTGACGCCGATCATCAGGTTGCTCGTCGCGATGGTGGCCTTCAGCGGCACACCCATCAGCAGGTTCATGATCGGCACCTTGAAGGCTCCGCCGCCGACACCGAGCAGGCCGCTCACGTTGCCGGCGATCAGGCTCAGCCCGAACCCCAGCTTGAGGTGACTGACCCCGTAGCCCACCTCGCGGCCCGTCGCCTGGTCCGCGAACGTGGCCTCGAGCACGCCCGTGTGTGCGGGCGCCGCTTCGTCGCCGCGGCGGTTCATCTGCCAGGCCACGTAGACGAGGACCGCCGCGAAGCAGACCTGCAGCAGGCGGGCGTCGATGAGCACCGCGGTGATGCCGCCCGCCACAGCGCCGGTCACCGTGGCCACCTCCAGCAGCATCCCCAGGCGAAGGTTGGTCATGCCCCTGGCGACGAACGCGGTCTGCGCCATCGACGATGTGGCGATGACGCAGACGATGCTCGTGGCGATGGCCGTCTTCACCGGCACATCGAAGGCCAGGGTGAGCACCGGGACCATGACGATGCCGCCGCCCACGCCCAGCATGCTGCCGATGAAGCCGGCGAACACCGCGATGAGCAGTATGGCAATCAGTACGGCCATGGCAGGACTCTACCTCACGGCCACGCGGGTGGCGCGGCCGGGACACGGCCGGGGAGTCGCCGGGCTAGTCGTCCGCAGGCGGTGGTCTGCGCAGCCGCTTCGCCGCCGCCCGTCTCGCCTTGCCGGCGAGGCGCCGCTCCGTGGCCGCCCGCGACGGCTTCGTCGGCCTGCGCGGCGGAGGCGGCGGCGCGTTCAGCTTCTCGAGCTTGCGCCGCAGGCGGCGCAGCGCGTCTGTCTTGTTGAGGTACTGGCTGCGCTGCGCCCGGCTCGTCGTGACGATGCCGGTGGAGCGGTGCACCAGCCGCACAGCGCTGTCGGTGACGTTCTGGTGCTGCCCTCCAGGCCCGCCGGCACGGAAGGTCTGCACGTCGCACTGGGCGAGAAGCTCGTCGTCGCTCTGCGGGATGTCGATGCGCGGCGTCATGGGATGAGGCCGGGCGCACCCGCGGCCCGCCCGGCCTCCGAAGCCTACCACCGCGCGTGATAGCCTCAGCCCATGCTTGCCATCGCACTCGCTCGGGGAGCGTCCGTCTGCTGGGGTTCGGGCGACTTCCTGGGGGGCCTCACCACGCGCCGCGCCAGCCTGTGGGCGGTCGTCATCGGGAGCCAGGTGGCCGGCCTGGCCGGCGCCGCGCTGGTCGTCGTCCTGCCGGACCGATCCTGGCCGGGCCTGGACGCCGTGTGGCCCGTGCTGCTGGGCGGTGCAGCCGGCGTCGTCGCCATCTCGACGTTCTACAAGGCTCTCGCCATCGGGACGATGAGCGTCGTCGCGCCGATCAGCGCCACCAGCGCGTTGATCCCGTTCGCCGTCGGCCTCGCGGCGGGCGAGCGCCCATCGGCCGTACAGCTCGCCGGCGCTGTCGTGGTGCTGGCCTACCTGGTGCTGCGCGAGCGCATCGCTCCGCACCAGCTCGCCGGCGTGGTGCTCACCCTGGCCGGCGTCTCCCTGATCGCCGCCGGATGAGCGCCTCGGCGGGACTCGAGCTGCGCGGCGCCGGCGGCGAGCCGGTGGACCTGTGGCGCACCCTGGTCTCGCAGGGCCTCGCCTTCCTGCCGCCGTGCCGCATCGACGAGTCGACGCGGACCATGGAGGTGACGCTGTCCGGCCCTCTGACGCCGCGGACGGTGCGGGTGGAGAGCGCCCGGCGGAGCGCCGAGGGCCGGGCCGTCGCGATGGTGCGCCTCGTCGACGGCGGGCCTGCCTGGTCACCCGCCGAACGCGACGGCCTGATCGCGACGGTGCGCCGCATGCTGTGCCTTGACGACGACCTCAGCGGCTTCTACGCCCGCGCCGCCGGCGACCCGGCCCTGAGCTGGGCGTGCGAGGGCGCCGGGCGCCTGCTGCGGGGCCCGACCGTCTTCGAGGACCTGGTGAAGACGGTCTGCACCACCAACTGCGCCTGGTCGGCGACCGAGCGCATGGTCGGGGCGCTCGTGCGCGAGCTGGGCGATCCGGCGCCGGGCGCGGCCGGGGGCGACGCCTACGGCCGCGCCTTCCCCACGCCCGCGGCCATGGCGGGCGCGGGCGACGACTTCTACCGTCAGGTCGCCCGCGCCGGCTACCGCGGGCCCCGTCTGCAGGCCATAGCCGCCGCCGTCGTCGCCGGCGAGCTGGACCTGGAGGCGCTGCGCGCCGGCGCCTCGCCGCGACTCCCCGACGACGAGGTGGAGCGGCGCCTCCTGGCCCTGCCCGGGGTGGGGCCGTACGCGGCCGCGCACCTCATGCTGCTGTTGGGCCGCTCGCACCGGCTGGTGCTGGATTCGTGGACGCGGCCCAAGTACGCGCGGCTGCAGGGCAAGCCGCCCGGCAGGCTCGTCGCCGACCGAACGATCGAACGCCGCTTCCGGCGCTACGGCCCCTACGCGGGGCTGGCCTTCTGGCTGGTCGTCACCGCCGACTGGGTGGACGACCAGGGAGCCGGCATACGGTAGCCGGCCGGGCCAGATGCGAGCGCCTGCGCGCCTCGCGCCCGGGCGACGGCGGCTCGGTGTCAGCGCTCGAAGCCCCAGTCCCCGGCGATAGCGTCCAGGACGGCGCCCGCCATGCGGTCGCCGCCGGCGCGGGTGAGGTGGACGCCGTCCGCGTTGCGCATCAGCACCGGAGCCCCGTCCGCGCCTTTGAGTGACTCCGCGTAGGAGCCCTTCTCGTCAGCCATCAGCGCCCACGTGCTCACGTAGGTCACGCCGCGGTGCTTCTTCGCCTCCTCGGCGTAGATATGGTCCATCATCGAGATGCGGTCTCGGTACAGCTGGTTCCGCATGATGGGATCGCCCACCCAGTACACCCGCCGCCCGCTGCGCGTGAGGATGTCCATGGCCTCGGCCACACGCTGCTGATAGAGGGATCGCCAAGCCATGCTGCCGACCTTCAGGACCTGGCCCTTGTAAGACACGTCCTGCGCATCGTTGGCGCCGAACAGCGCGACCACGGCGTCCGGCCTCTGCTCGACCAGCATGTCGATGAGGCGCTGCGGCCAGTCGAAGTAGTCGGGGCGGCTGAGGCCGGATGAGACATGGTAGTCCAGCGTGGCCTCCACGAGGCCCGTCTCATCGGAGAGGTTGACCAGCGACTGGCCGAAGACCTGCGCCATGGAGTCGCCGGCGATGTAGAGCCGCAGGGGCCGCGCCGGCGTGACGGCGCGCGGCCACAGCGGCTTGTGCGCCCGCGCCTGCGCCAGCGTGTGGTGCTCGCCGCCGCTGCGGCCCAGCGCCGCGTCGATCGCTTCGGCGGGGCGGTCCAGCCTCGCCGCGCCACTGAGCGCGGTCATGGGCTTGAGCAGGGCCAGCGCGACGCTGCGCTTGGCGCCCAGCGGCATGCCCCTGACCTCGCGCTCGATCGTCGTCGCGTCCAGCAGGCCGGCGAAGAAGAAGCCCAACAGCATGGCCAGCAGCGCGGCGCCGGCGGTCGACCGGCGGCGCCTGGGGCGGCGCGAGGGCGGCGGCCCGTCAGGGCCGCGCCGCTGCGCGCCGCCCTCCCCGGGGCCCTCCAGGTGGGCGCCGTCGGCCGGGACGGCTTGCGCCCACCGGCCCGCCCTCGTCCCAGGCGAACGGCTCCGCCGCGCCGCGTCCGTGCCCCTCGTCCCAGTCGCCTCGTGTCATGACGCCACGATCAGAACCTGAAGTAGAGGAACTCGGCCGTGCCGAGCGGGCCCAGGATGTCGATGAGGAAGAGACCGCCCGCGAGCAAAGCCGCCTGGCCGGCCCAGCCCACGCGGCCGAGGCCGGCCTGCAGTCGTTCCAGGAAGCCACGAGGCACGTACTGGATGGCGATGCCGAGCGCCGTCAGACCGAGGACCGCGAGCGTCACGGCGCTGCCCAAGCTGCCGAGGCCGGCGACCAGGCGCCAGAGCACCGCGAACGCGTCCGCCATGGACTCGGCGCGGAAGAACACCCAGGCGACGCAGACGAAGGCGAACACCGCGAGCCGCTCCAGGGCGCGCGCGCCCGGGGTCGCGCCGGGTTCGGGCAGCCCCCTGGCCCGGCGCGCGTAGGCGCGCCCGTGCTCCCACACCTGCGCGGCCCCGTGGAGCCCGCCCCAGAAGACGAACGTCCAGGCGGCGCCGTGCCAGAGTCCGGCGAGCAGCATCGTGACCATGATGTTGATGGCCGTGCGGCGGCGACCCTTGCGGTTGCCGCCGAGCGGTATGTACAGGTAGTCGCGCAGCCAGCCGGACAGCGTCATGTGCCAGCGGCGCCAGAAGTCGCGGACCGATGTGGCTGTGTAGGGAGCGTTGAAGTTCTCCGGCAGCTCGAACCCGAGGAGCAGCGCGATGCCGATGGCGATGTCGCTGTAGCCGCTGAAGTCGCAATAGATCTGCGCCGAGTAGGCGACGATGCCGACCAGCGTCTCCCAGGCCGAGTACTGCTGCGGCGAGGCGAACACGCCGTTCACGATGTGCGTGGCCAGGAAGTCGGCGATGACGACCTTCTTGGCGAGGCCGGTGAGGATGAGGAAGAAGGCGCGCCCCGCGTCCACGGTGTGCGGGTCGCGGGGCGCGGTGAGCTGTGGCAGGAACTCACGGGCGCGGGCGATGGGTCCGGCCAGCAGGTACGGAAAGAAGGCGACGTAGACGCCGAAATCGAGGGTCGGGGCCGGCCGCAAGTCGCCGCGGTACACGTCGACGACGTACGTGAGCATGCGGAAGACGAGGAAGGAGATGCCCACGGGCAGCACGACGCGCAGCAGGGGCAGCGGCGCGCCCAGGCGGAAGAGGTCGAGCAGCTCGTTGAGATTGGCGGCGAAGAAGTCGACGTACTTGAAGTAGCCGAGCGTCGCCAGATTGGCCGCTACGGCCACGGCGAGCCAGAGGCGGGCGGCGCGCGGCGGGCGGGCCGCGGTGCGGCCTGCCCCGCGCGCCCGCCATATCTTCACCGCCAGCGCCTGGTTCACGAGCGTGGCGCCGACGAGCAGCAGCACGAAGCGCCAGTCCCACCAGCCGTAGAACACGTAGCTGAACCCGATGATCGTCCACTTCCACAGGCGCAGCCGCGGCATGACCAGCCAGCTCACGGCATAGACGATGAGGAAGAAGATCGCGAATGTGATGGTCGGGAACAGCATGGGCTGGCGTCAGCGCCCAGTGTAGGGAAAGCGATGGGCGGCCGCCAGCACGGCGCCCGGCGGGACGCGCTGACCGCCGCGCTGCACGAGCACCTGCCGGCAGGCTGCCGCTTCGATGAGCCGCGCGGCGGGTCCTTCGTCTGGCTGGCGCTGCCCGCCGGCCTGACCGCCAATGCGCTGCTGCCGTTCGCCGAGGAGCGCGGCGTGTCCTTCGCGCCCGGCGCGCGCTTCTGCTGCGACGGCGACGACCGGCACCTGCGCCTCGCCTTCAGCCTGTACGAGCCCCGGGAGCTGGCGGAGGGGGCGCGGCGCCTCGGTGAAGCCGTCAGCGCCGCGCTCCGCGCCGCGACCTGACGGTCGCCGCCTCCGGGCAAGGCCCGACGCCCGCGCCGCTCGCCGGCATCGCAGACGCCATGGCCTGTTCAGCCGCGCCACCAGTGGGTACGCTGTGCGACATACCATCAATCTCATCGGAGGTCCGGGGATGGCTGCCAGCGAGGGTGCCGCCACTGAGGTGACCGAGGCTCTGCCCGCCGCCAAGGCGCGAAGCAAGCACTACAGGCTCCGGTTCTGGCTCGCCATCGTCCTGGTCGTCCTGTCGGTGCTGGCCGTCATCGTCAGCTGCGTCGCCGTGTGGGCGCACCGCACCGTGTTCGACACCGACACCTACGTCGCGACCGTCGCGCCCCTCATCAAAGACCCCCAGGTGCAACACGACATCGCCACCACCATCACGGATCAGGCCCTGACCGCCAGCGACCTGCAGAACCGCATCGCGAACGTGTTGCCTGACCGCGCGGCGTTCCTCGCCGGCCCCATCACGGTGCAGATCGGCGACTTCATGCAGAAGGAGCTGCAGCAGTTCCTGGCGTCGCCGCGGGCGGAGCAGGCGTGGATCCGCGTCAACACGGTCGGCCACGAGCGCCTTGTCGCGGTCCTGCGCGGCGAGAGCAAGTACGTCACCATCAACCAGAACGATGTGACCCTCAACCTGCTGCCGCTCATCGGCGTGGCGCTGGAGAGGATCCAGGCCCGGCTGCCGGACATCCTGGGGTCTCGCATCCAGCTGCCGCAGATCGATCCCAACGCCACCCCCGACGAGGCCCGCGCCCAGCTGTCCGCGGCGCTCGGCCGGCCGCTGCCGGCCGATTTCGGCACCGTCACGCTGCTCAAGGGCGACCAGGGCCACCAGGTGCAACAGGCGATCAACCTCTTCGACAAGCTGGTGGTCCTCGTCATCATCGTGACGATCGCCCTGATCGTCGCCGCGATCCTCGTGTCGCCGCGCCGCTGGTACACCGTCCTGGAGCTGGCGCTGGGCCTGCTGCTGGGCGTGGTCATCACCAAGGTGGTCGTCGCCCAGCTCGAGAAGCTGCTGCTCGACAGCATCAAGAAGGAGGGCGTCGTGGCGGTCGCCAACGGCATCGTCACCTCGGCCGTGGACAAGCTGGCGACCTACCTCGTCTGGCTCATCGTGCTGGCCGTGGTGGTGGCGGTGGCCGCGGTGATCGGCACCAGGCCAAGGTGGCTGGACTCGGCCGGCCGCTCCGTCGCGAGGCTGTTCCGCGTGTCGTCCGACCCGTCCGCGCCACCCACGCGCACAGCTCTGTGGCTGGCCAAGTATCTGGACATCCTGAAGATCGCCGGCGTCGGCGTCGCGGTAGTGGTCATGCTGGTCATCCCCAAGACCTGGTGGTGGATGCTCATCGTGATCCTCGCGCTCGTCGCCTACGAACTGCTGCTGATCGTGTGGGCCGTCGGCGAGGGCGTCGGCCCCGAGCCGAAGGAGAAGGCCGCGGCCTGACCCGCGGCTTGCTCAGGCGCGGCCGGCGCCGGCGGCCTGCTCCGCAGGCTTCTGCGGCGGCCGCTCCAGCAGGCCTATGCGGGCGCCCTCGTTCTCGTCGATCACGTCGTGCCAGGGCAGGCGCTCGCCCGCCAGGGCGCGCAGGCGCCAGCGCGGACCCTTGGGCGCCCGGCGCAGCGCCTCCTCGATGGCCAGTACCGCGTCGAGCACGCGCCGCGCGCCGCGCTCGTCCAGCCCGGCCCGTGGCACCGCGGCCCGCGCCGTCGCGAGGTTGGCCGTCATGTCGTGGTACAGGCCCCAGTCGCGGGAGGCGGCGCGGGCCAGATAGCGCAGCCCGATCACGCCCGGCGCCTCGTCCGGCCTCAGCTCCGCGTCCTTGAGAAGGCTGACGACGTCGCGTACGTCGGCCTCCGTGCTCCAGGTGCGCTGCAGCTTCACCAGCAGCACGTCGGCCGCGGGGATCGTGTAGGGCTCGATGGTCAGCCGCCGGCGCAGCGGGATCTGGTGATGCAGCCTGAAGGTGTCGAGATACACGTCGATGCGGTCGTCGATGTGCCGGCGGTGGCCGTCGCGCACGTGCCGGCACTCACGGTAGACCTGTAGCAGCTGCCCGGCGCTGGCGAGGCGCACGTGACGGTTCTCCTCGAAGCCCATGCGCGCGAACGTGCCGATGAGCGCCTTGGTCTGCCGCCGCAGGGCGACCGCGTCCATGTCGCGGTGCTCACGGCGGCAGAAGGCCACGTCCC
>CAVPQD010000006.1:0-7713 GCA_963707335.1 uncultured Thermoleophilia bacterium | reverse complement strand
GGTCATCGCCGGCGAGACCAGCCCCTCCGGCGACAACACCAGGTTGCGGACGAGCCCGCAGCGCTTCGCCCGGCAGCTGCAGGCGTGCGGCGCGGCGCAGGACTTCGACGTCTACGCGCACCATCCGTATGCCGTCGGCGGCACGAAGCGGGTCTCCCCCGCCGCCATGCCGCGCGACCCGGAGCACACCGTGGTGCTCGCCAACCTCGACACGCTCACCGAGATCTTCCCGGACAAGCCCTTCTACCTCTCCGAGTATGGCTACGCCACGAGCGACAACCTGCTGTTCGGGGTGTCCGTCGACGAGGTGACGCAGGCGGCCTACCTGCGACAAGGCGTTCGCGTACGTCACGCGGTACCCGCAGGTGAAGCTCCTGCTGTGGTTCCCGCTCTGGGACTGGTCGGCGACGCACGACTACCGCTACCGCTTCGGCGTGTACACGGGCCTGCGCGCGCTCGACGGCCGGAGAAAGCGCGCCTACTACGCCTTCGCCGGCGGCAACGCGCTCAGCCTGCGCGCGCCCGAGGCCGTCGAACGCGGCGAGGCGCTCGCCCTGAGGGGGACGCTGACGAGCGCGACCATGGGCGCCCTGAGCGGCAAGTGGCTGGTGGTCGAGGGGCGCAAGCCGGGCGGACGGTGGGTGCGTGTCGGCCGCTGCCGCACCGGCGACGAGGGCACCTACGTGGCCAGGGTGAGACCGCTCGTCGGCGCCTTCTGGCGCGTGCGCTGGCGCGGCGTCGCGGGCAGCCCCGCGATCTGGGTCGCCGTGCGACGCTGACGACCGCGGCGCCGCGAGGCGCGGCCACCCGCGGCATCGCAGGCCCGGCTACCCGACGTAGGGCTCCCAGAGGTACGGGCGCTCGTGCCAGCCGGGCCAGCACTCCAGCTCGTCGACGCGCTTGATCACCCGCGCCGGGTTGCCGGCCACGACCATGCCGGCCGGCACGTCGCGCGTCGACCACGGAGCCGGCGCCGACCAGCGAGTCCTCGCCGATCTCGACGCCGGGCAGGATGGTGCTGTTGGCGCCGATGCGCGCCAGACGGCGCACCACGGCGCCGCCCTTGCAGCGCCTGGTAGCGCGGGCAGTTCATCGGGTGCGGGTCGTCGGTGAAGACGACGTGCGGGCCGACGAAGACGTCGTCCTCGATGGTCACGAGCTCGAGGAAGCAGCCGCGTGTGGATGCGCACGCGGTGCCCGATGCGGTTGCCGAACTCGAGCACCGCGTTGCGTGCCGATGCTCACGTCGTCGCCGACCTCGTTGTCCTCGCGGATGGTGGCGCCCTGGCCGGTCTGCAGCCGGTCGCCGAAGGTGCTGCCGGCGTAGATCGTCGTGAAGGCGCGGATGGTGGCGCCGGCGCCGATGCGCAGGGGAAGCTCCCCCTCTTCCCTGCCCCGCGGCGCCTTGCCGACGATGGCCGGCGGCTCGATGGTCGCGCCCGGCCCGAGCACGACGCCGGGCGCGACGTGCACGCCGGCGTCAAACACCCTTGACTCACGCATGCGGATCGGCGATGGCGATGGCCGTGCCGCCGTTGTGCAGGGACTGCTCGGCGGCCTCGAGCGAGGCCACGACGCGCAGCCCGGCCACCGCGTCCGTGATCGGCCGCGCCCCCGTCTGCACGCACTCCAGGAAGTGCAGCGCCTCGGCGCGCAGCGGCTCGGTGGTGTCGAGCTTCGGCGCCACGATGTCGCCGGTGCGGTACGACAGGTGGAACTCGCCGAACGTCTCCGGATCCTGGAAGTCGACGCCGTGGTCGTAGACCTTGACCTTCTCCACGCTCTCGGTGTCGTCGTAGAGCGCCATGCGCCGGCTGCCCACGATGACCGTGCGCCGCAGCTTCACGGGGCTGAGCCAGGCGATGTCGATGTTGGCGATGACGCCCGACGGGAACTTGAGATTCACGAAGGCCACGTCGGGGATCTTCTCCGTCACGCAGCCCCGCCCCGTGACGTACACGCTGGACGCGCCCTCGTCGAGCCAGTAGTAGAGGATCGACAGGTCGTGCGTGGCCAGGTCCCAGATGACGCTCACGTCCTTCTGGTGCAGTCCCAGGTTGACGCGCGACGACGTGATGAAGTGGATGTCGCCCAGCTCGCCGCGGGCGATGAGCTCGCCGAGCTTGCGCACCGGCGGGCTGAACACGAAGGTGTGGCCCACCATCAGCGTGAGGCCGGTGCGCTCCGCGGCGCTCGAGCAGCTCCTGGGCCTCGGCGGCGGACGCCGTCATCGGCTTCTCCACGAACACGTGCTTGCCGGCCTCGAGCGCGGCCTTGGCGAGCGCGTAGTGCGTGGAGATCGGCGTGGCGATGACGACGGCCTCGACCTCGGGGTCGTCGAGCACGACGTCGTAGCGCTCCGTGGTGCCCACCGACGGGTAGCGCATGCGGGCCTTCTCGAGCACCTCGGGGCGCAGGTCGCAGACCCACTTCACCGAAGTGCCCGGCACCTCCATGTAGTTGCGCAAGAGGTTCGGGCCCCAGTAGCCGTAGCCGATGATCGCGACCGTTGTCATGACGTGCTCCCCCGCCTCGAGATTGTCACGCCGCACCGTGACCCAGCAGCGCCGCCGGCACCGTGCGCACGCACAGCGAGGTGTCGACGAGCAGGTCACGGGTGCAGTCGTACATGACGTCCTGGAAGACCATGTCGTCGAAGCCCACGCGGCTGCGGCCGTCCACCTGCCACACGCCGGTGATGCCTGGCTTCACTGCGAGACGACGATGGTGCCAGGGCTTGTAGGCGTCCACCTCGTAGGGCAGCGGGGGCCTTGGCCCCACGAGGCTCATGTCGCCGATGAGGACGTTCCAGAACTGCGGCAGCTCGTCCAGCGAGTAGCGTCGCAGGACGCGGCCGACCCTGGTGACGCGCGGGTCGTCGAGGAGCTTGTACACGTCCTCGACCTCGCCGTCCACGTGCTGCTCCTGCTTCTTCGCGTCGCCGTTGATGAGGGCGACCATGTAGTCGGAGTGGATGGACTGCTTGTCCGCGCCGGCGCGCATGGAGCGGAACTTGTAGAACTTGAAGCGCCGTCCGCGCCGGCCGACGCGTTCCTGGGCGTAGAAGACGGGCCCCGACGAGGTGAACTTGACGGCCAGGGCGATGACGATCATGAGGGGCGCGAGCAGCGTGAGGGCCGCGAGCGCGCCCAGCGTGTCGAAGATGCGCTTCGCCGGCGCGTGCAGGTCGCGGCCGGGCACGCGCCGCACCCTCACGACCGGCGCCTCGAAGAGGTCGATGAGCAGGCGGCGCGCGGCGATGGGCCGCAGCATGTTGGACGCCACGTAGGTCGTGACGCCGGCCGCGGCGGCGATCCTGATGAGCGCCAGCGTCTGCTGCAGCGTCAGGCTGCCGGCGTCGATGAACAGCGAGCCGAACACGCGCCGGCCGTCCTTGTCGAGCTCGTCGAGATAGGCCTCCACGCGGCTGAGCACCGGCTCCTGGCTGACCGCCTCCACCAGGGTCACGTGGTTGAAGCCGCGGAGCATGTGGAGGCGCTCGCGGAGCGGCTCGGTGCGGTACGGCCAGCCGACGACGAGCGTGCGGCGCATGTCGTCCCGGAACCGCGGCGCAAGCAGGCGCGAGAGCACGAGCACCCGCACCAGCGCGGCGAACACGAAGAAGAGGGCCACCGTGGGCACCACGATGAGCCGCGACTCGAACTGGATGGGCAGATGGAGCAGGTACATGAACAAGGCGCCGATGGCGGCCGACCACAGCAGCGCCTTGGCCAGCGTGAGCAGATGCAGGGCGCGCAGCGCCAGCAGCTCGCGCTCGTACAGGCCCAGCGCGTAGAACACGGTCAGGGTGATGGCCAGCAGCACGAGCAGGGACCAGCTGGGCGTGGCCGACTCGATGCGCGCCAGCACGCCGTCCTCGGCGAGGTCCGTGCGCAGGAAGAGGGTGATGGAGTAGGCGATCAGCGCGAAGCAGACGTCGCAGAGGACGAACCAGCGGGCGGCGTAGTAGGTGCCGGCGGCAGATGCGGGGACGGCCTTGAGCTCGGCGACCGGCTCTTCGGGCGGTGCGACGTTCGGCAGCGCACGAAGTGTGGTCTCGCTCACGGCCTCTGCCCCGACGGCCGTTGCGGCACGCGATGGCGTCGCCAACGTTCAGGCCCCCTCAGTCTTTCTCTCTCTCTCTCTGCCCGCGCTAACGGATGCTACTCGTCAGCGCCTCCACCACGCGGGTCTGCTGTCCCTGTGTCAGCTCGGGGAACATCGGGAGCGAGAGGATCTTCCTCGCCCGGCTCTCGGCGACCGGGAAGTCGCCGACCCCGTACCCTAGTTCCCCGTACGCCGGCTGCAGGTGCAGCGGCACCGGGTAGTGGATACCCGACTCGACGCCCGCGCAATCGAGTCGGGTCTTCACGTCGTCTCGCCCTTCCAGCATCACGACGTACAGGTGGTACACGGCATAGACGTCGGCGGCCACCTCGGTGACGTCGACGCCGGCGACGCCGCGCAACGCGGCGTCGTAGTCGGCGGCGGCGGCGCGGCGCGCCTCGTTCCAGGCCGGCAGGTGCTGCAGCTTGACCTGCAGCAGCGCCGCCTGCAGGTTGTGCAGGCGGTCGCAGTAGCCGACGACGCTGTGTGTGAACTTGTCCTGCTGGCCGTGGTTGCGGTACAGCCGCAGCGTCGCGGCGATGGCGTCGTCGCTTGTCGTGACCGCCCCGCCGTCGCCCAGCGCGCCGAGGTTCTTGCCCGGATAGAAGCTGAAGGCGGCCGTGACGCCCATGGAACCCGCCGGCCGCCCCTTGTAGCTGGCGCCGTGCGCCTGGCAGGCGTCCTCCACGACCGCGAGGCCGTGCCGGCCGGCGACCGCGAGGATCGCGTCCATGTCGCAGGGCTGCCCGTACAGGTGCACGGGGATCACGGCGGTGGTGCGCGGCGTGACGGCCGGCCCGATGGCGGCCGGGTCGATGAGGCCGCTGCGCTCCAGGCAGTCGACGAACACCGGCCGGGCGCCGATGTGGCTCACGGCCTCGGCCGTGGCGATGAACGTGTTGACCGGCACGATGACCTCGTCGCCGGGCTTCACGCCGGCGCCGAGGAGCGCGAGCTTCACGGCATCGGTGCCCGAACTGACGCCCACGGCGTGGGCGCATCCGCAGAGCTCGGCGAAGGAGGATTCGAAGGCCTGCAGCTCCGGCCCCATGGTGTAGGCGGCCCGGTCGATGACCGACCAGATGGCCCCGTCGTAGGCGTCGTGCAGGACGCGGGCCTGCACCTTCAGATCGACGAACGGGACTCTCTCTGCAGCTGGGCTCAGGTCATCACGACCCCGAGTGCCCGCGACCTCCATACTCACGGTCTCATACCCCCCTCCACCGAGCGCAGTGCGCGCTCACGGTGGAACCCCAAGCCTACCCACCGCAGGCTCGACCCACAACGTATGAATCGACACCGGAGTTGTCTCGATTGACGACGAAAACGGCCCGAATGGACCGGCCGGCGCCGATTTGAGCAGGCACGTGGCCTCAGAGTCTCGGAACGCAGCCCGAGCGGCGAAAGTGTAGTCAGTCCTGGCGACGGTCGGGGCCGCCGGCGATCGCCTGCTCGTACAGCCCCTCGTAGCGCGCCGCGATGGCGTCCCAGCGGTAGCGTTCGACCACCCAGCGGCGGGCCTCGGCGACGCGGTCATCGCGGGCGCCCGCGTCCATGCGCGAGGGCCTCGCGGAGCGCCTGCGCCAGCGCCGCGGCGTCGCCGGCGCGGAAGGTGGCGAAGCCGGGCGGCAGGATCGACGTGTTCTCCGGGATGTCGCTGGCGACGACCGGCGCCCTCTGGCAGACGGCCTCGAGGAGCATCATCGACATCGCCTCGACCTCCGAGGGGAACACGAAGAGCCGGGCGCGGCGGAGCAGGCCCAGCAGCTGGGGCTTCTCGTCGAGCCGCGGCACGAAGGTCACGGGCAGGCCCGCGGCGAGCGCCCGCAGCCGCTCCTCGTAGCCGGGCGCGTGGTGCAGGTCGCCGACGACGAGGAGCGGCGGCGGGTCCTCGAGCCGGCCGAGGGCTTCGATGAGCGTGTGGCAGCCCTTGGTCGGATCGACGCGCGCCGCCGCGAACAGCAGGTACGAGCCCGGCGCCAGGCCGACGCTCGCCGAGCAGGCGCGCCGCGGCCTCCTCGTCGGCCGCCTCGTCGGGCTCGACGCCGTTGGGCACGGCGACCACCTCGCGGCCGTAGCGCCGGCTCAGCTCCTCGCGCCTGCACGACGGAGACCGCCGTGGCCCGCGAGGCGAGGCGCACCGACAGGCCGTCGACGGCGCGGATCGCCGCCCGGGCCGGCCTGCTCCACTTCTCGCGCAGGTACGCCGGCCCGTGGTTCGTGGTGACGACCGGGTAGCGCAGCCGCAGCAGCGGCAGCACGAAGGCGTTCTCGGCGCCGTGCAGGTGCAGCACGTCGTAGCGGCCCCGCCACAGGACGTCCGCGGCGCAGGCGAGCTGCAGCAGCACGGGCCCGAGGTACTTGTGGGCGAGCGCCGGCATGGCCAGGACCCGCACGCCGTCGAGGTACGCGCTGCCGCACACGAGGCTGCTGCCGTAGACGGTCACCTGATGACCGTCGGCCGCCTGTCGCCGGGCGACGGCCTCGACGACCCGCTCGGTGCCGCCCTTCGACGGGATGCCCTTGGAGCCGAGATGCGCGATGCGCAGCGACCGCATCGCGCCGCTAGTCACCGAGGTCGATGGGCCGGCCGGTGGCGACCCTCACCTTGTTGCGCGCCACCCACCAGGCCACGGAGGGCAGGTTGTGCTTCATGGCCGGGACCGCCGTGCCGGTCATCCAGCAGCGGCGGTCGCAGGTCCTCACCGCCTCACGGACCTCCCGGGCCCGGGCGCCGTCCCAGATCTCGGCGAAGTCCTGCTCGTGCAGGTTCCCCATGCTGATGTCCCAGCCGTTGCAGGGATAGACCTCGCCCCAGGGATCCAGGAAGAAGATGTCCGTCCCCCCGGTACAGTCGAGCTTGCGCGGCGCGCCGCCGACGAAGTCGACGAGGCCGCGGTTCAGATACGCCCGGAACCACTGCTTGGGCTTGCGTGAGCGCAGGAACTCCGTCATCAGACCGCGGATCGCCTCCTGCACGGCGGCGACGTCCCTGATCTCGTTCTCGTCCGTGTGGAAGTAGTAGCTGTTGTGCGGCACGGCCTGCGCGAACTCGGCGTCGAGCCCGTCGACCATGCGGTACAGGTTCAGCAGGTCGTGGGCGTTGTCGTCCTGGATGGTCACGGCGAAGCCGAGGTCCTTGACGCCGGCGTCGCGCAGGCCGTAGAAGCTGCGCATGGCGCGGTGGAAGCCGTCCCTGATGCCGCGCACGTCGTCGTTCGTCTGCTGCAGGCCCTCCAGGCTGATGCGGATGGTCAGCTCCGGGTGACGGCGGGCGACGGCCATCAGGCGGGCGGTGAAGTAGCCGTTGGTGGAGATCTCCAGGCGGCGAGCCTTGGGCGCAAGGATGTCGACGATCTCGTCGATGTCCTTGCGCAACAGGGGCTCGCCGCCCGTGAGGTTCACGCGCCCGAGGCCGTCCGGCAGCTTGCGAAGCAGCTCGGGCTTGAACTCCTCGGCGACCTTCGTCGGGAACTGCCACGTGTGGCACATGCGGCAGCGGGCGTTGCAGCGGTACGTAAGGATGATGGCGGCGTCCAAGCTGCTCTCGACCCCCCGCGTAGCGTGTCGCGACTTCGTGGCCGAAGTCTACCGCACGGGAACGGC
>CAVPQD010000005.1:0-13183 GCA_963707335.1 uncultured Thermoleophilia bacterium | reverse complement strand
AGGGCGCGATCGGCACTCGCGCCGGCTTCCTGAGCTCGATGGCGTCGCGCAGCATCTGCACGCGCTCCTGGTAGGCCTGCTTGACCGCGGCCGACTCGAACTCGACGTCCGGGTCGTGCCAGACGTCGCATGCGCGCCTCGAAGCGCTGGTCGGGTGTGAGCTTGTCCCAGTCCTCCGTGAACATCTCACTCACCTCCCGAGCCACTGCTTGGCCAGCTCGACGGCCTCCGACGGCATCCTTGGCCGCAGCCGTCGGCGCCGGTATACGCGCAGACGACCTGCTCGGTGATGGGCGCGCCGCCGACCATGAGCGAAGCTCGCCGCGCAGGCCGGCGTCGCCCAGCGCGGCGACCGTCTGCTTCATGGCGTCGAAGGCGCTGCGTGAGCAGGCAGCTCATGGCGATGATCTGGGCGTGCTTCTCGCGGGCCGTCTCGACGAACGTCGTCGACCGGGACGTCGACGCCCAGGTCGACGACCTCGAAGCCGGCGATGTCGAGCATCGTGCCGACGATGTCCTTGCCGATGTCGTGGATGTCGCCCTGGACCGTGCCGAGCACGATCGTGCCGAGCCTCTCGCCGGGGCCGCGCCGGCCAGGTGCGGCTTCAGCTTGGCCCGAGATCGCCTGCATGATCTCGCCGGCCATGATGAGCTCGGGGATGAAGGCCTCGCCGCAGGCGAAGCGTTCGCCGATCACGTCCATCGCCGCGCTTGCAGTCGGTCGAGGATGTCGACGGGGTCGGCACCCTCCGCGAGCAGGCGGTCGACGATCGCGAGGGCATCGTCCTCGCGCAGCTCGACGACGGCGCTCGTCAGCTCCTCTGTCACGGTTCCTCCCTGTCGTGTGCGGTGCGCCTCCCGGCGCACGCACGGTAGCTCCTCGGTATCGGCTTCGCGCGCGGGTCGCGCCAGGGGGCCCGCCTAGAGCCGCTGGTCTTCTGAAGAAACGATTCGCGTCTGCGCCTCGCCCATGTACAGCGCCTCGAGGCGAGGGTCTCCGCGCAGGTCCGCGGGGCGCCCGCGAGCGCGATCGTGCCCTTCTCCAGCACGAACACCCGGTCGGCCAGGGCGAGGCCGCGCTCCACGTTCTGCTCGATCACGATCATCGTGGTCCCCTCGTCGCGGATCGTCACGAGCGTCTCGTACAGCCTGTCGACCGTCGCCGGGGCGAGCCCGAGGGCGATCTCGTCGAAGATGATGAGCGAGGGGTCGGCCATCAGCGCGCGGCCGATGGCCAGCATCTGCTGCTGCCCGCCGGAGAGCTGCTTGCCGGACTTGCCGCGGCGCTCGGCGAGCACGTCGAAGAGCTCGTACACGCGGTCGAGGCGCTCCTGCAGACCTTCCTTCGCCCGCCGACGTGCCGGCGAGCACGAGGTTCTCGTGCACGGTGAGATCGGCGAAGATGTGCCGGCCCTCCATGCAGTGGGCGAGGCCCCAGCCGCGTGACCTCGTGAGCAGGCTTGCCGGCGATCGACTCGCCCGCGAACTCGATCCGGCCCGCGGTGACCGGCAGCATGCCGCTGATGACGCGGGCCACCGTCGTCTTCCCGGCGCCGTTGGTGCCGAGCAGGGCGACGACCTCGCCCTTGGCCACCGTGAAGCTCACGTCGGTGAGCGCCCGGAAGTGGCCGTAGCCCGCCGAGACGCCGCTCGACCGTGAGCAGTGGCTCGGCCGCCGCCACGCTGGCCGGCTCTCGGACGGCCGCCAGCGGCTCGCCGCATCCCGTCCCGAGGTAGCACGAGACGACCTCGGGCGTGGTCATGACCTCCTGCACCGAGCCGTCGGCGATCAGGCGGCCCCAGTCGAGCACGGCGACCCTGTCGCAGCACTGCTGGATGACGTCCATGATGTGCTCGATGATGACGATCGCCTCGACGCGATGACGGAGCTGCCTGGATCACCTCGATGAGCTCGACGACCTCCGAGCTCGACGAGCCCGGCGCCGATCTCGTCCATGAGCAGGACGCGGGGCTCGAGCGCCAGCGCTCTGGCCAGCTCGAGCCGCTTGAGCTGCAGCAGCGTCAGGTCCTGGGCCTTGACGGCGCGCCGCGGACCACAGGCCGAGGTCGCGCAGGATCGCCTCGCAGTCCGAGCGGATGTCACCGCCCGCCGGTGAATGACCGCCGTAGTAGCGCGCGACGAGCAGGTTCTCGAGCACCGTCATCTGGCGGGAACGGCCTGGGGATCTGGTGGGTGCGGCCGATGCCCATCCGCGCCCGCTTGTACGCCGGCAGGTGCGTGACGTCGACGCCGTCGTACTCGACGGTCCCGCCGTCGGCGTGCAGGGCGCCGCTGAGCATGCCGACGAAGGTGCTCTTGCCGGCGCCGTTGGGGCCGATGACGCCGAGCACCTCGCCGCGGCGGACCTCGAGGTCGACCTCCGACACCGCGACGACGTCGCCGAACCGCTTGGTGATGCCGGCGGCTCGCAGAAGGGCGTGCCCGCGCTCGCCCGCCGCACCACTCGGCGAGATCGGCGAGCTTCGCGTGGCGAGCCAGACCTGCGATGTCCGCGTGAGCGTGCTTGGCTGAGGCAGGGCGTCGGCCGCCGCCTTGTCGTCCTGCCTGAGCCGCCCTGCGGCCGGCAGTCAGCCTGCCACGGACGAGGCGGCCCAGAGCGCCGGCGATCCCCCAGATGCCGCCCGGCGCGAAACGGATGATGATGATCACGATGACGCCGTTGATGGCGACGTGGATCTCGGGGTAGCCGGACAGGGCCTCGCCGAGCCACACCGTGAACGCCGCGCCGAGAGCGGACCGACGATGGTGCCGATGCCGCCGACGATGGTGGTGCTGACGATGTTGATCGTCCAGACCAGCGAGAACGCGCCGTAGGGCTCGACGGTGCCGAGGCGGACGGCCTGCAGGGCGCCGACCATGCCGATGAGGAACGACGACACGACCCAGACCCAGAGCTTGGTGCGGAAGGTCGAGACACCCATCTCCTGCGCGGTGTCCTCGTCGTCGCGGAGAGCGCGAGGCTCAAGCCCAGACGCGTGCGCAGGACGACGACGACGACGACGGTGGCGAAGACGGCGAGTGCCGAGCGAGTAGTAGTAGATCGCCGTGACGGTCGGCGCGTACTCGGTGAGGAAGAGGCCGACGGCGCCGCCCAGGCCGTTCCAGTTGACCATGAACACGCCCAGCGCCTGGGCGAGGACGAGCGTCGCGATGGCGAAGTACAGGCCGCGGAAGCGGAACATCGGCACGCTGACGATGATGGCGAACACGGCCGCGGCGAGGCCGCCGGCGAGCGATCAGCACGGGCATCGGCAGGCCGAGGTGGATGGCGACCACGGCGGCCGTGTAGCCGCCGATGCCCGACGAAGGCGGCCGGCGCCAGCGACACGAGCCCGCCGTAGCCGGCGAGCAGGTTCCAGGCCTGCGCCAGCGCGACGAGCTCGAGCGCCTGGAAGACGACGAGCAGGTAGTACTCGTCGAGGAACGTGGGCAGCACGATCGCGACGACGACGGCGAGCGCCACGAGGGACCAGGCGATGACGGAGCTGCGGGAGCGCGGCGAAGCTTGCGCGTCGGAGTGCCCGCATCAGGCGCCCTCCGCCTGACCGAAGAGGCCCTGCGGCCTGATCGACGAGCACGATCAGGACCACGAGGCAGCCGATGAACACCCGCCAGCCGTCGCCGACGAAGGCGGCGCCGACGCTCTCGATGACGCCGAGCAGCAGGCCGCCGATGAGCGTCCCCTTGACGCTGCCGACGCCGCCGAGCACGACCACGGCGAACCCGGTCACGAGATACGTCGTGCCGGTCGTCGGGGCGAACGAGAACGCGAGCCCGACGAGGGCGCCGCCGATCGCGGCCGAGCCCGGCCGCGAGGGCGTAGGTCGCCGAGTACATGCGCCGGACGTTCACGCCCATGACCTCGGCGGCGACGGCGTCCTCGGAGCTGGCTCGCAGCCGGCGCCCGAAGTCGGTGCGCGTGACGATCAGGTGCGTCAGGGCGAGCAGGACGACGGCGATGGCGAGCGAGATGATGTAGACGACCGGCATCTTGACGCCGAGCATCGTCACGTTCGACTGCGCATAGGGCGCGTCGAGCGAGCGCGTGTCGGCGGTGAACGCCTTGATGAAGATGTTCTGAAGGACGACCGAGACCCCGAAGGTGATGAGCAGGGGCGCCTCGGCGCCCCTGCTCATCACAGGGCTCAGACGCGTAGTGCTGGAGCGGATAGGCGAGCGCCGCCACGACGACCGCCGCGACGAGCATGCCGATGAGCGGGTCGAGCCCGGTCCACTGCGTCAGGTAGAAGGCGACGTAGCGCGCCGAGGACGATGAACTCGCCGTGCGCCAGGTTCATCAGCTTCATGACGCCGAAGACCAGCGACAGCCCGAGGGCCGTGACGGCGAACAGGCCGCCGATGCCGAGGCCCGTCAGGACCGCGCTGAGCAGCTCGTTACCGGCTCGGCATGCTCACTCCCGCTCGTCAGCTCCACGCCCACGGCTGCCTTCACTGCGTAGGGCAGCGGGAAGATCATCTCGCCGTTCGCGATGTCCTGGGGCCAGATGATGACGGACTTCTGGTCCTGCCACTGGCGTGAAGAAGAGCGGCGTCACCGACGTGTGGTTCGGCGCGTCGAACTTGACCGGGCCGCCCACGTAGGTGCCGTCGGTCTGGCCGAGCGCGTCGTTGATCTTGGTCGGGTCGGTCGAGTCCGCCTTGGTGATGGCTTCGGTGAGGACCTGTGCCGCGGTGTACTCGAGACCGAGGATCTGACCGAAGCTCTGGCCCGTCGAGCTCGTGTACTCCTGACCGAGCTCAGCCGCGCCTGGATACGGCAGGTCGGGCAGCCAGTAGCTCTCGAGGATGATGCCATCGGAGAGCGGGCCGAGCGCGTCGGCGAACTGCTGCAGCTGGCCGCCGCGCACGATGTAGAGGATCTTGGGCGTGTAGCCGGCGGCCGCCATCTGCTTGCGCAGCGCGACCTCCTGCGGTGTGTCGCCGAGGAAGATGACGTAGTCGGCGCCGGAGTTCTTGAGCTTGCCGATGAGGCTGCCGAACTCGGTCGCGTTGGAGGGGTGCGTGTCGGTGCCGGCGACCTTCCAGCCGGCCGCCTTGGCGCTGCCCGCGATGGCCGCGAGCGAACACCGGGCCGTCGGGGCTGTTGTCGCTGGCGATGAAGACCTGCTTGTTGGTCTTCGGCGTGATGCCGAGGTCGGCGAGCGACTGGAAGGCGCCCTTCGCCAGGTCGGCGCCGCGAAGAAGAAGTCCCAGGCCCACGTCCACTCCTTGACCGCGCGGAACGGCTCGAGCGGGTTGCCGGTCTCCAGGTACGGGATCCGGTTGCGCTCGGCGGCGAGGGCTGCCGCGTTGCCCACGGCCGGCGTGACCGGTCCGATCAGCGCGATCGCCTTGTTCTTGGTCACCAGCGTGTCGATGTTGCTGGCCGCGACGTTGGGGTCGCTCTTGTCGTCGAGCAGCACGACCTTGACCTTGATCTTCTTGCCGTCGATGGTCACGCCGCCCTGCGCGTTGAGCTTGCTCACATAGGTGTCGATCGCCCACTTCTCGTAGGCGCCGAAGCCGGCGAGCGGGCCGCTCATCGAGGCGTCGACCCCGATGACGACCTCGGCGCTGGAGTCGCTGCTGCTGCCGCCGCTGCTGCCGCAGCCGACGACCAGAAGCGCTGCCGCCGTCACGAGGAGCAGCGCCAGGATCAGGACGGCCACCCGGCCTTTCGTAGAGTACCTGCGAACGCTCATCCTTCCCCCTTGACTAGAGCAGTTGTCGCGAGGCCAGAATCCCCCGGGTCGCGATTCAGCACATAATGTCTAGACAACATGGGAAATGCAAGTATTCTGGCAGCCAGTGGAGGCGTCCCCAAGAGTCGCCCGGGAGGGCCTATGCCCGGCTCGTCCCGTCACACGCCTTCCCCGCGGGCTGATACGATGCCACGCATGGAACAGAGCACCAGCGCGCGAATGGTCAAAGGCGGAGGGATCGACCGGTCGTCGTACGAGCCTGCCTACGTGCAGCTCGTCAACATCCTCCGCCGGGCGATCGCCAGCGGCGAGTACCACGCCGGCGACCAGCTCCCCACCGAAGCCGAGCTCTGCGCCGCCTACGACGTCAGCCCGATGACCGTGCGACGGGCGGTGAGCATGCTGCTCGACCAGGGCTCGTCAGCACCACACGCGGCCGCGGGACCTTCGTCCGTCCCGTGCGCCTCGAGACCGCCTCGTTCGACCTCAGCGGCCTCCGCGATCTTCTCGACGACGCGGCGGTCACGGTCAGAGTCCTGGAGGCGCGTGTCGTGCCCGCGGGGCCGCGGCCGGCGGTCAACCTGGGCGTCGCCGAGGGCACACGCGTGATCTCCATCCGCCGCCTGCTGCAACGCGGCGCGGAGCCGCTCTTCTACCATCGCGAGTCCCTGATCTACGATCCGACCCGGCCGATCGTGGAGACTGAGCTCGAGGTCACGGCTCTTCGTGACCTGTTCGAAGGCGGAGCCGGCGCGAGCCTCAAGCACGGCGAACTGATCATCCACGCGTCGGTGCTCACCGAGGAGGAGGCGCAGTATGTGGCGCAGCCGACGGGCTCGGCTGCCCTGGTCCTCGAGCACATCTTCTACGACTACGACGAGCGGCCCATAAGCTGGGGACGCTTCGTCTGCCGTGGCGGTCTGCTGCAGTTCCGGGCCACCGTCGGCGTCGCCGGCTCCGGCCGAGAGCAGCGGAGGGAGGCATGACGGGCCGGAACGCGGACCAAGGAGTCGCCGTCGCTGGCCGCGCTCATCGCCGACCTCGATGAGGAACGGAGCCCTCGGACTCGTGACGGCCCGCGCCTCCGCCGGTGTGAGCCCGCTGACCATCATCGAGGAGTGCGAAAGCGGGATGCGGTACGTCGGCGAGCACTACCAGTCCGGCCGCTACTTCATCTCCGGGCTCATCATGGCCGGCGAGATCTTCCGCGAGGCCGTGGAGATCCTGGCCCCGATGCTGCCGGAGGCCGAGGGGAGGAGCACCAGCGGGAAGATCCTGCTGGCCACGGTCCAGGGCGACATCCACGACCTGGGCAAGAGCATCGTGGACATGCTTCTCCGCTCCTACGGCTTCACCGTGTACGACCTAGGCGTCGATGTAGCGCCGGAAGAGGTCGCGCGCAAAGCCGCGGCGCTGGCGCCGGACATGGTGGGCCTCTCCGGCCTGCTGACGATAGCGGTGACGGGCATGCAACGCACCGTCGAAGCGCTCCGTCCGGTCGTGCAGGACCTCGGGCGCCCTCTGCCCATCATCATCGGCGGCGGCATGGTGAACCAGAACGTCCGCGAGGTGACCGGCGCCGACCTCTGGGCCAACGATGCGGCAGCCGGCGTACGACAGATCCGCGAGACGGTGGCCGCAGCCTCGTCCTGAGTCGCGCGAGGCGCCCTGCCGCCCACCCTGATCGGCAGCCATCTCCTGCCCGCGGCGACGATCCTCCCGCAGTTGACACTGCGGTGTTCACGGGCTTTCATCAAATATATAGATAAAGTTGCACCGATTGCCGCGACTGCGAGGAGGAACCCGTGGGGAACGAGTTGACGACGAAGCTCGTCGAGATGCAGGAGGACGAGGTGATCGCCGCCGTGCGCGCCGCCAAGGAGGCAGGCCAGACGCCGGCCGACATCATCGCCGCCCTGCAGGAGGGCATGCGCATCATCGGCGACAAGTTCGAGGCCGGGCGAGTACTTCCTCTCCGAGCTCATCATGTCGGCCGAGATCTTCAAGCGTGCGCTGGCCGTGCTCGGCCTCGAGCACGATGCGCCGGCCGACACCGGCCGCGGGCACCGTCGTGCTCGGCACCGTGCGCCGGCGACATCCACGACATCGGCAAGAACATCGTCGCCAGCGTGCTCTGCGCGCCAACGGCTTCAAGGTCGTCGACCTCGGCGTCGACGTGTCCGTCGACAGCTTCGTCGAGGCCGCCGTCGAGAGCCAACGGCGCGCAGGTCGTCGGCCTCTCCTGCCTGCTCACGACCGCCTTCGCCGTCGATGCAGGAGACCATCGCGGCCTTCGCCGCGGCGGGCCTGCGCGACAAGGTGACGATCATGATCGGCGGCGGACCGGTCAACGCCGACCTCGCCGCCAAGCTCGGCGCCGACGGCGCCGGCATGAGCGCGCAGGACGCCGTCGATCCTGGCCGGCAGGCCGTCGTAGGAGGTGCGGCGTGACCGACGCGGCCACCGACATCCGCAGGGAGCGCATCGCGCAAGGCGGTCGCCCTCGAGCCGGTCGACAAGGTCCCCGTCGTGCCTCGAGGGCGTCGCGTGGAGCGCGCGCGTCACCGGCATGACGCTCAAGACGTTCCTCAGCGACCCGCTGCTCGCGACCCAGGCCAACATCGACGCGTTCGACGCTCGTCGGCAACGCCGACTCCGTCAACAACCCCACCGTTCGACGTCTCGTCGCTGAGCTTCCTCTGGATGACGCGCGTCAAGCGGCCCGGCTTCGACGGCCTGGGCGACGACGAGCCCTGGCAGGTCGAGGAGTCGGGGCTCATGACAGCCCGAGGACTACGACGCGCATCGTCGACGAGCGGCTGGGCGCCGTTCCAGGCGGCGTACCTGAACGAGCGCGTCGCCCCCGGCAAGCTCGACGACTTCATCAAGTTCGTGCAGGGCACGCCGCGCCGTGGTCGAGAAGGCGACGGCCGCCGACATGCCGTTCCTCAGCGTCGGCGTGCTCACGACGCCGTTCGAGTACCTCTGCGGCGGCCGCTCGTTCACGCAGTTCGTCTTCGACCTGTACCGCATGCCCGACAAGGTCGAGGCGGCCATGCAGGCGATGATGCCGGGCCTCAACGACGCCGGCATCGCCGGCTCAGCGCCGCCGTCGGCGCGCCCGGCATCTGGATCGGCGGCTGGCGCTCGGCCAGCAAGATGCTCGCCCAGCCGCTCTGGGACCGCTTCGTCTTCCCCTACCTCGAGCGAGATCGTCACGCAGGTCGCCGGCCGCCGGCCTCATCCCGATCCTGCACCTCGACTCCGACTGGACGCGCGACCTGCCGCGGCTGCTCGAGCTGCCGGCGAAGACCTGCATCCTCTCGCTCGACAGCATGACCGACATCCGCAAGGCCAAGGAGGTGCTCGGCGACCACATGTGCATCATGGGCGACGTGCCGCCGGCGCTGCTCAGCAGCGGCACGCCCGACGCAGGTGTACGAGCACTGCCGCAAGCTCATCGCCGACATCGGCCCGACCGGCTACATCCTGCAGTCGGGCTGCGACATCCCGGTCGACGCGCCGCTCGAGAACGTCAAGGCGATGACGGACGCGGCGGGAGCCACGAGCCCGTGAGCGGAGCAGCAGCGGACAACGGCCCCGGGGGACGCCCGGGCGGGCTGAAGCTCATCGCCTGCCCGGCCGTCCTCGGCGAGCTCGCCGACGGCGCCACCGACGGCGTCGACTGCGGCACGCTCGAGGCGCAGCTGCACCTGAGCCCGGAGCGGCTCAAGGAGGCGCTGCGCGCCGCCGTCGCCGACGCCGACAAGCCGGGAGCCACGATCGTGCTCGGCTACGGCCTCTGCTCGAACGCCGTCCTCGGCCTGAAGACCGAGCACGCCACGCTCGTCGTGCCGAGAGTGGACGACTGCATCGCCATGATGCTCGGCTCCAACGAGGCCTTCGCCGCGCGAGTCGGAGAAGGCGCGCGGCACCTACTACGTGCGCCAAGGCCTACCTGGACGAGTGCGACACGATCTTCAGCGAGCACGAGAAGCTCGTCGAGAAGCGCGGCGTCGAGCGCGCCGAGCAGATGATGCGCCTGCTGCTCGAGCACTACACGCGCGTCGTGCTCATCGACACGGGCCGGCTACGACCTCGAGCCGTACCGGGCGCGCATCGCCGAGTTCGCCGAGCGCTTCGACCTGGCCGTCGAGGACGTGCCCGGCACGACGCGCATCCTGGACGCGCTCGTGGAGGGCGGCTGGGGCGACGACTTCGTCGTCGCCCCGCCCGGCCACGAGCTCACGCTCGCGGACTTCCGGCCGGAGCTCTTCGGAAAGGAGGAGGACGGCTGAGACCCTCATCGCTCCGAGGATCCACCACGTGCGGAGCGGGAAGATACCGGCCATGTCCTGCGCACGTTCTCACAGGACCCATGATGAAGTTCGAAACGCACCATCACAGGATGTGGAAGCGCCCTTCCGTCGGGAAGACGTTTGCAGAGAAGGAGGCAAAGCATTGGGCACGACTGATCTGGCCCAGGCATTGGGTGACCTGCAGGAGTCCGAAGTGATCGCCGGCGTCGAAGACCAGCTCGCCGCCGGGAAGGATCCGATGGCCATCCTCGCAGAGGTGCAGGCCGGCATGGAGATCGTCGGCAAGCGGTTCGAGGACGGCGAGTACTACCTCTCGGAGCTCATCTTCGCCGCCGACATCTTCAAGAAGGTCAACGAGCCGCTGGCCGAGCAGCTCAAGGGCCAGGAGCGCAAGAAGATGGCCACGATCGTGCTCGGCACCGTGAAGAACGACATCCACGAGTTCGGCAAGAACATCGTCGCCACGATCCTGTCCTCGAACGGTGTCGAGATCATCGACCTGGGCGTCGACGTCGACTACGACGCGTTCGTCGCCGCCATCCGCGAGCACAAGCCCCAGTTCGTGGGCCTGTCCTGCATGCTCACGACCGTCTTCAGCGACATGAAGAAGACGATCGAGGCCATCGAGAAGGCCGGGCTGAGGGACGACGTGAAGATCCTACATCGGCGGCGGCCCCGTCGACGAGTCGCTCGCGAAGTTCGTCGGCGCGGACGTCTACTGCCGCACGGCCCAAGACGCCGTGATCGTGATGAAGAAGTATCTGGGGGTGAACTGACGATGGCCGATGCCGCCACACAGCAGCTGCTGGAGGTGCACGAGCGGCGCATCCGCGACGCGGTCGCCCTCAAGACGCCGGATCGCGTGCCCGTCGTGCCGGTCGGCGACGCCTTCGCCGCCCACGTCGCCGGGGTGAAGCTGTCCGAGTTCTGCACCGATCCAGTCGTCGCCTACCCGACGATGGTCGAGGTCTTCTCCGGCATCGGGCGAGCTGGACGGCATCCAGCACGCCAACTACAACGTGAACCTGCTGAGCATCATCTGGCTCTCCAAGATCAAGATCCCCGGACGCGACCTGCCCGACGACGACGCCTGGCAGGTCGAAGAAGCCGAGCTCATGACCGCCGTCGACTACGACGCCATCATCGACGAGGGCTTCGGCTCGTGGGTGGAGCGCTACTACGCGGAGCGCCTGCCCGGCGTGCCCGAGGGCTTCGGCTGCTTCGTGCAGAGCCTGCCGGACGCCTTCGCGGCGTGGCGCGAGAAGGGGATCGTCGTCTTCTCCCCCGTGGTCACGACGATCCCCTACGAGTACTTCTGCGGCGGGCGCTCCATGCAGCAGTTCATGCTCGATCTGCACCGCCAGCCGGACAAGGTGCAGGCCGCCATGGACGCGTCGATGCCCTTCCTCAAGGAGCAGATGCGCCAGCTCATCCGCGGCTTCTCGCTCATGGGCCTGTGGATCGGCGGCTGGCGCGCGGCGAGCGAGTTCCTCTCGCCGCGCCTCTGGGAGCGCTTCGTGTTCCCGTACTACAAGGAGCTGGCCGACGTGGCCATCGAGGAGGGGGCCATCCCCGTCCTCCACTTCGACGCCGACTGGACGCGCGACCTCGAGCGCTTCCGGGAGTTCCCCAAGGGCAAGTGCGTCCTGTCGCTCGACGGCAAGACCGACATCTTCAAGGCCAAGGAGCTGCTCGGCGACCACATGTGCCTCATGGGCGACGTGCCCGCCCGCATGCTCACCCTGGGCACGCCGCAGGAAGTGAGCGACTACTCTCACCGGCTCATCCGCGAGGTCGGGCCCGGGCGGCTTCATCCTGGCGCAGGGCTGCGACATCCCGCCGGACGCCAAGTACGAGAACGTGAAGGCGATGGTCGAGGCCGTTCTGTAACCCGACGAGGGGCCGCGACGCCCGGCGACGCCGGGCGCCGCGGCCCCGTGACTCTATGGACCTTCTCTGCTTCTCAGGATTCCTGGGCTCAGGAAAGACGACACTCATCCTCGCGCTGGCGAGGGAGCTCGCCGCGCGGGGCCGTCGGACGGCGTTCGTCGTCAACGAGATCGGCGAGGTCGGCGTGGACCAGCAGGTGATGCGCGACGACGGTCTCGAAGTCTACGAGATCACCGCCGGCTGCATCTGCTGCCAGCTCGGCGTCGACCTGGTCAAGACGCTCGAGCTGCTCGTCGACCAGCAGCGTCCGCGACACCGTGATCGTCGAGGCGAGCGGTGTCGCCACGCCTGAGGGCGTGCTCGACGCGCTCTCCTACTACAGGGGACCGGCCTTCGCCGCGATACGGAGCGTGGGCGTGCTCGACCCCACCCGCCTGGAGGCGCTCATCGACGTGATGACGCCGCTCATCGAGAGCCAGGTGGCCGGCGTGGACGAGATCGTGATCACCAAGATCGGACGAGGCGACCGCGCCAGGAAGTGGCGCTCGCGCGCGAGGTGGCCGGGCGGCTCAATCCGGGGGCGCCGGTGCGCACCCTCTCCGCTCTGGACGCCGCCGCCCTCGCAGCCCTCGCCGGCGCACTTGCCGGCCCGCCGGAGCCGTCGTGATGACCGCGCCCGACCAGCTCGAGCCGTACACGGTCACGCTCCGCCTCGAGTCTCGCGCACAGATCACGTCGCCGGCGGACCTCGTCGCGCGCCTTCTGGAGGACATCGCTCGGCGCTGCGAGGAAGCAGGCTGCTCCGTCATCGGCCACATCAAGTGCCACGCGAGCGCCGCGGAGCAGGGCCTTCTCCTGCAGCCTCACCTCCCGGCGCTCCGGGGCCGTGTGCCGCGGGGCGGTCCACGGACCCCTCGCCGCGGGCGGCGCCCTTCACCTCGACCTGGCCGTCCTCGTGTACGGTCTCCCGGCGGTCGAGACGGAGGCCGCGGTCAAGGGAGCCCTGTCCGACTCGCCGGCCCACTCCTCCGGAGAGTGGCTGACGCTCAGCGAGAGCTCACCGCATCATCACGAATGCTAGACCGCCGCGGAGTGCGGCAGTCGCTCGCGTGTACCGTCGCGATGTGCGGCAGGCGCCCCTGTGGACCGTCGCGGGCCGGCAGCTCGCCTGCGACGCGAAGGCCCCGCAGGCCTGCGGCCCGCGGGGCCTTCGCGTCAGCGCAGGTCTTGTCGCCCTCAGGCTGGCCGGT
>CAVPQD010000004.1:0-26792 GCA_963707335.1 uncultured Thermoleophilia bacterium | reverse complement strand
GGTCGACAGGGTCCATCACGAGAAAGGAGATCGTGAGGGCTCGCCGTTGGCGAGCCTTTTTTCGTATGGGACAGACCATTTTCTCCAAGAGACAGATTCATGCGGGACCGGGCCAACGAGCCCCGCATCCGCATCAACGACGGCATCACGGTGCCGCAGGTCCGGCTCATCGACGAGAAGGGCGAGCAGCTCGGCATCAAGCCGATCCGCTTCGCGCAGGACTACGCCGCCGAGCAAGGGCCTCGACCTGGTCGAGGTGGCGGCGCAGGCCGACCCGCCGGTGTGCCGCGTCATGAACTACAGCAAGTACCGCTACGAGCTCGAGCTCAAGGCCAAGCAGGCGCGCAAGCACCAGAGCCAGATCGTGATCAAGGAGATCAAGTTCCGGCCCAAGGTCGGGCGTGCACGACTACGAGACCAAGAAGGGCCACGTGCTGCGCTTCCTGCAGCACAAGGACAAGGTCAAGGTCACGATCATGTTCCGCGGCCGCGAGATGGTCCATCCGGAGCGCGGCGAGCAGTTGCTCCTGCGTCTCGCAGAAGATGTCAAGGAGTTCGGCGTCATCGAGTCCAAGCCGCTGCAGGACGGGCGCAACATGGTCATGATGCTGGCGCCGGTGAAGTAGCGGGAGGAGGTGCGTATGCCCAAGACAAAGACCCACAGCGCGAGCAAGAAGCGCTTCCGTCTCACCGGGAACGGCAAGCTGGTCCGCCGCCACGGGATGAAGAGCCACCTCCTGGAGCACAAGTCCGCCAAGCGCAAGCGCGGGTTCCGCAAGCTCTACGACGTCGCCAAGGCCGACGCCGGCGAGGTCAAGCGGCTGCTCGGACTCCGCTAGGTCGAAGAGACCACGCGTATGCAAGTAGGAGTAAGACCATGTCTCGAGTCAAACGAAGCGTCAACGCGCGCAAGAAGCGCCGCAAGGTCCTCGAACAGGCCAAGGGCTACCGCGCCGGCAAGCACGCCAGTTACAAGCGCGCCAAGGAGCAGGTGCAGCGCAGCGGCCAGTACGCCTATCGCGACCGCCGCGTCCGCAAGCGCGAGTTCCGCAAGCTGTGGATCGTGCGCATCAACGCCGGCGCCCGCGAGAACGGCCTTTCGTACAACCAGTTCATGCACGGTCTCAGCTGGCCAAGGTCGAGCTGGACCGCAAGATCCTGGCCGAGCTCGCCGTGAGCGACCCCCAGTACTTCGCCTCGCTCGTCGACCAGGCGCGCGCGGCCCTGGACGCGGCATAAGGCCGGGCGGGGCAGGCGAGTCGCTTGGGGTTTTAGGCGAACCACTCACCAGCACGCAGAACGCCCTCGTCAAGCGGGCGGCGTCGCTGCGCCAGCGCAAGTTCCGCGAGCGTGAAGGCGCCTTCCTGGTGGAAGGCGCCGACCTCGTCGCGGCCGGCCTCGCCTGCGGGCAGCGGCCGCAGGTGGTGTTCGTCCAGGCCGAGCGCGCCGACGAGCTCGTCGGCCGGCTCGGCCTGGACGCGCCCGGCACGCGGCGGCCCGCCTCCCGCCGTCTATCCCGTGATCCCGCGCGTCGCCGCGAAGATCGCGACGCTCGAGACGCCGCCGGACGTGATGGCCGTGTTCCCGCTGCCGGAGAGGCGCTCGCTCGCGTCCCTGCGCGGCCCCGGTACCGGCCCCAAGGCCGCGGCGCTGCGGCGCCAGGCCGGCGAGCCGCCGTCGCCCGTCGACGCCGCGCCGCTGGTCGTCTACGCCGACGGCATCGCAGGACCCCGGCAACGTGGGCACCCTGCTGCGCGCGGCGGTGGCCTTCGGCGCCGCCGCCCTCGTCACGGCGCCCGGCTCGGCCGACCTGTACGGCCCCAAGACGGTGCGCGCCAGCATGGGCGCCGTGTTCGGCGTGCCCCTGGTGGCCGACGTGGCGCTGGACGACCTGGTCGAAGCGCTCGGCGCGGCGCGCGTCTACGGCCTGGCGGCGCACGACGGCGCGCCCTTGCGCGACGCCGAGCTGAGCCGCCCGGCCGTGCTCGTGGTCGGCGCCGAGCGCCCCGGCCTCTCGGACGCCGCGCGGCCCTCCATCACCGACTGGGTCACCATCCCGCTGGCGCCGCTGCGACACGGCCTGGTCGAGTCGCTCAACGCCGGCGTGGCCGGCGCCATCGCCCTCTACGAGTTCTCGCGCCGCCCCACCGGCGCTGCCGACGACACGCCGCCGCCTCCGGCGGCGCCCGCGAAAGGATGACGATGGACGACGCAGAACTGCAGGTCCTCAGGCAGCGCGCCCCCGGGCTCGCGGCGCTCTACACCACGGGCCGCGAGCTGATCCTGGGCGCCGCCGACCTGTCCGCTCTGGAGCAGGCGCGCGTCGCGACGCTCGGTCGCAAGAGCGCGCTCACCGAGCTGCTGCGCTCCATCCCGACGTTGCCCGCCGAGGAGCGCCCGCTCCTGGGCAGGGGCGGCAACCTCGTCCGCAAGGAGCTCGAGGCGCTCGTGGAGGAGCGCGAGGCCGAGCTCAAACGAGCGGCGCTGAGCGCCTCGCTGGCGCACGAGCGCATCGACGTCACGCTGCCCGGCCAGCCCTTCCCGGCCGGGCACGAGCACCTCATCAGCCAGACCATGCGCGAGGTGGAGGACATCTTCATCGGCCTCGGCTACCGCATCGCCGAGGGCCCCGAGGTCGAGCTCGACTACTACAACTTCACGGCGCTCAACACGCCTCCGAGCCACCCGGCGCGCTCCGCCCACGACACGTTCTGGGTGGAAGAGCCGCGCGAGACCATGCCGGAGGCCGTCGTGGACGCCGACCGCGGCGTGCTGCTGCGCACCCACACCTCTCCCGTGCAGGTGCGCGTCATGGAGTCCCAGCAGCCGCCCGTGTACGTCGTCTGCCTGGGCAAGGTCTACCGCCGCGACTCGGACGCCACGCACACCCCCATGTTCCACCAGGTCGAGGGTCTCGTGGTCGACGAGGGCATCACCCTGGCCGACCTCAAGGGCACCGTGGCCCACTTCACGCGCGAGTTCTTCGGCCCCGAGCGCTCGATCCGCGTGCGGCCCCACTTCTTCCCGTTCACGGAGCCGAGCATCGAGGTGGACGTGAACTGCGAGCTGTGCGCCGGCGCCGGCTGCCGCTCCTGCAAGCACTCCGGCTGGCTCGAGATCATGGGCGCCGGCATGGTCGATCCCAACGTCTACGGCTTCGTGGACTACGACCCCGAAGTCGTGAGCGGCTTCGCCTTCGGCATGGGCGTGGAGCGCATGGCGATGCTCAAGCACGGCATCCCGGACCTGCGCCTGTTCTACGACAACGACGTCCGCTTCCTGCGGCAGTTCTGAGGGGAGGCGGAGATGCGCGTACCGTTCAGCTGGATCAAGGAGTACGTGGACTGGCGCGGCACGGTGGAGGAGCTGGCCGAGGTCCTCACGATGTCGGGCACCGAGGTCGAGGGCATCGACTGGGTCGGCGCGCCGCGCGACGCGGACAACCTGAGCCGCTTCGTGGTCGGCAAGGTGCTGACCAAGGCGCAGCACCCCAACGCCGACAAGCTGAGCCTCTGCACCGTGGAGGTCGGCGAGGCCAACGGCGGCGTCAGGCAGATCGTCTGCGGCGCCGACCAACTTCGAGGCGGGCGACATCGTCGCCGTCTCGCTCAGCGGCGCCGTCCTCGAGAACGGGCTCAAGCTCAAGAAGGCCAACCTGCGCGGCGTCGAGAGCGACGGCATGATGATGAGCGAGCAGGAGCTCGGCTTCGAGGAGAAGAGCCCCGGCATCGTCGTGCTGCCCCCGGACTGGGTCGTGGGCGAGCCCCTGCAGGACTACCTGCCGGTCAGCGAGGCCGTGCTCGAGCTGGAGCTCACCTCCAACCGGCCCGACTGCTTCAGCATCTACGGCATCGCCCGTGAGGTCGCGGCGGCGGCCGGCGTCGAGCTGGCGCCGCCGCCCGTCGCCGAGCCCGCCGTCTTCGGCGGCGCCGCGGCGGCCGAGGCCATCGCCGTCGAGGTCGCGGACGCCGACCTGTGCCCGCGCTACGCGGCGCGGGTCATCCGCGGCGTCGAGGTGGGCGAGTCGCCGGCCTGGCTCAAGGCGCGTCTCACGCACGCCGGCATGCGGCCCATCAACAACGTCGTCGACGTGACCAACTACGTGATGCTCGGCTGGGGCGAGCCGCTGCACGCCTTCGACGCCGGCCAAGATCCGCGGCGACAGGCTGATCGTCCGCCGCGCCGCGGACGGCGAGAAGATCGTCACCCTGGACGGCGTCGAGCGCACGCTGGACGGCGAGATGCTCGTCATCGCCGACGTCGAGCGGCCCCTGGTCATCGCCGGCGTGTTCGGCAGCGTCGACGCCGAGGTGGACGAGCACACCACGGACCTGGTGCTGGAGGCGGCCACCTTCAGCGGCCCGAGCATCCTGCGCACGGAGATGCACACCGGCATCCGCAGCGAGGCGAGCAACCGCTTCGAGAAGGGGCTGGACGCGCACCTCGTGCCCGGGGGCCTGGCGTTCGCCTCGCGGCTCTTCGCGGAGCTGTGCGGCGGCACGGTCGCGCCGGGCACGGTCGACGTCGTGAACGAGCTGCCGGCGCCGCGCCGCCTGCGCTACCGGCCGGCCGCGTGCGACGCCCTGCTCGGGTACGCCGTACCGGCGGCCGAGCAGGCCGGCATCCTGCGCCGCCTCGAGTGCGAGGTGGACGACGGCGAGGCCGCCTCGGCACCGGCGCGCCAGTCGTCAGCGCGGAGTGGACGGTCACGCCGCCCAGCTTCCGTCCCGACCTCGAGCGCGAGGTCGACCTCATCGAGGAGGTCGGCCGCATCGCCGGCTACGAGCAGGCTCCCGAGACGCTGCCGCGGCACACCACGGCCGGCGGGCTCACGAAGCCGCAGCAGGTGCGGCGCGCCGTGCGGCGCGCCCTGGCCGGCTGCGGCCTGGACGAGGTCATCACCTACACCTTCGTCGCGCCCGACGCCGTCACGCCCCTCGGCCTGCCCGAGGGCGACGTGCGTCTGGCCCCGGTCAAGCTGAGCAACCCCATGAGCGTCGAGCAGTCGGTGATGCGCACGATGCTGCTGCCGGGGCTGTTCGCCGCCGTGCGCGAGAACGTGGACCACCTGAACGACCCGCCCTGCCTGTTCGAGCTGGGCAACGTGTACCTGTGGGACGACGAGGTCGTGCCGGCGCCGGCGCACGCCGCCGAACCGGGCGCCGTGCTGCCGCACGAGCCCGAGGCGATGGCCATCGTCCTGAGCGGGCCGCTGCTGCCGGAGGACTGGACGGGGTCGGGCCGCCCCACCGACTTCTTCACGCTCAAGGGTGTCGTGGAGGCCGTCCTGCGGGCGCTTCGCCTGGACGGCCACTTCGCGCCGCTCGGCGAGGCGGCCGCCATGTTCCCGTACCTGCATCCCGGCAAGTCGGCGCTGGTCGGCGTCGCTCCCGGCGTCGGCATCGGCGTCCTCGGGCAGCTGCGGCCGGATGTCGCGGCGGCCTACGGCATCGACGACCTCGAGCTGTACGTGGCCTCCCTCAACATGGACCGTCTCGCCGAGGTCGCCCTCCCGGCGGTCACGTTCGAGGACTTCGGCGCCTACCCGCCGGCCTCGCAGGACCTCGCGGTCGTGGTCGCGCGCGACGTGCCGGCGGCCGATGTGGTCGCGCTGGCGCGGCGCGCCGGCGGCAAGCTCACGCGCGACGTCCGCGTCTTCGACGTGTACGAGGGCGACCAGGTGCCGGCCGACAAGCGCTCGCTGGCCCTGCGCGTGGTGATGCGCTCGCCGGAGCGCACGCTGAGCGACAAGGACATCGCCGGCGTGCGCACCAAGATCCTCAAGGCGCTCGAGCGGGAGTTCGCGGCGACGCTGCGCTGACACCCGTCGCCGCCCGGCGCACCCTGTCCATCTGTCTAGAGGGGGGTCGTGCGGGCACGCACGGCGGCCGATGCACTCAGTGTCGCCCGCACGAGGCGGGCGCGGATGAGTGAGGGACATACGGTGGCCCCCAGACTGCTCGCCCAACGCTGTTCGATCGGGATGTCGCATGTGACGCGGCCGGTCCCCATCCCCGGCCGGGTGCCGTCTTCATCGCCTGCCCTCATCAGGTGCCTGCCGTGAACCGCTGGACGGCGATGGTGTTGATCGTCTGTGCGGCGGCTGTCGCCGCCGCACAGTGGGTCGTGCCCATGGACGTGGGGAGGATCCTCGGCGTCCTCATGCTGGCGCTCGTCGCCCTCACGATCCTCTCGCAGCGCCGTGCGCTCATCGCCACCATCCACTCACTGGAGACGGCCCACGACGAACAGATCGAGAGCGAGCGGCGCTACCACATGATCTTCGCGGCGTGCAGTGACGCCATCTTCATCTGGCACATGCAGGACGACGGGCGCCCGGGCCCCTTCGAAGAGGTCAACGCCGCGGCGTGCACGACGCTCGGCTACTCGCGGGAGAAGCTCATGGGGATGGCCGTCCACGACATCTATGCGCCCGCCGTGCGATCGGAGTTGCTGGGGCGCTGGCAGGAGCTGCGCCAGGCGGGCAGCCTGGTCTTCGAGACGGCGCACCTGACGAGCCAGGGACAACCGTTGTTCGTCGAGGTGAACGCTCGCGTCGTGGAGATCCGCGGCCGCCGGCTCTGCCTCGCCATCGCCCGCAACGTCGCGGCCCGCAAGGAACAGGAGGAACTCCTGCGCGGCATCTCCAATCAGGACGAGCTCACGGGCCTGCTCAACCGTCGCGGGTTCTTCGCCATGGCGGATGAAGCGCACCAGCGGGCGCTCCAGCAGGGTGTGCAGGTCCTGCTCATGTACGTCGACGTCGACGGCCTCAAGCGGGTCAACGATCAGATGGGCCACGCGGCGGGCGACGTGCTCATCGTGGCCGCCGCCAACGTGCTCCGCGTCACGTTCCGCGAGACGGACCTGCTGGCGCGGCTGGGCGGCGACGAGTTCGTCGCCCTGGCGCTCCTCGGGCACTCCTCCGACGAGCAGCTCGATCGGCAGACCATCCTGGCGCGCTTCCAGGGCGCCGTGGCCGCGAAGCGCGCCGAGCTTGGCGACGCGTACGACTTCTCGCTGAGCTGCGGCACCATCATCACCACGGCGGACGACCTGGCGCACATCGACGATCTGCTGGCCCGCGCCGACAGGGAGATGTACACGGCCAAGCGGACCCGGCAGCGGAGTCAGGCGGGTTCCGCCGCCTGACGCGCTCCCGCCCGCCGCACGTGCGGACGTCCGTCGGTCGATTCGCCTGCATCTCTTGTGCGGCGGCCAACTGGTCGACACGGTCGGCCGGCGAGCGGGCCGGGCCCTCGGCGCCGAGAAGATCGGCTTCCTCACCGACGTGGAGGGCATCCTCCGAGGACAAGGCGCCGAGCCGGCGCCGTCGTCCGAGTACGACCTCGCCTACCTCGGCGCCCTTGTGCCTCGGGCCCGCACCGACGCCGGGTGCGGTTCCAAGTTTCCGTGAACCTCGTGGCTTGCATATTTCCGGAAGGACTGGTGTATTCTATGCAACGCCCGGTTGGGGAACGAACGGTATCGGTCGGGGCCTCGAGGCGGCCGGTCATGGTCAGAGGGGACGCGCAGCCGATGAACAAGCGGATGCCTATGGGCAAGGCCGAGCGTCAGCGCCTTATCCAAACGGTGGTGCAGCAGCGTGACGTGGCGACGCAGCGCGAGCTCGTGCACGCGCTCAGCTCGCTGGGCTGCGAGGTCACGCAGGCCACGGTGTCGCGCGACATCCGCGAGCTGGACCTGCAGAAAGTGCGCACGCATCTTGGCAGGGCCAAGTACGTGCTCTCCACGCGCGAACGGCCCAAGGACCCGGAACAAGCGGCCAAGCACGTCCTGCGAGACTTCGCGCGCTCAGTGGCCGTGGCGAAGCACATCGTCGTCGTGCGTTGCGAGATCGGCACCGCCTCCACGGTGGCCCGGCAGGTCGACAACCTCAATCACACGGACGTCGTCGGCACCCTCGCCGGGAACGACACCTTCCTGGTCATCGTCGGCGACGACGAGAAAGCGCGCGGGATGAAGCGCTACCTTGACCATCTTCGAGAGGTCTAGCGCGCGACAGCTGGTGCGCAAGCGCTCCCGCGCGCTCCGGCGCCTGCGGCGCGGCCGATGGGCTTCGCCGGCGCCGGCCCCAGTGTCGACGTCTCTGCTCCCAGCGGACGATCGGCATTCGTCCGCCGGCCCGCCCTCGATCCACGCTACGTGAGCTCGTCCAACTTGCACTCGCCGCCGGGACCGGCGATGACGAGCAGCATGTCGCCGGCCGCGATCCTCACGTCCGGGCCCGGCATGATGACCTCGCTGCCGCGGAGCACCGCCGCCGGATAGCAGCTCGGCGGCATCCGCAGGTCATGGAAGCTCTTGCCCGCCAGGTTGCCGTCGGCGGTGGCCGTGATGGACGTGATCGTGACCTCGCCCTCCTTGAGGTCGAGCAGCTTCACCAGGTCGGTCAGCGTCGCCTCCTCCTCGATGAGGCGGGCGACGATCTGCGCCGAGTCCAGGGCCACGTCCACGCCCCAGCTGCGGTTGTAGAGCCAGCGGTTGCGCGGGTTGCGGACGGCGGCGATGACCTTCTTCACCTTGTACTCGTTCTTGGCCAGCAGGCAGCCGACGAGGTTGTCTTCGTCGTCACCGGTGGCGGCGACGAAGACGTCGGCGCGGTCGACGCCGGCCTCCAGGAGCACCGAGGGCTCGTCGATGTCGCCGAGCAGCACCTCGACTTCCTTCCAGCCTTCGAATTCCTCCTTCATGGCTCTGTAGCGCGCCGGGTCCTGCTCGATCAGCGTGACGTTGTGCTGCCTGCTGACGTAGCGCGTGACCCGGCGCCCGAGCGTTCCTGCGCCGGCGACGATGACTCTCATCACTTCCACCCCATCATCTTCTGGAACTTCCCCACAGCGGACGTGTGCACCAGCACGTGCACCTGGTCGTCCTTCTCGAAGGTGGTGCCGGACACGGGCAGCATGCCGCGCCCCATGCGCACGAGGAGCGCGACGCGGATCTCGCCCGGGATGCGGAGATCGTTCACCGGCTTGCCCACCAGATGCTCGGGCACCCACGCCTCCATCATCTGGACCTCGCCGTTGCCGAACGCCTGCTCCCTCGCCAGCTCCGGGCTGGTGATGAACTCGATGATCTTGCTCGAGCTCCAGGCGGTGGGGGCGAACGTCTGGATGCCGTAGCGGCGGTAGATCTCGGCGCGCTGCGGGTCGTAGATGCGGCTGACCACGTCGGGGACGCGGTAGACCTCCTTGGCGATGCGCGCCGTGACCGCGTTGGTGTTGTCGCCGGAGGTGGCGGCCACGAGGGCGTCCGCCTCGGCGATGCCGGCCTCCTCCAGCACGGGGCGCTCGAAGGCGTAGCCCTCCAGCGTGCGCCCCCGGAAGCCGTGGGGGAGCAGGCGGAACGCCATGGGGTCCTTGTCGATGACCACGACGTCGTGGCCTTCGCGAGCCAGCTCGGCGGCGGTGTACGCCCCGACCCTGCCGCACCCGACGATGATCACCTTCATGAGGCTGACTCCCTCCCGGTAGCGGTCACTGCGATCTGTGCGGCCCGCGCATCCTTCCGCCGCAGGAACCATTTTCTCGCTTCCTCGGCGAAGAACAAAGTGACGGCCGCGATGACAAGGAAGCCCCAGTCGGCGAGCGTGAGCGGCGCTGTCTTGAGGATGTCCTGCAAGAAGGGCACGTAGGAGATCGCCGCCATGAGCCCGACGGCGAAGACCTCGCTGAGGAGCAAGAACTTGTTGCTGAAGAGGCCGACCTTGAAGAGTGACTCGCGCTCGGTGCGGCAGGCAAAGCCGTTGGCCACCTGGCCTGCGACTACCGCGGCTTGGGTCATGGTGATGGCCTCGCTGTAGATCAGGTAGTTGGGGTTCGACGGGTCCATCCAGCTCGAGTCGCCCCAGGTCCAGCCGTTCGACAGGAGGACGTACAAGAACCCGGAAATGGCGAAGAACGACTCGATCGCGCCGATGAAGACGAAGCGTCTGATAGTCGCAGGGCTCAAGAGCCGCTCGGCACGCGAGCGCGGGGCACGGGTCATCACGCCGGGCTCGGGGTGCTCAGTGCCGAGCGCGAGCCCTGGAAGCACATCGGAGCCCAGGTCGATCGACAGCACCTGAAGGGCCCCCAACGGGACGAGGCCCAGACCGGTCGCCGCCGCGAAGATGAATGGGAAGAGCTGGGCCATGTTGTGAGAGAAGATGTAGGTGACCATCTTCCTCACGTTGGCATACACGCCTCGGCCCTGCTCGACCGCCTTGATGATGCTGGCGAAGCTGTCGTCGAGCAGGATCATGGTGGCCGCCTCGCGCGACACGTCGGTGCCGGTGAGGCCCATCGCGACGCCGATATCGGCCCTCTTGAGGGCAGGGGCGTCGTTCACCCCGTCGCCCGTGACCGCGACGATCTGCTCCATGCTCTTCAGCGCCGAGACGACCTGCATCTTGTGCTCGGGCGCGACCCGGGCGAAGATCACGTCCTGCGGGAGCTGCAGCTCCGCCTTCAGATCGTCGGACGTCATCGACTCCAGGTCCACACCGGTGATCACGCGCACGTCGCGTTCGCCGCGGACGATGCCGATACGGCGCGCGATCGCCTCCGCCGTGAGGCCGTAGTCGCCGGTCACCATGATGATGCGGATGCCCGCCTCCAGCGCGTGGTCCACGGCCTCCGTCACTTCGGGGCGCGGCGGGTCGATCATGCCGACAAGGCCGAGGAACGTGAGGTCGGTCTCAACGGTGTCCGGCGCGTAGTCGGTGAGCGCGGCTGGCAGGTCGCGTTCGCACACCGCCAGCACGCGCAAGGCCTGCCGCGACATCTCATCGTTCTGGCGCGCGATGCGCTCCCGCAGCTCGGCGGTCATGGCGACCACGTCGCCGTCCAGGCGCACCCGCGTGCAGCGGGACAGCGTTTCCGACGGCGCGCCCTTCACGTAGGCCGTCTGGCCTTCGCCATCCACGTGGACGACAGACATGCGTTTGCGGACGGACTCGAACGGCAGCTCGTAGATCTTGGGCCGTTCGATGAGCTCCGCCTGCAGGTCGAAGTCGGCCTTCTGGGCGGCGACCAGCAGGCAGCCCTCCGTCGGGTCGCCGATCACACGCCAACCGTCCTGCTCGCTGGGCGGCAGGACTTTTGCGTCGTTGCAGAACGTCATGGCGCGCATGATGCGCTCCAGGCGGCGCCTCGCCTCATCCCTCGGCAGCTCGGCGCCTTCGACCACGAAGCCGCCGATCGGCTCGTAGCCGGCGCCGGTCACCTCCAGCTCCTGATTGCCGACGTACAGCGTCTTGACCGTCATCTCGGCCTTCGTAAGCGTGCCGGTCTTGTCGGTGCAGATGACGTTCGTCGATCCGAGCGTCTCTACGGCTGAGAGCTTCTTGATGAGCGCGTTCTGCTTGGCCATGCGCTGCACGCCGATGGCCAGAGCCACCGAGAGCGTGGCCGGCATCCCCTCAGGTACGAGAGCCACCATCACCCCGAGCGCGAAGAGCAGCCCGTCGACGACGCCGAACTGAAACACGAGCAGAGCCATGACGAACAACGCGACACCGCAGATGAGTGCAATGACGGACACGGTGCGTGCCATGCGGTCGATCTCGCGCTGCAGCGGCGATTTCTCGTCGGAGACGCCGGCGGTGAGCGAGAAGATGCGCCCGAACTCGGTCTGGAGGCCGGTGCTGAAGACCACTGCCCGGCCGGTGCCCGCCGCCACGCTCGTGCCCATGAACACGAGGTTCGGCATGTTGATGACCGCCAGCTCCTCCTCGAGGATGGGGTCGGCGGTCTTGCGCACGGCGTCCGACTCGCCGGTGAGGGCGATGTTGTTGGTCGACATCTCGTACTGCCGGACCACGCGCGCGTCGGCGCTGATGCTGTCGCCCTCCTCCAGCACCATGACATCTCCGGGCACGAGGTCCGCAGCGGCCACGATCGTCACTTCGCCGTCCCGTACCACCTTGGCGTTGGCCGGAACGAGCTTCTGCAGGGCCTCGGTCGCCTTCTCGGCCCGGTACTCCTGGAAGAAGCCGATGACGCCGTTCAGCAGCACCACACCGATGATCGCGATGGTGACGTTGATGTTGTCCTGCCTGCTGGCGCCGGTGGACAGCATCGCCGCGATGAAAACCAGGACCGCGGCCACTTCCAGCATGATGGCGAAGAGGGTGGTGAACTGGTCGAGGAACTTGTAGAAGAGCGGCCGCCTGACGTGCGCCGGGAGCACGTTGTGGCCGTACTCCTTCAGGCGCCGGAAGGCCTCGTCCTCGGTGAGGCCGCTCGGAGCGGTGCGCAGCGCATCGTACACCTCATCTTCGGGGATCGCCCAGATCTCGGTGGATCTTCTGGACCGTCGTCTCGGTCATGCGCTCGCCTCAGGCTGCATGCTGCACCTACCACGGCAACGGCCGGACGCCGTGAGCCGGACTGGAGCAGCAGCATAGCGCAGGGCGCAGGGCAGCGCAGCGCGGAGCGGGGTCTGTCTTCGGGGACACCGTCGCCTCCATGACACGCCGTCGTGTTGCGGCGACGGCTGGATCGAATGCACAACGGCTCGTGACGCTAGAGGCGGCGGCGTAAAGAAGGCATTAACTAGCCGCCCTGCGCTGTGAAGAACGCGTTAAGGCCGGGCGTGAGTCGCCGGGTCCCGGCCCGGCCGGTTCCGCCGGCGCCTGGCTCGGATCGGCGACCACGAGCACGTCGACGTGGTCGAGCTCCCGGATGACGCGCGTGATCGGTGAGCCACGCACGACCTCGTTCCAGCGGGAACGCCGCGATTGCCCCATGACGATGAACGTCGCGCGCTTCTCGCGCGCGAACCTGAGGATCTCGTCGGCCACCGAGTCGCCGCTCAGCTCTTTGGCGTGGCCGCCGAGTTCGTTGGCCAGCTCGAAGAGCCGGCGGACCTCCTTCTTGTGACTGGGCGAAAGCTGGCCCGTGCGCACGTGGACCACCCAGAACGACCCTTTGAACCGTCGCGCCAACCGGTGACCGCGGCGCACGAGCTTGGGAGCCACCTCGTTGGGGCGCACGCAGACGACGACGCGATCCTCGGTGGCCCAGGGGTGCTCGGTCTCGTGCGCCGCTATGTACCGTTCGAGGCTGTCGTCTACCTCCTCCGCCGTCTTGCGGAGGGCGAGCTCGCGCAGCGCGACGAGGTTTCCTCGTTTGAAGAAGTTGGCGAGCGCGCCGGGGACCGTGTCGAGGTCGTAGACGACGCCGCGCCTGAGGCGGTTGAGCAGGGCGTCCGTCGTGAGGTCGATGAGCACGACCTCGTCCGCGCGGTCGAGCACGAAGTCGGGCAGTGTCTCCTGCACGCGCACGCCGGTGATCTGATGCACGGTGTCGTTGAGGCTCTCGACGTGCTGGATGTTGACGGTGGTCAGCACGCTGATGCCGGCCGCGAGGATCTCCTCCACGCTCTGCCAGCGCTTGGCGTGGGTGGTGCCGGGGATGTTGGTGTGGGCGAGCTCGTCGACGAGCGCCAGGGCCGGCTTGCGCGCGATGACGGCGGCCGTGTCGAGCTCGACGAACTGCTTGCCGCGGTACTCGAGGTGCTTCAGCGGCACCTGCTCGAGACCCTCGCAGAGCTCGGCCGTCTCCTTGCGTCCGTGGGTCTCGACGAAGCCGATGACGACGTCCTCGCCGCGTGAGCAGCGCCGCTGGGCCTCGGCGAGCATGGCGTAGGTCTTCCCGACGCCGGGCGCGTAGCCGAGGAACACCTTGAGATGGCCGCGCTTGCGCAGCGTGCGCAGCGAGTAGACTTCCGGCGCCGCTTCTTCGTCGGCCTCCAAGGCGACGCGCTCCCCGGCCGTCGGGGCCGGGTCGCCGCCCTCGACACGTGCCGGGTCGTCGTCGGCCATCAGCGGCCCGCCTGCGTCCTGCCTCCGGCGCGGTCGAGTGCGAGGTTGAGCTCCAGGACGTTGACGCGCGGCTCGCCGAGGATGCCGAACTGCCGCCCGGAGGTGTTCGCATCGACGAGCGCCAGCACCTCGGAAAGTTCCATGCCGCGCTCGGACGCTACACGGGGCGCCTGGGCGCGGGCGTTGGCGAGCGTGATGTGCGGGTCGAGGCCGCTTGCCGACGTTGTGACCATGTCGATGGGCACCCGGCCGGGCTTCAGGCCCGGGTCGCGATCCGCGGCCGCGAGGACGTCGGCCCGCACCCGGTCCCTGAGGTCCTTGCTGGTCGGGCCGAGGTTCGAGAAGGCCGACGCCATGGCGTCGTACCCGTCGCCGGCTGCCGATGGGCGCGGATGGAAGTAGCCGGCGCCGGTGAAGTCCTGGGCGATGAGCGACGAGCCGATCACGCGACCGTTCTCCTTGACGAGGCTGCCGTCGGCGCGGCCGGGGAAGAGCACCTGGGCTGCACCGGTCATGACGAGCGGATAGATGATTCCCAGGATGACCGCCGTGACGATCATCATCCGGATTGCTGTGCCGACCATACGCATGCGGATTACTCCTAGGACGCCAGGTTAAGAGCGACGAGGATAAGGTCGATGATCTTGATCCCGACGAACGGCGCCACGATGCCGCCGAGCCCATAGACGAGCAGGTTGTGGCGCAGGAGGGCCGCCGCCCCCAGCGGGCGGTACTTCACGCCCTTCAGGGCGAGCGGGATCAGCATCACGATGATCACCGCGTTGAAAATGACCGCCGAGAGCACAGCGCTGTTGGGCGAATGCAGCCGCATCACATTGAGGGTCTCGAGCTGTGGGAAGGCGACCATGAACATGGCCGGGATGATGGCGAAGTACTTGGCGACGTCGTTGGCGATGCTGAAGGTCGTCAGGGCGCCCCTCGTGATCAGGAGCTGCTTGCCGATCTCCACGATCTCGATGAGCTTCGTGGGGTTGGAGTCGAGGTCGACCATGTTGCCGGCCTCTTTGGCCGCCGTGGTACCGGTGTTCATCGCCACGCCGACGTCGGCCTGAGCCAAAGCCGGCGCGTCGTTCGTGCCGTCACCCGTCATGGCGACGAGCTTGCCTTGCTGCTGCTCGCTCCTGATGAGCTCCATCTTCGCCTCTGGCGTGGCCTCGGCGAGGAAGTCGTCGACGCCCGCCTCCTGAGCGATGACGGCTGCCGTCAGCGGGTTGTCGCCCGTGATCATGACCGTCCGGATGCCCATGGCCCGGAGCTCATCGAAGCGCTCTGAGATGCCGCCCTTGACGATGTCCTTGAGGTGGATGACGCCGAGGGCACGCTCGTCGCTCGCCACGGCCAGCGGTGTACCTCCCTCGTTCGAGATCTGCCTCATCGTCATCTCGAGCTCTGAGGGCACGTCCCCGCCGCGACTGCGGATCCAGGCGATGATGGCGTCTCCCGCTCCTTTGCGGATGGCGTGACCGTCGAGGTCGATGCCGCTCATGCGAGTCTGCGCGGAGAACTCAACGAACGCCGCCTGCTCCGGGTCGATGTGACGGCCGCGGATGCCGAACTGCTTGGCGAGCACGACCACTGAGCGCCCCTCGGGGGTCTCGTCGGCGAGGGAGGCGAGCTGCGCCGCGTCGGCCAGCTCCGCATCCGTCACGCCCGGCATCGGGATGAACGCCGTCGCCTGCCGGTTGCCGAGCGTGATGGTGCCGGTCTTGTCGAGCAGCAGCGTGTCGACGTCGCCGGCCGCCTCGACGGCGCGGCCCGACATGGCCAGTACGTTGTGCCGCACGAGCCTGTCCATGCCGGCGATGCCGATCGCCGACAGCAGCCCGCCGATCGTGGTCGGGATGAGGCAGACCAGCAGCGCGATGAGCACCGTCGCCGTGACCGGAGCGCCGCTGTAGATGGCGTACGGCTGCAGTGTCACGATCACTATGAGGAAGATGATCGTGAGCCCGGCGAGCAGGATGTTGAGGGCGATCTCGTTGGGCGTCTTCTGGCGCTCCGCGCCCTCGACGAGCGCGATCATGCGGTCGAGGAACGTCTCGCCGGGGTCCGAGGTGATCTCGACCGTGATGCGGTCTGAAAGGACGCGCGTCCCGCCGGTGACGGCGCTGCGGTCGCCGCCGCTCTCCCTGATGACCGGAGCGGACTCGCCGGTGATCGCCGACTCGTCGACCGACGCGATCCCGTCGATCACCTCGCCGTCGCCGGGGATGACCTCGCCGGCGGCCACGACGACGACGTCGCCGCGGCGGAGCCGGCCGCTGGGCACCTGCGTGACCTGGCCGTCGACGACCAGGTTGGCCATCGTCTCGGTGCGCGTGCGGCGGAGGGCCGCGGCTTGGGCCTTGCCCCGGCCCTCCGCCATCGCCGTCGCGAAGTTGGCGAAGAGCACGGTGAACCACAGCCACGCCGAGACGGCGCCGACGAAGAAGATCGGACCACCTTTCACGAGGCCGTCGATGAAGGCCACCGTCGTGATCACGCTGCCGACCTCGACGACGAACATGACCGGGTTGTGGGCGACGTCGCGGGGATCGAGCTTCAGGAAGGAGCGGCCGATGGCGGGCCAGATGAGCTCGCGCATCGAGACTTGGCGCCGCTTGCTTCGCGGCTCGCCGGGGGTGGTCTCGGGCGGCATGGTCTGCTGATCTGTCTCGAGGGCCATTGCGTGACCTCTAGAAGACGTGCCCGGCCTGCATCAGCAGGTGTTCGACGATCGGCCCGAGCGCCAGCGCCGGGAAGTACGTGAGGGCCCCGACGATGAGGATGACGCCGACCAGCAGGACGACGAAGATGCCGCCCGTGGTGGGGAAGGTGCCGCTTGACTCGGGGACCGTCTTCTTGGCGGCAAGCGAGCTCGCGAGGGCCAGGCAGGGGATGATGAAGAAGAAGCGTCCCCAGAGCATGGCGAAGCCGCCGATCGTAGACCAGAACTTGCCGCTCACCGTGATGCCGGCGAAGGCGCTGCCGTTGTTGCCGGTCTGCGAGAAGGCTGCGTAGAGCATCTCGGACAGACCGTGCGGCCCGCTGTTCGCGACGGCTTCGTTCCCGGCGGGCACGACGGCGGCGATGGCCGAGACGCCGAGCGCCGTGACGCAGAAGTAGAGCACGGCCAGCACGGCCAGCTTCATCTCCCGGCCCTCGATCTTCTTGCCGAGGTACTCGGGCGTTCGGCCGACCATGAGGCCGGCGATGAACACGGCGAGGATCGCCATGACCAGCAGGCCCATCAGGCCGACGCCGACGCCGCCGAAGACGACCTCACCGAGCGCGATGTTGAGCATCGCCATGCCGCCGGCCAGGGGCGTCAGGCTGTCGTGCGCGGCGTTGACGGCGCCGCATGGACGTGTCGGTCGTGACCGTCGCCCAGAGCACTGAGTTGGCGATGCCGAACCGCACCTCCTTGCCCTCCTGGTTGCCGCCGGACTGCGTCGACGTCAACGTCTGATCGGCACCCTGCTGCGTCAGGATCGGGTTGCCCGACTGCTCGCTCCAGTACATGACCGAGACGCTCATGATCAGCAGCACGCTCGCGGCCGCGAACAGCGCCCATCCCTGTCGCTGGTTGCCGGCGAACCGTCCGAACGTGTAGGTGAGGCCGGCCGGGATGGCGAGGATGGCCAGCATCTCGACGAGGTTGGTGAGCGGCGTCGGATTCTCGTACGGATGCGCCGAGTTGGCGTTGTACGATCCGCCGCCGTTCGTGCCGAGCTCCTTGATGATCTCCTGCGAGGCGAACGGGCCCTGGGCGATCGTCTGCGTGCACGCCCTCGACGGTCACGGCCTCGTGCGGGCGCGTCCAGGTTCTGCACGACACCCTGCGACACCAGGAACAGACCGCCGATGATCGAGATGGGCAGCAGGATCCAGATGATGCTGCGCGTCAGGTCGACCCAGAAGTTGCCGAGCTCGCGCGTCGAGTGCCGCGTGAGCCCGCGGATGAAGGCCACCGCGACGGCGATGCCGACGGCGGCCGAGACGAAGTTCTCGCGGGCGAGACCGAGCATCTGCGTCAGGTAGCTGACCGGCGTCTCCGGGACGTAGACCTGCCAGTTGGTGTTGGTGGCGAAGCTCACGGCCGTGTTGAACGCGACCCACGAGTCCATGTCGGGGACGTGCAGCGGGGTTGAGCGGCAGGTGGCCCTGGAGGCGGAGGATGACGTACAGGAACAGCAGGACGGCGAGGTTGAAGACGAGGAACGCGGACGTCGTAGCCCCACACGCCCATCTCGCGCTTCTCGTCCACGCCGCAGAGGCGGTAGACGAACCTCTCGACGGGTCGCGCCACCGGGTCGAGGAAGGTGCGTTCCCCCTTGAACACGTGCGCCATGTAGAGGCCCAGCGGCTTGGTGACGAGCACCACCAGCACGAGGAGGATGACGATCTGCAGGATCTCCCAGGCCATGAGTGTCAGAACTTCTCGGGCCGCAGGAGGGCGTACAGCAGATACACGGCCAGGCCGGCGGCGATGATCAGAAGGACGATGTCCGTCGCGCTCATCGCGCGGGTCCTAGAGACGCGGCGCTATCCGCGCATAGGCGAAAGCTGCGGCGAAGAAGACGAGGACGAGCGCGATGTAAGCGATGTCGCCCATCAGGGTGGTGGGAGTGTCGGCGCGGGTCAGGCGCGCTTCTGGCGCCAGACCGCGGGAGCGCGGCGGCGTCCGTCATCCTGATTGCGGACGACGGTCGTAGACGATGCGACTGCGCGGCTGCGACGCAGGCGCGCCAGGTAGACCTGTTCGAGCACGGTGAGCAGGAGCAGGTAGCCCAGGCATGCCGCCGCGGTCAGCACCGCGACGATCATCAGGACCTCGATCCCGATCTCCTCCAGCACCAGCAGCATCACGACCTCCCTTGACGGCGCGCCACTACGTTCGCGGCGTTCGCGCTACTCAGGGAAGCTACCCGGGCGCCTCTAAAGAGGTCGTGAACGGACCGGGCGCCGGCATAAAGAGTTCGTGAAGCGCGTCGTGCTCAGGAGTGCGTCTCGTCCGGCGACGAGAGGCGGAAGCCCACGCCGGGCTCGGTGATGATATAGCGCGGCCCACCCTGTGTGGGCTCGATCTTCTTGCGCAGATTGCTCACGTGCACGCGCAGCGTCTGGGCGTCCTCCACCCACTCCGGGCCCCAGACCTGCTCCAGGATCATCTTCTGCGTCACGACCAGGCCGGCGTTGCGCGCCAGGAAGGCGAGGATGTCGAACTCGGTCGGCGTGAGGGCGATCTCCGCGTCTCCCAGCGTGACATGGCGGCGCGCCACGTCCACGGCCAGGTCGCCGACGCGATACGACCGGAGGCGGCGACGTGAGCGCGGCGGCGCGGCGCAGCAGCGCCCGGATCCGCGCCAGGAGCTCGCCGGCCGAGAACGGCTTGGTGAGATAGTCGTCGGCGCCCTCGTCGAGCGCGTCGATCTTGTCCGCCTCGTTGGCGCGCACGGAGAGGATGAGGATCGGCGCGCTCATCCAGGTGCGCAGCTCCCTGCAGACCTCGATGCCGCTCATGTCCGGCAGGCCCAGGTCGAGCACCACGAGGTCCGGCGGGTAGTCGATGGCGTGCAGCAGCGCCTCCTGGCCGGTCGTCGCCATGTCGAGCACGTAGCCGCGCGAGCGGAGGATCGACGTCAGCGCCCGCCTGATCTGTTCCTCGTCGTCCACGACGAGGATGTGCGTCGGTCGCTCGGGGATGCTCACTCTGGATCCTTCCTCCCTGCTCAGTCTTCCCGGGTGGGCAGCGTGATCACGAACCGGGCGCCGTGCGGCGACGACGTCCTCGACTCGTATCGCCCGCCGTGCGCGCGCACGATCTCCCGGGCGATCGCCAGGCCCAGACCGGTGCCGGACGGCGACCTTCGCGCCGGTCCCGCGGCCGCGGTAGAACTTCTCGAACACCGCGTCGTGTTCGTCGTCGGGGATGCCCGGACCTTCATCCTCCACCCACATCCGGGTGCCCCGCACCTGCGTGCCTCGCCGCGACCGTGATCGGGCTGTCTGGTCCGGCATACAGCACCGCGTTCTCGAGCAGGCTCTGGAGCACGCGCGTCCACTGCGCGAAGTCCACGTCCACCTGCAGCGGAGCGTCGGGCAGGTCCACGGTGATGCGCGCGCGCTCGTGGGCGGGAAGCGCGTCGATGCCGGACTCGATGATGTCCGTCAGGTCGTAGGTCTCGCGTCGCGGCTCCCAGGCCCTGGCCTCCAGTCTCGACAGATCGAGCAGGGCGCCGATGCTGTTGTTGAGGCGCGCGACGTCGCCGACGATCGCGCGCAGCTCGTCGCGCACGCTCTGCTCGTCCCAGTCGACGTCGCTCTCCAGCAGGTTGCTGACGGTGGCGGTGAGCGCGGCCAGCGGCGTCTTGAGCTCGTGAGACACCGACGAGAGCAGGCTCGACTTGAGCTGGTCCGCCTCGCGCTCCGCCGCCACGCGCGTCGCCTCGGCCGCCAGGCGCTGCCGCTCGAGGAACACGCCCACGAGGTTCGCGAGCGATGCGGCCAGACGCGAGTCGTCGGGTGAGTAGGCGGGGCCGCTCGGGCCGCGCGGCGACCGTGAGCACGCCGCTCACGCCGGAAGGGCTGCGCACCGGCACGTAGAGGCCCCCATCACCGGCCGCCGTGACCGCGCGCTGCGCCTCCCTGCGCGGTGCGGGCCCCCTCGTCGTCGGCATAGGCTTCGCTCGCCCTCCTGGCCACGGCCGGGTCCGTGGCCTCACACGGCGGGGAGGTGCAGAAGGCCTCGAGCCCTCGTCTCCGCGGCCACGAACAGCGTCGCGGATGGCGCGCCCAGCAGCGCGACGCTCTCGGCGAGGAAGCGCTCGGCCATGAGGCTGGTCGACGTCTGCGAGGCGAGCTCGGCGCTCAAGCGGTTCAACGCCGCTGTCTCGTGCTCGCGCGCCACGGCGCGCGCCTCGCGTTCGCGCATGCGGCCGGCCTGCAGACCGACGATCACGCCGACGACGAGGAACGCGACGAGCGAGAGCCAGTCCTTGGGGTCGCGGATCTCCAGGGTGTGGTAGGGCGGCAGGAAGAAGAAGTTCCAGGCGAAGAACGCAAGGACCGCGGCAAGGATGCCCGGGCCGGCGCCGGAGGCGCTGGCCACCAGCGAGGATGATGAGCAGGTAGAAGAGCGCCCACTGGCCCTTGGCGAAGTAGTCGCGGCCGGGCAGGAAGACGGCGGTCGACACCGCGATGGCCGCGATGGCCAGCAGGTAGCCGTGGCGAGCGAGTCTGTCGGCGAAGGTGCGCATGGTCGGGCGGGTCGATCGCCGCCACTCTACGCCGGGCGCGTCGGCTAGACTAGCGGCGTGACCGCCCACCAGCTGCCCCAGTCCTTCTTCGACCGCTCGGCCCTGGACGTCGCGCGCGACCTGATCGGCTGCACCTTCCTGTTCGCCGGCGCCGGCGGGCGCATCGTGGAGACGGAGGCCTACCGCCAGGACGACCCACCCTGCCACGGCTACCGCGGCCGCACGGCGCGCAACGCCGTGCTCTTCGGCCCGCCCGGCCACCTGTACGTCTACTTCACCTACGGCATGCACTTCTGCAGCAACGTGGCGTGCGAAGGGGAGGGTGTCGCCGCCGGGGTGCTGCTGCGGGCGCTCGAGCCCCGTCAGGGGCTCGAGCGCATGATCGAGCGCCGCGGTCTGAGCGAGCCGCGCCTGCTGTGCAGCGGCCCGGCGCGGCTCGCTCAAGCGCTCGGTATCGGCCGCGAGCACAATGGGCTGCCGGTCTGGCGACCCCCGCTCGCGTTCCTCGCCCGCGAGCCCGGCGACGGCCCCCGCGTCGTCACGACGCCGCGTATCGGCGTGGGCGATGACGTCAAGCCCTGGCGCTTCGTCGACGCCGGCAGCGCCTTCCTCTCGCGCCGCCTGCCGCGCTCCCGCTGACGATCGCGGCGCGACTCACTCGCTCCGACGCTCGGATGGCGGGCCGCGGCCGGGGTGGGTAAGAATAGAGGGCTACGAAGACAATCATGCCGAAAGGAACGCCTTGAAGCTGCAGCAGATCTACGAGACCGCCGTGCGCATGGGCATCGACGCCGATCCGCGCGGGCGCACGGGTATCGACGAGTTCCTGGAGCGCACGAAGCGCCGCCACGAGAGCCTTCCCGACCATCTCAAAGCGCTGGCTGATCCCGAGGACCTCACCAACCCGTTCAGCGACACGCGCATCTACGTCGGCGACCCGGACACCGAGGTCACGACGCTGCTCGGCGGCATCGACATGAACCCGGCGGAAGTGCTGCTGGCCGACCGGCTGCGCGAACGAGGCACGAAGGTCGACGCCATCTACACGCACCACCCCGAAGGCTGGGGGCTCATCAAGCTGGACAGCGTGATGGAGGTGCAGGCCGATATCTGGGCCACGTTCGGTGTGCCCATCCAGGCCGGCGAGCGCTTCATCGGCGAGCGCATGGACGAGATCAAGCGGCGCATGATGCCGGTCAACTACGACCAGGCGATCGACGTGGCGCGGCTGCTGGACATCCCGTTCTTCTCGGCGCACACGCCCACGGACAACATGGTCGTCAGGTTCCTCACGGACCTCTTCGCCGAGCGCGAGCCCAAGACCATCGAGGACGTGCAGAAGACGCTGCTCGAGGTCCCCGAGTATCGCATCGCGGCGCAGAAGGGCGCCGGCCCGTACGTGGGCAAGAGCAGCCCCACGGCGCGGGCCGGCAAGATCTGGATCGACATGACCGGCGGCACCGAGGGTCCGAAGAAGGTCATGGAGAAGCTGGCCGACGCCGGCGTCGGTACCATCGTCGGGATGCACATGGGCCAGGAGCTCCGCGACGAGGCGGACAAGAACAACGTCCACGTCGTCATCGCCGGCCACATGAGCAGCGACTCGCTGGGCATCAACATCTTCCTGGACGAGCTGGAGCGCCACGGCGTGCAGACCATCGCCACGAGCGGCCTCATCCGCGTGCATCGCGACGAGAGCGGCAAGGTGCTCAAGGAGGAGCCGGGCGCGCTCCCGCGACGGTAGATACAGCCTGGGGGCAGAAGCGTGGGGGCGGGCGGCGCGCAGCGCCGCCCGCCCCTCTTGTCCGTCGATGTACCATGCGGCCATGACTGGACCGCCGCGGACCGTCGAGCTGCTCGCGCCGGCCGGGGACACCCGCTCCTTGCGCGCGGCCCTCGCCGCCGGCGCCGACGCCGTCTACTTCGGCCTCGAGCGCTTCAGCGCGCGCGCCTTCGCCGGCAACTTCGCCGGTGAGGCCGCCGTCGAGGCCGTCGAGGCGGCGCACCGCTGGGCGGCTCGCGCCTACCTCGCGCTCAACACACTCCTGAAGGACGACGAGATCGAGCCGGCCCTGGCGGCGCTGGAGGCGCCGTACCTGGCCGGCCTGGACGCGCTCATCGTCGCGGACCTTGGCTTCGCCGCGCTGGTCCGCGAGCAGTACCCTGCGCTCGCGTTGCACGCCAGCACACAGCTGAACACGCACTCATCGGCGCAGCTGGCCGCGCTCGCGCACCTTGGCTTCGCGCGGGCGGTGCTGGCCAGGGAGCTGAGCCTCGACGAGATCGGCGCCCTGGACCGCCACGACCTCGAGCTCGAAGCCTTCGTGCACGGCGCCCTCTGCTACGGCTACTCCGGCGACTGCCTGCTCGCCAGCATGGTCGGCGGCCGCAGCGGCAACCGCGGCCGCTGCAGCCAGGCGTGCCGCATGCGCTACGCCCTGCGGCGTGCCGGATCGCCGGCCGCCGGCGACACGGCCGCCGCCTCAGCGGCACCTGCGCGCGTCCTCAGCACCTCCGACCTGGCTGCCATCGACGTGCTGCCCCAGCTCATCGCCACCGGCGTGTCCTCGCTCAAGATCGAAGGCCGCATGAAGGACGCCGCCTACGTCGGCGTCACGACCGCGGTCTATCGCGAGGCCCTGGACGCCGCGCTCGCGGATCCCGAAGGCTTCGCGGTGCAGGCCGAGTGGCTTGCGCGCCTGGAACAGAACTTCTCGCGCAGCTTCACCACCGCTCACCTGGCCGGGCGCCATCACGAGGTGCGCAGCGGCGGCCGCTCCGGCCATCGCGGCGTCCTGGTGGGCCGGGTGGCGGCCGTCGACGAAGGGCGCGGCGAGGTGCGGGTGCGGCTCTCGCGGCCGCTGGTCGCCGGTGATGTCGTCTACCTGTACACCCCGTGGGGCCAGTCCGAACCGGTTCGGGTCGAGCGGGATGGCGACGCGTCGGTCACGCTGCGCGTGCGGGAGCGCGTCGCGGTGAAGGACCGGCTCTTCCGGCTCGCCGCCGCCGATACCGACGAGCTCGCCCGCGATCTCGTCGCCGGACGCACCGTCCTTCGGCCCGCGCCGCTGCGCATGACACTGAGCGGCGTGGTCGGGGGACCGCTTCGCCTGACCGTGTCGCTGGGCGACGGCGAGGAGCCCGGCGAGCCCGTCTCGGTCGCCTCCGCGAGCGCACTGGCGCCGGCGCGCACCGTTTCCCTGAACGAAGTCCGCGCGCGTGACGCCCTCGGCGCCCTGGGCGGCACGCCGTACGCGCTCGCCGAGCTCGAGGTCGACCTGCCCGACGCAGCCTTCCTTGCGGTGAGCGAGCTCAAGGATCTGCGCCGGCGGGCCGTGGCGGCGCTCGACGAGCGCCGCCTGGCCGCCCGCCGGCGCCAGGCTCGGTCGGGTCGTCGCGCCGGTCGAGGGCGCTCCGCGCCGCCCCCCTGCGCCCGCCGCCTCGGGTCGTTTCGAGTCGCCCGGCGTCGTCCTAGTCGTGCGTGCGCGCGAGGAGGCGACGCCGGCCGCCGGCGTGACGGCCCTGTGCCTCGACGTCCACACGCCCGACCCGGTGGACCTCGTGGCTGCGGCCCGTGAGCGCCTCGCGGTGCGCGGACTGCCGGTCCGCCTGCGGCTGCCGGAGGTGCTGTTCGATGCCGACGCGGGCTGGCTCGATGAGATCCTGGCGCTGCGTTGGGACGCCGTGTACGGCCGCCATCTCGGCGTACTCCAGGCGGCCGCCGAGGTGGGAGCGCCCGTGATCCTCGAGTATCCGCTGCAGGGGCTGAACGCGTGGGCCGCCCGTGTCGCCGCCGGCCTCGGCGGCAGTGCCCCGGCGGCCGTCGTCGCCTCGCCGGAGGCGTCGCTGCCGGAGATCGCGGGGCTGGCGGCCGGACGCCAGGACCTCGACCCGCCGCCGGCGGTCGAGGTCCTGGCCTTCGGCCGCCAGCAGGTGCTGCACACGCGCGACCAGCTCGGCCGGGCGGAAGGGCTGTACGAGGCGCCCGGCTCCGCCGACCACGTCGACCTGCTGCTCGAGGACGTCAAGGGCTACGTGTTCCCCGCGGAGGTCGAGATGGGGGGCACGCGCATCGCCAACGCCCGCGTCACGAATCTCGCCGGCGCCCTCGACGAACTGCGCACCGCCGGCGTCTCGGCCTTCCTCGCGGTGCAGGCGGACATGAGCGCCGAGGAGCGCACCGCCTTCCTCGCCGGGGGCCTGCCGGCGCTCGCCGCCTTCGCCGGCCGCGAGCGGTCCACCACGGGCCACATCTTCCGCGGCGTGGCCTGAGCCGTAGGCCCGCTCCTCTCCGCCCGGACCGCGGACCGCCCTGTGGTATCATCCCCGGCGGCCCTGCACCCGTCCGGAGGTCCAGCCGTGACCGATCGCCGCCTCATCGACGACCTGCTCGTCGGCGCGGTCGAGGTGCTCCCCGAGGGGTCGCTCGAGGAGAAGCTCGCCGGCGCCCAGCGCGAGGGCCGGCCGCTCCGCGTCAAGCTGGGCGTCGACCCTACCGCTCCCGACATCCACCTGGGTCACACGGTGGTGCTCAACAAGCTCCGCCAGTTCCAGGATGCGGGGCACACAGCAGTGCTCATCATCGGTGACTACACGGCCCGGATCGGCGACCCCTCCGGCCGCAGCAAGACGCGGCCGCGCCTCGACGGCGCCGTCATCGACGCCAACGCGAAGACCTACCAGGACCAGGCCCTGCTCATCCTCGACGACGACCCCGCCAGGCTCGAGATGCCTCACAACAGCGAGTGGCTGGCGCCGCTCACCATGGAGCAGCTGTTCGAGATCGCCGCCACCACGACGGTGGCGCGCATCCTCGAGCGCGACGACTTCGCGAAGCGCTGGGAGGCCCATCAGCCGATCTCGATGCTCGAGATGCTGTACCCCCTGGCCCAGGGCTACGACTCGGTCGCCGTGAAGGCCGACATCGAGCTCGGCGGGACCGACCAGAAGTTCAACCTGTTCATGGGCCGCGACCTGCAGTCGTACTTCGGGCAGCCGCCCCAGGCCGTCATGACCCTGGACATCCTGCCCGGCACGGACGGCGTCGAGCGGATGAGCAAGAGCACGGGCAACTACATCGGCGTCACCGAGGACGCGCGCGACATCTACGGCAAGGTGATGAGCGTCCCGGACGCGGTGATCATGCCGTACTTCCGCCTGCTCACGCCGCACCACGCCGACGAGCTGGTGCGGCTGGAGCAGGCGCTCGAGAGCTCCGCCGCGAACCCGCGCGACGTGAAGGCGCGTCTGGCGCGCGAGATCATCGCGCGGCTGCACGGCGCCGCGGCCGCCGCCGCGGCGGAAGAGCACTTCGACCGGGTGTTCCGTCGCCACGAGGCCGGCGCCGATCTGCGGCAGCTGACACTCCAGACGGACGACCTGGAAGGCCAGGACGTCTTCCTGCCCAAGGTCATGGAACGCTGGTTCGGGCAGACCCGCTCGGAGTGGCGGCGGCGCATCCAGCAGGGCGGCGTGTCGCTCGACGGCGAGCCCGTCACGACGCTCGCCGTCCCCGCCGCCCAGCTTGCCGGCCGCCGCCTCAAGGCGGGCAAGTCGGCCACCCTGCAGGGCGTCATCGCCGCCCTTGAAACGGCAGGTTGACACTCGTTCATCAGCGGGTATACTTCCCAAGCGCTTTTGGAGTCCGCTGGTGTGAACGAGTTCGCGCCATGACGAATCAGCGCAGACCTGTTGCACTCACC
>CAVPQD010000003.1:0-29431 GCA_963707335.1 uncultured Thermoleophilia bacterium | reverse complement strand
ATTCCCGGTGCCGTCAAGTCTTGAGTTCCCCATCCATCCGAAGGCATGAGGGACGTTGTGCGGAAGCGTTCGGATGCTGATCGGTACGGGCCGCCAAGCCCGGTCTGGACGAGTCGCGGTGTGCGCTCAGCTGCCGAACGCCCAGCCGTACGAGGAGCCCCACCATTTGGGGCCGTAGCCCAGGTGGATGGCGAGCGCCGTGGCGCGGATCTGGGCGGCGCCGTCGTTGATGCCGGCGCCGCGGTACGGGTTCCACGAGCCCCTCCACGTGCCCAGGGCGTACTGGAAGAGGCCGTGGTAGCCGCCAGGTCCGACTGCCGCGGCCGAGCCGCCGGACTCGATCATCATGAGGCGATACATGCCGCGGGCGCTGACGTCCTGCCCCGCCGCCGCGGACTTGATGAGTCGCCACCAAGCTCCCTGACCACCCGTGTCGCCGCCGGAGGCCGGCGGCTCGACCGTGGGCTGCGGCGACGGGTCGGCCTTGACCTGTCTGGCCGCGAGCCGCGCGATGTCCGCCTTGACGCCGGCGAGCAGCTGCTTGCGCTGCTTCAGCTCCTGCCGGATGCGTTCGATCTCACTGCTGCGCTGCCGCACAAGCCGCTGCGCGGTGCGCTCGTCGGCGGCGAGCAGCGTGCTGCGCCGCCGCAGCTCGCGCTGCGAGCTGACGACGGCGCGCAACACGTTCCTGTCGCTCTGGTTCACGCGTTTCACGAGCGACAGCTGATCGACGAGCTGCTGGAAGTCCGCCGCGGAGAACAGCGCGTCCAGCGCCGTGACGTCGCCGTGCTTGTAGAGAGCCACGGCGCGGCGCATCAACGCGCTGCGCGCGACGTCCAGCTCGAGTCGAGCGACGCGCCGCGCCCGTTCGTTGTCGCGGATCTCGGCGCGCACCACATCCAGGCGCGCCGGTGGCCTGGCCGTAGGCTCGCACCGCCTGCTCGATACGCGCGTCCAGCGCGCCGATCTGGCCGGCCAGCGCGCGCGCCGTCCGGCGGTCGCGCTGCAGTTCGCCGGCGCGCGCGGGGGCAGCCGCTGTCAAGGCCGCCAGGGCCGACACGAGCAGGCAGACAGACATGATGGTCAGGAGCGGGCGTCTCGCGTGAGCGCTCAGAACGCCTCCTCGCTGGTGCGCGCCGCCCCCCATAGACCACGGCGGCGCGTATGAGACGCGCGCGGAGGGCTGGCTCGAGCTCTCGCGCGCGAGCGCCGGGCGGCTCGCTCAAGCTCCCAGCGCAGGACTTGGACAGTATCAGAGGGTCGCCGCGCGCTCAAGACGCGTACCGTTTACATTCTTGGTACGGACAGGACGGAAGCTCCAGGACGCGTCCTCGGCCGCGGCGCTCGCGCAGCCGCGTCCGCGCGGTGCTCGACCCACCGACAGTTGACGCAAGAATTCAACAGGTGTAGAACTCAACGCACGTTGAGTTCTCTCGACGACCCAGGAGCGTGAAAGGAATGGAAACGAGCGACATGATGCCCGCCGCCGGGGCCGGCCCCTCTGCCGGGATGGCAGCACTCGACCAGGGCAATCCTCGCAAGTGGTGGATCCTCGCCGCGGTGAGCTCTCGGCATGTTCATGGCGCTGCTGGACGTCACCATCGTCAACATCGCCATACCGGCGATCATCGAGGACCTCGGCGCCAGTGTCAGCAAGGTCTCGTGGGTGATCAACGCCTACAGCCTGGCGCTGGCGGTCCTCTTCCTGTGCATGGGCCGGATCTCCGACAAGTTCGGGCAGAAGCGCGTCTTCGTCTGGTTCGGCCTCCTCGTGTTCACGCTGTTCTCGCTGCTCTGCGGCATCGCGCCCAACATCGAGTGGCTCATAGTCTTCCGCGTCGGCCAGGGCGTCGGCGGCGCCGCGCTGGCCCCGATCTCCCTGGCCATCCTCCTGGCCGCGTTCCCGCGACGCCAGCACGGCATGGCCGTCGGCCTCTGGGGTGCCCTCGGCTCGGTGGCCGCGGCCGTCGGCCCCACCCTCGGCGGCCTCCTCATCGAGTACCTCTCCTGGCACTGGATCTTCTTCGTCAACGTGCCCGTGGGCATCGTCGCCCTGGTCCTGGCCCTCTACGTCATCCCCGAACGACGCCCCAACCGGGACGCGCAAGGCATCGACATCCCCGGCATCCTCATCTCGGCCGTCGGCCTCTTCGCGCTGGTGCTCGCCCTCATCCAGGGCAACGAGTGGGGCTGGACCTCGGCAGCCATCCTCGGCCTGTTCGCCGTGGCCGTCGCGAGCTACCCGCTGTTCGTGTGGTGGGAGCAGCGCACGCCGTCGCCGATGTTCGACTTCAGGCTGCTGCGCATCCGCTCGTTCACGGCCGCCAACACGGCGATGTTCTTCATCGGCGCGGCGCTTGGCGGCTCCATGTTCCTGCTCGTGCTCTTCCTCGTGAACGTGCTCGGCTACAGCGAGCTGAAGGCGGCCATCGCGATCACGCCGATGCCGCTGACGGGCCTCATCGTCGCGCCCAACGTCGGCCGCCTCGTGGACCGCATCGGTCCGCGCATCCCGGCGGCCATCGGCGCCGCTGTTCTTCTTCGTCGGGCTCGTGCTGCTGGCGCAGCTCAACGGCGAGTCGACGGTGTGGGACGCGACCTGGCGCGTCATCTTCCTGGGCGCCGGCATCGGCTTCAGCATGCCGACCTTGTCGGCGGCGGCCATGGGATCGCTGCCGCCGCAGGTCGCCGGCGTGGGCTCGGGCGCGCTCAACACGCTGCGCCAGGTGGGCTTCAGCGTGGGCCTGGCCATCGTCGTCGCCATCTTCTCGCACACCATCGTGACGGGCGTGAAGACGGGCGCCGCCGACGCCGTGAAGTACGTGGACCAGCAGACGCAGCTGCCGGCGCCGGCCAAGGCGCTGATCGACGCCGGCATCGTCAAGGCCGCGGCGAGCGCAACGGGCGGGCAGGGCGGCCCGGGCCTGCAGGACCCGCTCAAGGGCGCGCCGCAGGCGCCGGCCGGGTCGGAGCAGGCGCGACAGCAGACGCAGCTGCGGCAAGCTGTCACGCAGATCTTCCGCGACAACGTGGCCGCCGCCTTCACGTGGCCGTTCTACGCCGCCGCCCTCGCCGCACTGCTGGCCATCGCGCCTGCCCTCATGACGGGCCGCCGGCTGGGCGAGCACGAAGGTCACCACGAGATGAGCCGCGCCGACCGGCTCGAGGCGGAGCAAGCCGGCGTGGCCGTCGACGTGGATGCGGCGGCGCAGGCCGAGGCGGCCGAGGCCGGCGCCTCGCTCATCGAATGATGGCCGGCCACCGCACGGAGAAGCGGCGGCACGGCGCGCGGTCACGCGCGTCGCGTGCGCGAGCGCGTGCGCCGCGCCGGCCGCCGCCCCGGCGACGGCAACACGCGGGAGACGATCCTCGAGGCGGCCCGCGCCGCCTTCGCGGCGCTCGGCTACGACCGCACCTCCATCCGCGGCATCGCGGCGGAAGCCGACGTCGACCCCGCACTCGTGCTCCACTACTTCGGCTCCAAGGAGGAGCTGTTCGTGGCCGCCCTGGAGCTGCCGATACAGCCCGGTGAGGTCTTCGCCCGCGGCCTGGCGGCGGGACGCGATCAGCTGGGCAGCACCGTCGTCCGCACCTTCCTCGAGGCCTGGGAGCCGCCCGAGACGCGCGTGCGGCTCATGGCGATGCTGCGCTCCGCGATGACCAACGAGGCGGCCATGGAGATGATCCGCGACCTGCTCGTGCGTCAGGTGTTCGGGCCGATCACCGAGCTGCTCGGCGTCCCCGACGCGCGGTTGCGCGCGACCCTCGTCGGCTCGCAGTTCATCGGGCTCGGCATGATGCGCTACGTCAGCCGGCTGGAGCCGCTGGCGTCGGCGTCGATCGACGAGCTCGTGGTGGCCGTGGGGCCGACGGTGCAGCGGTATCTCACCGGCGACATCGGGCAGCCGGAAGAGGCGGGGCGCTAGAGGAACCGCGCGCGCAGGGCCGTAGCCGCCCGCAGCAGTTCGTCGGGCGACGGCTCCTCGTAGCCCTCGAACTGTGCCTCGAGCATGGCGCGCCGCTGCGCGTCGTCGCGGTCCTCGAGGCGCCGGAAGATGCCCAGGCGAGCGCCGACGGCGTATCGCGCCTGTTCCTCGCGAGGCAGCGCCAGGAAGGCGTCGAGCATGGCGATGAGCCGCTCGCGGTCGCGCGGCAGCGAGCCTTCCAGGCCGGGCAGCAGGTTAAGGGCGTGATCCGAGCGGAGCTCGAGGCGGGCGTCGCCGAGCTGCCCGAGCAGATCGCGCAGCTCCTGCGCTACCTGCACGTCGTCGGGCAGCGTGAACTCGCCCGCCGCCTGCCGCTCCGCCAGCGGAGTGCCGGGCACGACGGCCGCGGTGCGCAGGCGTACGACGAGCGGGTCCGCGGCGGGCGCGGCCGCGGCCACCTCGCGGAGCACGCGGGCAGAGCCCGCGACGTGCGCGGCGGCCGCCTCGCGCCCGCCCAGCCCCGGCATCAGGTAGAAGCACAGCTGGATGCCGGCCTGGAGCACCTTGCGGCCGGCGTCGACGAGGTCGCCGCTGGTGCAGCCCTTGTCGATCGCCATGAGCACCTCGTCGGCGCCCGACTCGAGGCCGAGATGCACGCGAGTGAGCCCGGCGTCCCTGAGCAGCTGCAGCTGCTCGGGCCGGCGCCGGGCCAGCGTGCTCGCCCGCCCGTAGGTCGTGATGCGGTCCACCGTCGGGAAGCGCTCCCCGACCCGCCGCATCACCGCCGCCAGGCGATCCGGTCTGACGGCGCAGGGGTCGGCGTCCTGCAGGAACACGTGCCGCGCCCCGTCCTGCAGGAACAGCGCCACCTGGTAGGCCTCGCGCGGCACCAGCCCCTCGTGCACCGCGGCGATGCCGCGCAGGCGCAGCACCTCTGCCGCGGCCGCCATCGCGTCCACGTCGGCGAGCACGTCGTCCAAGGGCCGCAGGCTCGACGTGGTGCCCTTGTACACGGGGCAGAACGTGCAGCGGTTCCACGTGCAGTTGCGGATGACGCGCACCAGCAGGCTGTGCGCCTCGCTGGGAGGTCGGATCGGCCCCTGTTCGAAGTGTCCGGGGACGGCGGTCGCCATCACTCGATCCTCGGCCGGTGGAAGATCATGCTCATGCCACTCGTCACGCCGGCTCGCCTTCGGCGACGGCGTCGCCCAAAGCGGCGGCGCTGCGCGGCATCGTGCCGGCGCCGCACTCCCCGAACGCCTGCGCCACGACGTCCGCGGCCGGCGCCGGCGACACCAGGCTCACCAGCGGCATGATGACGAGCGACGCGAGGATGGTGATGGCGGCAGGCACTGGGACGTAGCCGGCCGTCTCTGGGCTGGACGTGTTGGCGATGACGACGTACGTGATCACGCGCTCCCCCTCGCACCCTCGGCCCTTCGGTCGGCACATGGTACACGGATGAGCGGCGGCGGCGCAAAACGACACGTCCGCCGCTCACCCATCGGCTTCACGTCGTGATTCGAAGGGGCCTCGCATGCGAGCGGAGTGAAACAGTATGCAGAGGGGCGGGCGGCGCGCCTGCGGCGCGCCGCCCGCCCCTCACCGGTCACTCGTACTGGATCGCCTGAAGGATGTCGATGCGCGCCGCCCGCCGGGCGGGGAGGATCGCGGCCAGCACGCCGACGATCATCGCCACCACCAGGAAGATGACCAGCTGGCCGCCGGGGATGGAGAAGGTGATCCCCTGCCCGGCGAACTTCGTGGTCACGACCCAGGCGAACACGACGCCCACGACGATGCCCATCAGGCCGCCGATGACCGACGTGATGACGCTCTCGTAGCGCACCGTCGCACGCACCTGACGGCGCGACATGCCGATCGCCCTGCTGAGACCGATCTCGCGGGTGCGCTCGTACACCGCCAGCACCAGGGTGTTCACGATGCCGAAGAGCGAGATGAGGACGCTCATTGCCAGGAGCCCGTACAACAGGTTCAACAGCTGGTTGACCATGCTGACCGTCGTGGCCTTGTACTCCTCCGAGGTCTGCACCTTGGCGGTGGGCAGGTCGGCGAGGGACGCCTTGAGGTCCCTCAGCGTCCGCTGCTGGTCCGCGCCGGGGTTGGCCGCGGCGAACACCATGAACAGCTGAGGCTTGGGCGCCAGCGTCCTGATGCCGCTGTCGCTCAGCACGATGCCGTTGAGCATCATGGGATCGCGGTACTCGCCGATCATCTTGAACGTCGCCTTGTTGCCGTCGGCGCTCACCGCCGTGAACTTCTTCCCCACCTTCAGGCCGAGGCTCGACGCGGTCTGCTGCTCGACGACGGCGTTGTCCTGGCCGAGCTGCGTGAGGAGCTTGTCGTTGCCGTCGATCCAGTCAAAGTGCCACACCCGCGCGAACGCGTACGGGTCGAGACCCACCACGGCGGACATCTTCTTGTCCACCTGCACCTGCTGCATGCTGATGCCGGCGGCGTTCTGCACGTCGGGCACGCTCTGCGCCCTGGTCAGGGCATCGTTGGGGATCGGCATGAAGTTGCTGCCGCTCACGATGTACTGGGCACGCACCGTGGCGTCGAAGCTGTCGACGAACGAGCTCTTCAACCCCTGGGCGAACACGGCCACGAACACGACCACGCCCAGGCCGATCATCAGGGCGGAGGCCGTGGCCGCGGTGCGGGCGGGATTGCGGCCGCTGTTGTCGCGGGCCAGCCGGCCGCTCACCGGCGAGAGCTTCTGGAGAGGCCAGCCGAGGCCCCGCGCCACGGGCCGCACGAAGTACTTGCTGACCATGGCGACCGCCACGAACACGATGACGGCCCCCAGGGCGACGGTGCCGAGGCGCGTCGTGGTGGTGCCCGGCCCGTACATGCCGGCGACGATCCCCACCGCGCCGAGCACGGCGAACGCCACCGCGAAGTACGGCGTGAAGCGGGCGAAGCGCGAGGGCGGCAGCGCCGCGCCTTCCTGAAGCGCCGCCATGGGCGGCACGCGCGTGGCGCGCCAGGCCGGGATCACCGCCGACAAGAGGGTGACGACGATGCCCACGCTGAGCGCGATGACGATGGTCCGCGGCGCGAGCACCAGACCGCTGTGCGGGATGTCGACCTGGATCGCCTTGAACAGCGCGTTGATGCCGGACGCCACGGCCAGACCCGCGAGCAGACCGAGCAGCGAGGCGAGGATGCCGATGGCCAGCGCCTCGCCGGTGACGATGGCCATGATCTGATTGCGCGAGGCGCCCAGGGCGCGCAGCATGGCGAACTCGCGGCGTCGCTGCGCCACGGTCATGGAGAAGGCATTGAAGATGATGAAGGCGCCGACCAGCACGGCGATGCCGCCGAAGGAGAGCAGCGCCGGCGTGAGGAAGGAGCCGATGGCGTCGCTCACCTGTCTTGGTCTGGTCGGCCGCGGCCTGCGTGCCCGTCTTGACGTCGGCGTAGCCGGGCAGAGCCGCGCGCACGCGCGAAGCGAGGGTCTCAGCCGAGGTCCCGGCGACGGCCTTCACGTCGATCTCGGAGACGCGACCCTGCATGTCGAACCAGGTCTGAGCGTCCTGCAGCGTCGGCTGCAGGATGAGCGAACCCCCGAGTGACGACTCCGCCGCGAACTGGAACACGCCGGACACGCGGGCCTGCTGAGCCCCCGTCTGGGTGATCACGGTGATAGGCGACCCGATGGTGAGCTTCTCGTCCTTGGCGAGCTTCTGGATCACGCCGATGTCGCCGGACTTGCTCGGCGGGCTGCCCTGGATGTAGGTCGTGGAGCTCACGTCACTGGGGGCGTACGAGAAGAACAGGGTCGGCGCCCCACGGGTCTCCACCACCTTGCCGTCCACGGCCACTGCGGCCTGCGCACCCACATAGCCGGTGGCCTCGGCGACGCCGTCCACAGCCCGCACCTGGTCCACGGTGGTCTGCGGCAGACCCTGGCTCATGCCCGTCATGTCGCCGGTGAAGACGGCCTTGCGGGTGACGGTCACGTCGACGCCCTTGTAGGCGTCGGTGAAGATCTGCTTGAACCCGCTGTCGATCTGGTCGGTGAGCACGTAGGTGCCGCTGATCATCGCCACGCCGAGCAGGATGGCGAGAGCAGTCAGGATCGTGCGCAGCTTGTGCGCCACCAGGCTGCGCCAGGCGATGCGGATCACGGCCTGTCCTCCAGCGACTTGATGACGTCGTAGATGTCGTCGCGCGAGAGGCGGCCGCAGTCGTGGGCGATGCGGCCGTCCTTCAGGAAGACGATGCGGTCCGCATAGGTCGCCGCGTGCGCGTCGTGGGTCACCATCACGATGGTCTGCTTGAGCTCATCGCACGAGTGCCGGAGCAGCTGCAGCACCTCCTCGCCCGTGCGGGAATCGAGGTTGCCCGTGGGCTCGTCGGCGAAGAGCACCGTAGGTCGGGAGGCCAGGGCGCGGGCCACGGCTACGCGCTGCTGCTGCCCGCCCGACAACTCGGCCGGCTTATGCGTGAGACGGTCGCCCAGCCCGACGGTGGCGATGAGCTGGTCGATCCAGCCGTCGTCGCCCTTGCGACCGGCGATGGTGAGCGGCAGCACGATGTTCTCGTGCGCCGTCAGCGTGGGCAGCAGGTTGAAGGTCTGGAAGATGAAGCCGATCTTGTCCCGACGCAATTGGGTGAGCGCGCGCTCCTTGAGCGTCGTGATCTCGACGCCGTCCACGTCCACAGTGCCGTCCGTGGGCCGATCGAGGCCGGCGAGGATGTGCATGAGGGTCGACTTGCCGGAGCCCGAGGGCCCCATGATCGCCGTGTATGCCCCGCGTTGCAGGTCGATGTTCACGCCGTCCAGGGCGACGACCTTGGCGTCGCCCTCGCCGTACGTGCGCGTCACCGCGCGCGCCTGGACGACGGCGTCGGCGAGGCCGACGGCGCTGCCGGGGCTGCACGTCTCGGGCGCGATGTCCGCGCCCATCATCGTTGTCTGCACGTCGTCGCTCACGTCCATCCCTTCGTCCAATGGCCGCCGTGATGACGGCCCGGGCGGCCGCGCCTTCAGGCGCGGCCGCCCTGCTCTTCGGTCTTGCAGGCCCCCCTCGACTGACGAAGGGCGGCCTGAGGTGTTCTGTTCCCGTCGTGACGAGCCTCACTCCTCAGCCGCGGGCGGCTGCATCGGCGGCATCGCGTGCGAGCTCGGCGACGGCAGCTGCGAGGCGTCGGGAGCTGCCGGTGCAGCCGGCGGCTCCGGCGCCTCGACGGCCGGCGCGGCCACCTGCGTACCGGGCTCCGCGTCCGCCGGCTGCACCGCCGTCTGAGGCTCGGCGGTCGCGATCTGCGCGGCCGTCACGGGCTCCGCGACGGCGGTCTGGGCGGCCGTCGGAGCCGCCGCTGGTGCATAGCCCTGTCCGGTCAGGGCCGCCGGCTGTCCGGCGGCATCGACGCTCGGCGCGCCGGGCACCGGCGCAGCCGGATACCCGCCCGGGCCGCCGGGGACGTCCCCGGCCGGGCCGCCCGGAGCGCCCGGGCCGGCCGGCGCGGCGGCCAGCCTGCGGTCGCGCCGCCACTCCGCGAAGGCGAGCACGCCGGCGCCGGCGCCCAAGACCGTCATGGCGAGCAAGGCTATTCCGCCGGCGACGGGGATCCGCGAGATCACCGTGGTGCCGACCACGCCGACCGCCACAGCAAGCATCAGGTTCTGCCCGCGACTGCCGAGCACCTTCCGCGCCAGCAGCGCGGCCACACCGGTGGTGACGAAGAAGTAGGAGAGCAGCACGAACACCAGCAGCGGGATGGCGACCAGGATACCGATGATGCTGACGACGAGCACGACCAGCGCGACCGGCACGATCACGAAGAACGTGAGGGCGCCCCAGCCGAGGGAAGCCGCTGGACGAGCCGCCAGGTTCCGCTGCACCGCGAGCAGCTGCTTCGGCATGAGGGCCGCGACCACCAGGGCGAGCACAAGGCAGATCGCCGTCTGGACCAGCCAGCCGACGAGCGAGAAGCCGAACCACGTGCTCCAGCCGGTGCTGCCGATGGCGCCGATGGCGCCCGTCCAGTTCATGCGGCTCACCTGCTTCGTGTGGCCCGTGACCTGGGCGCCCTTCTCCTGGGTGATGTCGCCGCCGAACGTCACGACGGTCGAGTCACCCGCGTTCATGCCGGTCCCGACCACGGCCGTCGGCGTCAGGTGGATGTCGCCGCCGAAGGCGACGACGCTCTGCTCGACTCTGCCGGACACGGTGACGTCGCCGCCAAAGGCCACGGCACTCTGCTGCACCGTGCCTGCCACGGTGATGTCGCCGCCGAACGCGACCGCCGACTTCACCCGCTCACCGGGGCCGACGTAGACGTTCTTGCCGAACTCGACGGCGTCGCCACCGCTCCGCACGCTCACACCACTCGCATGCGCGGGCGGCGCGGTGAGGGCCAGCCCCAGGAACACCAGCGCGAGCGCCAGGATCACCAGCGCGACGGAAGACCTCGCGATCCTCATCATCCGGTCGATTCTCATGTCTGTACCTCCACCACCATCAAGGATTGCGTTCTTGGACGTCTTGCCGCGGCGGCCGGACGACCGGCTGGGCCGGCGGCATGTAGGGCGCCCGTGGGACGACGGGCTGGGCCGGCGGCTGGGGCGCCTCCGTCCCTGCCGGCGGCGCCGGCTGGGGCGCCGCGGTCTGGGCGGGTGGCGTGCTGACGAGCGGCGCCGGCTGTGCCTGAGGCTGCGTCGCCGGCGGCGTGCTGACGAGCGGCGCCGGCTGGGCCGGAGCCGGACCAGCGCCGGAGGCGCCAGCGCTCACGGGCTGGGTCGAGGCCGTGCCGAAGAGCAGCTCTGCCCAGCGCGCACAGACCCAGCCCCAGGCGTTCAGCACGTGCAGGGCGATGAAGAACGCCAGTATCGCGCCGGGGACGGCCAGGACGGCCTGCCACCACGTCGGCGTGTAACCTTGGCCGTCACCCCAGCTGATCAGATGGAAGCCCCAATACCAGGCCGCCGGGAAGGCCGCGAGCCACGCGACCACCGACACCGCCGTCACCGACAGCGTGAACGACACGATGCCGAACGGCAGCTTGGCCATGAGGTAGGCGAGGTCGCGCCAGGTGGCGCCGTTGCCGAAGTGCGCCTTGAGCTTCGCCCAGACGCCGTCCACCGTCTCCCAGGAGCGCGGCGCAGGCGCCACGTCCGCCTCGAGCAGATACCGGGCCTGCAGCCGCTCGAACGATCCGAACAGCCACCAGGCCCCGGCGACGACCAGAAGGATCGGGATGCCGACCCACACGACGAGCAGGCCGAGCCCGAGCGACAGACCCACCACCAGAAAGATGAAGTAGAACAGGCCGAGCGGGAAGGCCAGCCACTGGAAGAGCACGTTGAGCCAGGTCTGAGGGCGCTTGACGACGCGGAAGAAGCCGCTGACAGCCGAGCTTTCCATGCGAGCGCCTCCTTTCGTCTTCCGCAGTGTGCAGAAGTAGCCTAGCGAGAGGCGCGCGCGGGGTCGTCACCCCGGGGATGGAATCTGACTGGACCGGAAGAGGGATTCGCCGGCGCGGGCGCCTACCCCCGCAGGGGTACGGCCCGCGCCGCGCGCGCTACTCCGGGCTGTCGCCCGGGTGCACGAGACCCACCTCGTAGGCGAGGATCACGGCCTGGGTGCGGTCGTGCAGCGCAAGCTTGGAGAAGATGCGCTTCACGTGGGTCTTCACGGTGCCCTCAGAGAGGAACAGGTGCTCGGCGATCTGCCCGTTCGTGAGCCCGCGCGCGACCAGCACCAGCACCTCCCGCTCGCGCTCCGTGAGGTCGTCCAGGACGGCCGGGTCAGCCTGGGCCGCCGCCTCGGGCCGCTCACGGAAGTTCTGGATGAGACGGTGCGTCACGGACGGTGCGATCATGCCGTCGCCTTCAGCCACGACCCGGATGCCCGACACCAGGTCGGCCGGCGGGGTGCGCTTCAGGAGGAAGCCGCTGGCGCCGGCGCGCAGACCCTCAAAGACGTACTCGTCCAGGTCGAACGTGGTCAGGATGAGGATGCGCGAGCTGTCGTCGCGCCCCAGCGCGACGATCTCGCGCGTCGCCTCGATGCCGTTCATCACCGGCATCTGCACGTCCATGAGCACGACGTCGGGATCAAGACGCCGCGTGAGGTCGACGCCCTCCCTGCCGTCGCCGGCTTCGCCCACCACTTCGATGTCGTCCTCCGCCTCGAGGATGAGGCGCAGCCCCATGCGGATCATCTGCTCGTCGTCGACCAGCAACACCTTGATGCTCACTGACCCTCCCTCCGCAGCGGCAGCCGCGCGTGGACGGCGAAGCCGCCTTCCGCGCGCGGGCCGGCCTGCAACTCCCCGCCGAAGATCATCACCCGTTCACGCATGCCGAGCAGGCCGCGCCCGCCGCCCACAGCCGCGCCCGCCGCCACGCCGCGGCCCTCATCCAGGACGTCGATCACGAGCCAGTCAGGCTCGTAGTCAAGCTTCACCTGGGCGTGCGTCCGGCCGGCGTGCTTGAGCGTGTTGGTGAGCGACTCCTGCACGATGCGGTACGCCGTCAGGTCGAGGCTCGAGGGGAGCTCCCGTATCTCGCCCTCAACGGCGAGCTCGACGGGCAGGCCCGCGTCGCGCACCTGGTCGCACAGCTCCTCGATCTGGTCCATACCGGGTGTCGGCGTCGCAGCAGGCCTCTTCGTCGCTGGCCCGCAGGATGCCGAGCATGCGCTCGATGTCGCCCAGCGCCTGGCGCCCCGCGGTCTCGATGTTGTCCAGCGCCTGCTGCACGAGCTCCGGTCTTGTGGCCACGACGCGCTGCGCCGCGCCGGCGTGGAGCACGACCACGTTCAGCGCATGGCCGACGCTGTCGTGCAGCTCGCGGGCCATGCGCGCGCGCTCCTGGGCGACGGCGTCGCGCGCACGCGCGTCGCGATCGGCGGCGAACAGCTCGGCGCGCCGCTCCGCCTTCACAGCGCTCGCCCGGTAGATGCGCAGCACGCAGGCGAGGCTCCAGATCACGGAGAGCGAGACCCACGTCCCCAGCGCCTGCTGCCAGGTGACGCCGTTGTCGCTGAGCATCACTATCACGAAGCCGCCGGTGACCACGAAGCCGCCGGCCACGGCCCGGCGCCACTCGTCGAAGAGGACGGTGACGAACGACGCGGCGACCACCGCCCATAGCGCCGCCTACGTGAACTCGAAGCCGAACAGCGACTGGGCCACGAGGAAGCCGACGGTGAGCACGAGCGACAACAGCGGCGACAACCACAGCAGCCCCAGCGACAGCGCCGTTGCGATCGTGAGCGCGATGAGGAGGCCGTCGTCGGCCCTGTGGATCGCGGGCACCGGGCCCCGCGTGAGCAGTGTCACCAGGCCCGCCACGGCGACGACCAGCGCCAGGAAGACGCTCAGCGGCACGGGATCCAGCACAAGGGGGCGGGCACGAGCGGGAGGGCCCGCGATGCGCCGGCCTGCGCACTCACGGGACCGGCGGCTGGTCCGCGCGTCGTGTCGGGGGTGCTGCTCACGGCCGCAGTATAGTGCACGGCCCGCCCGGTCCCGGCAGGAAAGCGCGATAGATGAACGATGGTGGAGGCGGCGGGAATCGAACCCGCGTCCACGGACGCCTTGGCGGAGTCTCTACAAGCTTAGCCGGCGCTTTTCGTCTCGCTCGCGGCCCCCGCGTCGGCCGGGTGCCGTCCGCCAGCCCCGATCAGTCTCGGGTGCGCTCGCTCGGAGCAGCGCGACCACACCCCAGCCCACTGAGTGACACCGCGACCCCCGGCCGTGGGCGAGCCGGGTGCGATGCGCTACCTAATGATTAGGCGGCGAGTGCGAGAGAATTATTCTCGGCAAGTATGTTGTTCCGGCAGTTTAACGAGGCCACCGGACCTCGGCTTGCTGCTCCCACCTCGGTACAGCCCATGTCGAGACCTGTTCGCCCCCAACGAAGGCAACCTGAGTGGCTGCACCTGGAAGTATACCAGTCCCAGAGACGGCGAAACCGCGGCACTGCCGCGGTTTCGCCTGCAAATCTGCGTGATGCGTCCGGTCGATCCGCTGCGCTCAGTCCTCGACGGTCTGGACCTCGCGCCGGTCGCGGCGACGGAAGTACATGTTGCGGCAGAGCGGCCCTTCGCCGGAGGCGTAGCAGCTCTGCACCGCTACCGAGCACTGCGGAAGTGGCTGGCGGGCGACCTTGACCACGCCGAACCCGCCCTTGCCGCGCTCGATCGACTCGAACTTCTGCAGGTCGATCTCGTGCGGGAACACCTTTTCGATGCACCCGAAGAACGTGTCGCCGTCTTCCTTGAACGCGTACAGGAACCGGCAGTTGGAGCTCAGACACGCCGCTGGATAGACGACCTTCTCGCACAACGCCGAGCACTCCGTGCACTCGAGCAACTCTTCAGCCAACAACATCAGCCTCCTACAGCAGAACGGCCGGCGATCTCGCCCGGCCCTCGCGCATGGTAGCACAGCGACTTCAAACCTGAACAGGCCTCTTAACCTCCGCTTAATACTTTCTACTCGGGCAGGAGAAACCGCTCAAACCTCGCGCCACCCCTGTACTGCGTTGACATACCACTACAACGACAGTGAAAATAGCGGCGCCAGGCTTGGGGGTCGGCATGGGGAGCCGCCCCGGGGCTCATCGTACGCCTGCCAGGAGGTGGCTGTCCGGAATGGACGTCGTAACGCTGTCGCGCATCCAATTCGCGTTCACTGTGGGGTATCACTTCCTCTTCGTCCCCATCAGCCTCGGCCTCGCGCTGATGGTCGTGTTCTCCGAGAGGCGCTACTACAAGAGCGGCATCGCCTCCGACAAGGCGGCTTCCGCCTTCTGGATCAAGCTGTTCACGACGACGTTCGCCATCGGCGTGGCCACCGGTCTCACGATGGAGTTCGCCTTCGGCACGAACTGGGCGGACTACTCGCGCTTCGTCGGCAACATCTTCGGCGCGCCGCTGGCCGCGGAGGGCCTGTTCTCCTTCTTCCTCGAGTCGACGTTCCTGGGCGTGCTGCTCTTCGGCCGGAAGAAGGTCTCCAGGCGCTTCTACTACGTGTCCACCTGGCTCGTGATGTTCGGCGCCTTCCTGTCGGCGCTGTGGATCATCATCGCCAACTCCTGGCAGCAGACGCCGGCCGGGTACGAGGTGCAGGGCGGCATCGCCGTGCTCACCGACTTCTGGGCGGCGGCGTTCAACCCGTCCACGCTGCCGCGCTACTTCCACACGATCGCCGGCGGCGTCATCACCGGCTCCTTCGTCGTGGCCGGCATCTGCGCCTGGTACCTGCTCAGGCAGCGCCACCAGCGTTTCGCCCGCAAGGCGCTGATGACAAGCTTGAGCGTCGCGCTCGTCGTGTCGCTCGCCATGCCGCTCCTGGGTCACTGGCAGGCGCTCGTCGTGGCCGACCACCAGCCCATCAAGATGGCCTCCTTCGAGGCTGTGTACGACACCCGCGACAACGTCCCGTTGTGGCTGGGGGGCTGGGTCACGACCAACGCGGATGGCCAGCCGGAGGTCAAGGGCATCGCCATCCCCTCCGGCCTGAGCCTCATGCTGGGCTTCAGCCCGAACCATACCGTGACCGGTCTCTCCAGCGTGGCGCCGGAGGACCGGCCGCCGCTGCAGATCGTCTTCCAGAGCTACCACCTCATGATCGCGCTGTCGTTCGTGTTCATCGGCGTGGCGCTGCTGGCCCTGATCATGCATCTGCTCGGGCGGCTCGAGCGGGCCCGCTGGCTGCTCTGGTTGCTGATCATCTGCATCCCGCTGCCCATCATCGCCATGAACCTGGGTTGGACGTCGGCCGAGGTGGGCCGGCAGCCGTGGATCGTCCAGGGCCTGTTGCGCACCACGGACGGCGTCTCGCCGGCGGTCTCGTCAGGCGAGGTGTGGCTCACGCTTGGGCCTCTTCGGCCTGATCTACCTGATCCTGTTCGTGGCGTGGATCAGGATCTTCCTCGGGATCATCCGCAAGGGCCCGGACGACGTCGTCGAGATGCTGGCCGCCGACAAGGGAGCGGAGACGGGTCCCGCCAGGCCCGCTCCCGCCGGCGCGGGGAGGTGACGGGATGACGCTCGCAGATGTCTGGTTCGTCCTCGTCGCGTTCCTGCTCACGGGCTACGTGATCCTCGACGGCTTCGACCTGGGGGCGGGCGTGCTGTACCCGTTCATCGCACGCTCCGAGGACGAGCGGAGCCTGGTGCGGGCCTCCATCGGCCCGGTCTGGGACGGCAACGAGGTGTGGCTCGTCACGGGCGGCGGCGCCCTGTTCGCCGCGTTCCCCATGGTCTACGCCATGACCTTCAGCGGCTTCTACCTGGCCATCATGCTGGTGCTGTTCGGCCTCATCCTGCGCGCCGTGTCGCTCGAGTTCCGTCACAGCGACCCCGGCTGGAAGCGCGTGTGGGACGGCGCCTTCTTCCTGGGCAGCCTCGTGCCGTCGCTGCTCGTCGGCGTCGCACTCGGCAACGTCATCCGGGGCGTGCCGATGGACGCCAACGGCGACTACACCGGTACCTTCCTCGAACTGCTGAACCCCTACGCGCTGCTCGTCGGCGTCACCGGGCTGTTCCTCATCGTGAGCCACGGCGTCGCCTGGCTGGCGGTCAAGACCGACGGTCCGCTGCACGAGCGGGCCGGCGCATGGCGTACGCCGCTGTTCCTGGCGTTCGCCGGACTCGCCGTGGCCACGTCGGTGGCCACCATCGTCGCTGTGCCGCGTGCCTCGGACAACGTCTTCGGACGGCCGCTCGGCTGGCTCTTCCTGGCCCTGCTCGTCGCCGCGCTCGCCTACTCGCTGTGGCAGCAGCGGCGGCCGGACGGTCACCTCAAGGCTTTCCTCGGCTCGGCGGCGATCATCATCGCCCTGGCCGGCATCGCCGCCGTGAGTCAGTTCCCCGACATCGTCCCGGCGCGCGGCACGCCGCCGGAGACGAGCCTCACCGTGAGCAACGCGGCGTCCGGCAAGCTGACCCTGCAGGTGATGCTCGTCATCGCCCTCATCGGGGTCCCCATCGTCCTGGCCTACACCTTCCTCGTGTACCGAGTGTTCTGGGGCAAGGTGAAGGCGACGGAGGCGGAGTACTGATCCGCGGCCCGTCGCCGGCGGGCGTGTCATGAGAGAGGAGGCCGGCGAGGCGCTGAGCGCCTCGCCGGCCTCCCTGCGATTCTCCGGGGCGGCCCCTACAGCGTCCAGTAGGCCGCCTGGATCTGCCGGGCGCGCGCGATGGCCGGCGCGGCGCGCGGCGCGCCCCCCGCCGGCTCCGCCGCCTGCTCGTCCAGCACGGCGCGCAGCACCGCCTCCACGCCGGCGGCGGTGGCTCGCCGGTCGTACCCGCCTTCCAGGACGAAGGCCAGGCGGCCGTCGCACCGCGTCTGCGCCACGCGCAACAGGCGCAGCGCCATGGCGGCGAAGCCGTCATCCGTGACCAGCATGCTGCCCAGCGGATCGTCTCTGTGGATGTCCATGCCAGCGGAGACCAGCACTGCCTGGGGCTCGAACTGCTCGACGACGGGGAGCACGACCTCGTCGAGCGTGGCGACGTAGTCGCCGTCGCCGCTGCCGGCGGGCAGCGGCACGTTCACGATGTGCCCGAGGGCCTCGCCCTCGCCGCACTCGTTGAAGGAGCCGCTGCCAGGGTAGTGCGGCCACTGGTGCAGCGAGCAGAACAGCGTCCTCGGCTCCCCGTAGAACGCGTCCTGCGTGCCGTTGCCGTGGTGCACGTCCCAGTCGACGATGGCCACACGCTCGTAACCCTGTTCGAGCAGTCGCGCCGCGGCGATGGCGATGTTGTTGAACAGACAGAAGCCCATCGCCGCACGCGGCGTGGCGTGATGGCCCGGCGGGCGGATGAGCGCGAACGACACGAGACCCCGCGACCACAGCTCCGTCGCCTTGATGGCGCCACCCGCGGAGAGCAGCGCCACCTCGTAGCTGCGCGACGAGACGTGCGTGTCGGGGTCCAGCCACGCCCCTCCGCTCTCCGCCGCGGCGCGCACGCGATCCAGGTGGCCCTGCGTGTGCACCAGCAGGACGTCGGCGGGGGTCGCGGGCTCCGGCCTCACCACCGCGAGTCGGGGCCACAGATCGGTGGCCTCCAGATGCTCGACGACGACGCCGATGCGATCGGCGCCCTCAGGATGCGCGCCCGTGTCGTGCTCGGCGTACGCCTCGTCCCAGATGATGGCGGCGTCCATGCGCCTAGGATATCAGCGGCGCGCGGCTCGGTCCCCTCAGCCGCGCCGCTCGAGCTCCTGCACATAGGGCTGCACCAGCCGCTCCCAGAGATCCGTGGCGCTGCGCACATCGGCGTCCTGAGGATCCAGCCCGTGCTGGATGGCGAGGCCGTCGACGATGGCGATCATGAGCATCGCGAAGGGCCGCAGCTCCTCGCGCGCGGCGTCGTCGTCCGCGCCGAGGCTGCGGAGCACGGTGTCGCGATAGCCGTCGTACAGGGCGGCGACGCGCTCGCGCAGCACAGGCTCGCGCAGCGCGTGGGGCAGCACGTCGAAGAACGCCTGGAAGGACTCGGCGTCGGCCGCGATGCGGGTCTCGCCGTCGATGAGAGCGTGCAGCCGCTCGGCCCCGCGCGGCAGGGCCGAGGTCTCCCGGATGAGCTCCCGGTTGGCGTCGTGCGCCAGCGAGTCGACGAGCGCCGTCACGAGGCCGTCCTTGTTGCCGAAGTGATAGCCGATGCTGGCCTTCGACTCCCCCGCCTCGCGGGCGATGGCCGACAGCTTCAGGGCGTCGAAGCCGCCGCTGCCCAGCAGCCGCTGGGCGGCGGCGAGGATGCGCTGCGCCGTCGGCGCCAAGGCCTCCATGGGGTCCTCCAGGAGGAGCGGCTCCGGAAGGCCGTGCCCCCGGGCCAGGCTCTCGCGCTTGCGATCGTGACCGTCCACCTGTCTCCCTGTTCGGCGCTCACGGCCGCTTGTCAGCGCGGCCGCTCGTTGCTAGCATACATTTGTCCGTCCGGACGGACAAATCACGCGGACCGCGACCGCGACGTGCAGTCCGCCTTGTCCAGGGATGGCGAAGGAGTCGCCCGCAGCCCAGACCGATCCGCTCGATCGACACCAAGGAGGTCCGCCCGTGGACACCGCGCTTCCCCCGCTCAAGAAGCTCCGTGGCCGTCATTTCCTCACCGACCTGGACTACACGCGTGAGGAGCTGGAGGACCTGCTCAGGCTGGCGGTGCACCTGAAGGCCCTGTGGAGGAAGCGCCCGCTCACCCCCTTCCTCCCGGGCCAGCACCTGGCGATGATCTTCGAGGCCGCCTCCACGCGCACCCGGGTCAGCTTCGAGAACGGGTTCGCCGAGCTGGGCGGCAACGCCCTCTACCTCCGTCCGGGCGAGATCCATCTGCCCGGTCGCGAGAGCATCGCCGACACGGCGCGCACGCTGTCGCAGTACAACTCGGCGATCGAGATCCGCTCGAAGAAGAACGAGACGGTGAACGAGCTCGCCGCCTGGTCGGCGGTGCCGGTCATCAACGGCATGGACCACGACCGGCACCCATGCCAGTCGATGAGCGACGCCCTCACCATCCTGGAGAGCGCGGGCAAGCTGCGCGGCGTCACGTTCGCCTACGTCGGCGACGCCGCCCATCCCTGCAACTCTCTGGCCACCACGCTCACCAAGCTCGGCCTGCACGTGCGCGTCGGCAACGCCGCCGGCTACGAGATCGCTCCCGAGCTCGCCACGCTGGCTCAGCGGTTCGCCGCCGAGAACGGCGGGTCGTTCCTGCTCACCAACGACCCGCTCGAGGCCATCGACGGCGCCGACTTCATCTACACCGACTGCTGGTGGTGGACCGGCCAGGAGGAGGAGTACAAGGACCGCGTCGCCGCCTTCCAGCCGTTCCAGGTGAACGCCGAGCTCTGGAGCCACGCCAAGCCGGAGACGAAGTTCATGCACTGCCTGCCGGCGATGCGCGGCGAAGAGGTCACGGACGAGATCGCCGACGGGCCGCAGTCGCTCATCTTCCCGCAGGCCCAGAACCGCATGCACTTCCAGAAGGCGCTCATGCTCGCCCTGATCGGCATCGACGAGCTGCCCGCCGACCCCGATCTGCAGCCCATCGGGCGCGCCCTCCTGAGCTAGCGGCGTCTCACCGCACCACCGCACGTGAAAGGATCGATCGTGGCGACTGATGTACCAAGCGCGACGTACCGAAGATGATCGTCCTCGCGGGCGCGGCGATCCTCGCGGTGTATATGTTCGCCACCTTCGGCATCCTGGCGTCCATCAAGACCGCCGACGTCAGCATCGTCACCGGCATCGTGGACGCCCTGAGGCTCTCCTTCGATGAGGTCCTGGCGGCTTCGGCTGGCTCTTCGGCATCTGGACGAGACGGCGCCGGGCGTCTTCGGCCACGTCAACAGGGATTCGGCACACGGACTACGCCCGTGCTGATGGGCGTCATCGCCACGGCCATCACGATCCTCGCCTACGCCCTCGACCCGAGCCAGGCGAGCGTCTTCTGGACGCTGTTCGCCCTGTCCTCGATCGTGTTCCTGATCCCGTACCTGCTCATGTTCCCGGCACTGCTCGTGCTGCGCCGCACGTTCCCTGACCAGCACCGCCCGTACGTCGTGCCCGGCGGCGCCGCCGGCGCCTGGATCAGCACGATCCTGTGCGAAGCAGGTATCATCCTCACCCTGTTCCTGTTCTTCTACTTCCCGGTGGAAGGCACGTCGAGGACGGTCTTCTGGGCCATCACCATCGGCGGCACGGCGGTGTCGATCCTCATCGGGTGGTGGCTCTACTGGCACGCGAGCCGCTCCGGGCCGAAGGTGGCGCGGGTGGCGAAGGAGTACTGAGGACAGAGATGGCTGATGCGACGCGCAAGACCGGCAAGCGAGTGGTCGTCGCCCTCGGTGGCAACGCCATCCTGCAGCCGGGGCAGGTCGGCACCTTCGAGGAGCAGCTGTTCAACATCGACGGCGCGATGCGTCGCATCGCGCAGCTCGTGGAGGACGGCTGGCAGGTGGTGCTGACCCACGGCAACGGGCCCCAGGTCGGCAACCTGCTCATCCAGAACGCCCTGGCCGCGAAGACGATCGCGCCGATGCCGATGGACGTGTGCGGCGCCATGAGCCAGGGCCAGATCGGCTACATGCTCGAGCAGTCGCTGCTGAACCACTTCCACAAGCGTCGCCTCGACGTGCCCGTCGTCACCGTCATGACCCAGGTCGCCGTGGACGCCCGGGACAAGGCCTTCGCCAATCCCTCGAAGCCGGTCGGCCCCTTCTACAGCGAAGCTGTGGCGCGGAAGATGATGCTGGAGGAGGGCCTCGCGATGCGCGAGGACGCGGGCCGTGGCTGGCGGCGCGTCGTGCCGAGCCCGCAGCCCAGGGAGATCGTCCCCCGGCAGGCCGTCGTCGACCTGGTCGAACGACGGCCTCTGCGTGATCTGCTCGGGCGGCGGCGGCGTGCCCGTGGTGCGCCGCCGCGGCGCCCTGTCGGGCATCGACGCCGTGATCGACAAGGACCTCGCCGCCGCCGTGCTCGCCGAGAACGTGGCGGCCGACGTGCTCCTCATCCTCACGGACGTGCCTCAGGTCTACGTGCACTACAACACCCCGGAGCAGCGGGCGCTCGGCACCGTCACCGTCAGCGAGATGGAGCACTACGCCGATGAGGGACACTTCAAGGCGGGCAGCATGGGCCCGAAGGTCGACGCCTGCCTGCGGTTCGTGCGCAGCGGCGGCGTCTCCATCATCGGCAGCCTCACCGAGGTCGTGCAGGACATGCACGGCGAGGCCGGGACGCGCATCGTGCCCGACGCGGCCGCCAAGGAGGCGCCGGCGCCGAAGGGCGCGGCCGGGCCGAAGGCCCGGGCCGCGAAGACCGGCGCCTCCAGGCGCACGGCCGCCGCCGGCAAGGCCGCCAAGCCCGGCGCGGCCAAGGCGAAGCAGGGCGGCGCCGACGTGATCGACATCCACAAGGCGCGACGCGCCTCCAGGGGAGCCACATCATGACCATCCGTATCGACAGCACGCCTCGCGCCGACGGCTTCCGCATGCCGGGCGAGTTCGAGCGCCACAGCGGCACCTGGATGCTGTGGCCGCAGCGCCCGGACAACTGGCGCTTCGGCGCGAAGCCCGCCCAGCGCGCCTGGGTCCAGGTCGCCACCGCCATCTCCCAGTTCGAGCCGGTGACCGTCGGCGTGAACCACGACCAGTACGAGAACGCGCGCCTCAGGCTGCCGCCGCGGGTCCGCGTCGTCGAGATCTCCAGCAACGACGCCTGGATGCGGGACTGCGGCCCCACGTTCGTCGTCAATGACAAGGGTGACGTTCGCCTCGTGCACTGGGACTTCAACGCCTGGGGCGGCCTGTACGACGGCCTGTACTTCCCCTGGGAGAAGGACAGGATGGTGCCCCTCAAGGTCGCCGAGATCGCCGGCGTCGACCGCTACCGCGCGCCGCTCGTGATGGAGGGCGGCTCGATCCATGTGGACGGTGACGGCACGGTGCTGACCACCGAGGAATGCCTCCTGAGCCCCGGTCGCAACCCCGACCTGTCGCGCGAGCAGATCGAAGGGCACCTGCGCGAGTACCTCAACGTCGAGAAGGTCGTGTGGCTGAGGCGCGGCATCGACCCGGACGAGACCAACGGTCACGTCGACGACGTCGCCTGCTTCGTACGGCCGGGCGTCGTCCTCGCCGGCGTCACCGAGGACAGGGACGACTGGCGGTACGACCTGCTGCAGGACAACCTGCGGCGCCTGCGGGCGGCCACGGACGCGAAGGGCCGCGCCTTCGAGGTCATCACCGTGCCCATGCCGGAGATCATGGTCGTCACGGACGATGAGGCCTGGGGCGTCGACGCGGCCGAGGGCAGCATCCCGCGCCGCGCCGGCGACAAGACGGCGGCCTCCTACCTGAACTTCCTCATCGTCAACGGCGGCGTCGTGCTCCCCGACTTCGACGACCCCAACGCCGGGGAGGCGAAGGCCATCATCCAGGCCGCCTTCCCCGACCGCAGGGTCGTCACCGTCCCCGGCCGCGAGATCGTGCTGGGTGGCGGCAACGTCCACTGCATCACCCAGCAGCAGCCGGCCGGCTGACCCCCCGCCCGTGCGCCGCTCACGGCGGCGCCCGGGCTCATCACCTGGAGGGCGGCGCGCCGCCCTCCACGAGCTCCTTGCCCCACGGCTCGCAGTCGGACTCCAGCCGATAGCCGCGCTGCCTGAAGAACGCGCGCGAGGCGTCGTTCTCCACCTCGATCTGCAGCTTCGCCTTGAGCGCCCCGCGGTCGCGGAAGCGCCGTTCGAGCTCGTCCATGAGCCGTCCGGCGATGCCCTGCCGCTGCCGCTCGGGCATGACGGCCAGGTGGTAGACGTAGGCACGGCGCCCGTCCCAGCCGCCCATCACCGTCCCGACCACCGTGCCGCCGCGGTCGCGCGCGACCAGGAAGAGATCCGGGTCGCGCTCCAGTCTGAGCTGCACCTCGGCGGGGCCGTCCGACGGCCGCATCCACAGGTCGGCCCGTTGCCACAGGACGTGCACGACCGCGTAGTCGTCCATGGTGAACTGGTCGATGCTGATGTCGTCGGCCATACGCCTCCGATCGCCCGTCCTGCCGGCAAGGCTATCGCCTCGAGGTCGCCCGGGCATCCCCCGGAGCGGACGACGACCCGCTGCACCGCGGCCGCCCGGCCTCGGGCCTCGCGCGGACGCGGCGTCCGCAGAGAGCCCCCGCTGGTAGAATCAGGCTCAGCCGACTCCGGGAGGACGCCGCATGGACGCACTCGACCTCATGCTCGCACGGCGCAGCGTGCGGCGGTTCACCGCCGAGGACGTCTCGGTGCAAGATGAGCAGGCGCTCATCGACGCGGCCTTCGCCGCGCCGAGCGCCGACAACGCCCGGCCGTGGCACTTCATCGTCGTGCGCGATCCCCACACGAGAGCCCGGCTCCAACGCGTGACTCGCTGGACGTGGATGCTGGGCAAGGCGCCGCTCGTCATCGCCGTCCTCGGCAGGCACGAAGACGATCCGTGGTGGATCGAGGACTGCTCGGCGGCCACCGAGAACATGCTGCTCCAGGCCACCGGCCTCGGCCTGGGCAGCGTGTGGTGCGGCGTCCGCGAGGACCCCCCGGACGCTGAGGGCTGGGAGCGAGCCTGCTGCGAGATACTCGGCGTGCCGCTCGGGCCCTGGCGTGTGCTGGCGCTCGTCGGCATCGGCCATCCCGCCGAGGCGAAGCCGCCGCGCACGCAGCGCCAGGTCACGAAGCTCAGCTACGAGCGGTTCGGGCAGCGGTCACGATGAGCCCGGACGGCCGCAAGGAGCAGCGCGTCCAGCAGACGGCGCGCGACATCTTCGCCGCCATGCGCCCCGACAAGCCCTCCCTTCTCTCCGCCGAACGCTGGCAGGGCGAGATGATGGAGTGGGCCATGGCCGACGAGCTCCTCAAGGTCGAGATGCTCCGCTTCGTGGACGTCTTCCCCACCCTGCGCAGCCGGCGCGAGATCGGCCGCCATCTGCGCGAGTACTTCGCCGGCCAGGGCATCGCCACGCCGGCAGTCCTGCGCTGGGGCGTCAACCTCGCGGCCCAGCGTTCGCCCGTGGCGCCGCTGGCGAGCGCCGTCATCCGGAGCCAGATGAAGGGGTTCGCGCAGCGCTTCATCGTTGGCCGGGACGCACGCAGCGCCATCCCGGCACTCAAGGCCCTGCGCGACCAGGGCATGGGCTTCACACTCGACGTACTCGGCGAGGCCACGGTCAGCGAGGCCGAGGCTCACGCCTATCAGCGCACCTATCTCGACCTCCTCGACGGCCTCGCTCCCGAGGCTGGAGGCTGGACCAGCGTCCCCGTCATCGACGACAGCGCCTGGGGACCCCTGCCGCGCGTCAACCTCAGCCTCAAGATCACGTCCCTGTACTCTCAGCTCGACCCCGTCGATCTCGAGGGCTGCGTCGCCGCCGTCAAGGACCGCCTGCGCCCCATCTTCCGCAAAGGCATCGAGACAGGGGCCGCACTCACGCTGGACCTCGAGCAGTTCCGCTACCGCGACCTCACGTTGCGTGTCTTCACCTCGCTGCTGGACGAGGACGAGTTCAGGGGCTACGAGCAGGCCGGCGTCGTGCTCCAAGCCTACCTGCGTGACGCCGACAGCGACCTGAGCAGGCTCATCAGCTGGGCCGAGGATCGCGGCCGCGTCTTCAACCTGCGCCTCGTGAAAGGGGCGTACTGGGACTACGAGACCGTCCTGGCGGCGCAGGAGGGCTGGCCGGTGCCGGTGTTCACGCACAAGCCGGACACCGACGCCATGTTCGAGAGCCTCACGCAGGTCATGCTCGGACACCCGCGGCAGGTGCGCCCCGCGTTCGCCAGCCACAACGTGCGTTCGCTCGCCCACGCCATCGTCTCCGCCCGCGAGCTGGGCCTGCCGGACACGGCGTACGAGATCCAGATGCTGCACGGCATGGGCCAACCCATCAAGCAGGCGATCCGCGGCATGGGGCTGCGAGTGCGCGAGTACGCCCCCGTCGGCGAGCTCATCCCCGGCATGGCCTACCTGGTGCGACGCCTGCTCGAGAACACGGCCAACGACTCCTTCCTGCGCCAGACGTTCGTCGAAGGCGCCGCGGTGGAGGAGCTCATCCAGCCGCCACAGACGTCGCCGGATCTCGGCGCCCCCGTCGCCCGGCGCCCCGTGGTCAAGCCCACCGATGCCGCCGACCCGGGCCCCTTCGCCAACCAGCCGCACGCCGACTTCTCGCGCGCCGAGAACAGGGACGAGTACGACGCCGCCTTGCGGACTGTCCGGGAGCGGACCGGCAGACACTACCCCCTGCGCATCGGCGGGCGGGACATCGACACCGCCAGGCGGCTGGAGTCCGTGAACCCGGCGGCGCCGGCCGAGGTGCTCGGCACGGTCGCCTACGGCGGCCGCGCCGAGGCCGAGGCGGCCGTCGCCGCCGCCCGAGCCGCCGTGCCGGCCTGGCGCGACGCGGAGCCGCGCGACCGCGCCGCCGTGCTGTTCGGGGCCGCGGAGCTCATGCGCGACGAGGCCGTCGAGCTCGCCGCGCTCATGATGCTCGAGTCCGGCAAGACCCGCCGGGAGGCAGGCGCGGACGTGGACGAGGCCATCGACTTCCTCGAGTACTACGGTCGCGAGATGCTGCGCCTCGCCAGGCCGCGGCGCATGGGACACGTCCCCGGCGAGCACAACGTCTACTTCTATCAACCGCGCGGGGTGGCCCTGGTGATCGCGCCGTGGAACTTCCCGCTCGCGATCCTCACCGGGATGACCAGCGCGGCCCTCGTGGCCGGCGACCCGGTCATCATGAAGCCGGCCGGCCCCACGCCGCTCATCGCCGCGCAGCTGGCGCGCCTGCTCGAAGCGGCCGGCGCGCCGCCCGGCACCGTCAACTTCCTGCCGTCGCCGGGGAGCGAGGTCGGCGACTTCCTCGTCCGTCACTCGGGCGTCGATCTCATCGCGTTCACCGGCTCGATGGACGTCGGCCTGCGCATCATCAGCCAGGCGGCGCAGCATCCGGCGCGCGATGGCGTGAAGCGCGTCATCGCCGAGATGGGCGGCAAGAACGCCGTCATCGTCGACGAGGACGCGGACCTGGACATCGCCGTCGCCGAGGTCGTCGTCTCCGCCTTCCACTACGCCGGCCAGAAGTGCTCGGCCGCCTCACGCGTGATCGTCCTGGGATCTGCCTACGAGGACTTCGTGCGCAGGCTGCTCGAGGCCACGCGAAGCCTCAAGGTCGGGGCGCCGCAGGACCCGGCGGTGCGCGTCGGACCCGTCATCAGCGCCGACGCCAAGGCCAGGATCGAGGATTACATCGAGCGGGGCAGACGCGAGGCGCGACTGGCGGCCGCCGTGGAGCCGCCCGAGGGCGGCTGGCCGGACGGCGGCTACTTCGTCGCGCCCCACGTCTTCGTCGACGTCGCGCCCGGCGCGGTGATCGCCCAGGAGGAGATCTTCGGCCCTGTCGTCGCGGTCATGAAGGCGCGAGACATGGACGAAGCCCTCGCCGTCGCGAACGGCGTCAAGTACGCGCTCACGGGCGGCCTCATCAGCCGCAGCCCGGCCGCCATCGAGCGCGCACGCCGCGAGTTCCGCGTCGGCAACCTCTACATCAACCGCGGGATCACCGGCGCGCTCGTGGAACGCCAACCCTTCGGCGGCTTCAAGATGAGCGGCATCGGCTCGAAGGCCGGCGGCCCGGACTATCTCCTGCAATTCATGGAGCCGAGAGTCGTCACGGAGAACACCATGCGGCGCGGGTTCGCGCCGCCCGACGAACTCCTCGAGAGCGAGTAGCAGCAGGAGGCGAGGCCGCTGCCCAGGGCCGGCCCCTCGCCTCCAGACCATCCTCTCGGCAGAGGTCACGCCGGCGGTCCGCGAACACGGAACGCCGGCGTCACGTCTTCATGGACACACGCTCACGCCGCTTGCGGCCTTACGCGGAGGTTCCAGACATGACTCGCAGCCGCACCATCAAGATCCTCGTTCCCCTCGCCGTGGTCCTCGGCCTCGTGGCCCTCTTCGCCGTCGTCGGCACGTTCTCCGAGCGCGACGGCTCGAGCGGCGGCTCGATCGCCACCTCAGCGGCCCCGAAGGGCCAGGCGACCGGCGCCGAGCGCTCGGCGTTCGGTGCGGCCGGCGCCGCCATCCCCGCGCCCGCGGACGGCACGGAGTCCACGACCGACGTCGCCGCGGCCATCCCCGCCGCCTCGTCGCCGTCGGCGCACTACCTCGTCCGCAACGGCGCGCTCACGCTCGTCGTGCCGCGCGGCTCGCTGCTGCGCGCGGTGGACCGGGTGACCGCCCTCACGGCCGGCATGGGCGGCTACGTGGTCTCCAGCTCGGTCGGCAGCGAACCCATCCCTTGGCCGCTGGGTGCCGAGCCGGCCCTCGACGGCCAGTCCTCGGCGCCGAGCGGCGGCGACCAGGTCGTGACGTCATCGGGCGACGGCTACGCCACCGTCACCGTGCGTGTCCCCGAGCGCCAGTTCGACACGGCACTGCGCCGCTACGCGGCGCTGGGCGACGTGACCGGCGTCTCCACGTCGAGTGAGGACGTGACGACGCAGTACGTCGACCTCGAGGCCCGCCTGGACCACTACCGCGCCGTCGAGCGTCGTCTGGTCCGCTTCCTCGCCGCCACGAGCAGCGTGCCGCAGATGCTCGCCGTGCAGGACCGCCTCGACAAGGTCCAGCTCACCATCGAGCAGCTCACCGCGGAGCTCAAGGCGCTGCGTGAGACCACCACCTTCGGCACCATCACCGTCTCCCTCAACGAGAAGGGCCGCACCCACGTCGTGGCCGCCGGCACGTCGTTCTGGGGCACCTTCTGGCACTCGATGCGGCTCCTCGGCCACGGTGCCCGTGCGACTGCCTTCGCAGTAGTGGCCGTGCTGCCGTTCCTGATCGTGTTCGGCTGCGTGGCCGCGGTCGCCTGGTTCGCGGCGCGGCGCTTCCGCCGGCGCCGCCAGCCGGCGCAGCCGTCGCTGCCGGCCTGATCGTCCGTGAAGCATCGCCCGCCCGCGGGTACTGTGCTGAGGACACGGCGGCTCGACGGAGGGAGACGGCAGTGAAGGCTGTGCGCATCCACGAATACGGCGGCCCGGATGTCCTCGTGTACGAGGACGTGCCCAAGCCGGAGCCCGGCCCCTCGCAGGCGCTGGTGCGCGTCGAAGCGGCCACGGTGAACCCCAGCGACGTCGCCATCCGCGAGAACCGCTTCCCCACGCCCAAGGACCCCCCCAAGATCATCGGCACGGATGGCGCCGGTGTGGTCGAGGCCGTGGGCGCGGACGTCACAGACGTCAAGCCCGGTGACGAAGTGTTCTTCAGCGGCATCGGCGTAGGCAGCGAAGGCAGCTACGCGGAGTACGCCCTCATCCACGAGGCCCAGGCCGTGCCCAAACCGGCGGCATTGTCCTTCGTCGATGCCGCCGCCCTCGGACTCGTCTTCCCCACCGCCTACTACGCGCTCGTCACTCGCGGCGCGCTGCAGTCCGGCGAGACGGTGCTCGTGCAGGGCGGCGCCGGCGGCGTGGGCTCGGCCTCGATACAGCTCGCCAAAGCCTTCGGCGCCCGCGTGATCACCACGGTGGCGGGCGCCGGGGAGGCGGACTTCGTCCGCGGGCTCGGCGCCGATGAGGCGGTGGACTACAAGACCGAGGCCGTGGAGGAGCGGGTCGCCGCGCTCACCGACGGCCGCGGCCCCGACCTCATCCACGAGCTCGTCATCAGCGCCAACCTGGACGCCGATGTCCGCATGGTCGCCAAGAAGGGACGCATCGTCTGCACCGGCCAGGGCCCCAAGCCGGAGGGGATCGTGCCCATCGGCCCGGCCCTCGCGAAGGACGCGACGTTGCTGTTCATGAGCACGACGAACGCGGGCCGGGCCGGCGTGGCCGCCATCGCTCGCGAGATCGCAACGATGGTGGAGGAAGGCAGGGTGAAGCCGGTCGTCGGCCAGACCCTGCCCCTGTCCGAGGCGCGCCGGGCACACGAGCTGCTCGCCGGGGAGCACCTCGGCAAGATCGTGCTGCTGCCCTAGCGCCGGT
>CAVPQD010000002.1:0-87677 GCA_963707335.1 uncultured Thermoleophilia bacterium | reverse complement strand
CGCGCTCGACTGCCGGCGGCGGTCCGGCCAGGCGAACGCCAGTCCGCTTCATCCCGGCGCGTCCGTTTGCCTGGGCGTACGCCCTGGGTAGAAGGGCCCCGTGGAGCGCGACGTGGACAACAGCCGCCGGCGACGCGGCGCGCGAGCTGCGCGCGCGGCTGGCCGCGCGGCTGCAGGCGAACGACAAGGCGGCCGCCGTGCGCGACGCCGTGGAAGCCGTGACCAGCGGTCGCCTGGACATCGTCACTCTGTATCGCGACGTGCTGACACCGCTGCTGGTGGACACGGGGGCGGCCTGGCAGAGCGGGCGCGCCGCCGTCTGGCAGGAGCACATGGCCACCGCGACGGTGCGCACCGTGGTCGAGATCCTCTATCCGGGCGTGCTGAAGGCGAGGGCCGCGGCAGCGCCGACCGGGCGCAGCGTGCTGCTCGCGTGCCCGCCGCAGGAGACCCACGAGCTCGGCCTGCGCATGGTGAGCGACCGCTTCGACATGGCCGGCTGGACGACGTACTTCCTGGGCGCCGACACGCCGGCGCAGCAGATCGCCGACGCCGCCCGCAGCCTGGGCGTGGACGCCGTGGTGGTCAGCTCGTCCACGCACTTCCACCGCGTCGCGCTTCGCGCCTTCCTGGACCAGCTGAAGCGCGAGCTTCCCGGCGTCGACATCTGGGTAGGCGGGGCCGCCTTCGCGCACGACCGTGACTGGCGGCCGGAGGAGCTCATCGATCTCGAGGCGGTCCTCGCCCGGCGACCGCCCGAGCGCGGCGAGGGCTGAACCGTGCTGAGTCTGCGCATCGCGCTGCGGTTCCTGCGCAGGAGCCCGGTGCAGTCCGTCCTCATCTCCGCCGGCATCGCGGTCGGGATCGGCGTGCAGGTCTTCGTCGGGTCGCTGATCATCAGCCTGCAGCAGAACCTGGTGGACCAGACCATCGGCAACGCGCCGCAGGTGTGGGTGACGTCTCCGGACCAGGGCAAGCCGGTCGCCTACACGGCGGCGCGTCAAGAAGGCGCTCGAGGACCAGGCGCAGATCGACGCGATCGTGCCGACGCTCGCGTACTCGGGCATCTACCGCAAGGGCAACGAGACGGCGCCGCTGCAGTTCACCGGCGGCGCCTTGAGCGGCGCTGGACAGCATCTACGACATCAGCGGACGCACGACCGCGGGCACACCGTCGCTGGGTCCCGGCCAGGTCATCCTCGGGACGGACTTCGTGGAGAAGTACGGCCTGGCCCCCGGCGACGCCGCCACGTTCGTGCTGCCCGACGGCAGCGAGGCGAAGCTGCGCGTGGCGTCCGTCGTCGACCTCGGCTCGGCGGCGGCGAACCTGAACAGCGCGTTCGTGGGCGCCGGCGCAGGCGCGCTCAGTGCTGGGCTTCGCCGCCGACGAGTACTCGTCCGTCGACACACAGCTCGTCGACCCCTTCGACTCGAAGAACGGTCGCGCAGAGCCTGTCCCGCGACCCGGCGCTGGGCCCCTACGAGGTGACGGAGTGGCAGTCCCAGAACACCGACCTGCTCGACGCTCTCAGCGCCCAGAGCTCGTCGAGCTACACGGTCCAGTTCTTCGTGCTCGTCGCCGTGGCCCTGGGCATCGCCTCCACGCTGGCCATCTCGGCCGTGCAGAAGACGCGCCAGATCGGCATCCTGAAGGCCATGGGCATGCAGGACGGCCGCGCCGGGCGCGTCTTCCTGTGGCAGGCGGCGATCCTGGGTCTGGCCGGCGCGGGCGCCGGCGTCGGCGCCGGCCTCGGCCTGATCGCGGCTCTTCAATCGCTGGCTGGGCGCGTCGTTCCCCATCAAGCCGCAGCTCGCTTCACGGCGATCTCGTTCGCCGTCGGCGTGCTGGTGGCTCTGGCGTCGTCCGTCATCCCGTCGCGGCGCACGAGCAAGCTCGATCCGATCGAGGTGATCCAGGGTGGCTGAGCGACTGCTGGTCGCGGAGGGCCTGGGTAAGACCTACGGCGACGAGATCAAGACCGTCGCCCTCGGCGACGTGTCGTTCAGCCTGGAGCGGGGTGAGTTCGCGTCGATCGTCGGCCAGTCGGGCTCCGGCAAGTCGACCCTGCTCAACCTCCTCGGGCTGCTGGACACGCCGACGACGGGCCGCGTGATCCTGGACGGTGTGGACGCGTCGGCGATGGATCGCAAGGGGCGCGCAGCCCTGCGCAACACCACGCTGGGCTTCGTGTTCCAGTTCCATCACCTGCTGCCGGAGTTCACCGTGCTGGAGAACGTCCTCATGCCGGGGCGCATCGGCGGCAGGTCGGGGCCGGAGACGCGGGACCGGGCCGAAGAGGTGCTCACGCTGCTCGGCCTGGAAGGGGTGCAGGGGAAGAGCGCCACCGACCTGTCGGGCGGGCAGAAGCAGCGCGTGGCCATCGCACGCGCGCTGCTCAACGACCCCGCCCTGGTGCTCGCCGACGAGCCCACCGGCAACCTGGACACGGTGAACACGACGGCCGTGTACGAGCTCTTCCGGCAGATCAACCGCGAGCTGGGAACGGCGTTCCTGATCGTCACGCACGACCGCGGCGTCGCGCAGCAGACGGACCGCATCCTCGAGGTGAGCGACGGCCGTCTGGTCCAGGACGCGCGCAACACCTACATCGCCGCTCCGGGCACCGGCTGAGCCGCCGTTCTGAGCGCTCGACGGCCTCCGCGCGGGCGCCCGGCGGCGTCGTGACGGCCGTTCCCGAAGGTGGTATCCTTGTTCGCCGGTCGCCGGCCGCGCCGGGGCTCATCCCCGACGCCGACGGCGGCGGCGCATGGTGGACGTAGCTCAGGTGGTAGAGCTCCAGGTTGTGGCCCTGGCGGTCGCGGGTTCGAGTCCCGTCGTTCACCCCATTCTCCCGGTGATGACTGGCGTTGCCCGGCAGGGCGACGGCAGCGAGTGAGACAGACTCCCGGCCGCTGTCCGGCCGTCTTTGCGTAAACGCCCGTGCGGGTGTGGCGGAACTGGTAGACGCGCTAGACTTAGGATCTGGTGAGCACTGCTCGTGGAGGTTCAAGTCCTCTCACCCGCACCAAGGCGCCGGCCGCCCTTCTGGCGGCGTTCACGGCTCTTCAGCACCGCCCGTGCGCCATCCATACAAGCCCCTGCGACACAACGGAGAACCCAGAGTGAAGACTGACGTCAAGCCCTCGGCCGAGAACGAAGTGGTGCTCAGCGTCGAGGTCCCGGCCGAGACGGTCAAGAAGATGTACGAGCGCACGCTCAACCGGCTGCAGCGCGAGACGAACCTGCCCGGCTTCCGCAAGGGTCACGTGCCGCGCCCGATCGTGCTGCAGCGCCTCGGCGAGGACTACGTGCGCGCCGAGGCCATCCAGGACGCCCTGCCGGAGTGGTACGACGAGGCCTTGAGCGACGGCCGACGTGGACGCCGTGTCGATGCCCGACCTGGACGTCGACGCGGCGCAGTTCGACCCCGGGCAGGCGTTCAGCTTCTCCGCCACGGTGCAGGTCAGGCCGGTGCCCGAGCTCGGCGAGTACAAGGGCCTCGAGGTGCCGCGCCGCACGGTCGAGGTCAGCGACGCGCAGGTCGACGCGCAGCTGGCCATGCTGCAGGAGCGGATGGCCAGCCTCAAGCCCGTGGAGGACCGCGCCATCAAGCCGGGCGACTTCGTGCTCATGGACCTCGAGGGGTCCTCGGCGGGCGAGCTCATCGAGGGCGCGCAGGCCAGCGACTACATGACCGAGATCGGCCGCGGCAACCTCATCCCCGGCTTCGAGGAGGCGCTCGAGGGCGTGATGCGCGACGAGGAGAAGATCTTCGACGTCACGTTCCCCGACGACTACCACGCCGAGGAGCTGCAGGGCCAGCCCGCGACGTTCAAGGTGAAGGTCAAGGAGATCAAGGAGAAGATCGTCCCCGAGCTCGACGACGCCTTCGCCGCGGACGTGAGCGAGTTCGAGACGATGGACGACCTGCGCGCCGACGTGCGGCAGCGGCTGGAAGCCGCGGCCGAGGCCGGCGCGCAGCGCGAGTTCCGCGCGGCGGCCGTAGACAAGGCCGTGGAGCGTGCGACGCTCAACGTGCCGCCCGCCATGGTCGAGCGGGAGGCGCATCACCTCTACCACGAGCTCGAGCAGAACGTGGGCGAGCGAGGCATGACGATGGAGGTGTACCTCGGCGTGCTCGGCAAGACCGCCGAGGAGGTCGAGGAGGAGCTCCATCCGCAGGCGGAGCTCATCATCAAGCGCCGCCTCGTGCTGGAGGCCATCGCCGCGAAGGAGGCCCTGGAGGTCACCGACGACGAGCTGGCCGAGCAGGTCCGCAAGGACGCGGAGGCGCTCGGCCGCGACCACCTGCAGCTCCTCAAGGATCTGCGCGAGTCGGGCAGGCAAGAGGCCGTGCGCGACGAAATGCTACTGGCCAAGACCGTCGATCTCGTCGCCGACAACGCCGTCCCGGTGGCGGTCACCGAGACCGCGGAGGACGAGGCCGAGGAGACGACCGACGAGCCCGTCGCCGAGGCCGCCGATACGACGGCGGAAGACTGACAGGATTGCCGGCGGGAATCACAAGCAGCAGACACGAAGCAAAGCGAAGTAGGTGAGCATGAGTCCACTGGTCCCGTTTGTCATCGAGCAGACGAGCCGCGGTGAGCGTTCCTTCGATATCTTCTCCCGGCTCCTCAATGAGCGCGTCATCTTCCTGGGGACGCCGGTCACAGACGACGTCGCCAACCTGATCGTCGCCCAGCTCATCCATCTGGAGTCGGACGACCCCGACAAGGACATCAGCCTGTACATCAACAGCCCCGGCGGCTCCGTGTACGCCGGCCTGGCCATCTACGACACCATGCAGTTCATCAAGCCCGACGTGAGCACGATCTGCGTGGGCAGCGCCATGAGCATGGGCGCGCTGCTGCTGTCGGGCGGCGCGCACGGCAAGCGCTTCGCGCTGCCCAACGCGCGCGTGCTGATCCACCAGATCATGGGCGGCTACGAGGGCCAGGCCACGGACATCGAGATCCACGCCAAGGAAGTGATCAGCCTCCGCAAGCGCCTGGACGAGATCCTGGCCGAGCACACCGGCCAGCCCGAAGAGCGCGTCCGCATCGACACCGAGCGTGACTACTTCATGTCGGCGGCGGAGGCCAAGGACGTACGGCATCATCGACGACGTCATCGCTCACCGCTAGCGACGGCTCGTCTCGTAGGTAGGAGGAGCGAGGTGGCAGGACCGACCGACGGCAACGACCAACTGCTCTGTAGTTTCTGCGGCAAGTCCCAGCGGCAGGTCAAGAAGCTCATCGCCGGTCCCGGCGTGTACATCTGCGACGAGTGCATCGATCTCTGCAACGAGATCATCGACGAAGAGCTCGCCGCGCCGGCCACCCTCGATCTCGAGAGCCTGCCCAAGCCGCGCGACATCTACGACATCCTCAACGACTACGTCGTGGGCCAGGAAGAGGCGAAGCGGTCGCTGTCCGTGGCCGTCTACAACCACTACAAGCGCGTCCAGGCCGTCGCGTCCGGCGAGGCCGACGTCGAGCTGCAGAAGAGCAACATCCTCCTGCTCGGCCCCACGGGCTGCGGCAAGACCCTGCTGGCGCAGACGCTGGCGCGCATCCTCAACGTCCCCTTCGCCATCGCCGACGCCACGGCGCTCACCGAGGCCGGCTACGTCGGCGAGGACGTGGAGAACATCCTCCTCAAGCTCATCCAGGCCGCCGACTTCGACGTGAAGCGCGCGGAGACCGGCATCATCTACATCGACGAGATCGACAAGATCGCGCGCAAGGCGGACAACCCCTCCATCACCCGCGACGTCTCGGGCGAGGGCGTGCAGCAGGCGCTCCTCAAGATCCTGGAGGGCACCGTGGCGAGCGTGCCGCCGCAGGGCGGCCGCAAGCACCCGCATCAGGAGTTCCTCACCATCGACACCACGAACGTCCTGTTCATCTGCGGCGGCGCCTTCGCCGGCCTCGAGAAGATCGTCGAGCGCCGCGTCGGCAAGCAGGGCGTGGGCTTCATGGCCGACGTCATCAGCAAGGCCGAGCGCGACCCGGGCACCATCTTCACGATGGTGCTGCCCGAGGACCTGCTCAACTTCGGCCTGATCCCCGAGTTCATCGGCCGCCTGCCCGTGGTCTCCGCCGTGCACAACCTCGAAGAGGAGGATCTGGTCAAGATCCTCACCGAGCCCAAGAACGCGCTCACGCGGCAGTACCAGAAGTTCTTCTCGCTGGACGGCGTGGAGCTGGTGTTCGCCGACGAGGCGCTCGGGGCGATCGCCCACAAGGCTCTCGATCGCGGCACCGGCGCCCGCGGCCTGCGCTCCATCATCGAGGAATCGCTCATGGGCGTGATGTTCGACCTGCCGTCGCGCGCCGACGTGCGCAAGTGCGTCATCACGCGCGAGACCATCGAGAAGGGCATCGACCCGACGCTCGTCACTGAAGCCGCCGAGGCCGTCGCGCGCGACGTTGACGCCGAGTCCGCCTGAGCCGGCCGGGGAGCAGGCGGCCGGCTCCATCGCGACGCTGCCGCTGCTGCCCACGCACGAGCTGATCGTCTTCCCGCGGATGGTCGCGCCGCTCTTCGTGGGGCGCCAGAAGTCCGTCAGAGCCATCGAGCGCGCCTTCGAGGACAAGACGGCCATCATCCTCTGCTCGCAGCGTGAGGGCGGCGTCGACGAGCCCACCGCCGACGACATCAGGGCGGTGGGCACGAGGGCCACCGTGCTGCAGCTGTTCAAGCTGCCGGGCGGCAGCGTCAAGGCGCTCGTCGAGGGCCTGGAGCGCGTCCGTATCGAGCGCTTCGAGGCCGACGAGCCCTACTTCATGGTCAGCTACAGGCCGCTCGCGTCCCAGGAGCGGGCGGCGGCGCGCAGCCGCAGCCTGGCGCGCCGCGTCTCGAGCGAGTTCGCGAGCTACGTGCAGATGAACCCCCAGCTCGGCGACGAGGTGCAGTACGTCGTCGCCCAGACCCAGGATCCAGACGAGGTCGCGGACATCGTCGCCGCACACCTGCAGATCAGCGTGGAGGAGAAGCAGGCGCTGCTGGAGACGGCGTCGACGCAGCAGCGCCTGCTCGCCCTGCTCGAAAGCCTCGCCGAAGAGAACGCCGTACTCGGCCTGGAGCAGGAGATCGCCCGCAAGGTGCAGCAGCGCATCGAGGGCGCGCAGCGGCAGATCGTGCTGCAGGAGAAGCTGCGCGTGATCCGCGACGAGATCGAGGAGGGCGGCCAGGCGGCGGACGACGAGACCGGCGAGTACGCCGCTCGGCTGGCCGAGCGGCGGCTCTCGCCCGCGGCCACGAAGCTGGTGGAGCGAGAGCTGCGCAAGCTGCGGCAGGCGCCGCCGATGAGCCCCGAGGTCGGCGTCGTGCGCGGCCTCCTGGAGACCGTCCTCGACCTGCCCTGGGGCGAGCTCGCCGCCACGGAGGTGGACCTCGCCGCCGTGGCTCGGCACCTGGAACGCACCCACTACGGCCTCAAGGACGTCAAGGACCGCATCCTGGAATACCTGGCGGTGAGCCGCATGCGCGCCGCCCTCGCGGGCCGGGACGGGGCCGACCAGCCGGCCACGATCCTGTGCCTGGCCGGCCCACCCGGCACCGGCAAGAGTTCCGTGGCCCGGTCCATCGCCGACGCCCTCGGCCGGCCCTTCGTGCGCGTCGCCCTGGGCGGCGTCCGCGACGAGGCGGAGATCCGCGGCCACCGTCGCACGTATGTCGGCTCCATGCCGGGACGCATCGTCGACGGTCTCATCAGGGCCGGCGTCGACAATCCCGTCATGCTGCTGGATGAGCTGGACAAGCTCGCCAGCGACTGGCGCGGCGATCCGGCCGCCGCGCTCATGGAGGTCCTCGATCCCGCCCACAACCACGCCTTCCGCGACAACTACCTGGAGGTGGAGTACGACCTGAGCAAGGTGTTCTTCATCGCCACCGCCAACGACGTGGACGGCATCCCGCAGACGCTGTACGACCGGCTCGAGGTGATCCACCTGAGCGGCTACACGCTGGACGAGAAGCTGGCCATCGCCAGACGACACCTGATCCCGCGCACGGCGCGCGATTCGGGGCTGCGGCGCGCCGACGTCGGCTTCGCTCGCGGCGCGCTCCGGGCGATCGTCCGCGGCTACACCCGGGAGGCGGGCGTGCGCGAGCTGGAGCGCGCCCTGCGGCGCATCGACCGCAAGGTCGCGCGCAGACACCTGGAGGACGGCCTCGCCCTGCCGGTCAACGTGCAGCTCGGGGAGCTGCGGGGCTACCTCGGCGAGGCCGTGTGGATGGACGCCGAGCTTGGCAGGCGAGCGCGCGAGGGGGAGAGCCTGGCGCTCGCCTACACCGGCGACGGCGGCGAGGTGCTCACCATCGAAGTGGCCATCGCCAAGGGTCGCGGCGAGCTGGTGCTCACGGGACAGCTGGGCGAGGTCATGCAGGAGTCCGCCTCCGCGGCCTGGGGGTTCCTGCTAGCGCACGTGGAGCGCGACGAGCGACTCAGGCCGCTGCTGCGGCGCTGCCGCTACGTAGGGCGCCGCGGCCTGGACCTGGCCAACCAGGACGTGCGCCTGCATGTGCCCGAGGGCGCCGTGCCCAAGGACGGCCCGTCGGCCGGCCTCGCCCTGGCCGTGGCGATGCTCTCGGCTCTCACGCGAGCGCCGGTGAAGCCCCGTGTGGCCATGACCGGCGAGATCACCCTGAGCGGCCGCGTGCTGCGCGTCGGCGGCCTCAAGGAGAAGCTGCTGGCGGCCGCCCGCAGCGGCGTGCGCACCGTGCTGCTGCCCGCGGCCAACAGGGCGACGGTCGCCGAGCTGCCGCCGGAGCTGACGGCGAAGCTCGACCTCGTCTACGTGGCGAGCTTCGCCGACGTCCTGCCGCACGTCTTCCCGCAGAGGGCTCTCGCGCACTGACACCCCGCAATGTGCTCCCTGAGCCACCGTTCAACGAGTAGTATCGTCTACGTACGGGCGGGCGGTCTCGCCGCCCGTGGGGAGAGAGGGGTGTCGACCATGGCCGTGTGTCCGGCCTGCGGCGCGCGGAGCGCCGCCGACGAGCGGTTCTGCGCGGCCTGTGGGGCCCGACTCTACGCGCAGGGACGCCGGCCGGGGAACGAGCGCACAGCGGTGGCCGTGCTGCTCTGCGACCTGGTGGGACGCACGCCCGACGAGCCGTGGGACGCCGAGGACGTCGACCACCTGCGCCGTCGTTTCAGCAGCATGTCGCGTGAGATCGTCACCAGGTTCGGCGGCGTGGTCGAGACGTATGCGGGCGACGCCGTGCTCGCGGTGTTCGGCTTTCCCACGGCGCGCGACGACGACGCGGAGCGGGCGGTGCGGGCGGCGTTCGATCTGGTGGACGAGGCGAGCACGCTGCGCTGGCCCGACGGCAAGCCCGTCCAGGCCGGCGCCGCCGTGAACGCCGGCGAGGACTACCCGCGCCTGGACGTGGACTCCGCCTCGGGACCAGTCGCTCCCGACCGGGGACGTCGTGAACACGGCGGCGCGGCTGCTGGCGCAGGCGCCGCCGGGCGGCGTGTGGATCGCCGGACCGGCGCACGAGCTCACCAAGGACGTCGCGCGCTATCAGTGCGCCCACAGCCTCGAGCTGAAGGGCAGAGGCGAGCCCGCTGACGGCGTGGCGGGCCACGGGCGTCACGGCCGTCATGGGTCAGCGACGTGTGAGCACGCCGCGCCCTGGCCCGTTCGTCGGCCGCCGCGCGGAGCTGGACGCGCTGCAGGCGGCCCTGGACGAGGCCTCCACCGAGCGCCTGTCGCGTTTCGTGCTGGTGGTCGGCGAGCCCGGCATCGGCAAGACGCGCTTGCTCAACGAGTTCGGGGCGCGAGTCACCAGCGTCGCGGGGGCGGACGACGCCGCCAGGGGCGTGCGCTGGTTCAGGGGGGATTGCCGGCCCTTCGGCGGCGGCGTCACGTTCTCGGCGCTCGAGGACGTGGTGCGCGCTCACGCGGGCATCGGCGGCGACGAGGATGCGGTCGCCCGTGAGGCCCGACTGGCGGCGGCCGTGCCCGAAGGCCCGGACGCCGCCTGGATCCGGGCGCGACTGCGGCCCCTCGTCGGTCTGCCGGGGGAGACCGCCGGGCGCGAGGAGGACTTCGCCGCGTGGCGCGCTCACCTCGTGCACCATGGTGGACGGCGGCCGCCTCGTGCTGGTCATCGAGGACCTGCACTGGGCCGACGAGCCCATGCTGGCCTTCCTCGACACGCTGGCGACCGAGCCGCTGCACGCGCCCATCCTGTTCCTCGCCAGCGCGCGGCCGGAGCTGCTCACGCGCGACGATACGGCTCTCGCCCGCGATGGTGGCCTGCGGCGCCTGCGCGTGCCACCGCTGACCGAGCCGGAGACACAGGAGCTGCTGGCGGCCCTGCTTGGCGGCGGACCGCCGGCCGGCCTGGATGCCGTCCTGCGCCAGGCCGCAGGCGACCCGCTGTATGCGGAGGCGTACGTGCGCCTGCTGGCAGACCGTGGCTTGATCGTGCGCAGCCGCACGGGCCTGGCCGTGGCCGACACGCCCGTGCCGCCCCCGCCCACGCTGCAGGCCGTGTTCACGGCCCGGCTGGACACCCTGCCGCCGGCGCAGAAGGCGCTGCTGCAGGATGCCGCCGTGCTGGGCGAAGGCTTCTGGCGCGGCGCCCCGGCGGCGCTCTCGGAGTGCGGCGACAAGGACCTCGACCGGATGCTGAGCCAGCTGGCGGAGCGGCAGCTCATCCGCCGCCGGGCACGGGGCGCGGCGGCCATCGAGGGCCAGCCGGAGTTCGCCTTCTGCCACGTGCTCGCGCGCGACGTGGCCTACGACGAGCTGCCGACGCCGGCACGGGCGCGCAAGCATCGTGCCGCAGCGGCGTGGCTGGAGCACGTCACGGGCGACAGGGCGGAGGATCTCGCGGAGATCGCTGGCCCATCATCACGTGACCGCCCACGAGCTGGCTCTCGCCGCCGGCGACGAGGAGCTGGCGGCGGCGACGCTGGACCCGGCGCTGGCCTCCCTGGAGACGGCGGGCCGGCGCGGCATGCTCGTCGACATGGCGGCGGCGGCGCGGCACTTCCGGCGAGGGCTTGGGCTGGCGCCCGCCGACAGCCCGCGGCGCCCGCGGCTGCTCCAGGGGCTCGGCGTGGCTCTCGCGGGCATGTCCGCGTTCCGGGAGGCTGCGGACGTGCTGCGCGAGGCGGTGGCGGAGGCAACCGCGGCCGGCCAGCAGCGCATCGCCGCCGTTGCCGGTGTCTTCCTCTCGGGCGTGCTGGCCGTTCTCCTGGACGAGGGCCACGACCAGGCGATGACGGAGGCGAGAGCGCTGCTGCGCGACGACGACCCGTTCCCGGAGAAGGTCGCAGGCGCTGAGGATCTCCGCCGCCTATCACTGCAACGTGCGTGGCGGAATGGCAGGCGGCCATAGACGCGGCCGATGAGGCGATCGCCGCCGCGGAGCAGCTCGGCATCGCGCCCCCGATGGGCGCGCTGGCATACCGGGGACAGGCGCGGTGCCGTCTCGGCGACCCCGGCGGCAGGGGCGACATCGAGCGCGCGCTGGCTGGGGGTACGGATGCCGGTCACGGCGACCGGGGCATCGTCGAGCGGGAGTACGCCCTGTGCCTGTACTGGACGGAAGGGCCGGTGGCGGCGCTGCGGCGCAGCGGGGAGGCGTTCGGCGCCGCGGAGCGCCGCGGTGCGCGATCCGCCCTGCTCGGCCTGCGCGGCGACAGGGTCGCCTACCTGTCGGCCCTGGGCGAGTGGGACGCCGCGGCGGAGCAGGCGGCGGAGCTGAGCACGCAGCTCGAGGCCATCGACGACCAGTGGGACCTGATCCCGGTGCGCGCGCAGCATGCCCTGCTGCTGGCGAGGCGCGGCGAGCGTGGAGGCGGCCCTGCCGCTGGCGGCGTGGCTGCGCGAGGTGGGCCGGCGGATGCCGGTGCAGTCCAGGCGGTCATACTGCCTGCTGGGCGCGGCCATCGTCCACGGTCTTGCCGGCGACGGCGAGGCCGCGGACGAGCTCGTCACCGAGTGGGTCCGCGGCTGGACGGGCAACGATCCGAGCCACGCCGAGCTGCTGCCCGACGCCGTGCGGCTCGCCGCCGGGTGCGCCGATGCGCGGTGGCTGGGCGAGCCGCTCGGCGCCGTGCTTCGTGATCTTCCCATCTACGGCCTCGTCCTGGACACGATCGCGGCCGTGAGGGCGGAGCGCGCCGGCCGCTACGAGGCCGCGCTCAAGGGCTACAGCGGCCTCACCCAGCGCTGGCGGGCCTTCGGCGCACCCTACGAACAGGGCCAGGCGCTGCTCGGGGCGGCGCGCTGCCTCATCGCGCTCGAGCGCGAGCTGCAGGCTTCGCCCCTGCTGGAGCGCGCACGCGAGCTGTTCGCCGGTCTGCGGGCGCGGCCGGCCCTGGCCGAGGTCGATGCGCTGCGCGCCCGACCCGCGCCCGGCGTGGCGCGGGTCGCCGGCTCGCAGGGGGCGACTCAGCAGGGTGACTCGGCGGCGGTGATGAGCCGGCCGTCCGGCGGCGGCTGAGCCTCGGCAGGCCGCGGCCGAGGCGGGTATACTTTCGTTTCGGTCGCGGGCTGGCGCACGCCGAGCCCGCGACCCTCATGACGACACCGCCAGCACCGAGGCCTGATGACCGACGCACGCAACGCCAGCGAACACCTGAAGAAGACGACGCGCTTCGAGCCCGGCGGACGTCGAGGCGCGCTGGATGAAGCAGTGGCTGGACTCCCATCTCTTCCACGCCGAGCCGGACCCGTCCCGCGAGCCCTACTCCATCGTCATCCCGCCGCCGAACGTGACCGGCAACCTGCACATGGGCCACGCCCTCAACGGGACGATCCAGGACGTGCTCACGAGGTACCACCGCATGCTGGGCGAGAACGCCTGCTGGCTCGTGGGCACCGACCACGCCGGCATCGCCACGCAGAACGTGGTGGAGAAGATGCTGCGCTCGGAGGGCCTCACCAAGGAGGACCTGGGGCGCAGGGAGTTCGCCAGACGTGTGTGGGAGTGGCGCAAGGAATACGGCGGCACCATCATCCGTCAGCTCAAGAGCCTGGGCTGCGCCTGCGACTTCGAGCGTGAGCGCTTCACCTTCGACGACGGCTACGTGCGCGCCGTCACCAAGGTCTTCGTCGCCCTCTACGACAAGGGCTACATCTACAAGGACTCCTACCTGGTGAACTGGTGCCCGCGCTGCGGCACGGCCATCAGCGACCTGGAGGTCGCCTATCGCGACATGCCCGGCACGTTGAACTACATCCGCTACCCGGTGGACGGCGGCGGCTCGGTGACCATCGCGACGACGCGACCGGAGACGATGCTGGGCGACACGGCGGTGGCCGTGCATCCGGACGACGAGCGCTACAAGGACCTCGTCGGCAGGACGGCCACGCTGCCGCTGCTGGGCCGCAAGCTCCGCATCGTGGCGGACGAGCGCGTCGACCCGGCCTTCGGCACCGGCGCGCTCAAGATCACCCCGGCCCACGACCTCACCGACTTCGACATCGGCCGCACCCACGGGCTGGAGGCCGTCCAGGCCATCGGCCAGGACGGCCGCATCACCGAGGCCGGCGGCCCGTACGCCGGACTTGAGGTCGAGGTGGCGGCCGAGCGCGTGGTCGAAGACCTGCGCGCGCTCGGCGCCCTCGAGAAGGTCGAGGACTATCCTCACAGCGTCGCCACCTGCGACCGCTGCGGCACGCCCATCGAGCCGCTCATCAGCGAGCAGTGGTTCATGAACATGGACCAGCTCAAGAAGCCGGCCACCGAGGTCGTGCGCGACGGCAGGGTCACGTTCACGCCCGAGCGCTGGGGCCGCGTGTACCTGGACTGGATGGACAACCTGCGCCCCTGGTGCATCAGCCGCCAGCTCTGGTGGGGGCACCAGCTGCCCGTCTGGTACTGCGAGAACGGTCACATCAACGTGGCCGAGACGGAGCCGGACGCCTGCTTCGAGTGCGGCTCCGCGACGCTCACCCGCGAGACCGACGTGCTGGACACCTGGTTCAGCTCCGCGCTGTGGCCCTTCGCCACCTGGGGCTGGCCGGATGAGACGGCGGACCTCGCCTACTTCTATCCCACCAGCGTGCTCAGCACGGCGCGCGAGATCATCTTCCTGTGGGTGGCGCGCATGGTGATGATGGGCCTCGAGTTCATGGGCGACGTCCCCTTCGCGGACGTGTACATCCACTCCGTCATCCAGGCGCCCGACGGGCGTCGCATGAGCAAGAGCCTGGGGACGGGCATCGACCCGCTGGAGATGATCGCCAAGTACGGCGCCGACGCGACGCGCTTCGGTCTGCTCTTCATGAGCAGTGCGCAGGACGTGCGCTTCAGCGAAGAGAAGATCGCCATGGGCCGCAACTTCGCCAACAAGCTGTGGAACGCGGGGCGGCTCGTGCTGCTGGCGACGGAGGGGTACGAGGCCGAGCGCAGCGAGGCCGACCCGGTCGACCGCTGGATCGCGAGCCGCTTCCAGCGCTGCCTGCAGCAAGTGGAGGCGGCGGTGGCGGTCTACGACTTCACCGCCGCCGTCGATGCGCTGTATCACTTCGTCTGGGACGAGTTCTGCGACTGGTACCTGGAGCTCGTGAAGGTGCGGCTGTACGGCGAGGACGAGGCGCTGAAGGCCACGGCCGCCGGGCACGCGCGCTTCATGCTGGACCAGATCGTGCGCCTGCTGCACCCGTTCCTGCCGTTCGTCACGGAGGAGATCGCCGCGCACTACGGCGTGGCGCCCTGCTGGAGCAGCAGCACCCGCGGCGCGACGAGGCGCAGCTGAGCCCCGCCGACGAAGCCGCTATCGGCGACCTGCAGGCGGCGGTGGACGCGCTTCGCCGCTTCCGCGCCGACGCCGATGTGCCGCCGGGCAAGGTGCTCGAGGCGGCGTTCGTGGCGGACGACGGCGCGACACAGGGCGGCGCCGGGCGCTACGCGCCGTACGTCGCCGCCATCCGCGCCCTCGCGAGGACCGCGGTCAGCTTCGACAGCTCGGGCGAGGCGGGCGCGACCGTCGTGCTCGTGCCCGGTGGCCGTCTCGAGGTCGCGACCGCCGTGGACAGGGCGGAGGAACTCGCCCGCCTCGAGCAGCAGCTGGAGAAGGTCGAGGCAGAGGTGCGGCGCGGCGAGGCGAAGCTGGCCAACGAGGGCTTCGTGAGCCGCGCCCCCGAGGCGGTCGTGACCAGTGAGCGCGAGAAGCTCGCCGCGTACCTGGCCGACCGCGACGGACTGGCCGCGCGCCTGGCGCAGCTGCGCGGGAGTTGAGGCCGGCGCCGTGACAGGCGCCGACATCGCCGGCTCCCCCCGCAGGCCGGCGCGCGACTGGCGCGCCTACCTCGAGTCACTGGCGGTCTTCGGCATGCGTCCGGGTCTCGAGCGCGTCACGGCCCTGCTCGAGGCCCTGGGGCGGCCTCAGGACCGCTACCGCGTCATCCACATCGTCGGCACCAACGGCAAGTCGTCGACCGCGCGCTACTGCGAGGCGCTGCTGCGCGCCCACGGCCTGCGCAGCGGCGCCTATCTCTCGCCGCACATCTCCGGCTGGAGCGAGCGCGTCATCGTCGCGGGCGCACCTGTGGGAGACGAGGTCTTCGGCGCCTGCGTCGAGCGTGTGCGCGCCGCCGTCGGGGCGCTGCCCTCTTCGCTCGGCGAGACCACGCAGTTCGAGGTGCTGACCGTGGCCGCCCTGCTGGCGTTCGCGGAGTGCGACGTGGAGGCCGTCGCGCTCGAGGCCGGTCTGGGCGGGCGCCTGGACGCCACGAACGTGGCGACGGCGCCCGTCGTCGTGCTCACCAACATCGGCCTGGAGCACACCCAGGTGCTGGGAGAGACGCGCGAGGAGATCTTCGCGGAGAAGGCCGCCGTGATCAAGGGCGGCGATGTCGTGTTCGGCCCGCTCGAGGGGCTCGAGGAGGCGGCTCGGGCGGTCTGCGCCGCCGCCGGCGCGCGGCCGCACTTCGTGTGGCCGCGGGGTGGCGGCTGGGAGACCGCCGCGCCGGGCGGCGCGGGGCTCGAGTCCGGCGACGTCGTCGCTCAGCGGCGGCCCCGGCGACTTCGCCGTGACGATGCGCGGCCGGCGGCCGGCGGAGGTCTGGAAGGGTCTCGCCGTACCGACGCCGGCCCTGTACCAGGTGGAGAACGCCGGGCTGGCCGTGGCCGCCGTGCGCCTGCTCCTGGGCAGCCTCGATGAGGCCGCTGCGCGGCGGGCGCTGGCCGCCACGCCGGTGCCGGGCCGCCTGCAGAAGGTCGGCGAGGCGCCGCTGGTGCTGGCCGACGGCGCCCACAACCCGCGACGGGGTGCGCGTCCTGGTCCAGAGCCTGCTCGCCATCGAGTTGCCGCGCCCCGTGGTCGCCGTGCTCGCCATCATGCGCGACAAGGGCGTCGCGGCGATGCTCGAGGAGCTTCTGCCCGTGGCCGATCTCGTGGTCTGCAGCCAGGCGAGCGAGCCGCGCAGCCTCGCCGCCGCGGAGCTGGCCGCCGCGTTGCGCGCCGCCGCCGAGCGCCGCGGCCGGGACGTCGCCGAGATCCTCGTCGAGGCGGACCCGCACCGGGCTCTGGCGGCGGCCCGCCGCCTGGCCACGCCGAAGGGCTCGGTGCTGGTCACGGGCTCGCTGTACCTGCTGGAGGACCTGCACGACGTCCTCGCGGTGAGCTAGGCGGGAGGCGCCTCAGGCGGTGGGGCGTGCCGGCGGAGTTCCGGATATACTCTCGGGCAAACTCGTGGAGGCTCGGATGGCGCAGAAGAAAGCGAACCCGGCGGTCAGGTTCCTGGTCGCGTTCCTCATCGTCATCGCCATCGCCCTGGTCGCCTTCTTCGTCGGCTATCTCATCGGCATGCGCCTCGCCCTGCTTCCTCTGCTCGCGGGTATCCTCTAGTCGTCGGTCGCTGCGCCGCGACTGCCCGCCTTTGATGCGGCTCGACGGCGCCACGGCCCAGCCCGGGAGGAGCTGATGGACGCAGAGCGCCAGCGACCCGACTTCCCCTTCCGCACCGACGCCGGCCGCTCGCGGGAAGGACGGCCCCCTGATCCTCGTCACCGGCGCCACCGGGTATGTCGGCGGACGTCTGGTGCCGCGGCTCGTCGATGCCGGCTACCGTGTGCGCTGCCTGGTGCGGGATCCCTCGCGGCTGCAGGGACGCTCGTGGCAGTCCCGGGTGGACGTGGCGCGGGGCGACGTGGTGGAAGGGTGGGGACTGGGGGAGGCTCTGGAGGACGCGTCCGTCGCCTACTACCTGGTGCACAGCATGGCGCGCGGCGGAGGGTTCCACGAGCGCGACGTCGCGGCGGCGAGGTCCTTCGGCCGCGCCGCCGCCGCCGCGGGCGTCGGGCGCATCATCTACCTGGGCGGCCTCGGCGACCCGGGCGCCGACCTGTCGCGGCACCTGCGCTCGCGGCAGGAGACGGGCGCCGCGCTCGGGGACGGCGGCGTGCCCGTGACGGAGTTCCGCGCCGCCGTCGTGGTCGGCGCCGGCAGCATCTCGTTCGAGATGATCCGCTACCTCACCGAGCGCCTGCCGGTGATGATCTGCCCGCAGTGGGTCTACACGCGCGTGCAGCCCATCGCCGTCGACGACCTGCTGCGTGTACCTGGTCGCGGCCCTGGACGCGCCGGACAGCGCCGGCCGGGTGATCGAGATCGGCGGCGCGGACGTGCTCACCTACGGCGACATGATGCTGGGCTACGCGAAGGCGCGGGGCCTGCACCGGCACCTGCAGCCGGTGCCGGTGCTCACGCCCGTGCTGTCGTCGTACTGGGTGCACCTGGTCACGCCGATACCGTCGACCATGGCGCGGCCGCTCATCGAGGGGCTGCGCAACGAGACGGTCGTGCGGGACGAGGCCGCGCGGCGGCTGTTCCCGCACGTGAAGCCCATGCCCTACGCCGCGGCCGTGCGGCGAGCCGTCGAGAACCTGACGACGGGGGAGGTGGAGACGAGCTGGGCCGACGCCCTGGCGAGCACGGCCGGCGACGCCGCGCCCAAGGTCCTCTCCACCCGGAAGGGCATGATCATCGAGCGGCGCCGGCGCCACGTCGCCGTGCCGCCGCGCACGGATGTTCGCCGTGTGCCTCGCCATCGGTGGCGAACGGGGCTACGGCGTGCACGACTGGGCGTGGCGCCTGCGCGGCGCCCTGGACCGCCTCGTCGGCGGCGTCGGACTGCGCCGCGGGCGTCGCGACCCGCAGGACCTGCGGGTGGGCGACGCCCTCGACTTCTGGCGCGTCGAGGCCGTCGAGCCGGGGCGGCTCCTCCGGCTGCGCGCCGAGATGAAGGTGCCCGGCGCGGCGTGGCTACAGTTCGAGACGCTGCCCGCCGATGACGGCACCATGCTGGTCCAGACCGCCTACTTCGCGCCCAAGGGGCTCGCCGGTCTCGCCTACTGGTATGGGCTCTATCCTGTCCACGGGGCGATCTTCTCCGGTATGATTGCCGCGCTGGCCGACGAGGCCGGCAGGCCGGTGGCACCGCGGGGGGGTCAGGGCTCCTCCTGAGCGCGGCCGGTCCGACCGTCAACGAGACGGCACGCGTCGCGGGGACGGCGCCTGCCCGAGGAGGAGCCGGTGGCTCACTGGATCATCGCCGCGGCCAGCAACGAGACCAATCCGTTCCAGTCCGTGAGCGACTTCTTCACGTCGCCGCTCTGGCACTTCATCCTCTACATGCTCATCTTCTTCTGCGTGGCCATCTGGCTGGCGTGCGCCTACTGGGTGTTCAAGGACGCCCGCCGGCAGGGTCGAGGACAAGATCGTGCTCGTGGTCTGCGTGCTCACCGGCCTCGTGTTCGGACCGCTCGGCCTCATCATCTACGCCATCGTGCGGCCTCCCGAGCTCATCGACGACCGTCGAGAACGCGAGCTCGAGGTGCGCATGATGGAGCAGCGCCTGGGCGACGAGTCGCGCTGTTCGTTCTGCAAGACGCCCGTTCGCGACGACTACCTGGTCTGTCCCACGTGCGGGCGCCGGCTGCGCACCACCTGTCCCAGCTGCCGCAAGCCCATCGACCCGAAGTGGCGCGTCTGCCCGTACTGCGAGGCGGACGTCCACATGGCGCCGGTGGCCGACGTACGATCCCGCCTACAAGTAGGCGCAGCTCATCCGCGGCGTCTCGCCGCACCCGTCGGCACAGGAGGATCGACCAGTGGAACGCACGTTCGTCATGGTCAAGCCCAACGGCGTCGCCCGCGGCCTGGTGGGCGAGGTCGTCGCCCGCTTCGAGCGTCGCGGCTTCGTGCTGCGCGGCATGAAGGCGCTGCGCATCGACCGCGCCCTCGCCGAGCGGCACTACGCCGAGCACATCGGCAAGCCGTTCTTCGAGTCGCTGGCCGGCGTTCATCACGTCGGGCCCGGTGGTGGCCATGGTGTGGGAGGGCCGCGAGGCCATCGCCGTGGCGCGCGCGATGATGGGCGTCACGGACTCCGCGCAGGCCGCGCCGGGCACGATCCGCGGCGACTTCTCGCTCTCCAAGGAGGAGAACGTCGTGCACGGCTCGGACGGGCCCGAGAGCGCGGCCCGAGAGATCGCGCTGTTCTTCGGTGACGACGAGCTCGTCTGAGCGAGGCCGGACGCCGGCGGCGCGCCCGGCGCAGCGGACCGCGCGCCGCTGCACCATCGTCCTCGCCTCGCGCTCGCCGCAGCGCAGCGCGCTGCTCACGCAGCTCGGCATCCCGTTCCGCGTCGTCGTGAGCGACCACGACGAGGACACGCACGAGGGCGAGCCGGTGCGCACCGTCGAGCAGCAACGCGCGCGGCAAGGCCGCAGGAGGTGCTCGCCCGCGGGCAGCTCGCGGCCGGGCGAGCTGGTCCTCGGCGTCGACACCGTGGTCGTCGTCGACGGCGAGATGCTGGGCAAGGCGGCGGACGAGGAGCAGGCGGCGGCATACCTGCGCCGCGCTGGCCGGCCGCCGCCACGAGGTCTACAGCGGCCTGCACCTGTGCTCCGCGGCGCAGCGCGCGCTGACGGCGCACGACGTCACCGGCGTCACCTTCCGCGCCGCTCGGACGCCGGCGCCATCGCCGCGCTACGTCGCCTGCGGCGAGTGGCGCGAGCGCGCCGGCGCCTACGCCATCCAGGGCGTCGGCTCGGCGCTCGTCGAGGCGGTCGACGGCGACTACTTCAACGTCGTCGGCCTGCCCGTGACGGCTGCTCGTGCGAGGCGCTCGCGCAGCCTTCGGCGTCGCCGCCGTTCTCCTGGCTCTGAGGCTGCGCCGACGGGCGCCCGCGAGGGTCTGCGCCGGCGGGCGGCGAACTAGCGTCTGCGCGGCATCGGGCGATCGCCTCCGCGAGCCTCCTGCCGGTGGCGGTGCCTGGGGGCACCGTATACAATCGTCGTTCGAGATTTGCGTCGAAAGGAGCGCGCCATCAGCTTCCTCGGATTCGTGACGGGTTTCGGCGCCCGCGACATGGCGGTCGACCTCGGCACCGCCAACACCCTCGTCTACCTGCGCGGCCGCGGCATCGTGCTCTCGGAGCCGTCGGTCGTCGCCATCGACCACCGCACCGGCGAGGTGCACGCCGTCGGCGCGGAGGCCAAGCGCATGCTGGGCCGCACGCCGGCCACCATCAGCGCGGTGCGGCCGCTCAAGGACGGCGTCATCGCCGACTTCGACGTCACCGAGCAGATGCTGCGCCACTTCATCCGCAAGGTCATGCAGAACCGCTGGGCGCACCCGCGCGTCGTCATCTGCGTGCCCAGCGGCGTCACCGGCGTCGAGAAGCGCGCCGTCGAGGAGGCCACCTACTCGGCCGGCGCCCGCTGGGCGACGCTCATCGAGGAGCCCATGGCGGCCGCCATCGGCGCCGGCCTGCCGGTCGCCGAGCCCACCGGCAGCATGATCGTCGACATCGGCGGCGGCACCAGCGAGGTGGCCGTCATCTCGCTGGGCGGCATCGTCGTCAGCCAGTCCATCCGCGTCGGCGGCGACGAGCTGGACGAGGCCGTCATCAGCTACGTCAAGAAGGAGTACAAGCTCCTCATCGGCAGCCAGACGGCGGAGGAGATCAAGCTCGAGATCGGCTCGGCCTACCCGCTGCCGCAGGAGGAGCAGGCCGAGATCCGCGGCCGCGACCTCGTGACCGGCCTCCCCAAGACCATCGTCCTCTCGTCGGAAGAGGTCCGCTCCGCGCTGGAGGAGCCCACGCAGGCGATCATCGACGCCATCAAGGCGACGCTCGACAAGACGCCGCCCGAGCTGGCCAGCGACATCATGGACCGCGGCATCATGCTGGCCGGCGGCGGGTCGCTGCTGCAGGGCCTGCGCCGAGCGGCTGCGCGACGAGACGCAGATGCCGGTGCACTCGCCGAGTCGCCGCTCACCTGCGTGGCCGTGGGCTCGGGCAAGTACCTCGAGGAGTTCGATGTCCTCGTCAAGAGCAAGCGCAACTCCCGGCCGCGGGGCCGGTAGCCCGCCCCTCGCTGACCTGTGAATCGCCGGCGCGTACTCCGGCGGCGGATCGTCGTCGCGGTCCTGCTGCTGCTCTCCGTCGGCTGCTCACGCTGTACTTCCGCGAGTCGGACAGCGGCGTGGCGCACGGCGTGCAGGACGGCGTCCTGCGCGTCGTCGCGCCGCTGCAGAACGGCACGGCGCGCGCCACCAAGCCGTTCCGCGACGCCTGGAACTGGGTCGGCGACCTGTTCAGCGCCAAGTCGGAGAACGCGCGCCTGCAAGCAGGAGGTGCAGGAGCTGCGCGCCGGTCGTGGCCAACGAGCTCGCCACGCAGGCCGAGAACGAGCAGCTGCGCGCGCTCCTCGAGCTCCACGGCGGACCACGATCTTCCCGAAGGACGTCGCAGCTGGTCAGCGCGCGCGTCATCGCGCGCTCGACGACGGCCTGGTACTCGACGGTGACCATCAACGTCGGGCAGCGGCGACGGGGTGAAGGTGTACGACGCCGTCGTGAACGGGCAGGGCCTCGTGGGGCGCGTGACCAAGGTGACGCGCGAACGCCGCCGCAGGTGCACGCTCATCACCGACCAGCAGAGCTTCGTCGACGCCATGGTGCTGCCCGGCGGCGCCGAGGGCCTGGTCGCCGGCAGCGTCACCGGCGACGTCACGCTGCAGTACGTGGACAAGAGCGAGAAGGTGAAGGTGGGTCAGTACGTCGTCACGTCGGGCAGGAAGGGCTCGATCTTCGTCGCGCGGCATCCCGATCGGCCGGTGGAGAGCGTGGGCTCGCAGGACGTCGAGCTGTACCAGAGCATCGTCGGTGCGAGCCGTTCGTCGACTTCCGCAAGCTCGACCTCGTGCAGGTGGTCGCCCGATGAGCGCTCGACCCGCGCCGCCGACGACGAAGCCCGAGCGCGCCTGGCCGGCCTGGCGCGAGGTCGCGCGGCTCGCCGTCGGTGCTGCTCGTCGCCGTGCTGCTGCAGACGACGGTGGCGCCCAACATGCGCATCCTCGGCGCCAACCCCGACTTCGCGCTCATCGTCGTCGTCTGCGTCGGCCCTGCGTCAGGGCTCGGAGACCGGCGCCGTGTTCGGCTTCCTCACCGGCATGCTCGTGGCGATCGCGCTCATCGAGCCGCTTCGGCCTGAGCGCCTTCGTCTTCGTGCTCATCGGCTACTTCGCCGGCCGCTACGCGGAGACCGCGGACCTGTCGGCCGGCTTCGCGCCGCTGCGTCGCCGTCTTCGTCGGCCACGCTGCGTCGCCGACGTGCTGCTTCGCCATGGCCCAGTTCCTGCTCGGGCGCGCAGGTGCCGCTCGGCTTCTTCCTCGGGCGCGTGCTCGTCCCGTCGCTGGTGCTCAACACGCTGCTGGCCGCGCCGCTCTACCTGCTGGTGCGCGTCTGGCTGCAGAGGGGCAGGTGATCTGCGTGCCGCTCGGGCCCGGTAGACGACCCGGCGCGTCGCGACCGGCCCATCCGCACGGGCCGCCGCGACAAGCCGATCATCCAGCTGCCCTCCGTCGCCCTGCGCGTGGCCGTCATCGTCGGCTCGCCGTCGTGCTCTTCGGCATCATCCTCTTCCGCCTCTGGTTCCTGCAGATCCTGAGCGGCCAGCAGTTCGTCGCGCAGGCCAACGACAACCGCCTGCGCACGGTGAAGATCGTGGCGCCGCGGGGCGCCATCCTCGACCGCCACGGCGAGGTCATCGTCGAGAACCGGCCCGGGCTGGCCGTCGGCATCCGGCTCATGGACGTGCCCGACGGCGAGCTGGACCTGACGGTGAAGCGGCTCGCCAAGGTGCTGCAAGATGAAGCCGGCCAAGGCTCAGGAAGCAGCTCGGTCGAGCCGACAGCGATCTGCACGCTTCGCGCAGCTGGGCCAGCACATCGGTCGCCGGCTTCGACCTCGTCGTCGTCAAGGAGGACGTGAGCCGCGGCGTCGTCTCGTACATCCTCGAGCACAACGCGTCGTTCCCCGGCGTCGAGGTCCAGAAGAACTACCTGCGCGCGTACCCGCAGGGCGACCTGGCGGCGCAGCTCCTCGGCCACCTCGGCGAGATCTCCGGCGGAGCAGCTCAAGATGACAGCGCTTCAAGGGCTACGCGGCCGGCGACGTCGTCGGCCAGGACGGCCTCGAGTGGACCTACGACAAGTGGCTGCGCGGCCGCGACGGCGTCGCGCAAGATCGAGGTCGACGCCTTCGGGCGGCCCAAGCAGCCGACCCCGTGCCCGGCGGCCGCCTGCCGGAGCCGGGCGACACGCTGGTGCACGACCATCGACGCCGAGGTGCAGGCGCAAGGCCGAGCGAGGCGCTGCGGTACGGCATCTACCTGGCGCACAGCGACGGCCAGTACTGCGGCCGAACGGCGGCGCCGCGGTCGTGCTGGACGCCAAGACCGGCGAGCGTCGTCGCCATGGCGAGCTACCCGACCTACGACCCGAGCGTGTGGGTCGGCGGCATCAGCGACGAAGGACTCCAAGAAGCTGCTCGACCGAGCCGCACAGCGCCAACAACCCGCTGCTCAACCGGGCCGATCCAGGAGCACGAAGGCGGTCGGCTCGACGTTCAAGGTCGTCGACGCCGTCGCCGGCCTGGAAGAGGGCGTCATCAGCCCCGTACACGACCTTCTTCTGCCCCGGCTACTTCAACCGCCGTAGCGACTCGGACGACCGACGTTCAACTGCTGGGCCCCGGACGGGCACGGCACCCTCGACCTCGTCGGCGCCATCACCGCAGTCGTGCGACGTGTACTTCTACAACGTCGGCTACCACTTCTACCGGCGCAAGGGCACGGAGCTCGAGGACTGGGCGAAGCGCCTCGGCATGGGCAAGCCCACCGGCATCGACATCCCCGGCGAGGTCCGCCGGCCGGGTGCCGACGCCCGGGTGGAAGCAAGAGCTACTTCGAGACCGAGATCGACAAGCTCTGGAAGCCGGGCGACTCGATCAACCTCGCCATCGGTCAGGGCGACCTCGAGGCGACGCCGCTGCAGCTGGCCGTCGACCTACGCGGCCATCGCCAACGGCGGCTACGTCGTGACGCCGCACCTCGGCCTCAAGGTCGTCGACGCCGCAGGGCAAGACGGTGCGCGACCCTGGACGCCGCAGACGCCGAAGCAAGGTCGACATCTCGCGAGCACGCTCGACGTCGTGCGTCGCGGCCTCGTACGAGCGCCGCCTCCGCCGGACCGGCACGTCCGACGCCGGTGTTCGGCGGCTACCCGGTGGCGGTGGCCGGCAAGACCGGCACGGCCGAGGTCTTCGGCACAGGGCGACTACGCCTGGTACGCGAGCTACGCGCCGGCCGACGACCCCAAGTACGTGGTCGTCGTCATGATCGAGAAGGGCGGCCACGGCGGCACGGCCGCCGCCCCGGCCGCGCGCATGATCTACGACGCGCTCTTCGACGTGGACAGCGGGCAGTTCAGCGGCGCCGTCGAGGAGCGACTGACGGTGGACCTGGCGCGCCTACCTCCGGCACCTCGACTACATCCTGCTGGCCTGGCGACCGCCGGGCTCATCGGCTACGGCGTCACGATGGTCTACTTCGCCACGCGCAACGACATCGACGGCGCGCCCGCCTACTACGTGCGCCAGCAGCTCGTCGTCGCCGGCGTCGGGCTCGTCGCTGCTGTCGTCGCCGTCGCTCTCGACTACGAGCTCTACCGCCGCTGGCAGTGGCTGCTGTACGCGCTTCGCCGTCGTCTCGATCGTCGCCGTGCTGCCGCTCGGCGAGACGTCACGCGGGGTCGCGGCGCTGGATCGACCTCGGCTTCGTGCGCTTCCAGCCGTCGCAGCTCGCGCGTGTGCATCCTGATCGCTGAGCCTCGGCGGCGTTCCTCGTCGACCGCATGGAGCTGCTGGGCTCGAAGCGCATCACCGCTGATCGCCCTCGTCTACGTGGCCTGCCGTGCCGGCCTTCCTCGTCTATCGGCAGCCGGACTTCGGCTCGGCATGGTCGTCTGGTGCTGGCGCTCGCCGTGCTGTTCTTCTTCGGCACGCCGTGGACGCACTTCGCCGTCCTCGGCCGCGGCGGCGCTCGCGGCGTTCGTCGTGTCGTGCTCGAGGTGCTGCCCTGGCCGGCATCCACCTCATCAAGTAGTACCAGATGGACCGCCTCCTCGTGTTCCTCAACCCCGGTCGCGACCCCACGGGCAGCCGGCTACAACGTCATCCAGTCGATGATCGCCGTGGGGTCGGGGGCCCTCACGCGGGCGCGGCGACATGGCCACGCAGACCACGCTCGACTTCCTGCCCGAGCACCACACCGACTTCATCTTCGCCGTCATCAGCGAGCGCAACGGGTTCGTGGGCGCGCGCATCCTCCTGGCCCTCTATGCGTCTGTTCATCTGGCGCGCGCTGCGCATCGCGACCCTGGCGCGCGACCTGTACGGCAGCATCATCGCCGGCGGCATCGCGTCGATGTTCCTGTTCCAGATGTTCGTGAACATCGGGATGACGATTGGTATCATGCCGGTGACGGGTATCCCGCTGCCGTTCATCAGCTACGGCGGCGCGGCGATGATCGCGTTCCTGATGCTCGTCGGCCTGCTCGAGGCGATCCACCTGCGGGCGACCATCACCCCAGACTACGAGGGGGCGGCTTGGCCAGTAGCTTGAACATCGCGCAAGATCCTGCAAGGCCGTGAGCGACGTGCGCGCGGCAGTGGGCCAGACGCCGCGCCTCTGCGTCGTCGGCGCCGGCGCAGCGAGCTTCGTCGCGTCGTCGGCGTCCTGTCGGCGCGGGCCGTGGACGAGCCGGCGGCGTGAGCGACGTGCGTCGACGCCCTGACGCCGGCCGACTTCCCGCGCGAGCCGAAGCAGGCCGTCGCGCTGGGACGTCGTCGTCGTCGTCGCCGCCGGCACGCCGCCCGGCGACATGCTGCCGGTGGTCAACGCCGTGCGCCGCGCCGGCGCGAGGTCGTCGGGCTCGTCGAGGGCCCGGAGGGCGACGCGGACGCCTGGGCCGGCGAGGCCGGCCTGTTCGGCGACGAGGTCGCCCGCGGCCTCGGCGCGGCTCGGCCGCAGCCCACGCTCGAGAACCGCATCGTGCACGCAGCCGGGCGACGGCGCCGGCGCCCTCGCCGCGCCGCTGCCGGCCGCTGCGCCGCACGTACTGCGACCATGTCGTGCTCACCAACGCCGCCCAGAACGGCGTCATCGGCGTGGTCGTCATCATCCCCGGCGCCGACATGCCGGCGATGACCGCCAACCAGATCCGCATGGTGCTCAAGATCGCCGCACGCCTACGGCGAGGAGCTCGGGCTCGACCGGGCCCTCGAGATCCTCTCCGTCGTCGGCACGGGTTCGTCCTCCGCACGCTGGCGCGCCAGGCGCTCGACTTCGTGCCGGGATTCGGCTGGGCCCTCAAGGGCGCCGTCGGCTTCTCGGGCACGGTCGCGCTCGGTCAGGCCGCCATCGCGTACTTCGAGGCCGGAGCGCCGCTCCGGGTCTCGCGCATGCAAAGGATCACCGACAAGTTGAACAAAGTCACGCTCCCGGCTTCCCGGGCCACTCCGGAGAGTGGCCTCCGGATGAGGTAGCGAGGCTCCTGGCGCGCGTCACGCGCCCCGGGCGCTACGTGGGCGGAGAGTTCAACCTCCGCGTCAAGCCCGGGGCGCGTCCGCGCATCGTCCTGTCCTACCCGGACGTGTACGAGATCGGGATCTCGAACCCCGCGCTGCAGATCCTCTACAGTCAGCTCAACGACGCCACGCCGGCCGCGGCCGAGCGGGCCTACTGCCCGTGGCCGGACATGGCCGCGCTCATGCGCGCCGCGCGGCGTGCCGCTGTGGACGCTCGAGACCTTCGCGCCCGGTCGCGCGAGTGCGACCTCTGGGGCTTCACGCTGCCGCACGAGCTCACGCTACACCAACGTGCTCGAGATGCTCGACCTGGCCGGCGTGCCGCTGCACGCCGCCGAGCGGGGTGGGGACGACCCCATCGTCCTCGGCGGCGGCCCCGCGGTCGCCGAACCCGTGGCCGCTCGCGCCGTTCTTCGACGCCTTCTTCGTCGGCGAGGTCGGAGGACCGCCTCGACGAGATCGTCGCGGCGCTGGAGCGCGACGGCGCGCGAGGCGCGCCTGCGGGCGCTGGCGGCCGTGCCCGGCGTGTGGGTGCCCGGCGCGCAGCGCGCGGCCGGCCGAGCGGCAGGTCTTCATGGGCTTCTCGCGCACGCCGCCGGTGCTGCGGCCGGTGGTGCCGGTGCTGGAGGCGGTGCACGACCGCGCCGTCATCGAGGTCATGCGCGGCTGCACCGCCGGCTGCCGCTTCTGCCAGGCGGGCATGTGGTACCGGCCGGTGCGCGAGCGGCCGGTCGACCTGGTGGTCGAGGCGGCCGACCGGCTGCTCGACGAGACCGGCTGCGACGAGGTCTCGCTGCTCTCGCTGAGCTCCTGCGACTACTCGCGGCATCGAGGAGGCGCTCACGCGCATCCGCGAGCTGCGCCCGGGCCTGCGCGTCTCGCTGCCGTCGCTGCGCATCGACTCGGCGGCGGCGAGCCTCGCCCGGCTTCGCCGCCGACCAGCGCGGGTCGGTGACGCTGGCGCCGGAGGCCGGCACCCAGGAGCTGCGCGACGCCATCAACAAGGGCGTCGACGAGGTGCAGTTCGAAGAGGCCGTGCGGGCCACGTTCGCGCGGCGGGTTCACCGGCCTCAAGCTCTACTTCATGATCGGCCTGCCCGGCGAGACCGACGAGGACGTGCTGGGCATCGCCCGCATGGCGGCCACGGCCGCGCGCCTCGCGAAGGAGATCGGCGCGCGGCCGCGCCCGCCTCTCGCTGGCCGTCTCGTCCTACGTGCCCAAGGCGCACACGCCGTTCGAGCTCGAGCCGTTCGCCGGCGCGGCGCACGCTGCGCCGCCGCCAGCAGCTCGCTGCGCGAGGCCATGCCGCGCGGCGTGCGCGTGTCGTTCCACGACGTGGCGGCGTCCATCGTGGAGGCGACCCTGGCGCGCGGCGGCCCGGGCAGCGACCGGCTGGTCGAGGAGGCCTGGCGGCGGGGCGCGCGCTTCGACGGCTGGACGCGAGCACTTCGACCTCGACGCCTGGGAGGCGGCGGCCGCCGCCGCCGGCATCGACGCTCGGCGACGCGGGGCCCCTGGACGGCGAGCGCCTGCCCTGGGAGCGGAGCGTCGACCTCGGGCCTCGACGCGGGCCTTCCTCGACGACGAGCGGGCGCGCGGCCGGCGCGGCGAGCTCACCGACGACTGCCGCGACGGCGCCTGCGCGCGCCTGCGGCGTCTGCGGCGGCGAGCGTCGAGATGGAGGTGCTCGCATGACCTGGTGGCTGCTCAGCTTCGCGCGCCGCGGGCCGGCGCGCTACCTGTCGCACCTCGACACGTCGCGCGCGATGCAGCGCACCTTCGCGCGCGCCGGCGTGCCCATCGCCCTGTCGCAGGGCATGCGGCCCAAGCCGCGGCTCTCGCTGCCGCTGCCGCTGCCGGTCGGCGCGGCCGGCCTCGACGAGCTGGCCGTGGTCGAGGTGCCGATGAGGGGCCGGGCCCGGCGGCGGCGCTGCGCGCGCTGCGCGCCGCCGCCCCGCCCGGCCTCGACGTTCGCCGGCATCACGACGTCGGTCGAGCGGGCCATCCGCGCCCGCAGGCCGCGGGAGGCGGAGTACGCGTGCGTCGCTGGACGGCGACGCAGGCGCCCTCGTCGCGGCCGTCGAACGCTACGACGACGCAGAGCACGGTCGATCCGCGAGCGCGTGTCCCCCAAGGGCACGCGCACGTCTCGATCTGAAGGAGTACGTCGGCGACGCCGCGGCCGAGCCGGTGGAGGGGGGAGCGCGTCTGCGCTTCACCATCCGCCACAGGACCGACGGCGCGGCGCGGCCGCAGGAGTTCGATCGACCTCATCGCCGAGTGGGCGGAGGTCGACGCGGTGATGCGCGGCCTCGAGCGCGTGCGCATCCGCTGGAAAGGATCGCTCGCGGACTCTCCGCGGGCCGGAAGGAGTGTGACCTCGTGAGCAGACAGAAGAAGGCGCGCCGGCGACCAGACGCCCGCCGCGCCGGACGCGCGCGAGGGCGCGCCGCCGGGCGCGGACCCGAGCGCAGCCGGCGCATCGACGACAGGACCGGGCGCCGCGAGCGACCGAGGCCCCGGCGGCGCAGGACGCGGCTGCGGCCGGCGCGGCGACGGCGAACGGTGAGGCCGCGGGCGGCGAGACGCCGCCGCAAGCGGCGCCGCGGCAGCCGCGGCGGGCGCCGGCATCGCAAGGCGGGCGCGCCCGCGACAGACGAGCCGACGCAGGCGGCCGGCGCGGTCGAAGCGGAGCCGGCGCCGCGCGCGGCGGCGCAGGCGCCGGCCGGAGGCCGGGGCCGTGCCCGAGCCGGCCGCCGGCGGCGACACGCGGGCGACGAAGCCGCGCCGCCGGCCAAGCGCCGCCGCCGCGGCAGCCGCGGCGGGCGGCGGCGCCACAAGGCCATCGAGGCCGGCGCCGCGGAGGTCGCGCGCGAGGCCGAGGAGGCGGCCGGCGAGGCCGGCTCCGTCGAGCCGGCGGAGCCGACGGCGCTCGCCGTTCCGGAGGCCTCAGGCGGCGCCGGGGAGGAGCGCCGTCGACGCCGGCGCCGAGCAGGCGCCGCGGCGCCGCGGCCGCAGCCGCGGCCGCGGGAGGCGCGGCTCGGGAGCGCCGGCCGGCCTCGAGGCGCCCGGCCCGAGCTCCGAGGCCCGGCGAGGCCGGCAGCGTCGAGGTCGCGCCTCCGGAGGCCGCCGCCGCGGGCGGCGGCGGGACCGCCGAGGCGGGCGCCGAGGTGGCGGCCGGTCAGGAGACCGGCCGCGCGGGCCGCGCGGCGAGGCGGGCGCAGGCGCGCCGGCGCCGCGGCGGCGCCGGCGGAGAAGTCGCAGCCCGAGGCCCAGCCGACGGTCGAGGCCGATGCGGGCGGGCGAGCGCCGGCCGCCGGGGCGGCGTCCGCGACAGGCGCGGAGGAGGACGGCGAAGCGGCCCGCAAGCGGCGGCGCGGCGGCCGTCGCGCGCGCACCAGCCGCGAGCTCGAGCCGGGGGAGGCCGCGGAGGCGATCGTCGCCGTCGAGGAGGACGATGCGCCGACGGAGGCGCGCCCGGGCAAGTCGCGGCGCGCCAAGGCGGCGGCGCAGGTCGCGGCCGACGAGGCCGACGAGCCGGAGGTCATCGTGCAGCGGCCGCCGGAGGAGGCGCCGGGCGGCGACGGCACGACCGCGAAGGCGGGCGGCGAGACGAAGGCTCGCCGCCGCGAGCGGCGCCGGCCGCGGGCCATCGTCCGGCAGGACGAGGGCAGCGGCCTGGCGCACGGTCGATGGAGCCCGGCCGCGGCGCCCGACCGTCGTCGCCGAGCTCCCGAACGCAAGATCATCCTGGTCACCGACGACGGCGACGAGCTGCGCGTGGCGCTGGTCGAGGACGGGCGCCTCGCCGAGATCTACATCGAGCGACCCGACAAGCAAGTCGTACCTGGGCGACATCTACCAGGGCAAGGTCGAGAACGTCATGAGCGGCATCGACGCGGCGTTCGTCGACTTCGGCCTGGAGAAGAACGGCTTCCTCTACGTGGACGAGGTGATCGACGCCGGAGGGCGAGAAGCGCGCGCGGCGCATCGGCGACGCGCTCAAGAACGGGCCAGCAGGTGCTGGTGCAGGTCACGAAGGACCCGATGGGCAGCAAGGGCGCCCGGCTGAGCACCAAGATCTCCCTGGCCGGGCGCTACCTGGTGTACGTGCCCGGCGGGCAGCGGCGTCGGCGTCTCCCGGCGTCTCGCGGCAGGGCGAGCGCGACCGGCTGCGCGACATCTGCCAAGCAGCTCAAGCCCAAGAACGCCGGCCTGATCGTGCGCACCATCGCCGAGGGCCACGGCCTCGAGGACCTGCAGCGCGACATGCGCTACCTCTCGCGGCTGTGGTCGCGCCTCAAGAAGAAGGCCGAGACGGTCAAGGCCCCGGGGCTCGTGCACAAGGAGGTCGACATCTCGCTCGAGGTGGCGCGCGACCTCTTCAACGACACCTGCGAGAGCCTCATCGTCGACGACCCCAAGCGCCACAAGGCGATCCTCGCCTTCCTCGACAAGGAGGCCCCGGAGCTGCTGCCCAAGGTGCACCTGCACACCGGCGAGGAGCCGCTGTTCGAGGCCTACGGCATCGAGGAGCAGATCGCGCAAGGCGCTCGAGCGCCGCGTGCCGCTGCCGAGCGGCGGCAACCTCGTCATCGACCACGCCGAGGCGCTCACCGTGATCGACGTGAACACCGGGCGCTTCACGCGCGGCAAGGGCCTCGAGGACACGATCACCAAGACCAACCTCGAGGCGGCGCGCGAGGTCGTGCGCCAGCTGCGCCTGCGCGACATCGGCGGCATCATCATCATCGACTTCATCGACATGGCGCACGCCAAGAACCGCGAGATGGTGCTGGCGACGCTGGAGGCCGAGCTGGAGACCGACCGCACGAAGACCTACGTGGTCGAGCTCTCGCCCCTCGGCCTGGTCGAGATGACGCGGCAGAACACCACCGACGGCGCGCGCGGCATCCTGACGCGCGCCTGTCCCGACCTGCCCGGGCAAGGCGCGCGTCCTCAGCGACGAGACCATGGCGCTCAGCGTCGAGCGCCGCGTCCGCGCGCTGGCGCGCAGTCGCAGGCCAAGGCGTGGCTCATCGAGGTCAACGGCGCCGTGGCCGAGCGCCTCAGCGGCGCGCGCCTCAAGCGCCTGGAGAAGCAGACCGGGCGCCGCGTGTTCCTCGAGGGCGGCGCCGGCCTGCCGGTCGACGCGTTCCGCGTGATCTCGCGAGGGCACGCGTCGCGCACGTGCAGGAGCAGCGCATCCCGGTGCGCGAGGGCCAGGAGGTCGAGGTCGAGCTCGAGTTCAGCCTCACCTACAGCCCTCGCGACGCGGTCGGCTACGTCGACGGGTACATGGTCATCGTCGAGGGCGGCCGCCAGTTCCTCGGGCAGCGCCGCAAGGTCCGGATCACGGAGACGGCGCGCACGGGCGCCAGCGCCGTCGCGCTCAAGCAGGAGCCGAAATTGACGCCCCCGTGGCGATTGGCTATCATCTTCTGCCGTTGTCTTGTGGGGAGTTGACCAATGACGAAGTCCAACGTCACCTACGCGGTCGTCCGCGTGGGCGGGCAGCAGTTCAAGGTGAGCGCCGGCGACACCATCGTCGTCGACCGCGTCGCCGCGGACGAGGGCAAGACGCATCACCCTCGACGCGCTCGCGGTGCGCACCGACAGCGGTGAGTTCGACGCCGCCGCGGCCAAGCACGCCAAGGTCAAGGCCAAGGTCGAGGAGCACGTCCTCGGCGAGAAGATCAAGGTCTTCACCTACAAGCCGAAGAGCACCTTCAAGAAGACGAAGGGTCATCGCAGTCGTCTCACCAAGTTGACGATCGAGTCGATCACCCTCAAGGAAGCACGAAGGAGAAGCAGGGTGGCGCATAAGAAGGGCGCCGGCACCAGCCGCAACGGCCGCGACTCCGAGGCCAAGCGCCTCGGCGTCAAGGCGTTCGCCGGCCAGGTCGTACCGGCAGGATCCATCATCGTCCGCCAGCGCGGCACCAGGTTCCGTCCCGGCGAGAACGCCGGCATCGGCGTCGACCACACCATCTTCGCCAAGGTGACCGGGCGCATCGTCTTCACCGAGAAGGGCGCCGGGCCGCTTCATCTCGGTCGTCCCCGAGGCCTGAGCACGGCCGGCTCCGCCGGCGTCTCTCATGCTCGACAGGGCCAGCATCTGCGTGCGCGGCGGGCACGGCGGTGACGGCTCCGTCAGCTTCCGCCGCGAGAAGTACGTGCCCAAGGGCGGGCCCGACGGCGGCGACGGCGCGCCCGGCGGCGACGTCGTGCTGGTGGCGACGCGCCAGCTGCACGACCTCTCGCCACTTCCGCCACAAGCACCACTTCCGCGCCGCCAACGGCGGCCACGGCCGCGGCGCCAACAAGCGCGGCGCCGACGGGCCGACGCTGCTCGTCGAGGTGCCCGTCGGCACCGAGGTGCGCGAGCGCGACGGCGACGCTCCTCGGCGACCTCGTCCGCGAGGGCCAGCGAGCTGCTGGTCGCGCGCGGCGGCGAGGGCGGCCGCGGCAACGTCTGCTTCAAGAGCTCGACGCGCCAGGCGCCGCGCTTCGCCGAGAAGGGCCTGGCGGGCGAGGAGCGCTGGCTCGACGCTCTCGCTCAAGCTGCTCGCCGACGTCGGCCTGGTCGGGCTGCCCAACGCGGGCAAGTCCTCGCTGCTGGCGGCGCTCACGCGGGCGCAGCCCAAGATCGCCGCCTACCCGTTCACCACCATCGAGCCCAACCTCGGCGTGCTGTAGCTCGGACGAGCGCCGCGCCGTGCTCGCCGACATCCCCGGCCTGATCGAGGGCGCCAGCGAAGGCGCCGGCCTGGGGCATCGCTTCCTGGCCCACGTCGAGCGCACGGCGCTGCTCGTGTACGTCCTCGACGGCGGCGAAGGGCCGGACGCCTGGCCGGCGGCGCTGAGCACCGTGCGCGCCGAGCTGCGGCGCCTTCCGCGCCGAGCTTCTCGACCGTCCCGCCATCGTGCTGGTCAACAAGGCCGACCTGCTCGACGAGGCCGGCGGGGAAGAGGCGACGGACTTCCTCGCGGGCCTGCGCTGGCCGGCGGCGACGGCTGCTCGTCTCGGCCCAGACCGGCGACGGGACTGGACGAGCTGGACGCGGGCCCTGCGCGAGGCGCTGCAGCGCACGTGGGCCGCGGAGGCGCAGGCCGCCGCCGTCCTGAGCGCCGCGCCGGTCGTGCTGCGCCCGGGCGAGGACCGCCTGGAGGCCTTCACCGTGGAGCGCCGCGAGCGACTTCTTCGTGGTCCACGGCGTCCAGCTGGAGCGCCTCTTCGCCAAGGCCGACCTCGAGAACGAGGACGCGGTCGCCTACCTGCAGACCAGGTCATCGAGCGCGCCGGCCTGAACGACGCCCTGCGGCGCGCCGGCGCGCAGCCCGGCGACACGGTCGTCGTCGGCGAGCAGGAGTTCGAGTTCGCCTGAGCCGCGCTCGCGGCGTCGCGCCGCCGGGCGCCCTGCTACAATCCCGCCCGTGAAGACCATCGTCGTCAAAGTCGGGTCCAGCACCGTGGCCGACGACCAGCTGCGTCTGCGCCGCCGGCTGCTCGCCGGTCTCGTCGCCGACGTGGCCGAGCTCGTGCACGGCGGCCGTCGCGTCGTGCTCGTCTCGAGCGGCGCCATCGCCTGCGGGCAGCACGTGCTCGGCATCAGGCGAGCGGCCGCGCCAGATCCCGGCCCTGCAGGCCGCCTCGGCGGTCGGCCAGGGCCGCCTGTTCGCGCACTACGAGCGGCTGTTCGCCGACCACGAGCTCACCGCCGCCCAGGTGCTGCTCACCAGCGAGGACTTCGCCCGGCGGGCGAGCTACGTGAACGCGAGCAACACGCTGCGCCGGCTCCTGGCCTGGCGGCGTCGTGCCGGTCGTGAACGAGAACGACACCACGGCGACCGACGAGATCCGCTTCGGCGACAACGACGTGCTCGCGGCGCAGGTCGCCATCATGCTGCGCGCCGACCTGCTGCTGCTGCTCACCGACCAGGACGGTCTGTACACCGCCGATCCGCGCCGCGACGCCGGCGCCCAGCTGGTGCGCCGCGTGGAGCGCCCCGAGCGACCTGGCCGCGCTGGACGTGCGGGAGCGCTCCCGGCGCGGCGCCGGCGGCATGCGCGGCAAGATGGCGGCCGCGCTCATGGCGGCGGCGGCCGACGTGCGCACGGTGATCGCCAACGGCGCTCGTCCCGGCGTGCTGGCCGCCGCGGTCGCCGGTGAGGACCGGTGGGCACGGAGATCGTGCCGCGCAGCGGCGGCGCGCCGGCCTTCAAGCTCTGGCTCCGCTACGCCAAACCCGTGCGTGGTACTCTTGAAGTGGACGCCGGGGCGGCGCGCGCCCTGGCGCGGCGCGGGCGGCAGCCTGCTGCCGGTCGGCGTGACCGCCGTCCACGGCGCGTTCGGCCGCCGGCGACGCCGTGGCGATCGTCGGACCGGACGGCGTCGAGGTGGCGCGCGGGCTCGTGCACGATGAGCGCGCGCGACGTGCGTCGCGTCACGGGGCTGCGGAGCGACGAGGTCAGGGCGACCGATCCGCAGCTGGACGATGAGGTCGTGCACCGGGACCGCCTGGTCCTGGTCGGTGAGGAGGTCGAGTGAAGGTCGAGCAGACCTGCGCCGCGGCGCAACGCGCCGGACGCGTGCTGGCGGGGCTGCCGCGAGCGCGCAAGGACGAGGCCCTCGCGGCCGTCGCCGAGGCTCTCGAGCGGCGCGCCGCCGAGATCCTCGCCGAGAACGACGAAGACGTGCGGCTGGCGCGCGAGAACCGCCTGCCCGACGCCTGGTCGACCGGCTGCTGCTGGACGACGACAGGCTGCGCGACGTCGGTCGGCGAGTGCGCGAGCCGTCGCGGCCCTGCCCGACCCCGTCGGGCAGGTGGTCGACGGCTGGCGCCTGGACAACGGCGTCGATCTGCGCAAGGTGCGCGTGCCGCTCGGCGTGGTCGCCGTCATCTACGAGGCGCGACCCAACGTGACCGTCGACGCGGCCTGCCTGTGCCTCAAGACCGGCAACGCCGTGATCCTGCGCGGCGGCAGCGCGGCGAAGCACTCCAACCGCATCCTGGCCGAGGTCGTGCAGGGCGCGGTCATCGAGGCCGGCCTGCCGCGCGAGGCCGTCTCGTACCTCAGCCCGGACAGGCGAGAGCTGGCGGAGCTGCTCAAGCAGCGCCGCTACGTGGACCTCGTCATCCCGCGCGGCGGCGAGGACCTCAAGGACTTCCTGCTCGAGCACAGCAAGGTGCCGGTCATCTACGCCGCCGGCGGCAACTGCCACGTCTACGTCGACGCGGCCGCCGACCTCGAGAAGGCGACTGCCGCATCATGGTCAACGCCAAGTGCCAGCGTCCCGGGCGTGTGCAACGCCGCCGAGACGCTGCTCGTCCACAGCCAGGTCGCGGCGGAGTTCCTGCCGCGCGCCGTCGACGAGCTCAAGCGGCGCGGCGTCGAGCTGGTCGTGGACAAGGCCGCCGCCGACGTGCTCGGCGACCCGTCGCTCAAGCGCGCGAACAAGACGCACTACGAGACGGAGTTCCTGGCGCTCAAGCTGGCCGTGCGCGTCGTCGACTCGCTGGACGAGGCCCTCGAGCACATCGCCACCTACGGGACGCGTCACTCCGAGGCCATCGTCACCGAGGACCTCGCCGCGGCGCGGCGGTTCAGCGCCGAGGTGGACGCGGCCTGCGTCTACGTCAACGCGTCGACCCGCTTCACCGACGGCGGGCAGTTCGGCCTGGGCGCCGAGATGGGCATCTCGACGCAGAAGCTGCACGCCCGCGGGCCCATCGCGCTGCAGGAGCTCACCTGCGTGAAGTACGAGCTCTGGGGCGACGGGCAGGTGCGGGGCTGAGGCATGCAGCCCGGGCGGCGACGCCTTGGCGTGCTCGGCGGCAGCTTCAATCCGCCGCACCTCGGCCACCTCGCCCTCGCCTCCGTGGCCTGCGGCGAGCTCGGGCTCGAGCGCGTCGCTGTTCGTGCCGGCGGCGACGCCGCCGCACAAGGTCGTCGCCGACGACACGCCCGCCGCCGTGCGCCTCGCGCTCACGGAGGCCGCCACGGACGAGGACATGCGCTTCACCGTCTCCGCGGTCGAGATCGACCAGGACCTCGCCTACACGCGCGAGGTCGCTCGCGGCGCTGCGCCCGCGCTACGCGGACGCCGACTTCGTGTTCCTCATGGGCTCCGACTCGCTGCTGCAGTTCGCCACCTGGCGCGAGCCGGAGGTCATCCTCGAGCTGGCCGGCCTGGCGGTCGCCCCGCGGCCGGGCGACGACCGAGAGGCCGTCGCGGCCGCCGTGCGCGCTGGGGGCCGGAGCGGGTGCACGCTCCTGGACATGCCGCCGCTGGGCATCTCGTCCACGGACGTGCGGCGTCGCGTGCGCGAGGGCCTGCCCATCCGCTACCTGGTGCCGGCCGCGGTGGAGGACCTCATCCGCGAGCCAGCGCCTGTTCCGCGAGCCGTGATCGACCGGGGCGAAGCGGAGCGCGCTGCTGGCGGTGCGCCTGTCGCCGAAGCGGCTGGCGCACACGCACCGGGTCGCCGGCGAGGCCGTGTCGCTGGCCCGGCGGTTCGGCGCGTCCGAGCATGACGCCGAGCTCGCCGGGCTGCTGCACGACTTCTGCCGCGAGCTCTCCGCCGAGGAGATCCTGGCGGCGGCGCGCCGCCACGGCATCCCCGTCGGCCCGGTCGAGGCGCGGCGCCCGGTGGGGCTGCTGCACGGCGCCGGTCGCGGCCGCCGAGCTTTCCGGCCGCGTCAGTCCCGCTGTGGCGCAGGCCATCGCCCGCCACACGGTCGGCTGCGCGGGCATGACCGACCTCGAGACAGTGATCATCTACCTCGCCGACTTCTGCGAGCCGGACCGCGACTTCCCGGGCGTCGACGAGGTCCGCGCCCTGGCGCGCGATTCGCTCGCCGCCGCGGTCGCCGCCGCCAACCGTCTGAGCCTGCTGGACCTCATCACGCTGGGACGCGGGGTGGTGCCGGCGGCGCTGGCGTTGTACAACGAGAGCCATGCCGGACACTGAGGGCTACAGGGTCAAACGGCTGCGCAGCAAGCGCCGCGGCCGCATCGAACGCTGGCAGACCTGGCTGCTCTACGGTCTGGCGGCCGCGGTCGGCTTCGCCGCCGTGCTCGGCGCCTGGTACGTGGCCTCCGGCCTCGGCGGCGACGAGCCCAAGGCCAAGCCGCAGGGCTACCTCGCGCTGCTCACCTTCAAGGGCGAGGACGGCGGCTCCCCCACGGCGGCCGCTCTCGTCATCCAGGACGCCGCCACGAAGGAACATTCGCTGTACGTGATCCCCAGGGAGCTGCTCCTCGAGGGCCCCAACGGCGAGTACGTCATGGCCGGCGACGCCATGACCGGCGGCACGCTCAAGCAGGACCTGCAGCGCGTGATCGACGCCAGATAGACCGCGAGTTCGAGCTGCCGGCCGACGCGCTCACGAGACTGGCCGGCGCCGGGGAGCTGCAGCTGGACCTGGCGAAGCCGGTCGCGCTCCAGATCGCGGGCGCCAGGCGAGGCTACTCCGGCGAAGCGACCGTGCCGGCGGCCGACGTGCCGGACCTCATGGCCGCCTCCGGCCCGACCGGCTACGACGCGAGCGGCATGCAGGAGGCCGTGTGGACGGCGGCGCTCAACACGGCCTCCCTCCGCCCGCTGCCGGAGCTGCGCCGCTCGGCGCGCCAGATCGCCCGCGCCTCCGCCGGCGCCGGTCGCGCCGACCTCGTGGACGCGCTGGTCGGCCTCAGCTCCGGCGACGCCATCGTCCAGCGCGTGCCCTCCGACGTCGCGCGTCGCCGAGGGTCAGTTCGCCTTCCTGCCCGACCCGGCGGCCATCACCGCCCAGATCACCCGGCGCTCGCCCGGCTACCGCTCCGCTTCACGGTCAGCCTGCGCAACGGCAACGGCCGCGTCGGCGTCGGCGAGGCGGCGTCGCTGCTGCTCGCCGGCCTCGACGTCAACCTTCCGTCGCCGACCAACGCCGACAGCTTCGACTACAAGCAGACGCAGATCCTGGCGGGCGCAGAGCGCCCTCCAGGTCGCCCAGGACATCCGTGCTATACTCGGCCGCGGCGTCGTCCTGGACGGCGCCCAGCTGCCGCCCACCACGGTCATGGTGATCGTCGGCAGCGACGTGAAAGCAGCCGACCTCGAGCCAAAGGACCAGCAGTAGCTGACGCAGACCTTCAGAAGGCCCAGGAGCTGGCGCGCGAGATAGCCGGCTACGCGGCAGACAAGAAGGCCCTCGACGTCGTCGTCCTGCAGATGGGCGACGCCGTCAGCTACACCGACTTCTTCGTCATCGCCACCGGGGCGACGACCCGCCAGACCAAGGCCATCGCCGACGAGATCCTCGAGAACCTTCGGCGCCGGCGCCGCCCGGCGCGCGTCGAAGGGGAGCGCGAGGCGGAGTGGATCCTCATCGACTTCATCGACGTCGTCGTGCACGTCTTCACGCCGGCGGCTCGGGACTTCTATCGACTCGAGACGCTGTGGGGGGACGTCCCCCGATTACCTCTGGACGGGCAGGGCTGAGCCGGTACCTGCCGAACTGACCCGAAACATGGGAGACCGGAGAAGGGGAGGTACCCATGAAGCGGATCGTCGTGTCTCATCACGCTTCTGCTGGTGGCGGCCGGCCTGTGTGGCGTCGTGGCCACGCCCGCCCCGGCCCACGACAGGGCGGCCGTCGAGAGGGCCGTGCTGGACCTCATCAACAAGTCCCGGGCCAGTCACGGCCTCCGTGCCGTCAGGATCGAGACGCACCTGGACGCCGCGGCCCTGGCGCACTCGCGCCAGATGCTCGTCCCGCGACTACTTCTCGCACAACTCGGCGGGCGGCGCGACCTTCGCTGAGCGTCTCCGCGCCGCCGGGTACAAGCGCTCGGGCTACAGCTCCTGGGCGGTGGGCGAGGTGATCGGCTGGGGCAAGGGCACGGCGGGCACCGCGCAGGCCATCTTCAAGGCCTGGATGGGCTCGAGCGGCCATCGCGCCGTCATCCTGGACAAGCGCTGGCGTGACGTGGGCATCGGGTGCGCCCAGGGCAGCTTCCGGGGCCTCTCGGGCGCGCTCATGTACACGGTCGATTTCGGGCGGCGCGCGCGCTAGCGGCGCGGCGGCCGGCTCGCCGGGCGCTCACGAAGACGTTGTCGTCCGTCTCCGGCCGGGTAGAATACGAACGTATGTTCGTTTCAGCCCGAGCCATCCTCCACCTCGACATGGACGCCTTCTTCGCCTCCGTCGAGCAGGCGCGGCGCCCGGAGCTGCGCGGCCTGCCGGTCATCGTCGGCGGCCGCGCGGGGCGCCGCGGCGTGGTCTCCGCCTGCTCCTACGAGGCGCGCGTCTTCGGCGTGCACAGCGCCTGCCCATCACGCAGGCCGAGCGTCTCTGCCCGCACGGGGTGTTCCTGCCGGTCGACATGAAGGCCTACGCTCGCCGTGCACCGCGTCCTGGTCGAGCTGCTCGAGCGCTACACCGACCTGGTCGAGGTGGCGTCCATCGACGAGGCCTACCTGGACGTCACCGGCAGCCGGCGGCTGTTCGGCCCGCCGCGGGCCATCGCCCACCGCATCCAGGAGCAGGTCTACGACGCGCACGGCGTCACCTGCTCCATCGGCATCGGGCCCACCAAGCTGCTGGCCAAGCTGGCCGCCGGCCTCAACAAGCCGGCCGGCATCGGCGAGCTCACCGACGCCGACGTCCACGGCCGCCTGCGCGACCTGCCGGTGGGCGAGGTCTGCGGCATCGGCCCGGTCACCGCAGGAGCGCCTCGCCGCCCTCGGCCTCACCACCGTCGGCATGCTGCAGGACGTGCCGTTCCCGCTGCTCGCGGCGGCCTTCGGCAGGGGCGCCCACGGGCTGCGCCAGCTCGCCCTCGGGCGCAGCTTCTCGCCGGTGCGCAGCGAGCGGCCGCTGCCCAAGTCGGTCGGCCGCGAGATCACCTTCGCCGACGACGTCAACGACCTCGAGCTGCTGCGCGCCACGCTGCTCTCGCTCACCGACAGCGCCGTCGCCGAGCTGCGCGCGCAAGGGCCTGGCGGCGCGCACGGTGGCGCTCAAGGTGCGCTTCAACACGTTCCACACCGTCGAGCCGGCGCCGCACGCTGCCGCGCCCGGTCAGCGCCGTGCGGCCCGTCTACGAGGCGGCGGTGGCGCTGCTCGACGAGCTCGACGTCGGCGCCCGCTGGGTGCGCCTCGTCGGGCGTCAGCGTCGAGCGACTTCACGCACAACGCCTTCCAGCTCACCCTGGACGACGGCTGGCGCGAGATCGCGCTGGGCGAGGCGGTCGACCGGGTGCGCGACAAGTACGGCTTCAAGGCGCTCACCCTGGCCGGCGGCGCCGACCTCGCTCCGCGACGGCGTCTCCGGCGCCAGCCGCCAGCCCGGCGCGCGCGCCTCCGCCGCCGTGCGGCTAGACTCCGCCGAGCCTGCGCGGCGCGCGTCGCCGGCGCGCCTGTGCTAGACTTCATCCTTCCGACAGGACACGACCGGCTGCCTCGCGCGCCCGCGCGCGGGCGCGCCGGCGAGACGACAACGAGGAGACCCCGGATGAACGACCCAGGCAAGATCAGGAACATCGCGCTCGTCGGCCACCGCGGCACCGGCAAGACGTCGCTGTTCGAGGCGCTGCTGTTCGACGCCGGCGTCGTCACGCGCCTGGGCTCCGTCGCCGACGGCACGACGGTCTCCGACTGGGACGACGACGAGAAGAAGCGCCAGATGAGCCTGCTCGGCCGGTCTGGCGCACGTCGACCGCGCCGGTCTCTCGTTCAACCTCATCGACACGCCCGGCGACTCCAGCTTCCTGGCCGACGCCATCGCCGCGCTGCAGGTCGTCGAGACGGCCCTCGTCGTCGTCAACACCGTGCTCGGCGTCGAGGTGCAGACCGAGCGGCTCTGGGGCCGCGCCGACGCAGCGCGGCCTCGGCCGGCGTCATCTTCTGCAACATGCTCGACCGCGAGCGCGCCGACTTCGACCACGCGCTCGCCGCTGCTGCAGGAGGCGTTCGGCGCGCAGGTCGTGGCCGTGCAGCTGCCCGATCGGCAAGGAGCACGACTTCAGCGGCGTCGTCGACCTGCTCACGCATGAAGGCGCTACACGTACGAGGGCGGCAAGGCCGACGGTCGGCGACATCCCGGCCGACCTCGCCGACGCGGCCGCCGCGGCCCGCGACAAGCTCATCGACGCCGTCGCCGAGCACCAACGACGACCTCGCCGAGAAGTACCTCATGGAAGAGGAGATCACGGCGGCGGAGCTCAACGCGGCCTTCGCCGCCGCCGTCGCCGCGGCCCAGCTCTTCCCGGTCGCCTGCGGCTCCGCCACGGCCAACGTCGGCGTCGACCGCCTCTTCGACGTCGCTCGCCCTCGCGCCGTCGCCGGCCGACGTGCCGGCGCCCGCCGTCACCGGCCCGCAGGGCGACGCCGAGGTCGAGCTCGCCTGCGACCCGGCGCAAGCCGGCCGTCGCCTTCGTCTTCAAGACGCTCGCCGACCCGTTCAGCGGCCACGTCAACGTGTTCCGCGTCTTCCAGGGCACGATCGAGCAGCGACTCGCAGGTCGTCGTCGCGCGCGACGGCCACAAGGAGCGCCTCGGCCAGCTGCTCAAGACCATGGGCAAGGAGAACAAGCCGCGCCGACGAGCTCGTGGCCGGCGACATCGGCGCCATCGCCAAGCTCAAGGACGTCGTGACCGGCGACACGCTCTGCGCCGAGGGCGACGCGCGTCAGCTTCCCGGCCATCGACTTCCCGGCGCCGCTCATGAGCTTCGCCGTCACGGCCAAGAGCAAGGGCGAGGAGGACAAGGTCATCACCGCCCTGCGCCGCCTCAGCGAAGAGGACCCGATGCTCGAGGTGCACCGCGACGACCAGACCGGCGAGACGATCGTCGGCGGCATGAGCCAGGTGCACGTCGAGGTCACGGTGGAGCGCATGAAGCGCCGCTTCGGCGTCGAGGTCGAGCTCAAGCCGCCGCGCGTGCCGTACCGCGAGACCGTCAAGGGCACGGCCAAGGCCGAGGGCAAGCACAAGAAGCAGACCGGCGGCCGCGGCCAGTTCGCCGACACCTGGATGGAGGTCGCGCCCGCAGCCGCGCGGCGAGGGCTTCGAGTTCGTCGACAAGATCGTCGGCGGCGCCATCCCGCGCAACTTCATCCCCGCCGTCGAGAAGGGCGTGCGCGCCGCCATGGCCGAGGGCTTCCTCGCCGGCTACCCGGTCGTCGACGTCCACGTCAAGCTCTACGACGGCAAGTACCACCCCGTCGACTCGAGCGACATGGCGTTCCAGATCGCCGGCTCGCTCGGCTTCAAGGCGGCCGCCGAGAAGGCGCAGCCGGTGCTGCTCGAGCCCATCATGAACGTCGAGATCACCGTGCCCGAGGAGAACGTCGGCGACATCATCGGCGACCTCAACTCGCGGCGCGGCCGCGTGCTGGGCACCACGCCGCGCGGCCACAACAACGTGGTCGGCGCCGAGGTGCCGCTGGCCGAGATGCTCACGCTACGCGCCCGACCTCACGTCGATGACCGGCGGGCGCGGCGACTACCACATGGAGTTCCTGCGCTACGAAGAAGTGCCGGCGCACCTCACCGCAGAAGATCGTCGACCAGGCGCAAGAAGGACAAGGAAGAGGCGCAGAAGAGCTGACGCGATGCGCCGTCTCGTCCAGACTTCCCCGCAAAGCTGGGTACTTTTGTGGGTGCGTCGCCGGTAGTCGCCGCAGCGGCCGCTGCGGTAGAATCGGCGTGGCAAAGCAACGGAGGTTCCCGTGACTGATATCGGCACCATGCGCGTGAAGAGCGGCCTCGCCGACATGCTCAAGGGCGGCGTCATCATGGACGTCACCAACGCCGAGCAGGCGAAGATCGCCGAAGACGCCGGCGCCTGCGCCGTGATGGCGCTCGAGCGCGTGCCCTCGGACATCCGCGCCCAGGGCGGCGTGGCGCGCATGGCCGACCCCACCAAGATCCAGGAGATCCAGGAGTGCGTGTCCATCCCGGTCATGGCCAAGGCGCGCATCGGCCACTTCGTCGAGGCGCAGATCCTGAGGCGCTCGAGGTCGACTACATCGACGAGAGCGAGGTCCTCACGCCGGCCGACGAGGCCAACCACATCAACAAGTGGAAGTTCGACGTGCCGTTCGTCTGCGGCGCCGTCAACCTCGGCGAGGCGCTGCGCCGCATCAGCGAGGGCGCGGCCATGATCCGCACCAAGGGCGAGGCCGGCACCGGCGACGTCGTCGAGGCGGTGCGTCACATGCGCACCATCATGGGCGAGATCCGGCGCCTGCAGACGCTGGACGAGGACGAGCTGTTCGTGGCCGCCAAGGAGCTGCCGGCGCCGCTACGAGCTGGTCAAGTGGGTGGCCGAGAACGGCAAGCTGCCCGGTGGTCAACTTCAGCGCCGGCGGCATCGCCACGCCGGCCGACGCCGCGCTCATGATGCAGCTCGGCGCCGAGGGCGTGTTCGTGGGCTCCGGCATCTTCAAGAGCGAGGACCCGCAGAGCGCGCGCCAACGCCATCGTCAAGGCGGCCACCAACTACCGCGACGCCGCCATCCTGGCCGAGGTCAGCGTCGGCCTGGGCGACGCGATGCCGGGCATCGACGCGGCGCGCATGCCCGAGGAGGCCAAGATCCAGCATCGCGGCTGGTGAGCCGGCAGGTGACGTGACGTCCGGCAACGGCAAGCAGCGGCTGGACTGGATCCTGTCGCCCGAGTCCCGGCCCGACCCGCGCGGTCCGGGCGCGGGCCTCGTCGTCGGCGTGCTCGCCCTGCAGGGCGACTTCCGCGAGCACCGCGTCGTGCTCGAGCGCCTCGGCGCGCGCACGCGCGAGGTGCGCGTGCCGGCCGACCTCGTCGGCCTGGACGGCCTGGTCATCCCGGGCGGCGAGAGCACCACGATCAGCAAGCTCATGGCGGCCTACGGCCTTGCCGAGCCGATCAAGGCGTTCGCCGCGGTGCGGTGTGATCTTCGGCACCTGCGCCGGCCTCATCACCGTGGCGCGCGGCACCGTCGAGGGCGAGCCGCCCACGCTGGGCCTCATCGACATCGTGGCGCGTCGCAACGCGTTCGGGCGCCAGGTCCGCAGCTTCGAGGCGGACCTCGCCGTCGCAGGACTGCGCCGGCGGCCCGCTGCGCGCCGTGTTCATCCGCGCGCCCTGGATCGAGAGCGCCGGCCCCGGCGTGGAGGTCCTGGCGACCTGCCAGGGCCACGTCGTCGCGGCGCGCCAGGGCGACGTCCTGGTCACGGCGTTCCACCCCGAGCTCACCGACGACACGCGCCTGCACGAGCTGTTCATCCGCATGATCCGGCGCCGGCGCGGCGCGGCGGACGAGCCGGACGGCGCGGCGCGGCCGCGCGCCGCCGGCGCGCCCGGCCGGGCCGCCGCGGCGGCCGGCCACCGCTGAGAAGGGAGGTGGTGTCCTCGTGTCCGGGCACTCCAAGTGGGCGACCATCAAGCACAAGAAGGGCAAGACCGACGCCAGGCGCGGCAAGCTGTTCTCCAAGCTCTCGCGCGCCATCACGGTAGCCGCCCGCGAGGGCGGGCGCCGACCCCGCCATGAACATCTCCCTGGCCAACGCCATCGAGAAGGCCAAGGCCGAGTCCATGCCCAAGGACAACATCGAGCGCGCCATCCAGCGCGGCGCCGGCGGCGCCGAGGGCGACGCCTACGAGAGCATCGTCTACGAGGGCTACGGCCCTGCCGGCGTCGCCATCATCGTCGAGGTGCTCACCGACAACCGAACCGCTCGGCGGCCGAGGTGCGCAACATCTTCAGCAAGCACGGCGGGCGCTGGCGCAGCCCGGCGCCGTGGCGTGGGTCTTCGAGCGCCGCGGCTCCATCGTCGTCGACGCCGCCAAGTACGACGAGGACGACGTCATGGCCGCGGCCATCGACGCCGGCGCCGACGACGTGCGTGCAGGACGGCGACCAGTTCGAGGTGCTCACCGAGCCGGCCGACCTCGCCGCCGTGCGCGACGGCCTCGACGGCGGCCGGCATCGAGTTCGAGACAGCCGAGCTCACGATGATGCCCAAGAACACCGTCAAGCTCGAGGAGAACGACGCCCGCAAGACCATGAAGATCATGGACGCGCTGGAGGACAGCGACGACGTCCAGGACGTCTACGCCAACTTCGACATCCCCGAGGACGTCCTCGAGGCCCTGGCGGGCTGACTGTGAGCAGCGCCGGTGGGCTCGGCGGGGACGAGTCTCAGGGCTGCGGGGGAGAGGCCGTGATCGTCCTCGGCTTCGACCCGGGCACCGCCAGCACCGGCTGGGGCGTCATCGAGCAGGACGGCAACCGGCTGCAGCTCGCTCGGCCACGGCTGCATCGTCACGTCGGCCAAGGACGAGACGCACGTGCGCCTGCGCCAGATCCACGACGAGGCGCGCGGGCTCATCAAGCGCTTCAAGCCCGGACATCGTGGTGCTCGAGGAGCTCTTCGTGAACGTCAACGTGCAAGACGGCGCTCGCCGTGGGACAGGCGAAGGGCGTGCTCTACCTGGCCGCCTCGGACCTCGACGCGGCTCGCCCTGCGAGTACTCGCCCCTGCAGATCAAGCTGGCCGTCACCGGCTACGGTCGCGCCAGCAAGATCCAGGTGCAGGAGATGACCAAGGTCATCCTGGGCCTGCAGCCGCATCCCGCAGCCGGACCACGCCGCCGACGCGCTCGCCGTCGCCATCACGCACACCCACCACAACAGCGACGGGTTCACCGATGCGTTGCGCCGCCTCAAGAGGAAGGCGCCGGTGATCGCCTCGGTGCGCGGCACGCTGCTGCTGCGTCGACGGCGAGCGCGCCGTGGTCGAGGTCGGCGGGCTCGGCCTCGAGGTGCTCGCCTCGGGCCGCACGCTGGCGGCTCTCGCCGGCAGCCTCGGCGAGGAGGTCTCGCTGCACACCTACCTGCACGTGCGCGAGGACGCCCTGCAGCTCTTCGGCTTCCGCGACCGTCGGACGAGCGCGCCTTCTTCCTCTGGCTCATCGGCGGTGAGCGGCGTCGGACCCAAGGTGGCCCTGGCCGTGCTCTCCGGCTACCCGGTGGCGGACCTCGAGCTCGCGGTCGCGCGCGACGACGTCAAGAAGTTCGAGAGCATCCCGGGCATCGGCAAGAAGCTCGCGCAGCGGCTCGTCGTCGAGCTCAAGGACAAGGTCGGCGGACTGCCGTCGGCGGCCGGCGCGGCCGGCCGCGGCCGCGGTGGCCGGCGGCGCGTTCCTCGAGGCGCGCTCCGCGCTGCAGAACCTCGGCCTGTCGCTGCGCGAGGCCGAGGAGGCGCTGCGCGGCGCCCCGGACGACGCGCCGCTCGAGGAGCTCGTCAAGTACGCCCTCGCCCATGACAAGGACGGTACATGAGCCGGCCCAAGGACCGCATCGGCGACCCCAACGAGCGCGCCGACGACCGCGACCTCGAGCTCAGCCTCAGGCCACGCCGGTTCGCCGACTTCGTCGGCCAGCGCGTGGCCAAGGAGCAGCTCGAGATCTTCGTGCAGGCCGCCAAGAACCGCGGCGACACGCTCGACCACGTGCTCATCGCCGGCCCTCCCGGCCTCGGCAAGACCACGCTCGCCGGCATCATCGCCGCACGAGCTCGGCGTGGGCATGCACACCACCTCCGGGCCGGCGCTGGAGCGCAAGGTCGACGTCGCCGGCCTGCTCACCAACCTGCAGGAGGGCGACGTGCTCTTCGTCGACGAGATCCACCGCCTCAACGCCGCCGTCGAGGAGGTCCTCTATCCGGCGATGGAGGACTACGAGATCGACATCATGATCGGCGAGGGGCCGGCGGCGCGCAGCATCCGCATGCAGGTGCAGCCGTTCACGCTCATCGGCGCGACCACGCGCACCGGGCTGCTCACCACGCCGCTGCGCGACCGCTTCGGCGTCTGGCAGCGGCTCGAGTACTACGAGGTCGAGGAGCTCGCCGCCATCGTCCGGCGCTCCGCCGGCATCCTCGGCGTCGACGCATCGACCGACGACTCCGCGCTCGAGATCGCCGGTCGCTCGCGCGGCACGCCGCGCGTCGCCAACCGCCTGCTGCGTCGCGTGCGCGACTTCGCCGAGGTGCGTCACGAGGGCGACATCGACCACGACATCTGCCTCGCCGCCCTGGAGCTCTTCCAGGTCGACGCCGAGGGGCTCGACAAGCTCGACCGCGACATCCTGCAGCACCATCGCCGAGAAGTTCGACGGCGGGCCGGTGGGCCTGGACACGCTCGCCGTGGCCCTCGGCGAGGAGGCCGACACGCTGCATGGACGTCTACGAGCCCTACCTCATCATGCAGGGCTTCCTCAAGCGCACGCCGCGCGGCCGCGTGCTCACGCGCTCCGGCTTCGCCCACTGCGGCCTCAAGCCGCCGGCGCGAGCCGGCACGCTGTTCGAGGAGGTCTGAGCCGGCCTGCGGCACTCGTCGCCGAGAGCGGCCCCGCGGACGGCGCGGCGGGTCCGCCCGGCGAGGCCGCGCTATACTCGGGCGATGGACGATCTGCTCCTGCACGCCTGCTGCGGGCCCTGCTCGACCGTCGCCGTGCCCGCCTGGCGCGAGCGCGGCGTCGAGCCCGTCGGCTGGTTCGAGAACCCGAACATCCAGCCGGCCGCGGAGCTGCAGCGCCGCCTGGAGAGCATGCGGCGCTTCAGCCGGGCGGCCGGCCTCGAGCTGATCGTGCCGGAGCGCGCGCGACGCGGCGCCGGCGTGGAGGGCGTGGGCCGAGGCGCTGGGCGCGACGACGCCCGGACGAGCGCTGCCGCGCCTGTCTCGGCCTGCGGCTGGACGCCGCCGGCGCCGCGGCGCGCCGGCCACGGCCTGCGCGCGCTTCTCGACGACGCTGACGGTGAGCCCGTACCAGCGACACGACCTCATCCGCGCGGCCGGTGAGGCGGCCGCGGACAGGCACGGCGTCGACTTCGTCTACCTGGACGTGCGCGACCGCTTCCGCGACAGCTACGCGGAGAGCCGGCGCCTGGACCTCTACCGCCAGCCGTACTGCGGCTGCGCCGCCAGCAAGTGGGAGGCCTGGCAGCAGAGACGGGCGCGGCGGAGGGCCGGGTGAGCCCGCGTCCGGGGCGAGCGGCGGCCGCGACCGTCCCGCTGCTGCGGCTCGACGACCTCGACTACGACCTGCCCGACGAGCTCGTCGCGCAGACCCCGGCGGAGCCGCGCGACGCGTCGCGGCTGCTGGTGCGCGACCGCGCCGCGGGGCGCGTGCGAGGACCGCGCCTTCGGCGAGCTGCCCGGTCTGCTGCGCGACGGCGACGTGCTGGTGCGCAACGACACCCGCGTCTTCCCGGCGCGCAGCTTCTTCCGGCGGGCGACGGGCGGGCGCATCGAGGTCCTGTTCCTGCGCCCGCTGCGCCGCCCCCGGCGACGGTGAGCCGTGGGAGGCGCTCGTGCGCGGCCGGCCGCGGCCCGGTGAGACGCTGCTCAGCGAAGCGCTGGGGAAGGAGTGGCGGCTGCGCTGCGACCGAGCCGCTCGGCGACGGCCGCTGGGTCGTCGTGAGCCCGCCGGCGAGCGCGGCGTGCTCGAGCTGCTCGACGAGGCCGGCGTCACGCCGCTGCCGCCGTACATCACGCGCCGGCCTCGACGACCCCGAGCGCTACCAGACGACGTACGCCCGCGTGCTCGGCTCGGCGGCGGCGCCGACCGCCGGCCTGCACTTCACGCCGGCCGTCGACGCGGCGCTGGCGGCGGCCGGCGTGTGCCATCGAGACGCGTGACGCTGCACGTCGGCCTGGGCACCTTCAAGCCGCTGCAGGAGGAGACGCTGGCGGCGGGGACGCTCCACGGCGAGGCCTACGAGGTCGACGGCGGCGGTCTGGCGCGCGCCTCTGCGCGGCGCGCGCGCGAGGGGCGCCGCGTCGTCGCCGTCGGCACGACCTCGATGCGCGTGCTGGAGCACGCTGGCGCGGCGCGACGGACGGGCCGCCGTGGCGGCCGGCGGCCGCGTCCGGGCTCGCCGTCTGCCTCGCCGGCGAGACCGACCTGTTCATCGCGCCGGGCTTCGCCTTCCGCATGGTCGACGGCCTGCTGACCAACTTCCACCTGCCGCGCACCAGCCTGCTGGCCCTGGTGATGGCGTTCTGCGGCGTCGACGGAGACGCGGCGCCTCTACCGCGCACGCGGTCGCGGCGGGCTACCGCTTCTACAGCTTCGGCGACGCGATGCTGGCGCTGTGACGGCGGCGCCGATCCAGGCCGAGGGCTTCGCCTTCGAGGTGACGGCGCGCGACGGGCGTGCCCGGGTCGCGCGCCTCACGACGCCGCACGGCGTGGTCGAGACGCCGTGCTTCATGCCGGTGGGCACCAAGGCGACGGTGAAGGCGGTCGATCCCCGGCGAGCTCGCGGAGCTCGGCGCGCAGATCGTGCTCGGCAACACCTACCACCTGTACTTCCGTCCCGGGCACCGAGATCGTCGCGGCGCACGGCGGCCTGCACGGCTTCATGGGCTGGGACGGGCCCATCCTCACCGACTCGGGCGGCTTCCAGGTGTTCAGCCTGGCGGGCACGCGCGTCGTCCGCGACGACGGCGTGGAGTTCATCTCGGTCTACGACGGCTCGCGCCACGTGTTCACGCCCGAGCTGGCGATGCGCATCCAGGAGGAGCTCGGCGCCGACATCGTCATGGCGTTCGACCAGTGCGCGCCGGGCACGCTGCCGCGCGACGAGCTGGAGGCCGCCGTGGAGCGCACGACGCGCTGGGCGGCGGCCTGCAAGGAGGCGCACGGCCGCCGCGACCAGCTGCTCATCGGCATCGTGCAGGGCGGCGTCGACGAGGCGCTGCGCCGCCGGTCGGCCGCCGAGATCACGGGCGTCGGCTTCGACGCCTACGCCATCGGCGGCCTCAGCGTCGGCGAGCGCGGCGATGAGATGCTCGCCACCGTCGCGCTCATGGACGAGCTGCTCCCGGACGAGCGCCTGCGCTACTTCATGGGCATCGGCGACCCGCTGGGCATCGCTCGAGGTGATCGCGGCGCGGGGTCGACGTCTTCGACTGCGTGCTGCCCACGCGCATGGCGCGCACCGGCACGGCCATCACCGCGGGCGGCAGGCTCAACCTGCGCAACGCCCGCTTCGCCGCCGACATGGGGCCGCTCGACCAGACGTGCGACTGCTACGCCTGCCGCACGTTCACGCGCTCGTACCTGCGCCACCTGGTGCATGCAGAAGGAGATGCTCGGGCGCACAGCTGCTGAGTCTGCACAACCTGCGCGTTCTGATAAGATTGACCGAGGACGCCCGCGCTGCCATAGGCGCCGGGCGTTTCGCCGAATTCGCCAACGACGTCGCGGAGCGCGTGCTCCGCAGGAGGTTGAGCCGCATGGGTTCAGGCGCGGATCATCATCATCTGGATCCTCGTCTTCTTCGGGATCTTCTACTTCCTCGCGATCCGGCCGCAGCGCCGGCAGCGCCAGGCGCACGCCGAGATGGTGACGGATGCTCAAGAAGGGCGACGAGGTCGTCACCATCGGCGGCATGTTCGGCACCGTCACGCGCATCGGCGACGACTGGGTCGAGCTCGAGGTCGCCAAGCGCACCCGCGTGCGCTACCTCAAGCGCGCCATCTCGCAGATCACCACGGTCGAGGAAGAAGAAGAGGACGAGTACATCGAGGCCGAGGCCGAAGAGGACGACGAGCAGGCGCAGCTCACCGAGGGCGACGAGGAAGAGGTCGACGACGAGGCCGACGAGGCCGAGGTCGAGGACGAGACCGCCCCGGAGGAGCCAGAGGCGCCGGAGGCCGCCGAAGGCGTGACGCGCCGACATCGCCGTGAGGCTGCACGCGCACGAGCCCTGCAGGTCCCTGCGGGGCTCGTGGCGTGCAGGGATTTCATGCCTGCGGCGCGAACAGCGTTCTGACGTGGAGTCGACACAGGGGTATCGCGCAATGGCGCATGTCATCGCCTTCGCCAATCAGAAGGGCGGCGTAGCCAAGACAACCTCCACCGTGAACCTCGGCGCAGCTCTGCGCGAGCACGGCTTGCGCGTGCTCGCCGTCGACATGGACCCGCAGGGCAACCTGACGATGAGCCAGGGCATCGACACCGAGGGCCTGGACAAGAGCATGTACGACGTGCTCGTGCACCGCACGCCCATCGAGGAGGTCATCTACGAGCGCGAGCTGGACGTCGCGGCCTCCACGATCGACCTGGCCGGCGCCGAGATGGCGCTCTCGACGATGATCGGCCGCGAGCGCGCCCTGCAGCGCGCCCTCGACCATGTCGCGCGACCGCTACGACTACATCCTCATCGACACGCCGCCGTCGCTGGGGCTGCTCACCATCAACGCGCTCACCGCCTCCGAGGGCGTCATCGTGCCGGTGCAGTGCGAGTACCTCTCGCTGCGCGGCCTGCTGCAGCTCGAGAAGACGCTGGAGATGATCCGCGAGAACCTCAACCCGGACGTGCGCATCATGGGCATCCTGCCGACGCTGTTCGACGCCCGCACCAGCCACGGCAAGGAGTCCATCGAAGTGCTGCGCGAGAACTTCGGCCCGCTCGTCTTCGACACGGTGGTGCGCAAGACGATCAAGTTCGCCGAGGCGCCGGTGATCGGCGCGTCGGTGCTGAAGTACGATCCCAAGGGGCAGAGGGGCAGAATCGTACCGCGCCCTGGCGCGGGAGGTGCTGAATGGCAGATCGTCCTAGCATGAAGGATGGACTGAGCGAGCTCTTCCGGCGCACGGACAGCGGGAGGCAGCTCGCCCGAGCTCGGCCGCCGACGCGGTCGTCAAGGGCCGGCCGTACGTGACGACCATCAAGGTGGTCGGCATCGGCGGAGCCGGCACGAACGCCGTGAACCGCATGGTCGACTCCGGCGTGAAGGGCGTCGAGTTCATCGCCGTCAACACCGACGTGCAGCAGCTCGACGTGTGCGACGCCGACGTCAAGATCCACATCGGCCAGGAGCTCACGCACGGGCTCGGCGGCGGCGCCGACCCCGAGGTCGGCCGCGAGGCCATGGAGATCAGCCGCGACCAGATGAAGTCGGCGCTGCGCGGCGCCGACCTGGTGTTCGTCACGGCCGGCGAGGGCGGCGGCACCGGCACGGGCGGCGCGCCCGTCGTCGCCGCAGGTGGCGCGCGAGCTCGGCGCCGTGACCATCGCCATCGTCACGCGGCCGTTCAGCTTCGAGGGCCACCGCCGCCAGCGTCAGGCGCAGGACGGCATCGACGCCCTGCGCGACGTGGCCGACACGGTCATCGCCATCCCCAACGACCGCCTGCTCGACGTCGTGGAGCGCAACACGAGCGTGGTCGAGGCCTTCCAGCACGCCGACGACGTCCTGCGCCAGGGCGTGCAGGGCATCACCGACCTCATCACCGTGCCGGGCCTCATCAACCTGGACTTCGCCGACGTGCGCACCATCGTCAAGGACGCCGGCACGGCGCTGCTGGGCATCGGCGTCGCCGGCGGCGAGAACCGCGCCCAGACGGCCGCCGACCTGGCGATCCACTCGCCGCTGCTGGAGACCAGCGTCGAGGGCGCCCGCGGCATCCTGCTCAACATCACCGGCGGCGAGGACCTCACGCTCTTCGAGGTCAACGAGGCCGCCGGCGTCATCAGCGAGGCCGCCGACGACGACGCCAACATCATCTTCGGCGCCGTCGTCGACGAGCGCCTGGAGGGCAAGATGTCCATCACCGTGGTGGCCACGGGCTTCGGCGAGGAGGCGCTGCGCAGGCAGCCGACGCCGGCAGCGCCGACGGGCCGCGACGAGGCCGCGAGCGCCCGGAGGACCGCGGCACGCCGTTCGGCCCCGCGCCGTCCTTCGACGCCGGCGAGCTCGACATCCCCTCCTTCGTCAAGCAGCCCGAGGAGTAGATCCACCTGATGCGGCGACACCGAGGTGACGGCGATGCGCGCTGAGGCCGCGGCCGTCGCCGCACCCCCGGTGGCGCTCGATCTCGACCTCGACGTCTTCGACGGGCCGTTCGACCTGCTCGTCACGCTCATCCTGCGCGACGAGATCGACATCTGGGAGGTCCGCGTCTCGCGCATCATCGCCGAGTACGTCGTGCAAGCTGGCCGACAGCGGCGAGTTCGACCTGGACGCCACCTCGCAGTTCGTCGTGCTCGTGGCGGCGCTGCTCGAGATGAAGTCGCGGCTGCTCCTCGAGGAGGACGTGGAGGAGGAGCTCGAGGACCTCGACCCGGACGAGGCCGCCGAGCGCTGCTCGAGCGCCTCGTGCGCTACAGCCAGTTCAAGAACGTGGCCGGTGCGCTCTGCGCGGACGCTGGGACGAGCACGCCGGCACGGCTCTACCGCAACGCGCCCGTGCCGGCGGCCCTGCTGCGCCGGCCGGCCCCCGAGGCGGCCCTGCCGGCGCAGACCCTGCCGGCCGCCCTGGCGCCGCTGCTGCGCGAGCCGCCCGTCCCGGACACCAGCCACCTCACCGACCTCGCCGTGACGCTCGTCAAGGAGCTGCGCCGCCTGCGCGTGCTGCTCGCCGACGACGGACGCGTTCACCTTCGCCGCGGTCGCGCCGCAGGACCGCCTCGAGCGCGCCGTCACGTTCTTCGCGCTGCTCGAGCTGCACTCCAGCGGCGAGGCGCTGCTGCGCCAGACGCGGCACTTCGGCGACATCGTCGTGACGCGCGTGCCGCGTCCCGCCGCCGAGTCCGCGGTCTGAGGCGCGACGGCGGGTGACTGCCGCGCCCCCGTGGGGTAGCATCGACGACCAGCAGCGACCGCCTTCCACCCATGCATGCAGCTCGCACGGCGCCTCGAGGCGCTCCTCTTCATCTCGTCCGCGACCGCTCGCCGCCGGCGGAGCTGGCCGCCGCGTGCGAGGCGCCGGAGGCGGAGGTCGCGGCGGCGCTGGACGCGCTGCGCGCCGGAGTACGACGGCGCCGCGGCACGGCATCGAGCTGCGCGAGGTCGCCGGCGGGTTCACGTTCGCCGTCGCCGACGACTGCGCGGACGACGTGCGCCGGCTCACGGGCGCGGAGCGGCCGGACGACCTGTCGCCGGCGCTGCTGGAGACGCTGGCGGTGGTCGCCTACCTGCAGCCGGTGACGCGCGCCGACGTGGCCGAGGTCCGCGGCGTCTCCTCGGAGTGGGCGCTCAGCGTCGCTGGAGGAGCGCGGCCTGGTGGAACAGCAGGGCCGCGCCGACACGCCGGGGGCGCCGATCCTGTACGGCACCGGCGACCGCTTCCTGAAGCTGTTCGGGCTGCGGTCTGTGCAGGACCTGCCGGCGCTGGAGGAGTTCGCGCTGCAGGCGGGCGAGGTCGAGGAGATCCGCGCCCGCCTGCTCGCCAATGCCGAGAGGAGGCGGGCGTGAGCCAGCCTATGAACCTTGTCGTCTACCTGGCGCGTGCCGGTGTCGGCTCGCGCCGCTCCTGCGACGAGCTCGTGCGAGGGCGCCGTGACCGTGAACGGCGAGGTCGTGACCTTCCCGCGCGAGAAGGTCGGCCCGGAGGACGTCGTCGCCGTGCGACGGTGAGCCCGTCGAGGCGCGGGAGCTGCGCTACCTCCTCGTCAACAAGCCGCGCGGCGTCGCCAGCACCCGCAGCGACCCGCACGCCGACCGCGTGATCGTCGACCTCGTCCCCAACGGCCGCGCCCTGTTCCCCGTGGGTCGCCTGGACGTGGACACCACGGGCCTGATCGTCCTCACCAACGACGGCGTGCTCGCCAACCGCCTCATGCACCCGCGCTACGGCGTGCCCAAGACGTACTCGGCGCGCGTGCGCGGCAAGGTCAGCCGCCGGGCGCTCTCGGCGCTGCGCGCCAGGGCGTCGAGCTGGAGGACGGCATGACCGTCGCCGGCCGATGTCTCGCTGAAGAAGCAGAGCGCCAAGACGGCCCTCGTCGAGCTCACCATCCACGAGGGCCGCAAGCGCCAGGTGCGGCGCATGTTCGCGGCGGTCGGGCTGCCCGTCGAGGAGCTGCACCGCCGCCGCTACGGGCCGATCGTCGACAAGGGCCTGGAGCCGGGCGGCTACCGCGAGCTCAGCGGCGACGAGGTCGAGGCGCTGCGCCGGGCCGGGGAGGAGGTCGCCGCCGCCGTCGCCAGCGAGGTCGAGGGCGAGCCTGTGCTGCTCGCCGCTGAGGCGCCGGTCGCGGCCGTGGCGGCAGCCCCGGCGACGCCCGACGCCGCCGTCCGGGCGACGGCCGAGTCCCCGGCGCCGTCGGATGAGCCAGACGGCCCCGCGGACGAGGCGGGCCTGGAGCCCCCGGATGGGCCAGACGGCGCCGCCGACGAGGCGTCCGAGCCGCCGGCCGAGTCCGGCGCGGCCGGCGAGGCGTCCGGGCCGCAGGACGGGGAGGGGCCGGCGGGAGACGCCGACCAGGCCCCGGACGAGGCGGACTGACGTGTATACTTCGTCACTCGGTCCGCGAACTGGAGCGTGATGACGGACGACACGACACGCCTGCGCGCCATCCGCGGCGCCACCACGGTGGCCGCGGACACGAGCGACGAGATCCGCGCCGGCACCAGCGAGCTCCTGGGCGCCATCCTGCGGCGCAACGAGGTCGCCGTCGAGGACATCGTGAGCGTGGTGTTCAGCGCCACGCCGGATCTGCGCGCCGATTTCCCCGCCGTGGCGGCGCGCGACATCGGCCTGTCGCAGACGCCGCTGCTCTGCTGCCAGGAGATCCCGGTGGAGGGCGCCGTGGAGCGCTGCATCCGCGTACTCATGCATTGTTATGCGCCGCGGTCACGCCCCGCGCACCACGTCTACCTGCACGGGGCGCGGCAGCTGCGCCTGGACCTGCCGGAGTGACGTGATGCGCTTCATCCCGGCCCTGGACGCGATGGTCCCCTACGAACCCGGCCAGCCGCTCGAGCTGGTGATGCGGCGCTTCGGCCTGTCCGAGGTCGTCAAGCTTGCCTCCAACGAGTTCCCGCAGCCGCCGTTCCCGGAGGTCAAGGAAGCGATCGTGGCGGCGCTGGACGACCTCAACCGCTACCCGGACGGTCACGCGACCGACCTGCGCGCCGCCCTGGCGCAGCACTACGGGCGGCGCCCCGACGAGTTCATCATCGGCAACGGCTCGTGCGAGCTGCTCATGCTGCTCGGCGACGTCATGCTGGAGAGGGACGACGAGATGGTCTTCGCCGCCCCGTCCTTCACGGTCTACACGGACATGAGCCTGCGTCATCAGGCGAGAGCCGTCACCGTGCCGCTCGACGACTTCGCCCACGATCTGCCGGCCATGGCCGCGGCGGTGACGCCGCGCACCAGGATGCTGATCGTCTGTAACCCCAACAACCCGACGGGTACGTACGTGCCGGTCGCCGCCATCGCCGCGCTGGTCGAGGCTGTGCCGGACGACGTCCTCGTCATCATCGACGAGGCCTACAACGAGTTCGTGACGGCGGCCGACAGTCAGGATGCGCTGGCGCTGCAGGCGGCGCACCGAACGTCGTCGTGCTGCGCACCTTCTCCAAGATCTACGGGCTCTGCGGCCTGCGCGTGGGCTACGGCCTCTGCGATCCGTCGGTGGCGCGGGCCGTCGACAAGGTGCGCCAGCCCTTCAACGTCAACCGGCTGGCGCAGGTCGCGGCGCTTGAAGCGCTCAAGCACCAGGACCAGGTCGCGCAGCGTCGCGAGACCAACGCGAGGATGCGCGACCTGCTGGTGGCGCGGCTGGCGGAGCGGGGCCGCGCCACGGTCCCCAGCGAGGCCAACTTCATGCTCGTGGACACGCGGGACCTGTGCCATCCCCAGGACCAGGTGTGCGGCGTGCTGCTGTCCATGGGCGCCATCGTCCGCGACGGCAACGCGCTGGGCTGCCCCGGCTGGGCCAGGGTCAGTGTGGGCACCGAGGCCGAGATCGAATTCTTCCTGCACAAGCTGGCCGCGCTCGAGGTCGACGCGCAGGGCGCCGCGAAAGGGAGGTCGAGCTGAGCATGATGGTCATCATGCGCGAGGGGGCGACGCAGGAGCAGGTCGCCCACGTCGTCGCGCGCGTACAGGAGGTCGGCGCCAGCGCCCACGTGTCCGAGGGCGAACGCGTGACGGTGATCGGCGTCATCGGCGACCGCGAGGACCTCACCTCGCTGCCCATCGAGGTCATGGAGGGTGTGGACCGCGTGGTCGCGATCCTCAAGCCGTACAAGCTCGTGAGCCGCGAGTTCCAGCAGCGCGACACCGTCATCGACGTGCGGGGCGCGAAGATCGGCGGCGGGCACTTCGCCATCATCGCCGGGCCCTGCTCCATCGAGACGCCGGAGCAGGTGCTGGAGGCCGCCCGGGCGGTCGAAGGCCGCGGGCGGCGAAGATGATGCGCGGCGGCGCCTACAAGCCGCGCACCTCGCCCTACGCCTTCCAGGGCCTGGGCGAGGAAGGCCTGAAGATGATGGCCGCCGCTCGCGACGACACCGGCCTGCCCATCGTCACCGAGGTGCTCGACCCGCGCGACATGGACGTGGTCTGCGCCTACGCCGACGTGCTGCAGATCGGCGCCCGCAACATGCAGAACTTCCTGCTGCTCGCGGAGGTCGGCAAGGCGGGCAAGCCGGTGCTCCTCAAACGCGGCCCGTCGGCCACCATCGAGGAGCTGCTGATGGCCGGCGAGTACGTGATCAAGGAGGGCAACCGCCAGGTGATCCTGTGCGAGCGCGGCATCCGCACCTTCGAGACGGCCACGCGCAACACCTTCGACGTGAGCGCCGTGCCCGTCATCAAGCTGGCCAGTCACCTGCCGATCGTGGTGGACCCGAGCCATTCGGCCGGGCTGCCGCGACCTGGTGCTGCCGCTGTCCCTCGCCGGCGTCGCGGCCGGCGCCGACGGCGTGATCGTGGAGACGCATCCCAACCCGGAGCACGCGCTCTGCGACGGGCCGCAGTCGCTGCCCACCGCCGCGTTCGGCGAGTACGCGGACCGCGTGCTCGAGCTCGCGCGGTGGACGGGCAAGAGCGTCACCTGACGCGGTGACCGAGCTCGCCGGCAAGCGCCTCGCCGTCATCGGCGTCGGCCTCATGGGCGGCTCCCTCGGCCTGGCGGCGCGCGAGCGCGCCGCAGCCGCCGAGGTGCGCGGCTCACAGCCAGACGCGCGCCACGCTGGACCTTGCGCTCGAGCGCGGCGCCATCACCACGGCGTGCGACAGCCTCGAGGAGGCCGCGCGGGGCGCCGACCTGGTCTTCGTCTGCACCCCCGTGCGGCTGGTGGCCGAGCACGTCCGTCAGGCACTCGCCGCGGCTCCGCCGCACGCCGTGGTCAGCGACGTGGGCAGCACCAAGGGACCGCTGATGCGCGGCCTGAACGAACGCGAGCAGGCGCGCTGCATCGGCGGCCACCCGCTGTGCGGCTCGGAGACGGCCGGCGTGGCCAACGCACGCGCCTCCCTCTACGACGGCGCGACGTACTTCCTGACGCCCGGCGAGCACGTCGACGCCGGGGCGTACCAGCTGCTCTACGATTTCCTCGCGGCGCTCGGGGCGCGGCCTGTGGCGGTCGAGCCCGACGAGCACGACCGCCTGATGGCGCTGATGAGCCACCTGCCGCACGTGCTGGCCAACGTGCTGATGACGCAGGCCGGCCAGCACGCCGGCGCCCGCGACGCGCTGCTGAGCGCCGGGCCCAGCTTCCGCGACCTCACCCGCGTCGCGGGCAGCAACCGGCGGGTGTGGACGGACATCTTCCTGGACAACCGCGCCGCGCTGCTGTCGGCCCTGGCCACCTTCCAGCAGGGCCTGCAGGAGATCCTGGAGGCGCTCGCCGCCAACGACGCGCAGCGCCTGGGCGACGCCATCGCCCGGGCCGCGGAGCAGCGTGAGCGCATGCTGGCCGCGGGCAACCTGCCGGCGCGTGAGCTGCACCGCCTCATCGTGCGCGTGCCGGACCGGCCCGGCGAGTTCAAGCAGATCATGGTGGCGCTCGGCGACGCCGGCATCAACGTCGAGGACCTCTCGATGCACCACATGAGCCCCGAGCTGGGCGGCACGCTCACCGTCTACGTGCTCGGCGAGGAGGCCTGCAGCCGCGGTGAACACCTGCTGGCGGCCCTCGGCTACGACGTGATCACGGGGAGCGTCGAGTGACGGTCGTCGCCATCGACGGCCCCGTCGCTTCCGGCAAGAGCACGGTCGCCCGCGGCGTTGCGGAGCGGCTCGGCTTCGTCTACCTGGACACGGGGGCGATGTATCGCGCCGTGGGCCTGCTCGCCACCGAAGCCGGCCTGTCGCTGGACGACGAGGACGCCGTCGTGGCCGTGGCGCGCGGCGCGCACCTGCACGTCGACGGCGACGGCCGCCTCTTCGCCGGGCGAGCGCGACGCTGGGCGAGGCTATCCGCAGCCTCGAGATGGGCGCCGCCGCCTCGCGTCGTGTCCGCGCTGCCCGGCGTGCGCCGGGTCCTCGTCGAGGAGCAGCGGCGTCTGGCGGCGGGCGCCGACGTCGTGATGGAGGGCCGCGACATCGGCACCAACGTGTTCCCCGACGCCGCCGTGAAGGTCTTCCTGACGGCGCGCCCGGAGGTACGGGCGGCGCGCCGCTGCGCCGAGTTGCGGGCCAAAGGTGAGGACGTCGACGAGGCCCAGGTGCTGGCGGCGCTCCTGGAGCGCGACCGCAGGGACTCGGAGCGGACGGTGGCGCCCCTGCGCCGGGCCGCCGACGCCGTCGAGCTGGACACGTCGCCCATGACGTTCGACGAGGTCGTCGAGGCCGTCGTCGCGATCGTGCGCGCGAGGGCGGCCACGTGAGGCTGTGGGGGCTGCCGCTCGACGGGCACGGCGAGAGCCGGCTGTACACGTTCTGCCGCTGGCTGGCCGTGCCGCTGTTCGGCGGCCTCTACCGCTGCCGCGCCCGCGGGGCGCAGCACCTGCCCTACGACGGCCCCGCCATCGTCATCGTCAACCACAAGAGCAACGCCGACCCCGTCGTCATCGGCATGGTCTTCGACCGGCCGCTGCGCTACATGGCCAAGAAGGAGCTGTTCCGCTGGCGGCCGCTCACGTGGCTCATCACGACGCTGGGCGCTTTCCCGATCGAGCGCGGCGCGGGCGACCGCGAGGCGCTGCGCAGGTCGCTTGAGGTGCTGGAGCGCGGGGAAGTACTGCTCATGTTCCCCGAAGGCACGCGCTTCCCGGACCAGTCGGTCCACCCCTTCCTGCCGGGCGTCGGGATGCTCGCGCTGCGCAGTGGCGCGGCGGTGGTCCCGATGGCCATGGACGGCACGCAGCACCTGCTGCGGGACGGGCGGCCCGGGTTGCCCGCACTGCGGGCCCTGGTCGGGCCGCCCCTCGACCTGTCGGACGTCACGGGGCGCAACAGCAAGGCCTATCAGGAGGCGGCGCGCCGCATGGAGCGCGCCGTGAAGGACCTGTATGAGCGGCTCTGAGGAGGGCGGCGAGCGGCGCGCCGAGCTGCGCCACGTCAGAGCCGGCGACGTGGAGATCGTGGTGGCGCGCTATGCCGGGTACTGCTACGGCGTCGAGCGCGCCCTGCGCCTCACGGACGAGGCGCTGGGCGGCGCACCTCCGCCCGTGGCGACGCTCGGGCCGATCATCCACAACCCCACGGTGGTGAGCCGCCTCGAGGAGCGCGGCGTGGAGGTCGTCGAGGACGTTGACGAGGCGCGCAGCGGCACGCTCATCGTGCGGACGCACGGCGTGCCGCCGGACGTGGCCGCCGAGGCGCGCGCCCGCACCCTGCGCGTGGTGGACGCCACCTGTCCCTTCGTCGCCGTGGCCCAGCGCAAGGCCGCCGCGCTGCGGGAGGCGGGCTACACCGTGGTGATCCTCGGCGAGCACGACCATCCCGAGGTCGCCGGGCTCGAAGGGTTCGCCGGCCCCGGAGCGCTCGTGGTGGAGGACGCCGCCGGGCTGCCGCTGACGCAGCTGCGCGGCAAGCGGGTCGGCGTCGTGGTGCAGACGACGCAGACGCAGGCCAACCTCGCGAGCCTCGCCACCGCCCTCGCGCCCGTGGCCCGTGAACTGCTCGTCTACAACACGATCTGTGACGCCACGGAGAAGCGCCAGAGCGCCGCCTGTGAGCTGGCCGGCGAGGTCGACGTGGTCGTCGTCGTGGGCGGCCGCAACAGCGCCAACACGGCGCGGCTGGCGCAGCTGTGCCGCGCCATCGAGGGTCGCACCTACCACATCGAGGCGGCCCCGGAGCTGCGCCCGGAGTGGTTCGCCGGCGTGCGGCGCATCGGCGTCACCGCGGGGGCCTCGACGCCCGACGAGGAGATCGAGGCCACCGTCGAGGCCCTCCTTGAGCTCTGTGCCGGCTGAAGGCGGCGTCGGGCGCGGGGATCACGGCCTGCCCGTCGCCGACGTACGCGACGCGGCGCTGCGCGCCGGGCTGCGGGCGGGCGACTGCATCGCCCGCCTCAACGGCGCGCCGCCCATCGACGTGCTCGATCTGGAGCTGGCCGCGGCCGACGGCGCGCTGTGGCTGCGCGTGCTGCGCGACGGGCATCCGCTCGACCTCGTCGTGGAGCCGCGGCCGGGGGAGTGGCACGGCATCTCGCTCGGCCACGGCGGGCTGGGCGTCGAGCCGCGCGTCTGCCGCAACCGCTGCCGCTTCTGCTTCGTCGATCAGGTGCCGGCCGGATTGCGCGCCGCCCTGTACGTGAAGGACGACGACTACCGCCTCTCCTTCCTACACGGCAACTTCATGACGCTCAGCAACGTGACTGAGGCCGATCTGGCGCGTATCGAGGAGCTGCGCCTCTCGCCGCTGTACGTGTCCCTGCACGCCTGGGACGACGAGGCGCGGGTGCGCCTCATGGGTGCAGCCGCGCGCGACACGCGTGTGGCTCTTGAGCGCCTCGCCGCCGCAGGTCTGGAGCTGCACCTGCAGGTGGTGCTGTGCCCCGGATGGAACGACGGCGACGTGCTGCGCGAGACCGTGGAGCAGGCCGCCGCGCTGGCCTCGGTGGCGGACATCGGCATCGTGCCGGTGTCGCTGGCGGAGGAGGGCGACCTGCGCCGCGTGGGGCCGGGCGACGCGGCTGCCGTGCTTGAGGCGGTGGCGGCGTGGCAGCCGCGGTTTCTCGCGGCGCGCGGCGCCGCCTTCGTGCACGCCGCCGACGAGTTCCACCTGCTGTGCGGCTCACTGCCGCCGCCCAGCGATGCGCCCGACCAGTACGAGAACGGCATCGGCATGGCGGCGGCCCTGCTCGACGAGGCGGCGGAGCTGGCCGCCGGCCCGCAGGGGCCGGCGGGCGTGAAGGTCCTCTGCGGGACGCTCGCCGAGCCCGTGATCGCCCGCGCCGCCGACGCGCTGGCCGGCGGCGGAGCGCCGCTGCGGCCCTTTGCCGTGACGAACCGCCTCTTCGGGCCGCACGTCACGGTCACCGGGCTCCTCGGCGGTGCGGAGGTCCTGGACGCGCTCCGGGAGCGGCCGCTGGACGAGGGGGAGTGGCTGGTCGCGCCGCGGGTCTTCCTGCCGGCGGCGCTCGGTCGCTGCCTCGACGACGTCGGTGAGGGCGAGCTCGCCGCCGCCTGCGGCGGCCGCCTCGTCCTCGCCGGCTCCCTCAGCGAGGCGTTTGGTAGACTGGCCCGATGACCAAGCCTCCCGTCGTCCTCGTCGTCGGCTCGCCCAACGCCGGCAAGTCCACCCTGGTGAACCGCCTCAGCGGCTCGCGCACGGCCGTCGTGCACGAGACTCCGGGCGTGACCCGCGACCGCAAGGAGGTCGAGGTGGAGTGGGAGGGCCGCCTGGTGCTCATGGTGGACACCGGCGGCTACGACACCGGCCCGGACTCGCCGTTCGCCGGGCACATCCGCGAGCAGGTCGAGGCGGGCATCGCCGCCGCCGCCCTGGTGGTCTTCGTCGTCGACGGCCGCGCCGGCCCGGTCGCCGACGACTTCGAGATCGCCGACGTGCTGCGGCGCGCCAAGGTGCCGGCGCTGCTCGTCGCCAACAAGGTGGACGACCCGGCGGCCCTCACCGCGGCGCAGGAGCTCTACCAGCTCGGGCTCGGGGAGCCCGTCGTCGTCTCCGCGCTGCACGGGCTCGGTACCGGCGACCTGCTGGACCTCATCTGCGAGGAGGCCGGCGCGCAGCGGCCCGGCGACGCCGGGCCCGAACCGGCGCCGGCCGAGATCCCCGTGGCCATCGTCGGTCGCCCCAACGCCGGCAAGTCGTCACTGTTCAACGCCATCGTCGGCGAGCCGCGCACCATCGTCAGCGAGATCGCCGGCACCACCCGCGACGCCATCGACACGGCGGTCACCACGGACGCCGGCGCCTTCCGCTTCATCGACACCGCCGGCATGCGCAAGGCGGCCAAGGTGAGCGGCGTCGAGTACTACTCCTACATCCGCAGCGTGCAGAGCCTGGACCGCGCCCACGTCGCCATCATCGTGGTCGACGCCACCGTGGGCCTGGGCGAGCTGGATCTCTCCATCGCCACGGAGGCGACACGTCATCGCTGCGCCACAGTCCTGGCGGTGAACAAGACGGACGTGGCCGACCCCGACCTCGACGAGATCGCCGGCATCGCCCGCCGCAAGCTGCGCCAGAAGCCCGTCGTGATCGCGGTGTCGGCGGTGACGCACCGCGGCGTCGGGCAGCTGCTCCGCGAGGTCGGCGTCGCTCGAGGCTCGCTATACTGCTCACATCGCCACCGGCGAGCTGAACCGCGCACTTGCCGATCTGGCGGGGCAGCGGCCGCTGCCCATGAAGCGCGGCAAGCGCCTCAAGATGTACTACATCGCACAGTTCGGCACCGCCCCGCCGCGCTTCGCCATCGAGGTGAACGACCGCACGCTCATCACGCGTGACTTCGGGTTCTTCGTGGAGAACCGCCTGCGTGAGCGCTACAGCCTGGACGGTGTGCCCCTGGTCATCGATTTCAAGGGGAAGAAGTGATCGTCGTCGGCGTCATCGCCTTCATCGTGCTCTTCGTGCTGGCCTACCTGATCGGCTCCATCCCGTTCGGCCTCGTGGTCGGCAAGCTCTTCTACGGCATCGACGTGCGGCAGCACGGATCCGGCAACGTGGGCACCACCAACGTCTTCCGGGTGCTGGGCAAGAAGGCCGGCGTCGCGGTGCTCATCTGCGACATGCTCAAGGGGTACGTCCCGGCGGTGATCGCGGCGTGGCTCTTCGACCCCTGGTTCGCCGTCTTCATCGCGGCGGCACCGGTGGTGGGGCACATGTACTCCATCTTCCTCAAGGGATCGGGCGGCAAGGGCGTCGCCACCGGCGCCGCCGTCGTGCTCGCCCTCGTGCCGCAGGCGTTCCTCATCTGTCTGGCGGTCTGGGTGCTGCTGCTGCTGACGACGCGCTACGTGAGCATCGCGTCGCTGGCCGCGTCGTTCCTGGTGCCGGTGCTGGTGATCGCCTTCGACGACCCGCTGCCGTACCAGATCGCCGCGGTGCTCGTAGCGATCATCGTGTGGTGGGCGCACCGCGGCAACATCGGGCGCCTCGTGCACGGCAAGGAGCATCGCGTGACGCTGCCCTGGAGCGCCAAGCGCGACCTGAACGGCCACGGGCAGGGGGCGTGAGATGCGCGTGACCGTCATCGGCTCCGGAAGCTGGGGCAGCGCCTTCGGCCGCCTGCTCGTGAGGCGTGAGCACGACGTGCAGGTGCTCACGCTCACGCCGGAGGAGGCGGCCACGCTCAACGCGAGCCACGAGAACCCGCACTTCCTGCCCGGGGTCACGCTGCCGGACGGATTGCGCTTCGTGGCCATGGCGGACGCCGCCATCGGCGACGCGGACCTGGTCGTCTACGCGGTGCCCACCCAGGCCGTGCGTGAGGTGGCGCGCTGGGCCGCGACGCGCCGGCGCGCGGACGCCCTGCAGCTGTCGCTGGCCAAGGGCTACGAGCTGGGCACGCTCAAGCGACCCACGGAGGTCATCGCGGAGGAGACGGGGGCCGGCGCCGCGGCGCTCTCCGGCCCCAACCACGCCGAAGAGGTGAGCCGCGACATGCCGTCGGCCACGGTCATCGCGGCCGACGACGACGAGGTCGCGGCCACGCTGCAGCACGCCATCACCAGCGACACCTTCAGGGTGTACACGAACGACGATGTCCTCGGCGTGGAGTTCTGCGGCGCGGCCAAGAACCCCATCGCGGTGGCCGTCGGGATGTCGGACGGTCTGGGTTTCGGCGACAACTCGCGCGCCAGCCTCATCACGCGCAGCGTCGTCGAGATGACGCGGCTGGGCATCGTGCAGGGGGCGCACATGAACACCTTCACCGGCCTCGCCGGCATAGGTGACCTCATCGCCACCTGCACGTCGCGGCACAGCCGTAACCGGCTGGCCGGCGAGCTGCTGGCCAAGGGGGCCTCGCCGGCCGAGGTCGAGCGTGAGGTCGGGCAGGTCGTGGAGGGCATCCCGACCGCCTACGCGCTGCACGACCTGGCCCAGCGCCTGGGCATCGACATGCCGGTCACGGAGAACGTGTACCAGGTGCTGGAGGGGCGGCGCACGCCGCAGGAATGCGTCGCCGATCTCATGGGCCGCTCGCCCAAGAAGGAGCGCCACGACGCCTGAGAGAGGCGCGTTGCCGCCCGTCGCGGCCGTCTGGTAGACTCGCCCGCGCGATACACCCCAGACCATGCCGCGCCCACATCGTGCACTGAGGCGCGTCCGCTGCTAGGAGGCACGGTGGAGAACAAGAACTACCTGTTCACCTCGGAGTCCGTCACCGAGGGTCATCCTGACAAGCTCGCCGACCAGATCTCGGACGCGATCCTGGACGCCATCCTCAAGGACGATCCTTACGGGCGCGTCGCCTGCGAGACCCTGGTCACCACCGGCCTCGCCTTCGTGGCCGGCGAGATCACCACCGAGACCTACGTCGACATCCCCAAGATCGTGCGGGAGACCGTCCGCCAGGTCGGCTACACCAACGCGCTCTACGGCTACGACTACGAGACCTGCGGCGTGATGGTCGCCATCGACGAGCAGTCGCCGGACATCAGCCAGGGCGTCTCGCACGCCCTCGAGGTCCGCACGGACGTGAACGACGACGACGTCCTGGACCTGCAGGGCGCCGGCGACCAGGGCATGATGTTCGGCTACGCCTGCACCGAGACCCCTGAGCTCATGCCCCTGCCCATCTCGCTGGCGCACAAGCTCTCCAAGCGTCTTGCCGACGTGCGCAAGGCGGAGATCCTGCCGTACCTGCGCCCCGACGGCAAGTCGCAGGTGACGGTGCGCTACGAGAACGGCGTGCCTGCCGAGGTCACCAAGGTCGTCCTCGCCGCCCAGCACGCCGAGAGCGCCGACCTGCAGAGCATCATCTACCCGGACATCATCGAGCACGTCGTCGAGCCCATCCTGCCGAAGGACATGTACACGGGCAGGCTGGAGGACCTGGTCGTCATCAACGCGACCGGCAAGTTCGTGATCGGCGGACCCATGGGCGACGCCGGGCTCACCGGACGCAAGATCGTGGTGGACACGTACGGGGGCGCCGCGCCGCACGGCGGCGGCGCCTTCTCGGGCAAGGACCCGAGCAAGGTGGACCGCTCCGGCGCCTACGCCGCCCGCTACGTGGCCAAGAACGTGGTCGCCGCCGGCCTCGCCGAGCGCTGCGCCGTGGAGGTCGCCTACGCCATCGGCGTCGCCCACCCCGTGTCGGTGATGGTCGACTGCCAGGGCACGGAGAAGGTGGACCTCACCGTCATCGAGCGGCTCATCGGCGAGCAGTTCGACCTGCGCCCGGCCGCCATCCTGCGCGACCTCGACCTGCGCCGGCCCATCTACCAGAAGACGGCCGCGTACGGTCACTTCGGCCGCAACGACCACGACTTCACGTGGGAGCGCACGGACAAAGCCGAGGCGCTGCGCGCCGCTGCCGGGCTGTAGGCCCGGGCCTTACGGCGCGCACGACGGACGGCGGCGCAGCGTGAGCTACGCCGCCGTGTTCCCGCTCGTGCGCACGCGCGCCTTCGCCGAGGCCTTCGACTACGAGGTCCCGCCCGAGCTGCGCGGCAGCGTCGCGGCCGGGGCCCTCGTCGCCGTCCCGCTCGGCGCGCAGACCGTCATCGGCGTCGTGCTCGAGGTGCGCGACGAGACGGATCACACGGGCCGCGTGCTGCCCCTGCGTGACGTCCTGGACGTGCCGGCCATCCCGGCGGACCTGCTCGACGCTGGCGGAGCGACTCGCCGCGTACTACCTGACGTCGTTCGCCAACGCCCTGGCGCTCGTCTGCCCGCCGACGGGGGCGCTCAAGGTGGTGCGACACTACGAGCTCACCCCGGCCGGCGAGGCGGCCCACGAGGCCGGCGAGCGGGGACTCGCCGATCTCGCCGGCCTCAGGCTGCCTGCCGGGAGCCTCGGCGCGGATGCGGAGCGGTACCGCCGCAAGGGCTGGCTGCGCCTCGCCTATCGCGTGCACGTGGTGGGCCAGACGCCACCCTCGCGTCGCCTGAAGCGGGGCCCCGAGACCCCCGCCCGGCTCGGCCCGCGGCAGCGCGCCGCGCTGGAGCTCGTGGAGGAGGCGGGCGCGCTGGACGAACAGAGCCTGCGCGCCGCCTGCGGCATCGGCCTGCCGGGCCTGCGTCGGCTCATCGACCAGGGCGCTCTTGCGGAAGACCTCGAAGAGCCGCGGTCCGGGGACGCGGGCGAGCCCGTGGCCGACGACGAGCCGGCGCCGGCGCTCGTCGCGCAGGCCGCCCGTCTTCGGGCCTGCGCGACGCTCGGCGACGCGCCCGACCTCCTGCCGGAGCAGCGCCAGGCGCTCCACGCCGCGCTGTGCGAGGCGCGGCCCGGCGACGAGGTGCTGGTGCACGGCGTCACCGGCAGCGGCAAGACCGAGGTGTACCTGCAGGCCGCCCAGGCCGCGCTGGAGGGCGGCCGTTCGGTGTTGCTGCTGGTGCCCGAGATCGGGCTCACGGGACAGACCGTGGACCGCGTGCGCGAGCGGTTCGCCGGCGAGCCGGTCGCGGTGCTGCACTCGGGCCTGTCGGCCGGCGAGCGGCTGCTGGCCTACGGCTCGGTGGCGCGCGGCGATACTCGCATCGTCGTAGGGGCGCGGTCGGCGGTGTTCGCGCCGCTCCGCGACCTCGGTCTCATCATCGTCGACGAGGAGCACGACACCTCGTACAAGCAGGAGAGCGAGCCCGCCTACGACGCCCGCACCGTGGCGCGCTGGCGGGCGGAGCAGACCGGCGCCGTCGTCATCCTCGGGTCGGCGACGCCGAGCGTGGAGAGCTACGCCCGCGTGCCGCTGCACGCCGACCTTCGCCGGCGCGTGGACGGCTCCCCGCCGCCGCGGCTGGAGATCGTCGACATGCGCGACGTGCACGGCGTCTTCTCGGCGCCGCTGGCCGCGGCGCTCACTGCGACCATCGACGCGGGGCAGAAGGCGATCCTCTTCCTGAACCGCCGCGGCTACGCCTCGTACCTCGTGTGCGACCACTGCGGCCACACCTGGCTGTGCCCGCGCTGTGACGTGACGCTCACGCTGTTCGGCGGCCGCGGCCTGCGCTGCCGCACCTGCGGGCACTCCGAGTCGGCGCCGTCGGTGTGCCCGTCGTGCGGCAGCCTGGATCTGGTGCGCCTCGGCTTCGGCACGGAGCGGCTGGAGCGGGAGGTGCGCCTGCTGCTGCCCGGCGTGGAGCTGCTGCGTCTGGATTCGGACGTGGCGGGGTCCTACGGACGCCTGCGCCACGTCCTCGACCGGTTCGCCGCTCCCGGGGCCAAGGTCCTGGTGGGCACGCAGATGATCGCCAAGGGGCACCACTTCCCGGATGTGACGCTGGTCGGCGTGGTGAACGCCGACCTCACCCTGCATTTCCCCGACTTCCGCGCCGAGGAGCGCACGTTTGCCATGCTGGTGCAGGTCGGCGGGCGCAGCGGCCGCGGCGACGCCGCCGGCCGCGTGATCGTGCAGACGCTGAGCCCTGAGGCCCGGCCCATCGCCCTTGCGGCGGCCGGGCAGGACGAGCGTTTCTACGCCGAAGAGCTGGAGCGGCGCCGCGAGCTCGGCTACCCGCCGGCCGCGGCGCTCGTGGGCCTCGAGGTCTCGTCGCGCAGCGAGGAGCAGGCGCTGACGGCGGGGCGCTTCACGGCCGAACGCCTGCGGGCGGCGCTACGCCACGGCGAGCAGGTGCTCGGCCCGGGCCCCCTCTGGCGTGAGCGCGGCCGGTCGGCGTGCAGGGTCGTGATTAAGAGCACCGAAACAGGGAAAACTCTTGACGTTCTGCGGGACTGGCTGGCGCGCTACCGCGACCGGTACGCCCAGCGCGGGGTGCGTGTGATCCCGGACGTCGACCCGCAGTGGCTCTAAGGGAGCGGGTGCGGTGACGACCTGAGGTACGATACGATATGGCCGAGACACGACAGCAGGAACGCGACGAGCAGCTGGACAAGCGGCAGCGCGAGGCGCGCCGCGAGATCCGGGTGATCGGCGATCCGGTGCTGCGCGAGCGGGCCGCGGAGGTGATCGCCGTTCGACCGCAGCCTGCGCAAGTTCGCCAAGCACATGATCCGCATCATGCACGACGCCCCCGGCGTCGGTCTGGCCGCGCCGCAGGTGGGCGTGCTGCAGCGCCTGCTGGTGTACGACGTCGACGACGACCCGCGAGTGCTGGTCAACCCGGTGCTCGACGAGTTCTCGGACGAGATCGAGGAGAGTCGACGAGGGGTGCCTCAGCGTGCCCGGCGTCACGATGCCCGTGGAGCGCGCGCTCAGCGTGCGCGTACGCGCCCGACGATGCTTCCGGCGAAGCCTTGGACTTCGTCGCCGAAGGCCTCGAGGCGCGCGTCATCCAGCACGAGTTCGATCATCTCAACGGGGTGCTCATCGTGGACCGCACCTCGCGCAGCGCTCGCGCCGCCGCGATGCGGGAGCTGCGCGATCGTCAGGACGCCGGCATGGTGGGCGCGGTCGGCGGGGGTCTCTGACCCGCATGCGTCCGGCCTACGCCGGCACGCACCGCTTCGCCGAGCTCGTCCTGGGCGGGCTGCTGGGCTCGCGTCACCAGCCCGCCGTCCTCGTCACCAATCCCGACCGGCCGCGGGGCCGGCACGGCACGCCGCAGCCGCCGGCCATCAAGCTGCAGGCCGAGCAGGCCGGGCATGCCGGTGCTGCAGCCGCAGAGGACGTCGGAGCCGCAGGCCGTGGACGCCCTGCTCGCGACGGGCGCGGACGTGCTCGTCGTCTGCGCGTATGGGCAGATCCTCGCCCAGACGGTGCTCGACGCCATCCCGACCGTCGTCGTGCACCCGTCGCTCGTGCCGCGCTGGCGCGGCGCCGCGCCCGTCGAGCGGGCCCTGATGGCGGGGGAGACGGAGCTCGGCGTCACGATCCTGAAGATGACCGCCGGCGTGGACGAGGGGCCGGTGGGCGCGTCGCGGACCGTCGACGTGCCGCGCGATGCGGACGCCGGCCGCGCCTACGAGCTGCTCGCCGCCGCGGCCGTCGAGGCGCTGCTCGAGACGCTGGACGCGCATGCAGGACGGGACCGTCCGCTGGGTCGAGCAGCGCGGCGAACCCACCTACGCGGCCAAGATCGCGGCCGAGGACAAGCAGATCGACTGGCGCCGGCCGGCGCGGCAGATCGCCGACCAGGTCAGGGCGCTGTCCCCGCACATCGGCGCCGTGACGGAGCTGCTCGGGCGGCGCACCCGTATCTGGCGCGCCGCCGCCGGCGAAGGGCCGCTTCCCTCCACGGGCAAGGAACGGCTCATCATCGCCGGCCGGGCAGGGCTGGCTCGAGGTCCTCGAGCTGCAGCAGGACGGCCGGACGCGGATGACCGCCGCAGGAGTTCCTGCGCGGCGCCGGCCGGACCCTGGCGCCGCAGTGAGCGGCGCCTCGAGCCACGCTGTCAGCCCGGCCCGCGCCGCCGCCTGGCGTGCGCTGCTGCGTCTTCGCGACCAGCGCGGCCACATGGACGACTCGATCGCCTCGCTGCCGGAGCTCGACGTGCTCGAGGACCGGGACCGCGCCCTGGCCAACGAGCTCGTCACCGGCACGCTCAAGCGGCGCGGCTCCGTCGACGCGGTGCTGTCGCAGCTGACGAAGGCGCCGCTCAAGTCGACCCGGCCGGCCGTTCTCGAGGTCCTGCGCCTGACCGCCTTCCAGCTGCTGTTCCTGGACAGGGTGCCGGCCTACGCCGCCGTGGACGACGCCGTGGTCATGGCCGGCGAGAGCTCGGCGGCGGCTCGGGGGTTCGCCAACGCCGTCCTGCGCACGGTGGCGGCGGAAGGCAGGGAGCGTTTCGCGGCGCTCGCCGCCGGTGACGACAACGCGCTCGTGGAGCGTCCGCTACTCGGTGCCGCGCTGGCTCGTCGCGCTGTTGCGGTCCGAGCTCGGCGACGCGGCCGCGGCGCCGATGCTGCGAGGCCGCTCTCGCGGCCCCGGAGCGCTGCCTGCGGGTCAACACGCTGAGGGCGGCATGGCCGCCGCCCGGTCCGCGCTCCACGGCGCCGGCTTCGAGACGCGGGGCGTGCCGGGCCTGCCGGCGGGGCTGCTCTACGACGGCCCCGCCCTGGAGCGGTCCGCGCCGTTCCGGGAGGGGCTCGTGACCCCCCAGTCGCGCGGCTCGCAGATCGCCGGCTTGGTGGCGGCGGGGCAGGCAAGGGCCGGGCGCCGCCGTCCTGGACGTGTGCGCCGCCCCGGGCACGAAGACGGCGCAGCTCGCCGCCGCCATCCCCGGTGCGAGCTTGACGGCCGTCGACGTGGACGAGGCGCGCCTGCGGGCGCTGCGCGCCAACCTGGCGCGCCTCGGCGCGCCGGCGCGAGCTTGTGCTCGCCGACGGCACGGCGCTGCCGGGGTCCTATGACGGCGTCTACGACGCCGTCCTGCTGGACGCGCCCTGCACCGGCCTCGGCACGCTCGGCTCGCGGCCCGACCTGCGCTGGCGCCGCCGCGTCGGACGATGTCGCGCGGCTGGCGGTGCTGCAGCGCGAGCTGCTGGACGCCGCCGCACGCTGCGTGCGCCCGGGCGGCACGCTGACCTACTCCGTGTGCACGGTGCCGCGCGCCGAGACCGTCGACGTCGTCGACGGTCTCCTGCGCCAGGGCGGCTGGGAGGCCGACGACCTGGGCGCCGCCTGGCCGGCCTTCGCCCACCCCGCCGCCGGCGGGTACCTGCTCGTGCTGCCGCCGGACGGCGGCTCCGCGGCCTTCTTCATCGCGCGCCTGCGCCGCGCCGGCTGATGGCTGCAGACGGCGGGTCTGCTGCCACGCCTCGGCGCCGGAGTCGCGCGGCCGCGCCGAGGCGATAGAATGGCGGCGCGGCCGGCCGGCCGCCGGTCACGTGACGCCAGGAGGTCGAAGTGGACCAGCTCCATGAGGTGAACATCGCGCCGAGCATCCTGTCGGCCGACTTCGCACGGCTCGGCGACGACGTCGGGACGGTGCTGGACGCCGGCGCCCGCGTGATCCACGTCGACGTCATGGACGGCCATTTCGTCCCCAACATCACCATCGGTCCGCTGGTCGTCAAGGCCATCGCGCCGCTCGTGCACGGCGCCGGGGCGCTGCTGGACGTGCATCTCATGATCGAGCGCCCCGAGCTCTACGTCGAGGACTTCGCGGCGGCCGGCGCGGACGTCATCGTCGTCCACCAGGAGGCCTGCACGCACCTGCACCGCGTCCTCACGCAGATCAGGGAGGCCGGGGCGGCTGCCGGGCGTGGCCCTCAACCCGGCGACGCCCGTCGAGACGCTGGCCGAGGCGCGCGAGCACTGCGACCTCGTGGTGATCATGTCGGTCAACCCGGGCTTCGGCGGTCAGTCGTTCATCGAGACGTCGATGGACAAGCTCAGGCGTGCCCGGGCGTACCTGCCGGAGAGCGTCGGCATCGAGGTCGACGGCGGCGTGAGCGAGGACAACGCCGGCCCAGCTCGTGTCCGCCGGCGCCACGTGGCTGGTCGCCGGCTCGAGCGTGTTCGGCGGCTCCGACGTGGCGGCGCGCTTCCAGGCGCTGGCGCACGCGGCCGTCGCCGCCGTATAATCACTCGCTGTAGATCAAGCTGCTTCAGGGCGGGGTGAAAGTCCCCCACCGGCGGTAGAGCCCGCGAGCCCCGTGAGGGGTTGACCAGGTGAGACTCCTGGGCCGACGGTCACAGTCCGGATGAGAGAAGCTGCTACGGCGCCGTCGGCGCCGTCCGCCCTGGAGCCTGATGCTCCGGGGCGTTTTCGTTGGACGACGACAGGTACATGGACGAGGCGTTCGACCTGGCCGAGCGGGCGTCGGCCGCACGCATCCCAACCCGCTGGTCGGCGCCGTGCTCGTGCGTCGGCGGCGAGGTCGTCGGCCGCGGCTACCATCTCGGCCCCGGCGAACCGCACGCCGAGGTCGTCGCGCTGGCGCGAGGCCGGCGAGCGCGGCCGCGGCGCCACGCTGTACTGCACGCTCGAGCCGTGCAGCCACCACGGCCTCACGCCGCCGTGCGCCGACGCGATCGTCGCGGCCGGGGTGGCGCGGGTCGTGGTCGCGCTGCGCGACCCGAACCCGCGCGTCGACGGCCACGGCATCGCGCGGCTGCGCGAAGCGGGCGTCGAGGTGGACCTCGGCGACGACCGCTGGGCGCCGCGGGCGCGGCAGCAGAACGCGCCGTTCCTCAAGCACCAGCGCACCGGCCTGCCGCTGGTCACCTACAAGGCCGCCGTGACGCTCGACGGCAAGGTCGCCGCGGCCGGCGGCGACGCCCGCTGGATCTCGCTGCCTGGACAGCCGCCGCATCGTGCACCAGCTGCGCGCCGGCTGCGACGCCGTGATGGTCGGCGCCGGGACGGTGCGGCGCGACGACCCCGAGCTCACCGTGCGCCTCGCCGACGGTCGACGACCCCGTGCGCGTCGTCGTCACGCGCGACGGCGACCTGCCGCCCGAGCGCCAAGGTGCTCGCGACGCGCGCGACGCACGCCGACGATCGTCCTCGCCGAGAGGCGACGACGGCCGCGCGCCATCTGCTCGAGGCGCGCGGCGCCGAGCTCATCGAGGTGCGGGACGGCGGTCTGCGCGCCGCGCTCGCGGCCTCGCCGACCGCGGCCTGCTCGACGTCCTCTGCGAGGGCGGGCCCACCCTCGCGGGTCACCTGCTGGCCGCCGGGCTCATCGACCGCGTCGCTGCTGTTCGTGGCGCCGCTCGTGGTCGGGCGCGGGGCGCCCGACCTGTTCGCGGCGCCGGCCGTCGGCGCGGTCGTCCGACGCGTGGCGCCTCGCACGACGTGGAGTGGCGCACGCGTCTGCGACGACCTGCTGCTGATGCGGCTGGCTCACGCGGGACGAGGAGCGCTGAGATGTTCACCGGCATCGTCGAGGAGATCGGCACGCTGCGCAGCCTGCAGCGTCGGCGAGAAGAGCGCCGTGCTCGAGGTGCGACGCCGAGCCGTGCTGGAGGAGTGCGCCGTCGGCGACAGCATCCTCACCGACGGCGTCTGCCTCACGGTCACGGCGCTGCGCGCCGGCGGCTTCACCGCCGACGTGATGCCGGAGACGGTGCGCCGCACCACGCTGGCGCGAGCGGCGGCCCGGCGACGCGCTCAACCTGGAGCGCGCCATGACGCTGCGGTCGCGCCTGGGCGGGCACCTCGTGGCGGGCCACATCGACGGGGTCGGCGAGGTGGCGCGCGTCGTGCCCGAGGACAACGCGCTGGTCGTCGATCTCGAGGCGCCCGAGGCGGTGTGGTCGCGTGAGCGTGCCGCAGGGCTCGGTGGCGGTCGACGGCGTGAGCCTCACGATCGTCGCCGTCGACGGGGCCGCGGCTGCGGGTCTCGCTCATCCCGCACACCGCCGCGGTCACGACGCTGTCGCGGCTGGCGCCCGGCGTCGCGCGTCAACCTCGAGGCGGACCTGATCGCCAAGTACGTCAACGCGTTCGTCGCCGGCCGCAAGCCGGCGGACGGGCTCACCTGGGAGAAGCTAGCGGAAGCGGGGTTCTGATGGATCGGACCGAGGAGCGTACCGAGCGGCCGGCGGCGGGCGGGAGCGTGTTCGCCGACATCGAGGACGCCCTCGACGACCTGCGCGAAGGCAAGATGGTCATCGTCTGCGACGACGAGGACCGCGAGAACGAGGGCGACCTGACGATGGCGGCCCAGTTCGCCACCGCGGAGAAGATCAACTTCATGGCCAAGGAGGGCCGCGGCCTCGTCTGCCTCGTGCCTCACGCCGCAGCGCTGCGCCGAGCTCGAGCTGCCGCCGATGACGACACACAACGAGGCGCGCCTGCAGACGGCGTTCACCGTGTCCATCGAGGCGCGCGAGGGCGTCACCACCGGCATCTCGGCGGCGGACCGCGCGCACACCATCCAGGTGGCCATCGACCCCGAGACACGCCCGTCGGACCTGGTGCAGCCGGGCCACGTGTTCCCGCTGATGGCCCGGCCCGGCGGCGTGCTCGAGCGCACCGGGCAGACCGAGGCCGGCGTCGACCTGGCGCGTCTCGCCGGCCTCAACCCGTCCGCCGTCATCTGCGAGATCATGAACGACGACGGCACCATGGCGCGCGTGCCGGACCTGGTCCCGTATGCGCGCAAGCACGGCCTGAAGATCGTCACCGTCGCCGACCTCATCAAGTACCGCCGCCGCAACGAGACAGCTCATCCGCCGCGCCGCCACCGTCACCATGCCGACCAAGTACGGCGACTTCAAGGCGGTGGGCTACGAGTCGGTGCTGGACGGCAGCCACCACGTGGCGCTCGTCAAGGGCGACGTCGCCGGCCAGCAGCGACGTGCTCGTGCGCGTGCACTCCGAGTGCCTCACCGGCGACACGTTCGGCTCGCTGCGCTGCGACTGCGGCGAGCAGCTCGCCGAGGCGCTGCGCCGCATCGAGGCCGAGGGCGTGGGCGTCGTGCTCTACATGCGCCAGGAGGGCCGCGGCATCGGCCTCATCAACAAGCTGAAGGCCTACGAGCTGCAGGAGCAGGGCCTGCGACACCGTCGAGGCCAACGTCGAGCTCGGCTTCGCCGCCGGACCTGCGCGACTACGGCATCGGCGCGCAGATCCTCGCCGACCTGGGCCTGTCCACGATCCGCATCATGACCAACAACCCCAAGAAGATCGTCGCGCTGGAGGGCTACGGCCTGCACGATCACCGGCCGCGAGCCCATCGAGGTCGCGCCGCGGGACGACAACGTCTGCTACCTGCGCACCAAGCGCGAGAAGATGGGCCACCTGCTCGAACACGAGAGCCTGTTCGGCGCGGGACGAGGGCCTGGAGGGATGAGGCCGAATGGCAGGCGAAGCAGGGCCATCGAGCGGCGCGCCGCAGGTGCACCGGTCACAAAGGAGCCGCACGATGACGACGTTCGAAGGCAAGCTCAACGGCCAGGGGCTGAAGTTCGGCCTCGTGGTGGGACGCTTCAACGAACTCATCTCGACGCGCCTCTACGAGGGCGCCCTGGACTGCCTGCGGCGGCACGACGTCGCCGACGGCGACGTGGACGCCGCCTGGGTCCCGGGCGCCTTCGAGATGCCGCTGGTGGCCAAGCGCCTGGCGCAGAGCGGCAAGTACGACGCCGTGATCTGCCTCGGCGCCGTGATCCGCGGCGGCACGCCGCACTTCGACTACGTGGCCGGCGAGGCCGCCAAGGGCATCGCCAAGGTGACGCCTGGACACGGGCGTGCCGGTCGTCTTCGGCGTGCTCACCACGGACACCATCGAGCAGGCCGTGGAGCGGGCCGGCACCAAGGGCGGCAACAAGGGCTGGTCCGCCGCCGCCACGGCGCTCGAGATGGCGAACCTGGCGCGGGCCCTGCCCTGACGGGCCCGGCCCGCGCCGCATCGCGAGGCCCGCAACGCAAAAGCCCCGCTCGATGAGCGGGGCCGAAGGCGTTGCGGAGCGGGCCGGAGGGCCCCGGCTGGTTCAGACAGCCTTGGTGACGCGGCCCGACTTGAGGCATCGGGCGCAGACGTAGGCGTTCTGCGGGCGGCCGTCCACGACGATGCGGACGCGCTGCAGATTGGGCTGGAACCAGCGCTTGGTGGCGCGGTTGGAGTGGCTGCGGTTGTTGCCGACGACTGGGGCCTTGCCGCAGGTCACGCAGACTTTGGACATGGTGGTTCCTTCAACTTGATTGCCGAACAGTCGCGCTAGTATGCTGCAAGCGGCTCGGGCAACGCAAACGAAGCCAGCCGCCGCTCGCTCTGTCCACCCTCTCGCTGAGGTACGATGGCCCGTTTCACCAAGCAGATGTCGATCCTCGAGGCGCTCGAGGCGGATCCCGGCGCACGAACCATCTTCGAGCAGCACGGCATGGCGTGCTGCCTGTGCATCGGCGCGCAGTCGGAGTCCATCGAGGCGGGCGCCATCATGCACCAGGTCGAGCCGGACCTGGTGGTCGATGAGCTGAACCGCCTCACCGCCGAGGCCTCCTGAGCCCCGGCCGAGCGCGTGTCCTCGCCTGATCTCACGCTGCCCTTCGCCACGCCCGCGCCCGAGGGCTCCATCACCGTCGCCCACCAGGTGATCGCCAAGATCGCCGGCAAAGCGGCGCGGGCCACGTACGGCGTCGTCGGCATGCAGGAGTCGCCCGTGCGCAAGCTCGCGCGCTTCTTCCGCGGGCACCTCAGCGAGGGCGTGGAGGTCGCCGTGGAGCAGGGGCACGCCAACATCGGCCTGCACGTCGTCATGGAGCGCGGCCTCAACCTCGCCCAGGTCACCGCCAACCTGCGGGAGCAGGTCCGCTATCAGGTCGAACGGGTCGGCGGCGTGCCGGTGGGCGACATCAACGTCCGCGTCGAGGACCTGCAGGATTGAGCGTCCACAGCGCCGCCGTCACTGTCGTCGAGGCCGCCCTGGCCGCCCTTGAGGCGGAGCGGGGCGTCATCAACGACCTCAACGTCTACCCGGTGCCGGACGGCGACACGGGCACCAACCTGGCTCTGACCGTGCGCGCCGTCCTCGAGGAGCTGCAGCAGAGCGACGTGGAGGGCGTGCCGGCCGTCGCGGCCGCCGTCACCAAGGGCTCGCTCATGGGCGCGCGCGGCAACTCCGGCGTGATCCTCTCCCAGATCGTGCGCGGCGTCTGCGACGTGTGGGGCCGCTCGGACCAGCTCACGACCCAGGACTTCAAGGAAGCTCTCAGCGAGGGCGCCACGAGCGCCTACCGCGCCGTCAAGGTGCCCGTGGAGGGCACCATGCTCACAGTCATGCGCGAGATGGCGACCGCCGCGCAGAGCGTGCCGGACACGCTCAGCGTGGGCAAGCTGCTGGCGGCCGTCGAGGAGGCCGGCAGGGTGGCCGTGGAGCGCACCACGGACCAGCTGCCGACGCTGCGCAAGGCCGGCGTCGTGGACGCGGGCGGCTACGGCCTGCTCGTGCTGTTCCGCGGCGTGGCCGCCGGCATGGCCGCCCTCACGCATGCCGGCGGCCAGGTGATCGGTACCAGGGTCACCCTCTGGTCGACGCCGGGCGGCGCGTCGCGTGCCCCGGCGCTGCACGAGGCGTCGGAGCTCTCCGCGTACCGCTACTGCACGAGCCTGCTGATCACGGGCGAGGGCATCGACATCGAGGCCTTCGAGGCCTTCCTGCAGCCGATCGGCGACAGCACTCTGGTCGTCGGTGACGCGCGCCTCGTGAAGGTGCACGTGCACACCAACGACCCGGGCGCCGTGCTCAGCGAAGCTCTCAAGCACGGCGCTATCGGCGAGGTCGAGATCAACGACATGCACGAGCAGACGAAGGCCCGCGACGAGCGCCTGCAGCGACAGGCGGAAGTCGCGGGCACCGTCGTGGTCGCCGTCGTCGCCGGCGAGGGCAACAAGCAGCTCTTCCGCGAGCTGGGCTGCCACACCGTCGTCGACGGCGGCCAGTCCATGAACCCCAGCGCCGCGCAGCTGCTGAAGGCGGTCGAGGATCTGGGCGCGGACGAGATCGTGCTCCTGCCGAACAACGGCAACGTCATCCTCACCGCGGAGCAGGCCGCCGGCATGAGCAGCCGCCACGTGGCCGTCGTGCCGTCCAGGTCGATCCCGATGGGTCTGTCCGCCATGGTCGCGTTCGATCCCGATACGGACGCCGTCGGCAATGCTCGCCTCATGGAGGACGCCATCCACGACGTGCGCGACGCCGAGGTCACCCGCGCGGTGCGCGACCTCCGAGCTGGACGGCGTGCGGGTGGTCAAGGGTCAGGCGATGGGCCTCGTGGACGGCCACCTGGTCGTGGCCGCCGACGACATCGAGGCCGCCTTCGCCGGTGTGCTGCGGGCCTTCGCGGACGGCGACGCCGAAGTGGTGACCGTGCTCACGTCGCTGAACGGCTCGGGCGTCACGGGCGAGCAACTCGAAGCCGTCGCCGCGCGCGTCCTGCCGGACGCCGAGGTCCACTTCCACGTCGGAGGCCAGCCCCTCTATCCGGTCCTTGCGAGCGCGGAGTGACAGACCTCCTCACCCTGGACAACACCGCCATCGTCCTGGACTCCACCTGCGATCCCCCGGACGGGTTCTTCGAGCGTGACGGCCTCTTCATGGTGCCGTTGAAGGTCCATTTCGGCGACGAGATGTTCCGCGACGGCGTTGACATGACCTACAAAGAGTTCTTCGCGAAGCTCGAGGCCTCGGAGGTGCTGCCCACGACATCACAGCCCACCGTGGGCGAGTTCGCGGCCGTGTACGAACGTGCGCTCGGGCGCTACGAGCATGTGTTCTCGCTGCACATCTCCGGCGAGATGAGCGGCACCGTGCGCGCCGCCGAGCAGGCGGCGGAGGCCTTCGAGGGCGTCGAGGTGTACGACCTGCGCACCGTCACCACCACGCTGTCGCTGGGCGCCGAGCGGCTGCGCTCGCGCCTGGAGCGGGGCTGCACCCCGGACGAGGCGCGCGCCTACATCGAGTACTTCCGCGACGAGTCGCACGTGCTCATCCACGCCGCGACGCTGGATTACCTTCGCAGGGGCGGGCGCATCGGGCGGGCGGCATCGTTCGTTGGCGGCGTCTTCGACATCAAGCCGCTCATCCACCTCGTGGACGGCACCCTGACGGGTTACGCCAAGGTCCGCGGCCGCAAGAAGGCGCTGCAGGCCATGGAGCGCTACGTCGATGAGCGCAGCAAGCCTGACGACGAGCTCTACTTCGCGACGATCGACGCCGTCAACGAGGAAGAACCGCCGCTCATCCGCGAGCTCGTCGAGCGGCTGCGGCCCAACGCCCACTTCGTCTTCCAGGGGCACGTGGCCGCCGTCGTCGGCACGCACATAGGCCCGGGCACCTCCGCGTTTGCTATGATCGTGGAGTGACCGAGCCCGCACTCCCGCTCCGCTTCGGCGGCGGCCGGTACCATGAGCGGCCGCCTCTGCCACGACTCTCCTTCGACCCCTCGAGCCTCACCATGCCCCTGGCCGAGCTGGACCAGGTGACCGCGCCGGTGGCCCGGCGCCTCGCCGCGTTCGGCCTGGAGACGGTGGGCGATCTCATCGAGCACTTCCCGCGGCGCTACGAGGACTTCCGCGACCGCAAGCAGATCCGCGACCTCAAGGTCGGGGAGGAGGCGACCGTGCGCGCCGTGGTGGAACGGGTGCGCGCCGAGCGCACGGCGCGCCGCCGCGTGGACATCGTCAAGGCGCTGGTGCGGGATGACACCGGGGCCGTCGAGGCGGTGTGGTTCAACCAGCGCTACCTCGCGAAGGTCCTGGACGAGGGCATGCGCGTGAGCCTGCGCGGGACGTACCGGCCGCAGAGTGGGCGGGCCTCCTTCGTGGTCAAGAGCCACGAGATCCTGGAAGAGGAGGAAGGCGACACGGTGCACACCGAGGGCATCGTGCCCGTGTATCCGGCCAGCGAGCAGGTGTCGGCGCGGCTGCTGCGGGCCCTGCTGCGCGCCGTGCGGCCCGCCATGCGACGTCTGCCGGACCCGCTGCCGGCCGGGCTTCGCGCGCAGCAGAGCCTGCCGGCCCGCGCCGACGCGGTGCTCGCCGTGCACCTGCCGCGCGACCTGGACGAAGCGACGGTCGCGCGCCAGCGGCTGATCCTGGAGGAGCTGCTGCTCATGCAGCTGGGCCTGCTGCGCCACAAGCACGAGCAGCAGGCCCGAGCCCAGGCTCCCGCCTTTCCGCCGCCCGGCGAGTTGAGCCGCGCGTTCCTCGACGGTCTGCCGTTCGAACTCACGACCCACCAGCTGGCCGCGCTCGACGAGCTGGAGGCCGACCTCACGCAGGAGCGGCCGATGCGACGGCTGCTGCAGGGCGACGTGGGCTCGGGCAAGACCGTCGTCGCCCTTCACTGTCTGGCGCGCGCCGCCGAGGCAGGCCTGCAGGGCGCGCTCATGGCGCCCACCGAGACGCTCGCCGCGCAGCACGCGGACACCGCGGCGCGGCTCCTCGGCGGACTCGTGCCGAGCGAGCTCCTCACGGCGTCGCTCACCGCCTCGCAGCGGCGCGACGCCCTGGAGCGCATCGCCGGCGGCGCGACGCGGCTCGTGATCGGCACGCATGCGCTCATCCAGGAGGACGTCGCCTTCGAACGGCTCGGCCTGCTGGTCGTGGACGAGCAGCACCGCTTCGGCGTCGAACAGCGTGACGCCCTGGTGCGGCGCGCGGAGCACCGCGGTCACGCGCCGCACGTCCTGCACATGACCGCGACGCCCATCCCGCGCACGCTGGCGCTCACCGTCTACGGCGACCTGGACGTGACCGTCATCGCGGGTGCGCCGGCCGGGCGTCAGCCCGTCGTCACGCGCCTCGTCGAGGAGGCGCAGCGCGAGGTCGGTTACGAGTTCGTACGCAAGCAGCTCGCCAAAGGCCGGCAGGTCTACGTGGTCTGTCCGGCCATCGAGGAGTCGGAGTCCATCGCCGCGGCCACGGCCGTGGCTGAGGCCGAGCGCCTGCAGGCCGGACCCTTCCGCGACGCGAAGGTCGCCGTCGTCCACGGCCAGCTGAAGGCCGCGCGACCGCGACGCCGTCATGGCGTCCTTCAAGCGCGGCGACGTGGAGGTGCTCGTGTCCACGAGCCTCATCGAGGTGGGCATCGACGTGCCCAACGCCACCGTGATGATCGTCGAGGGCGCCGAGCGCTTCGGCCTTGCCCAGCTGCACCAGCTGCGCGGCAGGGTGGGGAGGAGCACGGCGAAGAGCTATTGCCTGCTCTTCTCCCAAGCCGAGACCGGCGCGGCGCAGGCCCGGCTCGAGGCCCTGTTGGAGACGACGGACGGCTTCGAGCTGGCGGACCGCGACCTGGAGATCCGTGGCGAGGGCCAGGTGATGGGCGCGCGTCAGGCGGGCGCGTCGGACCTGAAGCTCGCCCGCCTGGCGCGCGACCGGGAGGCGCTGCTGCGCGCCCGCGGGCTGGCCGCCGGCATCCTGGCCGCCGACCCCCGGCCTGTCGGCGGCGGCCCACGCGCCGCTGCGCGACGCGATGGGCGCCGCCTTCGGCCACGAGCTCGCCTGGCTGCTCAAGGCCGATCGGCGCGCGCCCGCGACCACCCGTCCGCCGGCCCGCCCGGCCCCGTATACTGCAGCCATGCGCAGCTCCGAGCTCATCGCGACCCACACCAACACGGACTTCGACGCGTTCGCCGCGATGGTGGCGGCCCGCAAGCTCTACCCCGAGGCGGCGGTGTGCCTGGGCGGCGCCGTGAACCGCAACGTGCGCGAGTTCCAGGCGCTCTACGCCGATCTCATCCCGTGGTGGACCCCGTCGATGTGGAACACGAGGCCGTCCGCCGCCTCATCCTCGTCGACACGGTGCACGCCAACCGCCTGGGCGATCTGGCGACCTTGTCGAGAAGGAGGACGTCCAGGTCGTCGCCTTCGACCATCACGCTCACGACCGCGACCCCCCGCCGTACCTGTCACGTCAGAACCTCGTCAGCTCGAGCGACGGGTCGCTGGTCACGCTCCTCGTCCACATCATCGCCGAGCGCGGTATCCCGGTCACGCCGTTCGAGGCCACCGTCTTCGCCCTGGGCATCCACGAGGACACGGGCTCGCTGACCTTCTCCACGACGACACCTCGTGACGCCGAGGCGCTGGCCTTCTGCATGCGGTGCGGCGCCGACACGACGGTGCTCGAGAAGTGGCTCGCCAACGCGCTGAGCGGGCCTCAGCGACGCACTCTGGCCGCGGCTCTGGAGAGCGCCGTCGAGCTTCCCGTGCCGGAGGCCACTGTGCTGCTGTCGGCCCTGCGCCAGGACCTGTACGTGGAAGGCGCCAGCGTCGTCGCCCACCGTGTGATGGACCTCACCGGCTGCGACGCCTTCTTCTTGCTCGTCGCCATGGAGAGCCGCGTCTTCGTCACGGCGCGCAGCCGCGGCGGACGGCTGGACGTGGCCAAGGCCCTGGCCGCGATCGGCGGCGGCGGCCACACCTCCGCCGCGTCGGCCGTGGTGAAGGACAGCTCGCTGGACGAGGTCGCACGCAGGCTGACCGAGGCGGTGCCGGGCGCCGTCGCGCCCGTCCGCACCGCACGGGACGTGCTCTCGCCCGACGTCCCGGTGGTGGAGCTGGACACCCAGGTCGACGACGCCGCGCTGCTCTGCCGCCGCGACGGCCTGGGGGGCGTCGTCATCAGCGACGGCGACCTTCTGGTCGGCCGCGTCGCCCTGATCGACCTCGACCGGGCCGCCGGACACGGACTCGGCCACGCGCCCGTGAAGGCCGTGATGACCTCCGGAGTCACCGCCGTGCCCGTCGACATGCCGCTGGACCGCGTCGCCGCGACGCTTTCGCAGGAAGACATCGGCTGGGCTCCGGTGGCGAGTGCGCCGGGCCCGGAGGTGCGACGCAGCGACGTCGTGGGTTCGGTGCAGCGTCGCGCCGTCGCCGGTGAGGCGATGCTGCCCGAGGGCGAGGCGCCCGTAGTGGCGAACCTGGCCGGGCGCCTCTCGGAGCTCGGCCTGGACGACGTGCTGCGCCACATCCAGGCCGTGGCCGCCGCGGTGCGGGGGGTGTACCTCGTGGGCGGCGCTGTGCGCGACGTGCTGCTCGCCGAGCCGGTCACGGACGTGGACATCGCCGTGGAGGGCGACGGCATCGCCGTCGCCCAGGACCTCGCGACGCGGCTCAAGGGCCACGTCCGCCCGCACGAGAAGTTCGGGACGGCGGTGGTCGTGGTGCCCGGCGGCGACGGCGAGCGTCTGCGCATCGACGTGGCGTCGACGCGCTCGGAGTCCTACGACTACCCCGCGGCGCTGCCCAAGGTGGAGCACGCCAGCATCCGCAGCGACCTCACGCGCCGGGACTTCACCATCAACGCCCTGGCGGTGTCGCTCAAGCCGGAGTCCTTCGGCAACCTCCTGGACTACTTCGTCGGCCTCGCGGACCTGGACGCGCGCCGCATCGTCGTGCTTCACAACCTGAGCTCATCATCGAGGACCCGACGCGCATCCTGCGCGCGATACGCTACGAGGGCCGGTACGGGCTGCGCATGGACGGGCACACCCTCAACCTGGCGCGCGCCGCCTGTGCCATGGACTGGTCGGCGACCTGTCCTCGGCGCGCCTGCGCGACGAGCTCGTGCGCCGCTCGAGGAGGAGAAGGTGGACTTCGCCCTGCGCCGTATGGACGAGCTCGGGCTGTCGCCGTCAATTCACGGCAGGTTCCATTCGGGGTCGACCGGGCGCAGGCTGGTGCGGCGCGGCGACGACCTGCGCCGCCAGCACCAGCTGGAGGCGGAGATGCCGCGTTGGCGGCTGCGCCTCGTCTGGCTCCTGCGCGACCTGGAGCCGGAGGAGATCGCCGCCTGGACCGAGCGCATGCGCATACGCCGCTCGGACGCGTCGGTCTTGGAACGAGGCCTTGTGGTCGCGCGGCGTTTGGTTGACAGGCTCGGCTCGCGGTCCCAACGAGGCGGAGCTGTACGAGTTCTCGCGCGGCGAGCCGCTGGAGTCCGTGGTCGCGGCGATGGTGCTGGACGAGACGGGCGTCGCCGCGGCGCGCCTCGGTCACTACCTGGACGCCTCCCGGCACGTGCGCCTCGCCATCGACGGCCAGGACCTGCTCGAGCTCGGTTACGACGCGTCGCCGCGCATGGGTGAGGTCCTGCGCAGCGTCCTGCACCTCAAGCTGAATGGCGTCGTAGACGGCCGCGAGGACGAGCTCGCGGCCGCGGCGAGGATGCGATAGCGCCCCATGTCGAACGACCTCCTGCGCCAGTTCATCTTCACCCTCCCGTTCCTGCTGTACTCAGCCTCATTGTGCACGAGCTGGCGCATGGCTGGGTGGCCTGGCTGCTCGGGGACCCGACGGCGAAGCAGCTCGGGCGCCTCAGTATCAATCCACTCCGCCATCTCGACACGTGGGGCACCGCGATGCTCTTCCTCACGTTCCTGGGCTCGAACGGGAGCTTCTTCTTCGGGTGGGCGAAGCCGGTGCCCATCGGGCCCTGGCACTTCAAGCACCCGCAGCGCGGCATGATGCTGGTGGGAGCGGCGGGGCCGCTCGCCAACATAGCGATGGCCTGCCTGTCCCTCGGCCTCGCTTGGCTGCTCTACCCATCGGCCCCGCTTTGGGTGCTGGAAGCGATCAACCTGACGTTCGCGCTCAACATCATCCTGGCCGTCTTCAACCTCATCCCGATCCCGCCGCTGGACGGGTCGCGCATCGTCGGCGGGTTGCTGCCGGCCGCGGCGTACAAGGAATGGTCGGGGCTCGACCGCTACGGGAACTACGCGATGCTGCTGGTCCTCGTCGTGGTGGTCGCCGTGCCCGGCGCCTTCGACTCGACCATCGGCGCCGTGCTGCGCGCGGCGTCCGGACTGCTGCCGTGGGCCTGAGGCGATGAGCGAGACCTTCAGCCTCGAGTGGCGCGAGGCCGGCGGCCTCAGCTGGCTGGCCTGGGAGGGCGCCGGGGTGGCCGCCGCCTTCCCGACGCGGGAAGGCGGCGTCTCGCCGGCGCCCTACGACAGCCTGAACCTGGGGTTGTCCGTGGCCGACGAGCCGGCCAGTCGTGGCCAACCGGCGTCACTGGTGCGCGGCCGTCGGCCTGGCGGTGGACCGCCTCGTGGTGCCCGGCCAGGTGCATGGAACGGCGCTCGTCGAGGTCGGTGCGGCCGAGGCGGGGCGCGGCAGCCTGGATCCGGATGATGTCATCAAGGAGACGGACGCCTTGCTCACCGCGGTGCCGGGCATCGGCCTCGCCGTGAGCTACGCCGACTGCGTACCCGTGGCCATCGCCGCGCGCGACGCCGACGGCGGGCCGATGCTGGCGACCGTCCACGCCGGGTGGCGCGGCATGTTGGCCGGCATCGTCGGGCAGGCGGCCGAGGCGCTGGCACGCCGGGGTCGCCTGCTGGGCGCCGTCGTCGGGCCGAGCATCGGGCCGAGCCGCTTCGGCGTGGACGACGCGGTGCGCGCCCGTTTCGCGGCCCGGTTTCCCGGTTCCGCGGGCGCATCCACCGTCGACCTGTGGCGCTGCGCCCGGCTGGAGCTCGAGGCCGCGGGCCTCCCGCCCGCGGCCGTCACCGTCGCCGGGCTCTGCACGGCGAGCGACGCGCGTTTCTCGCACCGCCGCGACCGAGGCTTGACAGGCCGACACCTGGCGATAGCTTGGCGGCAGGAAGCATGACCCGGCCGAAGAAAGACGGCCGGGGAGGAGAGACGACGTGAAGCAGTTCACCGGCACCGCCGAGAGCGTCCGCGAGCGGTTCGCGGAGGTGAGCGTCCGGGTCGCCGAGGCGGCCAGGCCGCCGGCCGCGACCCGGCCGCCGTGCGCGTGCTTGTCGCGACCAAGTACGTGGCTGCCGACCATCTGGGCGCGCTCCGCGACGCCGGCATCCGGCTGATCGGCGAGAACCGCGCCCAGGACCTTGTGGCCAAGCACGAGCTCTACGGCGATGCCTTCGAGTACCACTTCATCGGCCATCTGCAGAGCCGCAAGGTGAAGCTCGTTCTGCCGATCGCGAGCCTCATCCACTCCGTGGGCAGCGCGAGCGGCGTCGAGGCCATCCAGGCGCGCGCGGGGCGGCCGGTCGAGGTGCTCCTCGAGGTGAACATCGGCGGCGAGGAGAGCAAGAGCGGCGTCGCCGTCGC
>CAVPQD010000001.1:0-13858 GCA_963707335.1 uncultured Thermoleophilia bacterium | reverse complement strand
CGCGCGTCGGCCGGCGTCGTGCCGAGCCTGGGCCTGTCGTCGACCTTGATGCCCGCCTTGCGGAGCGCAGTGGTGAGCAGTTGCGCCGCGTACAGGGCCGGGCTGCGCAGCCGGTTGCCGTCGCGCAGCCCTTCGTCGGCGGACAGCGCCGCCAGGCGCCCGCACTCCTCCTGCAGGCCCGGCTTCCACGTGACGACGATGCGCCGGCGATCGAACCATGAGTCGTCCGCCACCACCGCGCCGTGCACGCGGCGCACCCCGGTGGCTTTGAGGCGTCGCACGAAGCCTCCGATGGACGCCGTGCGCAGGTGCAGCTCGTGACGCTGATAGCGGAGGCTGGAGAGGCTGGGGTCGCCCAGGCCGCGCAGGTACAGGTCGCCGGCGAGCGTGCCGCCGGGCGACAGCCGCCCGTCGGCGAGCACCTGCGTGGGGATGCGGTATGCCTCGCCCCACGCGAGCAGCGCCGCCGCCGACGTGACGAGCTTGAGATTGGAGGCGGGCTGCAGGGGCGTGGAAGCGTGCAGCTCGTAGACCTCGGTGCCGGTCTGCAGGTCCCACACGAAGAGGCCCGTGCCCGGCCCGTCGAGGCGCTTCTTGTGCAGGACCGAGTCGATGTGACCAGTGACGTCGGCCGCCGCCGCGGCCGGCCGCAGGCAGGGGAGGGCGGCGCCCAGCGCGACGACCAGCAGGGCCGCGAGTCCGAGACCGGCGAGGTGGCCCCTGGTCATGCGGTCAGCTCGCCGCCTGTCGCGCCGCCCCGGCACGCCGTCAGCCCGCGGCCTTCCTGGCGCTGGCGATGAGGTCGGCCAAGTCGTTGACGGCGCGGTCCAGGCAGCGCTTCGTGATGGTGTTGACGGCGCCGGAGTAGCCGTTCGCGTTGTAGCCCTTCACCAGCGAGCCGTAGGACTTGTGCGACCAGGTGGCGGCCGCGATGGTGGCGGCTCTGGCGCCGCTGCGCGCCTGGATGCCGTCGAAGGAGACCCAGGCGCGATGCTCGCCCTTCGCGTCTGTGCGGTTCTCGACGGCCGTCTCGTAGGCCGCGTGCATCCTGGCCTCGGCGTCGCCGCCGTCCGTGTGCGTGGGGTTGCAGATGTCGGCGAAGTAGTGGGCCAGCAGGCCGAACTTGCGGCTGGCCCTGGCGCGGTCGCCGTCGCGCAACGCCTCGACTGCGGCCGCATAGAGGCCCGCCACCCGTTTGGGCGCGTTGCCATACGTGGCGCCCCAGACGTCGTAGCAGTGATACCAGGTGTCGTGGAGCCGGGTGTCCGGGTCGTCGGTGACGGGCTGCGCCGCCGACCACGACAACCAGTGATAGCCGCGCGCCGCGGCGAGACGGTCGGCCTCGAAGAGCACCCAGTCGTGCGTGCCGAAGCCGTTGCCGTGGTCGCCGCCGTTGGCCCATGCCTGGGCGGCGGACGGGATGGCGAGCAGCGTGAATACGGCGAGCGTGAGGACGATGATGCCGCGCCGGCCCCGGCGCGCTTGGCGCGTGGACATGTGAACCTCCTGCTGCGGTCATCTTAGATGAGCGCGGGCGCAGACGGAAACCGCCTGGTGGCCGATACGCCGTACGGCTTGACTTGTGGCCGTCCGGCGGCGATAAGAGAGACAGGAATCCTGAAAGGGGCGGGCCTGAAATCGATCCGAATCGTCATGGCCGTTGCGGCCGCGCTCATCGCGCTGTCCGTGGCGGCGGGCTCTGCCGCGGCTCTCGAGCCGCCCCTCCCCGGCGAGCTCGCCAAGTTCCGCCAGGACGGCTCGCTGCCGCGGCGCCTGGCGCGGGCTCGCGAGTTCGGCACCGAGGGTATCGTGCCCGGCATGCTCGAGGCGGCGGTGCAGCGGCTGCAGCGGTCCGCGCTGGGCGCGCCGACGCTCCGGACGCCGCCGCCCGCCTGGCGCGGCATGCCGACCAAGGGCACGGTCAACGTGCTCGCCGTGCCCGTCAGCTTCAGCGACTACCCGCCGTACAGCTCGCAGGCCGATCTGCAGGACCGGCTGTTCGGCGACGGCGACCCCGCCGCCTTCCCCTACGAGAGCGTCCATGACTACTACGCCCGTTCCTCCTACGGACAGCTGGATGTCCAGGGCGACGTGCTCCCGTGGTACGACACAGGCCAGCCTCGCAGCGCGGTGGGCACGTCATCCGCCCGGCGCGAGGCGCTCATCGAGCGCGCGCTTACCGCCTACGCCGTCGCTCACCCCGGCTGGGACGCCTCGAAATACGACAACGACGGCGACGGCGTCATCGACTACCTCGTCGTCATCTGGACGGGTCCGCACACCGGCTGGTCCGGCTTCTGGTGGGGCTACCAGACGCAATTCTCCGACTTTGTCTATTCGGTCGGCGGAGAGCGCCTTGGCACGTACTCGTGGCAGTGGGAGCACCAGTACGCGGGCATGCCGCCTGCGGACCGCTCCTACGACCCGCTGGTCACCATCCACGAGACGGGCCACGCTCTCGGCCTGCCGGACTACTACGACTACGAGCCCGGCAACGGCCCCGATGGCGGCATCGGCGGGCTGGACATGATGGACTTCAACTGGGGCGACCACAACGTGTTCAGCAAGTGGCTGCTGGACTGGCTCACGCCCCAGGTCGTGACGGCCGCCTATGGCCCCGTCACGCTGACGGCGTCGGCCACCGCTCCCGACGCGCTCGTCATCATGCCCGGGGTCAGGGACGGCGATGCCTTCCAGGAGTACTTCATGGTCGAGAACAAGCTGCGGACGGCCAACAACAGCGACATGCCGACCGACGGTCTTGTCATCTGGCACGTCGACGCCCGTCTGGACCCGTCCACAGGCTATCAGGACTACCTCTACGACAACTCCTACACGCCCCATAAGCTGCTGCGGCTCATGGAGGCCGACGGCCTGGGGGAGATCACGGCCGGCGGCTGGGCCGACGCCGGCGACTTCTACAAGACCGGCAAGACGCTCGGGCCGGCCACCAGGCCGTCGGGCTACGCCTACGGCAAGACCAAGGCGGTGGTCGTGCGCGACATCGTCTCCGCCGCCGATCCGATCGGCCTGTTCGCCTCCACGGACTGGGCGCCGCCGTCCACGACGGTGAGCGGCGCCCCGCCCGCTTGGACGCGTTTGGCGGTGACGCTGAGCCTCCTCGCCGCCGACGACGTCAGCGGCGTCGCGAGCACCGCGTACCGGCTCGACGGCGGCGCCTGGACCGACGGCTCCGGCCTGAGCCTGCCGGCCGACCCCGCGACGCACGACGGCGACGGCGTCCATGCCATCGTCTACCGCTCCACCGACAACGCCGGCAACGTCGAGGCGGACCGTCGCCTCACCGTCCGCATCGACACGGCGGGCCCCACGTGCAGGGCGCCGCTCGCCTCCCGCGTGAGGCGCGGCGGCGTCGCCAGGCTCTCCTACTCGGTGAGCGACGCGCTCAGCCCGCGGGCGGACGTCACGATCAAGGTGCGGCGCCTCGACGGCGCCGCGGTCAGGACGCTCCGCGCCGCCGGCGTCACCACGGGTGTGCGCCACACCAAGGCGTTCGCCTGCCCGCTGGCCCGCGGCGCGTACAGGTACCAGGTGCGCGCCGTCGATCTTGCCGGCAACCCGCAGACGACGGCCGGCTGGAACACGCTGCGCGTGCGTTGAGGGCGCGGGCCGTGAGTCCGCCCGCCTGACTCGGGCTGCGCGGAGCTCCGGGCGCCCGGTGCCCTGCGCATCACCTGCGGCCCGTTGGGTACAATGCTCCGGGCCCCGTCGCCGACACGGCGAACGGGGCGTTCGGCGTGCCCTGGCCCGTCCCCGACGAGATCGGCCGCGGATGTTCCTCGAGTACCTGCTGCACAGCGATGCGTTCGAAGCGGCGGCGCCGAAGCTGCGCCGCGCCGCCGCCGCGTACGCGCCCAGCTTCTTTGCGCCGTTCGTGCTTGCCGGCGCCATCCGCGACGCCGGCGATCAGGGCTGGCTCGTCGTGGCGCCGGACGGCGAGGCGGCGGCGAAGCTTGCCACCGACCTGGCCCTCTACCTTGATCGTCCGATACCGGTCCTGCCGGCGCGCGGCGTGCTGTACGGCGCCGACGTCGCGCCGGCGCCCCACGTGGTGGGCGAGCGCCAACAGGCGCTGGCTGCGCTCGCCGCGGGGGGCGTGGTCGTGGCGGAGGCCGTGGCCCTGCTCGAGCGCTTCCTGCCGCTCGAGCTGCAGCCACGGCCACTGGCGCTGACGCCCGGCGCCGCGCTCGCCTTCGACGCCGCCGTCGCCGGCTTGGCCGCGCTGGGCTACGAGCGCGTTGAGCAGGTCCGCGGGCGCGGCGAGTTCGCCGTGCGCGGCGGCCTCATCGACGTCTACCCGGCCCTTGGCGACCCGTTGCGCGTGGAGTTCTGGGGCGACGAGATCGACAGCGTGCGCACCTTCTCCGTGTACTCGCAGCGCACGACGGGCACGCTGGACGAGGCGATCGTCTGGGCGGCTTTCGAGGCAGATACCGGGGTGGTGGACTACCAGAGTGGGCTGCACCAGGCCATCGCCGCCTGGGAGCGCGAGGGTCGTGAGGAAGCCCCGGATGAGCTGTACAAGCGCGCCGGGGTGCGCGCCCTGGCCGCCTTGGCCGGGCGCTTCACGACGGCTGCCGAGCTCGTCGCCGGCGAGGGACGGCGCATCGCGGTGTTCAACCCGGACGAGACCTACCGCGGCCTCGCCGACTTCGCCGGCGAGGTGGAGATGACGGTGGAGGGCGCGGGCCTGCGCGAGCGTCTCTATGTGCCGCTCGCCGACGCCCGCGCCTTGCTCGCACAAGCGCTGCAGCTTGACGTCGTGCAGCGCGACCAGCCCGTGCAGCTCCCCGCCTCGCGGCCGCAGTTCGCGGCGCGCGACCTGGCCGGCGCCGAGCGCGACCTGTCGCGCCTCGTCCACGACGACTATCGCGTGTTCGTCGTGTTCCGCCACGAGGGCGAGGCGGAGCGCGCCACCTACCGCCTGCGCAACCTCTCGGCGGAGGTCGTCACGCCCGAGCAGCTCGCGCGCGGGGGCGAGGCCGGTCCGGGCCTCTACTTCCTCGCCGCCCCATTGCGCGAGGGCTTCGTCGCCGCCGACCTCAAGCTCGCCGTGGTCAGCGAACGTGCCCTGCTGCGCGCGGCGCCGCGCGAACGGCGCTTCGTCGCCGGCACCCGTCTCACCACGTTCTTCGACGTGCGCCCCGGTGACTTCGTGGTCCACGAGGACCACGGCATCGCGAAGTTCGCCGGCATCGAGACGCGCACCGTCGCCGGCGTGACACGCGACTACCTGCTGCTGCAGTTCCGCGGCGAGGACCGCGTGTTCGTGCCACATGACCAGATCGGCAAGGTCAGCCGCTACGTGGGCGCCGGCGCCGGGACTCCGGCGCTGGACAAGCTCGGCGGCACCCACTGGCAGACCGTCAAGACGCGAGCCCGCAAGGCCGTGGTGGAGATGGCCGGCGAGCTGCTGCAGCTCTACGCCTCCCGGCAGGCCGTCCCCGGGTTCGGCTTTCCCCCCGACGGCGAGCTCATGCGGCAGCTCGAGGACGCCTTCCCCTACGAGGAGACCGAGGACCAGGCCGAGGTCATCGACGAGGTCAAGAACGACATGGAGGCGGCCCATCCCATGGACCGCCTCGTCGTCGGAGATGTGGGCTACGGCAAGACCGAGGTGGCGCTGCGCGCGGCCTTCAAGGCGGCCGAGGCCGGCAAGCAGACCCTGGTGCTCGTGCCCACCACCATCCTGGCGGAGCAGCACCACATGACCTTCGCCGAGCGCTTCGCCGACCTGCCCGTGAAGGTCGGCATGGTCTCGCGATTCCGCACCACCTCCGAGCAGCGCCGCATCCTCGCCGAGTTCAGCGCCGGCAGGCTGGACGTGCTGGTGGGGACGCACCGGCTGCTCTCCACCGACGTGCGTCCCAAGGACCTCGGGCTGGTCGTGGTGGACGAGGAGCAGCGCTTCGGCGTGCGCCAGAAGGAGCTGCTGCGCAATCTCAAGCTGCAGGTCGACGTGGTGAGCCTGTCGGCCACGCCCATCCCGCGCACTCTTCAGATGTCGCTCAGCGGCATCCGCGACATCTCCGTGATCGAGACGCCGCCGCGCGGCCGCCACGAGATCCGCACCTACATCGGCGAGTATCGCGATGAGCTCGTGCGCATCGCCATCGAGAAGGAGCTGGCCCGCGAGGGCCAGACCTTCTACCTGCACAACCGCGTCGAGACCATCGACCAGGCCGCGGAGCGGGTGCGCGAGCTGGCCCCCGCGGCGCGGGTGCTCGTCGCGCACGGCCAGCTGCACGAGCGCGCCCTGGAGAAGGTGATGCTGTCCTTCCTGGCCGGCGAGGCGGACGTGCTGGTCACGACCTCCATCATCGAGAGCGGCATCGACATCCCCAGCGCCAACACCCTCATCGTCGAGCGCGCCGACATGCTGGGCCTGGCGCAGCTGTACCAGATCAGGGGACGGATCGGGCGCAGCGACGCCCACGCCTACGCGTACCTGCTGTATCCGAGCGAGGATCTGCTCACGAGCGACGCGGCGGCGCGGCTCACCACGCTGAGCGACCACACCGACCTGGGCGCCGGCTTCAAGATCGCCATGGCGGACCTCGAGATCCGCGGCGCCGGCAACCTGCTGGGCGATGAGCAGTCGGGACACGTCGCCGCCGTCGGTTTCGAGATGTACGCGCAGATGCTGGAGGACGCGGTGCGCGAGCTGCAGGGCGAGCGCGGCGCCGTGGCGGCCCCAGTGCGCGTGGACCTGCCCGTCACGGCCTACGTCCCGCCCGAGTACATCGCCTACGAGGCCAGCAAGATCGACGCCCACCGGCGCATCGCGAGGGCCCTCAGCCTGCGCGAGCTCGGCGATGTGACGGCCGAGCTCGCCGACCGCTTCGGGCCCCCGCCCGAGCCGGTGCAGCACCTGCTCACACTCCAGGCGATCAAGCTCAAGGCTGCCGAGCTCGGCGCCGCGTCCGCGGCGTACCGCGGCAGCCGTCTGCAGCTCGAGGGCCTGGAGCTCGACGACCAGTGGGCGGCGCGCGTGCGCGCCGCCGACGAGCGCGTCGTCTACTTCAAGCAGCGCAGTCTGCTGAGCGCGCATCGCGAGGGCGCGGAGCCTCCGCTGCTCGGGTGGGTCGAGTCTGTCCTCGATGCTATAATCGACGCCCGTGTGTCTGCCGACGAGTCCTCTACGCTTGGGAGAGAGCATCAATGAAGAAAGCAATCCTGGCCGCCGTCGTGCTCGCCATGCTGCTGCCGGCGCTGGTCCTCGCCGGGTGCAGCAAGGAGGTGCCGGCGGGCGCCATCGCCGCGGTCGGCGACGGCGTGGTCACGCAGCAGCAGTTCGACGAGATCTGGTCCGAAGCACAGGCGCAGTACAAGTCGCAGGGCATCACCCTGCCCGAGAAGGGCACGGCGCAGTACAACCAGATCAAGGCCAGTATCGTGAGCTACCTCGTGCAGAACGAGGTCATCACCCAGATCGCCGCCAAAGACTCGGTCGATGTCAAGGTCAACGGCGAGACCGTCTCGGTGCCCATGGGCATCAAGGTCACCGACAAGGAGCTGCAGGACCGCGTCAAGCAGGTCAAGTCGCAGGTGGGCGGCGAGAAGAAGTTCGCCAAGCTCCTCAAGCAGCAGGGCTACACCCTTGAGGCGCTCAAGGCGCAGCTCGTCGCCTCCATGCTGCAGGCCAAGGTCCAGCAGAAGGTCGTCGCCAAGCTCAAGGTCAGCGACAAGCAGATGCAGGACTACTTCAAGAAGCACGCGGACCAGTTCCAGCAAGGCGCCACCGTCGACGCGCGGCATGTCCTGGTCAAGACCAAGGCGGAGGCCGAGAAGGTGCGGAGCCTGCTGGAGGCAGACGGCTCGGACGCCAACTGGAAGAAGGTCGCCAAGCAGTATTCCAGCGACACCGGCAGCAAGAACAGCGGCGGCGAGTTGGGGAGCTTCCCCAAGGGCCGCATGGTCAAGGCCTTCGAGAACGCGGCCTTCGCCCTGGGGGTCGACGAGATCTCGGTGCCCGTGAAGACGCAGTACGGCTGGCACGTCATCCAGGTCACCAAGAAGTCACCGGCGACCAAGCAGACCTACGAGCAGGCCAAGAGCATGATCCAGCAGACGCTGCTCGCTTCACAGCAGCAGACCGTGTGGCAGGCTTTCATCGAGCAGGCGACCAAGGACGCCGCGGTCATCTACGGCGGCGGCTTCGATCCGAAGACGCTCACCGCGTCGCCCAGCCCGGCCGCCACGACGGCGCCGAGCGCCAGCCCACCGAACCAGTAAGGAGTCGCGCGGCGCTCCACGCCGCGCGGAGTCGCGCATGAGCCTCACGCTCGTGTACATCGGCGCCGCCGCCGAGCTGGCGCCCGCAGCATCGCTACGGGCGCTTGCCGGTGGCGGCGCCGTCTTCGTTCCCGCCGGCCTGGACGGGGAGCTGCTGCGACTGGTCGGCCAGGCGGCCGACCCCGGCGAGGGCCGCGTGCTCGAGGTGGACGCGGCCGACGGCGACGGCCCGACGGACATCGTCGCCCGGGCCGCGTCGGCCCCTGTCACCGTCGCGCTGGCCGGGCCGCCCGCCCCGCACCTCGCGCGCGAGCTGCGCGCCATCGCGGCCGCTGCCGGCGTGTCCGTGGCCACCGTCCCCGCGGGCCAGGTCTTCGACGACGCCCTGCTCGGCCAGGAGCTCGTGTCCCTCAAGCGCATCGTGGACGTGCTTCGCGAGGAGTGCCCCTGGGACCGCGAGCAGACGTCGCGCGACATCATCAGCTACACGATCGAAGAGGTCTACGAGCTGGCGGACGCCATCGCCGGCGATGACCTCGCGGCGGAGCACGGCGAGCTCGGCGACCTGCTGCTGCAGGTCGTGCTGCTCGCCCTCATGCTCCGCGAGCGAGACGCCGGCGACCTCGGCTCCATCGCCCACGACATCGAGGTCAAGCTCATCCGCCGTCACCCGCACATCTTCGCCGACGCCGTCGCCGAGACAGCGGCGGACGTCAAGGGCCGTTGGGAGCGCATCAAGGTCGAGCAGGAGGGCCGGGAGGGCATCTTCCACGACGTGCCCTCCACCTTCCACGCGCTGCTCTACGCCCGCAAGCTGCAGCAGCGCGCCGCCAGCGTCGGGTTCGACTGGAGCTCGGCCGCGGAGGCCTTTCCCAAGATCGCCGAGGAGCACGGCGAACTGGCCGAACTCTTCGCCGAGGCGGCCGCGCGGGACGGCGGGGAACGCGGGGCCGAGGAGCCGGCCGATCCTCACCGGCGAGACCCGCGCGTCACGCACGAGGTCGGCGACCTGCTGTTCGCCGTCGTCAACGTGGCGCGGCTGCTGCACGTGGACCCTGAGCTGGCGCTGCGCGAGGCCGCGCAGCGCTTCGAGCGCCGGGTCACTGAAGCAGCCGCCATCGCCCAGGCCGAGGGCGTCGATTGGGCTGGGGTAGACTTGCGCGAACAGGAGCACTACTACCAGCGCGCCAAGGCGCGGGAGGAGCGTTCATGACCACCATCATCGATGTGACCGCCCGGCAGATCCTCGACTCACGGGGCAACCCGACGGTCGAGGTGGAGGTCGAGCTCGAGTCCGGCGTCGTGGGCCGCGCCGCAGTGCCCTCCGGCGCGTCCACCGGCGAGCACGAGGCTGTGGAGCTGCGCGACGAGGGCGGCGAGTACCTCGGCAAGGGCGTGCGCACCGCCGTGGACAACGTGAACACCGTGATCGCCGAGGAGATCGTCGGCTTCGACGCCACCGACCAGCGCCTCGTGGACCGCATGCTCATCGAGTTGGACGGCACGCCCAACAAGGCCAAGCTGGGCGCCAACGCCATCCTCGGCGTGTCGCTGGCCACGGCCTACGCCGCCGCGGCGGCGTTGGAGTTGCCGCTCTACCAGTACGTCGGCGGCGTCAACGCCTTCCAGCTGCCCGTGCCCATGATGAACATCATGAACGGCGGCAAGCACGCTGATAACAACGTGGACCTGCAGGAGTTCATGGTCATGCCCGTGGGCGCGGCCAGCTTCGACGAGGCGCTGCGCATCAGCGCCGAGGTCTACCAGGGCCTGAAGGGCGTGCTCAAGGCCAAGGGGCTCAGCACGGCCGTCGGCGACGAGGGCGGCTTCGCCCCGGACCTGGGCTCGAACGAGGAGGCCATCCAGGTCATCATGGAGGCCATCGACGCGGCCGGCTACGAAGCCGGCGCCGACGTGATGCTCGCGCTGGACCCCGCGGCCTCCAGCTTCTTCGAGGACGGCAAGTACGTCCTGGCGAGCGAGGGCCGCAGCCTCAGCTCGGCCGAGATGGTCGACTACTACGCGGGGCTCGTCGACAAGTACCCCATCATCAGCATCGAGGACGGCCTCGCCGAGGACGACTGGGACGGCTTCAAGCTCATGACGGACAAGCTCGGCGACCGTCTGCAGGTCGTCGGCGACGACCTGTTCGTGACGAACACTGAGCGGCTGGCCAAGGGCATCGCGCTGGGCAGCGCCAACTCCATCCTCATCAAGCTCAACCAGATCGGCACCCTCAGCGAGACACTGGACGCCATCGAGATGGCCAAGCGCGCCGGCTGGACGGCGGTGTGCTCACACCGTTCGGGCGAGACCGAGGACACCACGCTGGCCGATCTCGCGGTCGCCACCAACGCGGGGCAGATCAAGAGCGGCGCCCCGGCACGCACCGACCGCGTGGCGAAGTACAACCAGCTCTTGCGCATCGAGGAGATGCTCGGCGAGATCGCCGAGTACCCCGGCCTCAAGGCGTTCTACAACCTGCACAAGTAGACAACGGGTGGCGGCCCCCTGGGCGGGGCCGGTGTGAATCGCACCCGCCGAGCCTCTATAATCAGTGGGCGAAGCGTTCTGTGGAGGGGCGCGGGCAGCCGTATGGCCGCCCGCGCCCCTCGGCATCAGGACGCCAACGATAGTGTACGTAGACCGTCAGACCACAAGCGACGCGGAGGAAGCGCGAGCATGTATTGTCCCGAGTGCGGCAACGACGCGGGCGACGCCAATTTCTGCCCGGAGTGCGGCGCCGATCTCAAAGGTGTGAAGGGAGCCCTGGGCTCCAAGGGCGGCCAGCAGGGCGTCCGTACGACCGGCCAGCAGCGCCGCAAGGGCGGCGGCCAGCCGGCCCCGGCGGCCGCGTCCGCCGCCAAGCCCGCCACGGGCCGGCTCTCGCCCGTGATCATCTGGGGCGCGTTCGCCGTCGTCGCCGTCGTCGTCGTCCTCGTGGTCCTCGTGGCCTCCGGCGGTTCCGGCAACGACGCCGGCGGCACCACGACGGGTCAGGCGAGCACCCCCGCAACGCCGGTGTCGGCGGACACGAGCGGCAGCTACGACGAGCTCGTGCAGCGCGCCAACGATCTCTACGACCAGGGCCAGACCAAGTTCCAGGCCCAGGCGTACGAGCAGGGCACGGCCTACTTCGAGGCGGCGGCAAAGGTGTACGCCGCGGCGTGGAAGCTGGACAAGAGCAGCGCCGGCGTGGGCACGGACTACGCGACCTCGCTGTTCTACGGCGGCCAGATCGACCAGGCGCTCAAGCAGGTCGACCTTGTGATCGCCAAGTTCCCGGACTTCCAGAGCGCCTACTTCAACAAGGGCAACTACCTGGCGCATAAGGGCCGAATCGCCGAACAGGACGGCGACACCAAGGCGGCCGATGCGGCCACCGCGGCGGCCAAGGCCGCCTACGCCAAGGCGGTCTCCATCGACCCGAGCTCGGACACCGGCAAGGCCGCCGACCAACAGCTCCAGGCCCTGAAGTAGAGCCGGACCGCGCCCGGCGCCATCCCCGATCCGCGCGCCGCGGCAGGGAGCGGGGCGGGGCGGGGCGAACTCAACAGTGAGGCCGCTCGATCGGCGGTCGCGGCGTGACCGAAGGGCGACGGCGAGCTGATGGCACAGACGGTGACGACACAGAAGGCGCGAGGGGCGCCGGCCGGGGGTGGCGGCCGCGGGCGGCCGCGCCTGCACCTGGGTCGGCTCGCCCTGCTCGCGCTGGTGCTCATCGCCGCGGCGTTCTACGTGTCGCCGCTGCGCGCCTTCTTCACGCAGCAGGACCGCTACCAGCGCGAGGTCGCGACCCTGCAGGCGGCGCGCGCCGACAAGGCCCGCATGGAGCGCGAGATCGAGCTGCTCTCCACGCGGAGCTACGTGGCGCAGGTCGCTCGCGCCGACTCCATGCTGGTGCCGCCGGACACCCAGGTCTTCGTCGTCAAGGGCCTGCCGGGCAAGGCCGAAGAGGACGCCTTCGCCTCGCCGCCGCCGCAGGTCGCCCAGGGCTCCTTCTCGGTGCTGGACCGGGTCGAGGACCTCTGGCGCACACTGCTCCGCTGATCCCGTGAGCTCCAGTCCGCTGCGCCCCCGCCTGGTCAGCGGCGCCGACCTCGCGGTCGTCGCCGCCCAGCTGGGCAGGACGCCGCGGCCGATGAGCCGCGTCGTCAGGCGCTGTCCCGCGGGCGCGCCGGCCGTCGTCGAGACGCTGCCCTACGACGAGGCCGGCCGGCCGTTCCCGACGCTCTTCTACTGCACCTGCCCCAGCCTCGTCGCGGCCATCGGCCGGCTGGAGGACGCCGGCGGCGTGCGCGCCTTCGGCGCGCTGGCCACCGGCGAGCCGCGCCTGGCGGCGTCGCTCGCCGACGCCGTGCGCTACACCCGCCGCCGCCGCCGCGAGCTCGTGCGCCGCTACCGGCCGCCGATGCTCGACGGCGGCGTCTCGCTGCGCACCGGCATCGGCGGCGTCGCCGACGCGCGGCGCATCACCTGCCTGCACGCCCACGCCGCCCACGCGCTGGCGTGCCCGGGCTACGAGCTCGGCGAATGTGTCCTGACCGCCGCCGGCGAGCTCTGGGACCACGACGGCCTGTGCGCCTCCCGCCTGGCTGCGGACGGGGCGGCGCCGGGCGCGCCGCACGCCGCGCGGCCACCGGCCCCGCCGCCGCCTGCCGATCCTGCCGCCGAGGCCTCGCCGTGAACGTCGCCATCGTCGACCTGGGCACCAACACGTGCCGGCTGTTCCTGGCGCGGGTCGAGGACGCCGGCGTCGAGGTGGTGGAGCGCGTGACTACCGTCGTGCGCCTGGGCCAGGGCGTGGACGCGACGGGGCGGCTGCACGCCGACGCCGTCGCCCGCACCCGCGACAGCCTCGCCGGCTACACGTCGCGTATCGAGGCCTTCGGCCCCTCGCGACGCCTGCTGATCGGCACCAGCGTGCTCCGCGACGCACTCGACGGCGGCGAGTTCCTCGCCTCGGTCGAGCGCGACTTCGCCCTGCCGTGGCGCCTGCTGGACGGGGAGGAGGAGGGCGCCCTGGCGTTCCGCGGCGGCACTGGGCGCCTGGCCGGCCAGGTCAGCTCACCCGTCGCCCTCGTCGACATCGGCGGCGGCAGCACCGAGTTCTGCGTCGGGGTGCCCGGCCGCGCTCCGGACTTCGTCCGCAGCCTGGACATCGGCGCCGTGCGCGTCACGGAGCGGTTCTTCCATGACGACCCGCCGTCGCCGGCCGCGCTCGGCCAGGCCGGGGCGTTCATCGCCGAGGCCATCGCGGCCGGCGTACCTCCGGCCTCCCGCACCGCGGCGAGCCGCCTCATCGGCGTCGCCGGCACGTACCTGACGCTGGCTGCCCACAAGCTCGAGCTGCGTGTGTACCGCCGCGAGCTGGTGCACGGTCACGACCTGACGCTCGCCGACATCGACACGGCCATCGCGCTCTTCGCGCAGCTCACCAGCGCCCAGCGCGGCCTGCGCCCCGGCATCCAGAAGGGCCGCGAGGACGTGATCCTCGCCGGCGCCATGATCGCAGCCGCGGCCTGCCGCGCCTTCGGCCTGGCCTCCGTCACGTGCAGCGAGGCCGACATCCTCGAGGGCTCGGCCCTGGCCCTGGCCGACG